>JABGUH010000019.1 GCA_018646675.1 Bdellovibrionales bacterium | reverse complement strand
CCCGCCACTACCGGCGGGAACATTTGCACTCTTCAGCTGTTTACCAATTGCCATCTTGCCACCGGCCCTCCTCTTGACCGCCATCTTACCACCCAGAGATGGGCCAACATTTGATTTTAACATTGCCCCCTCCGATACAGTATAAGAAGCAGTGCTACCGCTAGGCAGATTGAATGTCCCAGATGCCGATTTTGTGGCCCAAGCACGGCCACCGGCATCGCCACAAAAAGCAAAACAGTAGTCATAATTTTTACCCACTGTTTTTGTCAAATGTTTGGTCATACCCTTTTCTGGGATATTGAAAACCTCCCCTAAAGTTTTCCGATTAGCATCACTAATTGCTCCCTTCGGTAGTAATGATTTTCCATCGGCCCCCTTAAGAGACTTCATTAATTTGACCTGCTCTTTATTAAGAGTTCCACTCGATTTTGAGAAAAATTCCTTGCTGGATGATGATTCGTTCAAATTTTTTGTCAACTTTTGGGCCTGTTCAGTGGAGGTTTTATCGACAGCAATCTGATGGTGCTGGGCCCCCTCTCCTTTGACCATTCCGTCTGAAAGTCCTGCGCACTCCCCAGCTGCTTCACTCTTCTTCTCTTCACACTGTTTAATCTCAGTGGCAGTGCCAATACACTTGCCCTGATTACAGATCGCGGCCAATAGAGGGTAGGGAGCTGATCCGATAAGGGAGATCATGGTAGTGTAAATTGTTAGCTTGATTATCTTTGTAGTTATCATATATTTACTATACCACCATGACGGGCAAAACTAATCTCCTGTTATCAAAAGATTATATCGGACCATTTTGCTTTGAAGTGTTACCTAATTACTCGGTATATTCTGTTACCTAAATACCGAGAATATACCTGGGTCCATTCTTAGTGCATAGGTAACAGATTATACTGGAAATATTGGGCCACACTTTTAATTGATAGAGATACTCTACTAGTTCAAACCTAGTACCATTTTAGAAATTGCGCACTCTCTAGGGGAAACTCATCGCCACGGATAAAACGCTCTAAGAATATATGAGGAAGATACCCCATATATTCACCCTCAATATTATAGAAAAATTGGTGAAAAATATCTCCACTGACCGTTCTAATCACCACACGGTTTAAATTGATTTTACTACCCAACATTAGTTGAAAGTAATCAGCAACCGGTAGGCCGTACTCACCAAACATAATGTTTTGATCATAGATCACACCCGCGTGAATAAAAAAGACATGCCACTGAAATTCACTATCAAATCGGGTATAACTGGGATTGACACCATCCTGCCCCTCAATATCTAACATTAGTACCACTCTAATCTCATCCAATGTTGCCCCGGCCAGATGAAGATGATTTAGTAGTGCAGCAACGTTTTTGTGACAGTAATAGAGCTCATATCTCTCGGCCCCCAAATTATAATAGGGTGGAAATTCACGCTCAATAATATCTGAGGTTACAGACGCATAGAGCGAAAGTGTGAAAAAAAGAGTGAGAACAACAAATATCTGACGAAACATGATTTGGTGGTAAGCAATAAACCACACTTTCACAATCTATTTGAAAAAATTCCCCTCCCAAAAGGTAACCTCCCTCCCAAAAGGTAACCGGTACTTTTCTGCGAAACTCTGCGTCATTAGTATATTCTAAAGGTACTTTTTTGTGGTACATAGCGTTAGCACTACTGATAAATAGGTAGATCCATACTTACAAATTTCCAATTTACTGTGACGTCACAGTAAAAATGATAGAGGGGTCTGGAATGGATGGGAATAATTGGGTATGAGAATGTAATTCAACTTTCATAATGTGATTAATAAGGATCTAAAAGATGAAAATCTACCTACTATCAATTGCGATACTTGCGCTGACCATAAGTGTGACCTTTGCTGGTGAAGACCACTACTCTCCTCTGCCGACACTATGTTTTGAAACAATAGAGCAATGTCAACAAAGTGCTGAGCTAATCAACCAACTAGATAATGGTGAATATGGGATTCAGGCCAGCTGTCATAGTGAAACCAGCAAACTATTAAACTGTCCCATCAAAATGATTAGCAAACTACTAATCAGAGACTAGAATATATATTTTTTTTGTTTGATTCACTCTGACGTCCACATTAAACATTGGAAATTGTGGTGACGTTCGCTCTATCGTGTCAATTTTTTGTAAGTACAGCGATGGGGACGACTGGCCTCATCACCTAAGCGCTTACGCTTATCCTCCTCATACTCGGAGAAGTTTCCATCAAAGTAGACCACCTGGGAATCTCCCTCAAAGGCCAGCATATGAGTTGCAACTCTATCAAGGAAGTAGCGATCGTGAGAGATAACCACCGCACAACCGGCATAGTCCATTAACGCCTCTTCAAGCGCCCGCAAAGTGTTAACATCTAGATCGTTAGTAGGCTCATCCAACAACAAGACATTACCCTCATCTTTAAGCATGGTCGCCAGATGAATTCGATTGCGCTCTCCACCGGAGAGCTCCCCCACCTTCTTATGGTGGTCATCGCCAGTAAAGTTGAATTTTGAGATGTAAGCGCGAGTATTAACTTCACGCCCACCTAAAGAGATCGTATCCAGACCACCACCAACAACTTCAAAAATTGTCTTACTGGCATCGAGCATCCGCCCCTGATCCACATAGGAGAGATCAACCGTCTCCCCCATCTCGATCGTCCCACTATTGGGCTCCTCCTCTCCAGTAATCATCCGAAATAGAGTGGTCTTACCGGCACCGTTAGCACCAATCACACCAACAATTCCTCCGGGGGGAAGCTCAAAGGTCAAATCCTCATAGAGCAGCTTATCATCAAACCCTTTGGAGACCCCCTTAAAGCTGATTACCCGATCACCCAAGCGACGCCCAGAGGGGATAAATAACTCATGAGTCTCATTCCGCTGCTCTCGCTCCTTCTCTTGCTCAAATTTCTGTTGGTAGTTAGTTACCCGCGCCTTCCCTTTGGCGTGACGGGCCTTCTGAGAGGAGTTGATCCACTCCAGCTCTTTTTGTAGTGCTTTTTGCTGCTTACTTCGCTGCTTCTCCTCTACTGCCAGACGTTTCGTCTTCTGCTCCAACCAGTTTGTGTAGTTCCCCTCGAAAGGGATTCCCATGCCACGATCCAGCTCCAAGATCCAACCGGCCACATTATCCAAAAAGTAACGATCGTGGGTTACGGCGATAACTGTTCCCTTATACTGTTGTAGATGGCGCTCCAGCCACCAGACGGTTTCAGCATCTAGGTGGTTGGTAGGCTCATCCAGTAGTAAAATCTCAGGCTCTTTTAGTAGTAAGCGGCAGAGGGCCACCCGACGTAGCTCTCCACCAGAGAGCACTCCCACCTTTTGCTCTGGAGGGGGGCAGCGAAGCGAGTCCATTGCCAACTCTAATTTACTATCTAGCTCCCAAGCTTCGTTAGCATCCAGACGATCCTGCAGCTTGGCTTGTTTATCTAACAGCTTTTGCATCTCTTCATCACTCATCGGCTCGCAAAATTGCTCACTAATCCGCTCAAACTCCTTGAGATCATCTACGATCTCCTGAGCTCCCTCCTCAACAATCTGACGAACTGTTTTTTCAGGATCAAGTTGTGGCTCCTGCTCCAAGTAACCAACTGAGTAACCTTTAGAGATGGTCACCTCTCCGATGTGGTCATCAATCAGACCGGCCATAATTTTCAGTAGAGTACTTTTACCCGATCCATTAAGTCCCAAGACGCCAATTTTGGCCCCATAGAAGTAGGACAAAGAGATATCCTTTAGCACATGCTTTTGTCGGTAGAGTTTCCCCACTCGATTCATGGAGTATATTATCTGTTTTTCATTTTGCATCAATCTGCTCCAACCGTCATTGGGAATCTGCGAACCATCCGTGACGATAAAAAATGGTTAAAAAGTACTGGCACCTTTTAGCAACGATTAGCACCAAAAGTCTACTAGTAGCACATTTAAAGCGTCCCACCCATATTACGCACCATCACCAGCAGAATCAGTAGGTAGGCAGAGAGATAGAACAGCACCAGGATAAAAAACTTAATTAACGCCATCTCCTGGACAAACCTCTCTGATCGTAACTCGACTAAAAACCATAGCTCCTCAATCAGCAGATCTAGCTGCTCACCAATTGGAGCGCCAAAGCTACGCCAACGATTAATCATGCTCTCAATCTGCAAATTAAGGTGAGCAAATGGCCCCTGCCCCGGACGCCTCCTCGGGGATAGTACCAACTCTCCCAATCTAGAGAAGATAAGACTCTCCCCCACCGAAACCCCCGATATTGAAGCCACTTTTAAGCGGTAGAGGCCCATCTGATAACTGGTAAATTGGGCGAAATTGGCCCGTCGTCGTTGATGATAGAGCAAGATAAAAATTGTCGCCCCACTTACTTGCAATATAATGATCACCCCAACAGTTGTCAGTGTAGGGGCCATCCCAGTGATGGAGTAGGTAAAGTAGATATATCCCCAAGTCACGGCCGCCAATAGAAGAAACTGCCCCACTCCTCCTCGCACCTGCAGAACCACCTGCCGCTCAAAACGTAGATCTCTTCCCACCCCTTTGCGTAGGGAGATAATTGTCGTATGGGAGAGAGCTCCCCATCTGCGCGCCCCATCCAACAGCGAATCCAGAACTTCGGTATAAAACTTGTACCGAGGTAGCACTGGTGGCCCAGTTAGAAGTTGTTGCTGCATCAGTAGTAACTCACTAATCGACCTAATTAGCTGCTCACCTTGAGTAACCTGTTGCGCCCCCAATAAGCGATCCACACCATTTCGCAGCTGTTGATAGAGGTTTAGACGTCGCTCCCCAGAGCGAAGATTATTGACCACCAGCACAATTAAGAGCAGGGATAAAAGATAGAGAAGTGAGCTGACAACCATCGAATAGATCTACTTCAAAAAAGATGCCAAGCTCCTGCAAATAAGTTAGACTCTCGCTTCTATGCAGGAGAAATTGCGAAGGGAGGGCCTCGCCAAAATTCGAGGTGAGACCAAATACATTGATGATCAAAGCTGGCCCCATCAGGTAATCTTCGGGATGGCGATTAGAAGTCCCGTCGCCCGAGGAACTTTGACTGCCATTGAGTTTGATCAACAGATTGATTGGAGCGATTTTTGTATCGTTACCCCTCAAGATATTCCCGGTAAAAATAGAATTAAAATGATTGAGGATGATTGGCCCTATCTGGCCGAAGATCAGATCAATCACTACGGCGAACCGATTCTACTGCTGGCCCATCCTGACCGCCAGCAGCTACAGCGTGGGGCCGCCCACATCACCCTGCAAATTGATCCCCTACCGCCAGTGCTTACGATTGAAGAGTCCCTTAGTGAGCAAGAGATAATTTGGCAAAAGGGTAATACCTTCAAGTCCTACCAGATCAAACGAGGTACTACAGAGTCGATCTTTAGTAGTGGAGACTATCAGATTTTTGAACAGGAGTATCGAACTGGGGCCCAAGAACAGCTCTATCTCGAGCCCAATGGAGTGGTGGCCACTTTCGATCCCGAACTGGGAGTGACCATCTACGGATCGTTACAGTGTCCCTACTATGTAGATGGAGCGATGGCCACGCTACTAAACCTTGAAAAAGATAAAGTGCGAATTGTCCAAAGTCCTACTGGTGGAGGATTTGGCGGCAAAGAGGACTACCCATCAATCCTGGCCGGCCATGCGGCCCTGCTGGCGCTGCACTCTAAACAAGCGGTTAAAATGATCTATGATCGCAAGGAGGATATGGCAGTGACCACCAAACGCCACCCCTCCCGAACAAAGATTAAATCGGCTCACGATAAAGATGGTAAAATTGCTGCCATCCAGATTGAGTTTATCTTGGATGGTGGAGCTTATGCCACCCTCTCTGAGGTGGTGCTGTCCCGAGGAGCACTCCACTGTTTTGGCCCCTACTTCTGTCAACATGTCCAGATAGATGCTAAGGCGGTGGCCACAAACCACCCGCCCAACGGAGCCTTTCGCGGTTTTGGTGCCCCTCAATCAATTTTTGCCATGGAACGCCACCTAGATCTAGTGGCAGCAAAGCTTAAGCTAACCCCAGAAGAGGTCAGAAGGGTGAACTTTATCACCAAAGGTCAAAGTAGCTGCTTTGGTCAGACCTTTAGGGAGCGAGTGGACTATCACGCTCTAATGGATATTGTATTTGAGCAGAGCGATTTTCATAATAAGCAGCAGGCGTTTCAAAAGTACAATGCTGATCCGTCCAATCCTGTTAAAAAGGGGATCGGCTTTGCCACCTTTCTTCATGGCAGCGGTTTCACCGGTTCGGGTGAAGACTATCTGGCTTCCCGCTGTACCATTACCGCCCGTCAAGATGGTAAGGTCGAGGTGCTGGCATCCTCCACCGAGATTGGCCAAGGCAAAGATACAATTTTTACTCAGATTGTCGCCCAAGAGCTTAAGCTACCTCACCATCAGGTAGTAATTGCTCCGGTGGACACTTCGATTGTCCCAGACTCTGGCCCCACGGTTGCGTCCCGTACTACGATGATCGTCGGCAACCTCGTCAAACAAGCGGCCGCCAAACTACGTGATCAGCTAATTGAGACTAAATTCCTGGCCTCCAACTATCAACCGACCCAAGTGGCAGGAGCGATTAAAAACTATCTGGCCCAACACGACACACTAACGATCAATACTCAATATCAAAGACCTGAGGGTGTTGCTTGGGATGATCAGAGTTACTCCGGAGATGCTTACGCTACCTACGCTTGGGCGGTCTATCTGGCCGAAGTGGAGGTAGATACACTCACCTATCAAACTCGTGTTACCAATTTCTATGCCTTGCAAGAGGTGGGCAAAGTGGTAAACCAGATTTTGGCCCAAGGCCAGATTGAAGGTGGAGTGGTTCAAGGGATTGGCCATGCACTTTATGAGCATGTACTTCATCAAGATGGACGGATGATAAATAACCATCTGACTGACTATATTATCCCAACCTCGATTGACACCCCTCCGATCAAAGTTATCTTTGAGGA
Source organism: Bdellovibrionales bacterium (assembly GCA_018646675.1). GTDB lineage: Bacteria > Bdellovibrionota > Bacteriovoracia > Bacteriovoracales > Bacteriovoracaceae > JABGUH01. Next base: position 25,487 of record JABGUH010000019.1, on the reverse strand, counting down.
GTGGAACCGCCAATATGGCCCTGATGGGGCCAAGGGGATTGGGGAGCTACCAATGGATGGGCCGGCCCCAGCAGTGATCAATGCAGTAGTAAATGCAGTGGGAAGCCAAGTTTATGCTATCCCGATGCTACCTGAAAATTTAATGGAGGCAATGCAGTCCTAGTACATAGGGATTTTAACCATTATGGAGTTTAACAATCATATTACCATCACTCTAACCATCAATGGCGAACAACAACAAGTAAGTGTTCCTCCCATGGCCCGACTACTCGATATTATTCGTAATAAGTTAGAGCTAACTGGAACCAAAGAGGGGTGCGGGGCCGGAGAGTGTGGAGCTTGTGCCGTTTTGCTGGATGGAAAGATGGTTAACTCCTGTCTCATTCCCGCAATTCAGGCGAACGGATCATCTGTCTATACGATTGAGGGTCTGGCCCAGAAAGAAGAGTTTAACTGCCTCGAGCACTCCTTTCATAAAAAAGGTGGAACCCAGTGTGGTTTTTGTACTCCTGGAATGTTGATTGCATCCTACCAGTTGATCAAAGATAAAAGTTCTCCCAACCGAGAGGAGATTCGCCAAGCGATGGCCGGCAACCTATGTCGCTGTACTGGACATCAAAAAATTATTGACTCTGTCGCCGATGCAATCGAGCAACTAACCAAATCCCCGGAGGGTCAGTGATGGATTCAGTCATAGCAAATGTCACCTCTCCGGACTCCTTAGAACAAGCGTTAAAGCTTATTCAGCAAGACCCAAGCAAGTGGCAACTGGTGGCCGGGGGTACTGACCTCATGGTGACCATTGACCAAGCCGATCAGGGTAAAAACTATCTTAACCTCTCAAAACTGAATGAGCTAAAGGGAATCACTGTTACCGCACAATTTATCTTAATCGGAGCATTGACCACCTTCTCTGAAATTATCGCTCATCCGCTGATTAAAGATGAGTTCCCACTACTCTACCAAGCGGCAAAAGGAGTCGGGGCCAAAGGGATTCAAAATTGTGCCACCATTGGCGGGAACCTGGTAAATGCCTCGCCGGCAGCGGACGCCCCGGTGGCACTACTCTGTTACCCTTGTAAAGTTGAGATTAACTCCAAAGAGAAAAATCACTGGATCCCCTACCAGCAATTTCATCTCGACTACCGACAAGTGGCACTTAAACCGGGAGAGCTACTAGGTAAGATCAGACTTGCTCGCACTCCAGAAAAAAACCAACATCACTATTACCGTAAGGTCGCAAGTCGCCAAGCATTAGCAATTAGTAAACTGGCCCTAGCAGCAAGGATTATTTTGGATGATCACCAAGTTGTCTCCAGTGCCAAGATTGCGTTAGGGGCCGTCGCACCAATCCCTATGCGGGCCAAGCAGTGTGAACAAGCACTTACGGGAAAGGCGATTACCCCGGCCCAGATCCAACTAGCGGTCGAGCTAATGCTGGGCGAGATCTCTCCGATTGACGATCTACGCAGTAGCGCCAACTACCGTCACCAAGTGGCTTCCAACCTACTAACTCACTTCCTTACTACTCTACTGCCAACGGAAAATTAAGATGCAAGAGTGGATAACAACCCTTCATCAACTCCAACAAGATGGAATACCTGCGGTACTGGTTACGATTGCCATTGCTAAAGGATCTACCCCTCGCAATGTTGGGGCCAAGATGGTGGTTACCACAGACGGCATCCAGTGGGGAACAGTTGGCGGAGGCCAACTTGAGGAGATCGCGATAAAAGAGTCGCAACGGGCGCTACAGAGTGGTGGCCAGGAACAGATAATGCTGGAGGTTCCTCTTGGAGAGCGGGCCGGACAGTGTTGTGGTGGTTCTGTCTCACTACTACTGGAAGTGATTGGCCAGGGCGCTCCACTGATAATTTTTGGCGGCGGTCACGTGGGCAGTGCAATCTGTCAGGTACTGCAGGGAACTCCCTTCAACATCACACTGATCGATTCTCGTCCTGACTGGCCCAAAAAAGAGCTATTACCGGCAACTACCACCACCATCTCATTTAACCAACGAATTGAGTTCTACGCTCAGACCGATTGGAAACAAACATATGTGTTAGTACTCACTCACTCTCATCAAATGGATCAAGACCTCTTAACAGAGTTAGTTGATCGCCCCTTAAAGTATTTGGGGATGATCGGCAGTGCTACCAAGTGGAGCCGTTTTCAAACAAGGATGCGAGAGCTTGGTATCGATCAAGCGAAACTAGATCAGATCCACTGCCCAATTGGTCTGCCCCTAGGAGGGAAAAGTCCCAAAGAGGTGGCAATTAGTGTCGCGGCCCAACTTCTAACTATCCACCACGATGACCCAAATAGCATCGACCAATAATACGCCACTAATAATCCTGGCCGCCGGCCGCTCTAACCGTATGGGTTTTGCTAAGGGACTACTCCCCTATCAAGATAAATTTTTACTTGAACACCAACTGGCTACTTTTTTTGAGTGCGGTGGTAGAGAGGTTTTGTTGGTGGTGGGCCACCGGCCCCAAGATTATACCCGACAGCCATTTGTTAAACACTACGTTGTTAATCAACAACTAACGATCGTAACCAACCACAACTATCAGCAAGGGCCACTCTCCTCGCTACAAGCGGGTCTAGGTCAATTGCTGGCGCTGAAGAGAGGTTCGGGAGTAATCATGTTACCAGTTGATGTCCCGCTACCCAATACGATGAAGTTGAGCAACCTAATCCGGCCGGATAAAAGTGTTGTCATCCCCACCTATCAAGAACGAGGGGGCCACCCCATCTATCTGGGAGAGTCCTTTTGTCAGCAGTTGATCACCTTTGATACATCTGGCCCCAATGCCCGCCTTGACTATCTAATCCGCCAGCTACCAACGGAACAGGTATTAAGAGTTCCAGTCGAGTACCCGGAAGTACGTTTTAATCTAAACGAACCCTCTAACAGCAACTAACAATTCAAACTATACATTTTAAAATTGTTAACAAAACAGAATAGATTGTAGTTCTGTTAACAATTCAAACCTCAATATAGTAAGCGTTAATAGGCGTTTTCACCTGTTAACTTAGTCTAAGCAAGTAAAATATGTTATAATATAATTAAGTTTGACAAGGGGGCACTTATGCTTGGGGCAGAGTTCGTCAAGACTAAGAGCAAGTTTGTCGTAGAGGTGCCAGAAGATCTGATGGAGAACTGTGGGTTATCCATTCTCTCTATCCGTCCAGGGCTGGAGCTGGTTAAGGAGGATTGTCTCTATTTTGATGGGGATGAGGTTGTGATTGAAGCTGACTATTTTCTTGATGGCCAACAAAATGCGGTTGTCTGGAGAGGACATATGGTCAGTGACAGCATAATCTGCATTACCAACTGGAACTAATCTACGTCAGCGGATGGCTATTTTCTTTGTGGAGTAGTGTAATGCCACAGTAGCATTACGTATTGAGTACTTTTGATTATTTTTCAACGGCAACAATTTTAAGTGTGTACTAACTAGTTATCACTAGGAGATAGAAGTTTAATATCACGAATAAGTACTTTTAGACGATCATGATCAATTGGTTTGGTCATATAGTCACTTAAACCTAGTGACAGTAGATTCTTAACAATCTCCATATCTTTTTGTGCAGAGATAATGATGACCGGCAGCTCCTCCTTTGAAAAGTACTGCCGAATCCAAAATAAAATATCACCTCCATCAAGATCTGGCAGATAGTAATCGAGTAATACAACAAGGGGACATTCGTGGCGTAGCTGCTTTAAGAATGCTGCTCCGGTGGAGAATTCTTTAATCGAGTATTCGGGAGAGGGGAGAATCTCTTTGATAATAGTTCGATTTATCTCCTCATCCTCAACCAAAAAAATATCCGAACTTCGATTAATCTCTTTTTCAATACTCATGCTCGTTTTATCAGGCAGACTGTTTGATAAAATAAAACTTAAAGCGTGTTTCAGTTGTCCAACAGTTGGATCTATTCTCGCTGCCCCGACAACTCCAATACTCCTCACCTCTTCTCTATCAACTTTATCGCTCAAAATAATAATTGGCAATTTCTGATGTTTAGCTCGTATTGAGTTGACCTCTTTTAGAATGAGACCCCTTTCAAGGTCATAAATTACCAGGAGATCAAAATGTTGATTGGCCAATTTTGAGATGGAATCAGCATGAGTATTACTTTTTACCAAAACGACTTTACTTTTTTGCTTGGTGTGAGAATCATGAGGAGGTGAACCACCCTCTTCCGACTTGGCAACAAATATAGATATTAAGCTTGCTTCAAATGATGAAGTATCACCAATGGCATCTGCAAATAGCAAAATATTCATACTGTATTCCAACTGTTTATTATCATTATTCTATTTAGTTCTATTATAGAGACTATGCACATCTTAACAATAAAATATTGTAGTTGAATGAGCATAATACCCTGATCTCTTGAGTTAACTGTATAGTTCTTGTCGGTTTATCTGGCCGCATAGTAAAAATATCGATTACCTGTAGTAGGTGGATATATTACCCACCCGACTATATTATTGACGCAATTCTTGAATAGTAACATTATCACCAATAAAGCATAACTAACTAGAAAACAGCTCAATCCTTTATTCTTTTCAGAATGATCGGAGCATAGGTATTGCATTCATCGATAACCAAGGAGTATTGGTGTGATCGCCCTTTGATCATCCAGGTTTTAACCTTTAGCACCCGTTGATCAACCGATGGATATATACACTTTTCAATTTTAGCTTTTCCAAAATTCGAATCAAGCTGCAAAATTAGCGATTTAAGATCTGGATCAAACAAGCCAACATGAATTTGTAAAATTTCTCTTCTCTCCCCCTTCCCACTAAGTTTAAACTCCCCAGTACATTTCACCTTCCTTTGGTAGTTAGAGAGCAGAGTCTTTCCTCTTACAAACTCCTCCAGACATGTTTTGCCCGCACATAGCTTCTGCTTAAAGTCATTCACACTAAGCTTATCACTCTCAATGTCCGTCGCTAAAAAAAAGACCTTCCCCTTCTTAGAAAAATCAAAACAGAGCGGTAACTCCTTGGCAGTAAGATTGGACAGTGATATTGCGATGCTGATAATAACCGCAAGGTAGATAGATCGTCTCACTTTATAAACCTCACATGAAAGTGGTTAAAATGGCCTTTTTGCTTCTGAATGATGGCCGCTTTTTTCGGACCAAGTATTTTTTTAGCGGCGGCCAGAACATCCGGGTGGTTGTAAAACACTTTCTCCACACGGCCAGAACGGACAAGAGAGATAAGGAACTCAACTGCCATCTTGAATTTTATCGGGTATCTTTTTTTGGTAAATCTCCCGGGTGGGTTGGTAAAAGAAGGGGCAAAATCAACATCCCTTCCCGTTCCATGTGAGAGATGGCAGCGAGCTGTTCGGTTTTCAACAAAACACTTTCTGCCTCCACCATCATAAGACATAGCAGTGACTCTCAACTGTTTTTCCTTCTTGGAGGCATTTACCCCCTGCACACGCTGTTTAAAATCCAATGCCACTTGATAAGTTGCCTTAACTGTCTTTTCAGTACCATGACTTCGAAGTCGAACGTAGTCATTCATCCTAGGTGATCCATCCTGGGCCAAATATAAGTTTGCATCATCTTTCCCTTTAAGAAACGAGAGCATGGAGGCAAAAGGAGTCATTCCCTCAAAGGTTTTTTTATAACCATTTAACTTTGCAACTAAATTAGGAAACAAAGTGCTACAACGATTCAATAGCTCCCCCATCGATTTAAAAGTATTTTTTAGTAAGTTACGAGCAATCAGGGAGTCATAAACCGGCCCATTAGGCTCAGGTCTGCGTTTTACATTAAAATATTTATGACAGGGACAATCGGTTCCTACTGGCCCAGGATATTGGCAATACATGGAGCGAGGGGTACAGGGCGAAGTAAAGCGGGTCCGATAGGTAACAATACTCATGTTATAGATAATCTCCCGCTCTGCCACTTTTATCCTCTGCTGATCCGCTTTACCGCAACGCTTGATTGCCCTAGATAGTGCCTCACACTCGGCCAAGGTGGTGGGACTCTTCATCTCTCCCAGATGACCAGTAGCAATTTTGGTCTGACGACGAAGTTCGAGGTTATTCAGCCTATTTAGCAATATTTTACATGGACTTGACCTCTGCCCACTACCACAGTGCTCTTTTACATCTTGCTGAAACCGACCGAAAAAAATCTTTAGACTACCATTAGCAGCTGCCGAGGCGACTTGTTCCCGATCACTATCGCTGGCCATGGCGGCACACTTGCCTGACAATCCTCTTGCCAGCGCTGCTTTACTCTTTGCTTTAATACACTTGCCTGCGTAGGAAGAGCCTTTTGTAAATCCTGATAGAAAGGGATGACAACGAAATTTATTAACTGCGCCGCAAGATGGCCCATATTTGTTATACTTTTTCCCCTCTTTACTTATCCAAGGTTCTTGGCATTGGCCCTTACTATTGTAACTTGAAGGCCACCCTCCATATGGACAGAAACTCCCCCGTTGGCCGCCAGCAAAGGCTTGATCAATCAGTAGCTGAAGATAACTCTGAGCACTTTTAACCTCTCCCTCTCGCTCAACCGCCAGCATAAAGTTTTTGTAGGCGTTATACAGAATTAACCTCTCCGCTCTTTTCATCTGTTGAAGCTCATAACTTGAGTAGGTGATTAGATTCTCAACTGCAGATAGATTTAACGACATAACAAAAAAGGTAAGACAAAGTAGGTGAGCTATTTTCAATTTGATCTCCTCTTCCTATATACTCTCCTCTACTATCATAAGGTTATACAGTAGCTTACTCAAAGTGGAATAATTTGCTATTAAGGCAAATATTAGCAAATAACCACCCTAACCAACTGTAATTAATATGTTAGTGACTACAGATCCAGGAAAGAGAGATTTACTATCAGTTGTGATGATCTGATCCACTTTGATTACAGATGCCAAATTCAGTCTAGTATTTACATTTAAACTGACAGTGATGAAAATATTGTGCGAATCACTTACCTAGATCTTCTGTCTATTTAGCAATAAAAAAAAGAGCTTTAATCCAATTTAAAGATAGATCCTGCTGCGGACACTATTTACCTGTTGCTGGAATTAAAATACGCAAAATACTCTGCTTGGCACAACTGGCCAACGATGAAACCGATGATGATATTGAAGGAGTTACCTCAATTGGCTTGGCAGTAGAGGGGTAATACTCCTGTAAATATAGTCCAATATTGGTGCCTTGTATTTTAACTCGTCCCTTAGTTTGCAAAAAGTATTTCTGATGGTCTTCCAGGGATGAGGCAATTTGACTATAACGTTTCTCAAGCTGAATCATCACCTGTCGCTGATCCTCTGGCATCCTACCTTTTACAAAATCACTGCCCGGTGAGACTGGTCGCCCCATCTCTTCAACTGTAACTGGATTTTGCCCTCGCTCCACAAGATCTGACATCTTCTCAATATCATGCAATAAATTCTCTTCCCAAGCAGTAAGTTTGTGTTGCTTTCGAGCCTGACTAATAAAATTATCCATAACCTCTTGGTCCACACGGTTCAGCTTGTTAACTGTTTTGCCAACCAATTTTTTATCCTTTTCAGATAGTTGATTTTTGCCATAGATATCATAGAGATCATAAATAATTGGCCGTTGGCCAATATTATGCTCGGTTAGAAAATTTGCACTGATATTTAATTTGGACTGATCATGAAGGGTAAGCATCTGACTCAACAGAGGATGCAGTCGTTGAAGATCAGCTCCAGGAGGAATATTGAAAATTGAATTATACTTTTTGGGATTAGCTTGAATTGTCTGGAGAAGATCAATTCCTAACTTGTGCACATTTGCTACATGGTTATCCATATGGACATAAAATTTCTCAAAGTTTTTAACATATTTATATGTTTTTTTATCCTCAAGGGCCCCAACCCATGAGTAAAAAAATAGCAAAGTGACAATAAGCGCTAGGTATCTTCTCATTTCAAACTATATTTCGGATAACCGCTCTTTTTACTTTAGATATTTTGCTAACTAGCCGAATAAATTAGTATGATACGACACATTTTAGTAACTATCATATTCTTGTTTACTGCTACTTCGACTTTAGGAAAAATGAGAAAGATCAGTAGTGATCAACAGTTAATTGATCATTTTGATCTATTGACTGCCGGTAACTTCACTACACAACAGATGGAGGCATTGAATCAGAAGTTTCAACAAAGGAAAATTACTACCAATAGTCAAGTTGAGCAAAGACGCCTGAAAATTAATAATTACCTTAAAGTTAAAAAGATCTTTGATCGCTGCCTTACGGGAGATGATAGTGCAAAGGGTCTGTGGCACTCTCGACTTTTGAGTGGAGCAAAGCAGATGATCAACTCTTTTCAGGGAAGTGATTTAAGTAGTGATTGTATGCTGGCCCAAAGTGGTGAGCAAGGTAAGTTAGTTAGAGATAACCTAGAAAATGGCCTTCTACAGATCAACCTTCATCTACTTAAAGAGCAGTTACAACAAGAGAGCCAACTCAAACTGATTGAGGCTTGGACAACCATTAACTATCGACTTGACCAGCAAGCACATCCCGGCCTCCCACTAGATCCCCAAGAGCTATGTCCTGGCTGTAGTAGTGATCAACTAAAGCAGATATCCAAGATCGCAAATAGAAAAATTAATCAGCTTAAGCGGGCAAATGACCATAAGCTGAGCGAGCGGGAAATTGTTAGCAGAGTTAATAACTATATTGCGAGGCTCAATCATGCCCTGAAAGAGATTGAAGATAATATCGGTGTTGATAAAGGGGTATTTAACAATCTAATTTGGGACTCCAGTGATCCCAACTATAGTGAAGAGGCAGTTCAGAGCTATCAAGAGTATGTCACACTTTATGCTCAATTGGCATCCACCCCTGCGGGGATTCTATTACTAACTTCTGCCTTACGCGATAAAACTGGGCCGATGCGCCACCTAGAAGCAGATCTGGAAGAGAAATCTGATCGTAGACTAAATACCACTCGCTACAGATTAACTCCTCATCAATCTGTAAACCAGCTAGAGATCAAAGGAGCAGTTAAAGGGATCAAGCGAGAGCTGCAGGAGCACCTATTGGCACAGCAAAAAGTAAGCAAGAGTGAGGGAGTAAGAGAACAGATTCAGTTCCTTTTACGCAACTCTCCGCTAAGTGCTGGAGTAGTCGTGATGAAGAATCCCATGCTAGCACCACTACTTTGCCAAGAGCTAAATCAGATGATCGCCGATCAGAGCAGTTCACAACATTTTGATCGGATGTTTATAGTTGGATCAGCAGTTGCTGGAGGAGCTCTGCTGGTAACCGGTATCGGTTCCTTCGCAGGGGCATGGATTTTAGGAGGGACCCTTGCTGCCACCGCAGCTACCACCGCTACAGTCGTTACTGGAGCCGGCCTTGCTTTAGGAGTAACTGACGGAATTTACTTTACTGATCGTGCTCTAGAACACCGGCAAAAGGAGCATGATTTTCGAGCTGGCTTTTTGGCCGGTAGCGGAGATGCTACCTCGTTAAAAATGTCAATCGAATCTCATCAAAAGTATCGAGATAGTAGCATCAATGCAGCACTGGCCATACCATTCTCATTGATGGATTTAGCAGCACTGCGAGCGGCCCATAGATTAAATCACATTAATCGGGCGACTCGTTTGAAAGATAGAGATCAAATGGCTTTTGGACAGTTAGATGACTTTATCCGGGAGCTACAGAAAGACCCACAACGCTGGAAATTGTTAAATAGCATCAAACAGCAGGTGGGAGATAAGCAGTATCAAACGCTACTAGCAGACTTGGCCATCCTCTCACCAATCCAGCGAGGAAGGATCTTTAAATATCTTGATCGTGGCCCAGATAAGGTGGCCAGTATGACCAGGCAGTGTGCCAAAAGATAATCATGTCCACCATGATCCAATACAGCTAAACAATCCCTGAAAACCCCATAAACGCCAGCGACAGGATTCCGGCCACCACCATGGCAATGGGTACACCACGAACGGCATGGGGTAGCTCTACTAGCTCCAACTGCTCTCGTAGTCCTGCAAAGAGCACCAGCGCCAGAGTAAAGCCCAATGCATTGGCAACGGCAAAAAGCAGGGACTCCATTAAGTTGAACTCTTTTTGAACTGAGAGTAGTGCTACTCCCAATACTGCACAGTTGGTGGTGATTAGTGGCAGAAAGATCCCCAGTGCTTGATAGAGAGGTGGGGCCACTTTCTTTAAGACTATCTCCACCAGTTGAACTAGTGCCGCGATAACTAAAATAAAAGTCACTGTCTGCATAAACTCAATTGAAAGCGGGGTGAGTATCAACTTGCGTAGAATAAAGGTCACCAAGGTGGCCAGAGTCATCACAAAGAGAACTGCCCCGCCCATCCCAATAGATGTAGAGATGCGATTTGAGACTCCCAAGAAGGGACAGATGCCTAAAAACTGCGCCAATACAATATTATTAACAAAGACTGCGGCGATAATAATGTGAAGATAATCCATCACTTCACCCCTCTCAATTTATTAATGATCAAGGCCAGATAACCCAAGGCCAGAAATGCTCCGGGAGGCATGATAAAAAGCAACATGGTTGAGGCGTCCTCTCCCACCAGAGGATAGTCAAAAATCGCTCCACTCCCCAACAGCTCTCTGGTCCCTCCTAGCAGGGCCAGTGCCCAGGTAAATCCAATTCCCATTGAGAGGCCATCGATCACCGCCTGAAGAGTAGAACTTTTGGCAGCAAAAGCTTCTGCCCGTCCCAAAATGATACAGTTGACAACAATCAATGGAATAAAAAGTCCCAGCTTCTCGTGCATCGGTTGCCAGTAGGCGGCCATCAACAGATCCACCATGGTGACAAAAGAGGCGATCACGACAATGTATGCGGGGATTCTTACTTGATCAGGAATTAGAGTTTTAATTAACGAAATAGCAGTATTAGAGAGGATTAAGACAAATAGGGTCGCCAACCCCATTCCCAGCCCGTTAAGTGCAGAAGTGGTTACTCCCAAGGTGGGGCACATTCCCAGCAGCATGACAAAGATGGGGTTCTCCTTAACCAGGCCACGCATAAAAATTGTCCAGTTACTATTTTTGCTACTCATCTTTTTTACCCTGGTTAGCGGCAATCTGTGCTCTTTTTTGATACTGGGCCAAGGCGGTCTGCACCGCCAGAGAAAAAGCGCGTGTGGAGATTGTCGCCGCAGTAATGGCATCCACATCCCCTCCATCTTTTTTCACTTTAAAATTAAAACTGGCGAGAGATTTACCTACGAACTGTCGTAAAAAGCGTTTTGATTCAACTTTAGTTCCCAGCCCGGGAGTCTCTCGCTGCTCTACCACCTTGATACGGTGAATGGAACCATCCGGCTTCAAACCAACCATCACTACAATATCCCCACTAAATCCTTGGGTAGAGTAACTCTTAATGGCAGTGGAGATCAGCTCACTATCCTTGGTGGCAGGATAAAACTCTAATGCCTTTTTAAGACCGTCGGCCAGGACTTCCAAGCGTCCGGCCACCAGATCATTGTCGTAACCATCAACTGTAACTGCAACAATTGCCCGCAATTTTTTAGCCTCTTTTGCCTGGGCAATTCGATCCTTGGTTAGCTCAAAGATATATCCCAAACAAGCTGATGAGACTACGGTCACCAGCACCAAGGCCAGAACCATATTGATCAGATTGGATTTTGGTCGCTGAATCGCCATTCTCCTCTCCCCCTTAAGCTGCTTGATGGCCAAAACGGGCCGGTTTAAAACTATTATTAATCAATGGCGTGGTGGCATTCATCAAGAGAATTGCAAATGAAACCCCCTCTGGATAGGCTCCATACAGCCTAATCACCACAGTTAGAACTCCACACCCAACACCATAGACCAATTGTCCTTTAGCACTCATAGGAGTTGAAACATAGTCTGTTGCCATAAAGAAAGCACCCAACATCAACCCACCAGTAAATAGATGAAAGAGTGGAGAGGCGCTCTTAGTAGGATCAATTAGCCAGATTACTCCGGTAATCACAGCAACTGTCAGCAGATAACTGACAGGGATATGCCAACTGATCACCTTTTTAAACAGTAGATATAGCCCTCCGGCCAATAGTGCAATTGCCGAGACCTCACCAATCGATCCGCCGGTTGCCCCTAGGATCAGATCAATTAATGAGGGGAGCTTGGCCAGCAGAGAGTCCATGCTCTCTCCCTGCTTTAATCCCTCCTTGACCACCGAAATTGCGGTGGCACCAGTTACTGCATCCTCCCCCCAAGAGAAGTTTAAAAATCTAGGTAGTGGCCAGGTGGTCATCTGGGCCGGAAATGAGATTAAGAGAAATACTCTACCAACAAGTGCAGGGTTAAATGGATTACGGCCCAATCCTCCAAAGGTCAACTTGGCCACTCCAATTGCCACTACTGCACCAGAAAAGATCATCCAGGCCGGAAGATTGCTGGGAAGGTTAAAACCTAACAGCAGACCGGTAATTAGTGCAGAACCATCAGCCAGAGTCGATGAGCGCCCTAACATAAAACGCATAATCAGATACTCTACCAACAGACAGAATAGTGAGGAGAGCAGGAGAACTCTTAACCCATCTAGACCAAAAAACAGAATAGAGACCACGGCGGCTGGAATCAGGGCATAGAGAACTGCATACATTAGTTTGGGAATAGTCTCATCACCGGCGATATGGGGCGAAGGGGAGACAATCAAACGCTCATTTTTTCCACTACTCAACTTTTACTCCTTTCTCGCAACATCCTACCCACTCCCTGCTTGGCCAGACGTATATAGTCCAGTAGAGGCAGATTGGCCGGGCAAGTAAAACTACAGGAACCACACTCAATACAGTCCATCACTAACTCATCCTCTGCTCGTTCCAGCTCGCTCCGCTCTCCCCAGATTTTCAACAGATAGGGAGCAAGTCCCATCGGACATGAGTCAATACATTTGGCACAACGGATACAAGCCACTGCTTCTCGACGGATAGACTCACTGCCATCCATAACTAATATTCCCGAACTACCTTTGACTACAGGGGCATCCAGAGTGGTCAAGGCCCGTCCCATCATCGGGCCTCCATTAATTACCTTACCACTTCCCATCGGTAGACCACCGACCGCCTCAATTAAGTGTGAGACCGGCGTACCGATCCGCACTCTAAAATTAGCAGGCTTGGTAATTTTTTTTCCCGTCACCGTTATAATTCGCTCAACCAAAGGGCGTCCCTTCATTACAGCGTGATAGATTGCCACAATCGTGCCAACGTTATGAACAACTGCACCCACCTCAATCGGTAGCGCGCCAGCTGGCACCTCTTTACCGATAGTAGCATTTATCAGCTGCTTCTCACCCCCTTGAGGATATTGCACCTTTAGTGGAGTAACTTCTATTCCACTCTCACTTTCTAATAGTTGTTCTAACTGCTTGATGGCATCCCGTTTATTATTCTCAATGCCAATAACTGCTCGGGAGCTATTTAGTAGTTGCATCAATATCTTGATCCCCACGATCAATTCAGCTCCCTGCTCCAGCATCAAGCGATGGTCGGCAGTTAAATAGGGCTCACACTCCACGCCATTAATAATCAAAACATCGCAACTCTTCCCCTTAGGAGGTGTCAGTTTAACATGAGAGGGGAAGGCTGCCCCTCCTAGCCCGACAATACCAGCAGTGACAATTCGTTCCATCATCTCCTGATTAGTTAATCCTAGATCAGTCACCAACGCATCGCTTAGATCAACTCCCTCTATCCAGTCGTCACCCTCCACCTTAATAGTTATGGTTGGGCGCTTGTAGCCGGAGGAGTCAACCTCATCTGTAATTTTGGCCACGGTACCACTAACAGATGAGTGAGTATTGGCAGAGACAAAGCCTCCGGCCGCCGCAATTATCTGGCCAACGAGAACCGCATCCCCTTTCTTAACAATCACCTTGGCCGGTGCACCTAAATTTTGAGTCACCGGAATTGTCACCAGTGCCGGCAGCGGTAGATCTAAGATTGGACTAGTGGCGGAGAGCTTATTTTCCGGAGGGTGTATTCCACCTAGACGAAAACTACTTAATGATTTTGCGCTTTTCATCTCGCTCCTTTACTCCATCAATACCTAATGCAAAGATCGCCCCGGTAGGACATCCGTCAGATAGTGCTACCCCGATCCCTTCTAAGTCTGCGGCCGGTGTAATATATGAGAGAAAATCCACCACCGCTACCTCCTGCTGAGCAGCACTCTTGACACACTTACTGCAACCGATACAGGCAACGGCGCAGTTCTTCTTGGCAAAATTTCCCCGCTCCTTATTTGAGCAGGCGACAAAGAGTAGCTCTCCTTGCTCCCCAATAGGACGTAGCTCATAGAGATTGCGTGGACACGCTTTAACACAGGCCCCACATGCAGTACACTTTTCGTAGTCTACAACTGGCAGTCCTTTAATCTGATCCATCGCTAGAGCAGAAAAATCACAAGCAGTAACGCAATCCCCATCTCCCAAACAACCAAAGGCACAACCACTGCTACCAGCAAAAAGTGCGTGGGAGACCTGGCAGTTGGATACTCCCTGATACTCAACCTTGGGAGGGGCAACTAAGCGGTGGCCATTACATTTTAGCAGGGCGACTGACCTCTGCTGAATGGAGACTTCCACCCCTAGTATCTCTGCCATCCCTTCCGCTGTATCAGCTCCACCAACCGGGCAGTTCAGCTCTGAAAGATCCTGTCGCTTAACCACCTCTTCAGCGAAGCTTTGACATCCGGCAAAACTACAGGCACCACAGTTGGCACCAGGTAGCACATCTCGCACCTGATCAATCTGGGGATTTTGGTAGAGATAGAATTTCTTGGATGCCACAAAGAGCATGCCCGCCGATGCTAAGCCAATTCCTCCCAAGGAGGAGACGGAGTAAAAGAGTAGGTCATTCATCTTTAAACTCTTCCTGTTATAAGATAAGCAAATGAGTATTTTATCACGACCAGCTAGATGCACCACAACTTTGCAGCTAAAAAGTAGATAAATAGCTCCTTTTTTTATGTAACTTTAGATAGTTGGCCAGTTGACGTAAATGATCACGACGCGCCATTTTGGTGACATGAATCACCTTAAATACCTCATAATTTATGGACAAATATCAAATCTCCCCCGTAAACTGTGAGCTTTATAAAGCCATACTGCTAGATTGGTGAACCGCTTAACTTATCAATTGGTTTTAAAGGAGATGAGATGTCAAATATGGGCCAAGAACAGAATCTATTAAAGGATCAACAGTCCAAATACCTGACACAGCATATGGACAATGCTGTTAGCTGGCACCCCTACTCTACTGCTATTATTCAGCAGGCGCAAAAGGAGAACAAACCAATTTTTCTATCTGTTGGCTACTCTAGTTGTCACTGGTGCCACATAATGTCCAGTGAGAGCTTTGATGATCAAGAGATTGCTAGCTATCTGAATGATAATTTTGTCTGTATTAAAGTGGATAAAGAGGAACATCCTGATATTGATGACTACTACCAACAGGCTTCCCTACTCTTCTCCAAGCGCGGAGGGTGGCCACTATCTGCATTTCTAATGCCGGATATGTCTCCCTACTTTGTTGGTACCTACTTTCCCCCTCATGGAGCGGGAGAGCAGATTGGCTTTATCGACTTAATCAAAGAGTTAAATCGAGCATACAATGAAGACTTTGAGCAGGTGAAGGATAACGCCAGTAAAGTAAAAGAGGTGATCGCCCAAGGTATAATCCCTAGTGAGCCCGTTGAATTTCCCGGCCACTTCCCCCCCCCGATGTCGATTCTGCATGCCCTAAAAGAGATGCAGGACAACAGTGATGGAGGTTATGGGGACGCTCCGAAATTCCCACTCTTCCCCTATTACGAATGGGCGGTGGAGCAAATTCTTGAAGGGATGATCGACCAAGAGCGGGGTGAGCATATTTTTATGACACTGGAACGTGTCCTGATGGGTGGAATCTACGACCAGGCCCGTGGCGGAATCCACCGCTACTCAACAGATAAAAAATGGCTAGTCCCTCACTTTGAGAAGATGCTCTATGACCAGGCGGGATTAATACGAGTACTGGCCAAACTCAGTATCGTCTACTCCTCACCAATCGTCTTTGATACCCTATACCAAACATTGATCTTTCTAAAAGCGGAGATGTTAAGCGAAAAAAATTATATGTTTGCTTCGCACGACGCAGATTCGGAAGGGCAAGAGGGACTCTACTTTACCTACACCCAAGAGGAGTTCCATCAAGTTCTGAGCAATATCGAATGGGAGGAAGAGGAAGCACTAAACTTAAACAACTTCCCTCGTTGGTTTGGTATTAGTGAAGAGGGAAATTTTGAGCGAGGATTAAATGTCATCTCTTTAGATGATAAATTAAAAAAGGAGTTTTTCACTCCTCAAAACTGGAATAGCATTCGCAAGATTAAAAATGGATTGCTGGAACACCGCAAAGGTCGTATCCCACCAGCGACCGATCCCAAGGGAGTTGCCAGCTGGAACTTTATGATGATTACCGCCATGGTAGACGTAATGCAATACTGCCAAATTGATGCCATTCGAGCAGAAGCAACAGATATCTTTAACCATCTGGTCGATGGTATGCATGAGAATTTCTTTGTCTCTGGCCAAGATAAGCCGGGGATGCAGATTCGCCATACTACAACTCAAGAACACTCGCTCCCCTACTTAGAGGACTACGTATTTTTTGCCGAAGCACAACTACGGATCTATGAGATTACCGGCCAAAAGATATTTAGGGATAACTGCTACGATACTGTTAAGTTTATTTTTCGAGAATTTGTCGATGGTAATCAATTAAAGACTAGAGCAAACTCTACCACTGGTAGTGCTATCTATCCTAACCAAAACCAGACCGCCTACGATAACTCCTACCGTTCAACGGCGATGACCTTTATTGGCCTAGTTCGCCGCCTTACACTGCTAGTAAATGAGAGTGATTTTGATACGCAGCTGGCCCCTTTGATCGAGGAGATGACTCAGCAAACCTTAAAGAATCCTCTCAACGCGGGAGAGGGATTGCGCTCGTTAACCTATCCCTCGG
Organism: Bdellovibrionales bacterium; assembly: GCA_018646675.1. GTDB lineage: Bacteria > Bdellovibrionota > Bacteriovoracia > Bacteriovoracales > Bacteriovoracaceae > JABGUH01. The sequence goes on along the minus strand of JABGUH010000019.1, from coordinate 8,439 downwards.
AAGCCTACAAGATCGTTAAGGTGCCACTGCATTGGCTACAAGATAGCAAGTTTTTGGACTTTATCTCCTACTTTATGCCTCGCTTTGTCTTTGACTATCAGCGGCCGAAGAGTAAAAAAGAGACCCCCAGTGAACATTGGCAACTATGCTCCAGCAGTAGCTGTGAACTAAGTGGCGAAGGACTTGAGAACTTTATTCAAACCTTCCGACCACCGACAGATAATGATGATCCGAAGTTGCAGGAACGGGAAATTAGAAAGTAAACTCTAATCTACCAAACGACTCCTACTCCCAATGGCAGATTGTAGTTGATGGCGATAACCATCTCTTGCTGCCGACTATGGCCAAAAGTTAAACTCATCTGCTGCTCTTGAAAAGATGGAAAGTAGTTGGCCAAGAGTGCAGGGTAGAGATTACAACGGACGGAGTAATTTTCAGAGCCATTAATCGTTATTGAAAACTCTGGCAGACGACCATTATCCAGATAGAGAGCTCCCACCATATATCCTTTACGCTCCAGCGGATCGGTAAAAGCAACACCAGACAACAAAGAGATATTTTTCAAGCCGTGATAGTTATAACTTGTCCCGATCATTGTCTGCATTCCAGTCATAAAGATTGGACGCCACTTACTTGAGGTAAGGGAGGGACGAAGGATATAGTTAAGGCCGGCATTTCTAATCTGACCATGCTGCAAATCGAAAAATGGTTGATAGGCCCAACGGCGCATCCCCAACTGATGATGGAATAATTCTACCACCTGGTCATACTGAAAGAGCCAAATGGCCAGAACATCAAAGACGAATAGATCGGCAAAATGGTCGAAGATGGTTATCTGATCATTTGACAGCTCCAGGGCCTCGTTACCAAGATGTCCCATATAAAGAGTGAGGGTTGAGAGCAAACGGGGATATTTAAATTTATGCCAGCGATAGTACTCCTCAATGTAGCGGTAATCATAACCACTTCCCAGAAGATGGAGAGCAACATTAGGAAGTAGGCGACCAGAGGCGAACTCCTGTTTAAAAAGCTCTCCCCAACCACCACGACGTTTAATATTATGAAGAGGTGAGGCCAGACGTTTCATTAGCCTCTTATGTTTTGCTAAATAGTCACTCTGGGAGAAGTAGTTGGGATTTTGAATAACATCAAAAGCGGCGTTAAAGTAGTAACGAACCGGAGAGAAGTTATCACTCTTATGATAGAGCAGCTCCTCTGCGGGGAGCGCGAGTGCCAACATGGCAAACAATGAAAAAATGGTTAAATACTGAAAAACTTTCACTGGCGACCAAGTACCACAGATCGCATCAATATTGGTAGCTACGATTATTACCATATTACCATCTTTACGCTACGCGCTATCACTTATCAGATAAACTATGTTAGACCAACTAATCAATTTAATTGAGTGATACATGTGAATTATTCAAGGAGAGTTAGGTGCAAATCCAACCACTTACCAAGTGGATAGATTATGATAAGCAGCAGGGCCCACTAGTAATTGCTGGGCCATGCAGTGCTGAGAGTCTTGATCAGCTATTGATTACCGGACAATCTTTAAAAAAGAGTGGCCAAGTATCGATGTTACGGGCCGGAGTTTGGAAGCCTCGTACCCGTCCCAACTGCTTTGAAGGATTAGGGCCAGATGCCCTGCCATGGTTGGATCATCTGCGCCAGGTAACAGGACTTCCAATCTGTGTGGAAGTGGGATCCCCCGGCCACGTTGAAGCTGCACTCAGCGCTAAAATAGATGTACTATGGATTGGCGCTCGTACAACCACCAATCCATTTTTAGTCCAAGATATTGCCAACTCCTTAAAGGGGGTGGACATTCCAGTGATGGTTAAAAATCCCATCAACCCTCAACTAGCACTATGGTTGGGAGCACTGGAGCGAATGGAGCAAGCTGGGATTACTAAATTAGCAGCGATTCACCGAGGCTTCTCCCTATTTGACGGTGGGCCGCTTCGCAATCCTCCTCTTTGGCGCATCCCGATTGAACTGAAAAGATTAATTCCAAAACTGCCAATCATCTGTGACCCTAGCCATATTTGTGGCAGTCGCACAAAGATTGAAGAGATTTGCCAACAAGCTTTAGATCTAGGAATGGATGGATTGATGATTGAGTCCCACCATAACCCTGACCAAGCACTCAGCGACAGGAATCAACAACTGACACCGGCCAAGCTAAACTCCATGCTGAAACGTTTAATTACCAAGCGGGAGTACACTGATGATCAGCAGTTTGACAGTAAGTTAGAAGATCTACGCAATAAGATCGATCATCTGGATCGTGAAATTATTGAGCTCCTCCATCGTAGAATGGAGGTGGTATCTAAAATTGGTGATGCAAAAATTAAAAAGAGAGTTACAGTACTGCAACTTCATCGTCTTGAAGATCTAATGCGTAAGCGACGCGAGATTGCCGACCAAGTAGGATTAAACCCTGATTTTGCCAGTGAACTCTACACCCTAATTCACGAGGAGTCAGTCCGAGTACAGACGGGGCTGGCCCATACACCAACGGTTCAGTAACTGAAAACAGCCTACTCAATATCTATCTGATGCTTGCGGGCAATCTTATCGTAATAATTTAAAATTTTTCGTGTGTAGATCCGCTTGTCTCGATAATTACCGGGATAGAAGCTGCGCTTAAATCCATAGACAATCAAATTGCGTAATATCTTGGGAGTAATTGTAAAGTTATTGACCGCCAACTCAATCTCTTTGGTTACCGTGGTATTTGAGACTAGGCGGTTATCCGTACAGATTGTGATCGAAACATTCTGCTTTAACATCTCTTTAAAGGAGTGATCGGAGATTTTTTTGATTGCGGGGTTAGTCTGCATATTACTGGTCAAACAGAGTTCTACAGTAATTCTTTTTTCTGCGATATAGGAAGCCAGATCGCTAACATATTTCTCCTTATCCACAATATGAGTATCCGTAATTTTATCAGTGTCAAACAGATAGTAGCAGTGGCCAATTCGATCCGCATATAACTCTGTAATCGCTTGAAAGATACTCTCAGCGCCGTAAGCCTCTCCAGCATGGACCGTCTTATGCATAAAGTTCTTATGGACTAGAGCATATGCCTTTTTAAAATCTTCTGCAGGATAACCATCCTCTTGGCCAGCGAGATCAAATCCCACGATGGGAATCCCTTTTTCATCACGAATTTTTATCGCTGCACGGGCCAACTCTACTGCCCCCATCTTAATAACATCGATCGAGTCAGAGTAGTGGTGTAGCGAGAAGAACTTAGTGTAGTAGGGAGAGAAGGCGGAGCTGAACATTCGCATAGCGCAGACAATGATCCCATAATTAAATGGAGGCATCTCTCCACTAACAACACTCTTTTGCTGATTGAACTCTTTGGTCGCCCGCTCCAGTCCACGATTGACTGCAGTCAAGCTCCCCTCCATCGTAACACCTTTTAGATCAATCAACAGTTGTGGAGCAAAGCGGACCTCAATATAGAAGACTCCCTCCTGTTGATTATCTTTCGCCAGCTCATAGGAAACGCGCTCCAAATTTTCCAGTGAGCGCAGTACCGAACAGGTATACATAAACCCATGTAGATACTCTCCCAAATCACGATAACTCTCCTTGAAAACCTCTTCACGCAATCCCTCCTCTGTATAAGAAGGAAGATCAACTTTTGAACTTTTGGCCATCTCGATCAGAGAGTCTAAACGTAACGATCCATCCAAATGTAGATGCAGATCACTCTTGGGTAGCTGTTGGATTAGCTCAGTCGTAAACATAATAGTAACTCCTCATTGGGGATAAATTCTATCTCGAATTATGACAGCAGAAGTATACTGCTATCTACTAAGTCCGGCAATTTTCTAGAACCAAAAGAGAAAAATCAATCATCCTTTTTCTTGATTTTCCAGCGACTAAATGCCTTACTGTCGGGATAGAGCTTTTTGGCATGCTTGAGCACTGAAACAGCCTCTTTTTTACGCCCCTGCTCATAAAGTACCCAGACCAACAGACCATAACTCTTATCAGTAATCATCTCTACTCGGTCTCTCTTACCCTTAATCCAAGCAAGATAACGTTTGATCATGACAGAGGACTCTACTCGGTCACGATGCTTCATTGCATGTAGTACACCACGATGCATAACCGAACGTTTAGTGGATGTTTTAGCACTATATTTAGGGTAGAGTTTTTCAGCCTGTCCAAGAGTGCTAAACGCCAACGAAAACTCGTTAAGAGAGGCATGAGTAAGAGCCTTAATGTGGTAGTAAGGGGCGGTTGGAAAGTAGCGATATGCTTCATTTAACTTGTTCATATAGTCACGTAGTTTAGTGCGATCACTATTTTTTTGCACCCAGCCGACCTGATTAAATAGTAACATTCGCTTCACAAGCCCTGCAAAGTATGAATCTTTAAACGCGTTACGGACAATTTGTGGTGCTGCCACTTTATTCGCATTTTTATTTTTGCTCAAGTAGAAAGCCTGTTGTACCCGACTGGCCAATGCTGCTTTCTCCCCCAACCAGAAGCTGGTCAGTAACGCCGCAGAAGCGATAATAACGACTAAAGCGGGGCCCCATCGCTCCAGCTTCCACGATGACACCATAAAAGACCAACTTAGATGTCGTGATGGGAGGTAGAGTAGAACTAAAAATAGTACCCAAGAGAGCGGACTATGATAAAACGGATACTCGGTCTGAGTGTGAAGTGCCAATGGGATCAACGCACCAGCATAGACCCATCCAAAATGGTTCTCAAATTTTCTAAGGCCGAAGATGAACATCACTCCCATTAAGATAAATCCCACTCCTCCTAATAGTCCAGATTCAAAGAAGCGATAGAGAGTCTCATTGTGGGGATGAAATGTGACACTATCTAAGATGCTAGTTAGTCCCAGCTGTCCCATTACGGTGACATATGCCTGCTGAAAAAGAGAGGTAAAAGTACCTAATCCACTGCCGGTGATTAAGTTGGCGTTGAACACATCCCAGGATGCTTGGTAAAAAGCAAAACGAGGTACTGCCTGATAATTGCTCAACACCTGGAACTTAAATATTGCATTCCCTCCAGTAGAGAAGATCACCATCGGAAGTGCGTAACCAATAACCGCGGCCAAGAGCCAACTCCACGATGGGAGCAGATACTCCATTTGAGCATAGCGGCCACGAAAACGGCCGTAAGCAATCAAGATAAATCCAATCCCCATTCCAAGTAGTCCAGTCCTTGAACCACTGATGGAGAGCATGTAGGTGACAAGTATTAAAATGGCCAAAGCGACAACTCTTAGTAGCGCTGCCTGCCAACGGCTCCCCCAGTTTTTAAGTGTCATCGAAGCCAAGGCGGTTACTGCCAGATAGGTGGCGTAGTTATTCGCCTGATAAAATCCGCCGACAGCACTCTTCGGATTAAAGGTGTATCCTAAAAGAGAGATACTCTTTAGCTGCGCCAGTCCCAACAGTGCCTGAATTAAACCGGAGATAACGATCAACCAATAGATTCGCCCCTCCCAACGATCGCCAATATCTACTTGATGAAGGGACCAAAAGAGGGTGATACCGGCGAGAAAGCCGTACCACTCCCACATAACATCTGGATTGAAAGCTGGTGCATAAAACGCCGCAAAAACCACCAAAATAAGATAGATAAAAATATACGGCATGATAAAAGGGATTTTAAATGAACCACTATAAAGGGTAGTTAGAAAACCGGAGGCGACAATCAGTGTCACTAGTATCCAACTGATCCAATGGGTAGTTGTAACTCCAAAGGAGCCAATCGTACCTAACTGGAGCGCACCGACTGCCAGCAAAATGGTGGCAATTAAAAAGAAAACAACACTCTTTAAAAAATGCGGAATATTTAACTCTTCCATCTTGGCACTCCCTATTTTAGATAATCAACGCAATTACTAAATAAAATAAATTATCTATCTATTGTGCCAAAGAATCCAATAAGATGCACGTTTACAAAAGGGAAAAAAACTCCTCTCTCTCAATTACTTGGTTGGTATTTGGGGATAAGGTTGAAAGAGAGGAGTTAAGCAGAGTATAATAAGCCACAGAAGATGATGAATCGTCGGCAATGATGGTTGCAATATTGCCGAACTATTATGATCAGACTTTTAGCTGCTCTACTTTTTTTGTTAGATTGTAGGTTTTGTAGGAGAGATATCCTACTCCGGCCAGTAGTAGCAGTGGGACTAAGCTACCACCAAAAATACCTCCACCTAAGGCGGCATGGCATCCTAGGCCGTGGCCGGCACCCATGCCCATACCCATGCCGTGGCCAGCACCCATACCCATACCGTGGCCGGCACCCATCCCCATACCAGGGGTAGGACAGGCTGCGATTACGGTGGGAGCATTTGTAACGGTGGCCGGCTTGGCAAAAGCAACGGCCCGAGCAGTCAATGTTGGACAAGCAGCGATCATACTTTAACTCCTTTAAATACTAAAGTTGTTGATATTTTTCTTAAGCTTGACCATTATAGCAGGATAAAATAGGCCAACAATGCCAATATACTACATATAATATACATATGAAGTACACCGTTGCGGCCAGTCAGATCTGACTCAAATAACTCTTCAGGTTGATGGCGGTACCAGTTAGATCTAGCTTTTTGCGGATACGCTCTTTGTGAACATGGACTGTTCCAGTGGCAATGCTCATAAACTCCGCAATCTCTTTTGCTTGGTAACCACTCTTTACATACTCACAAACTTTGATCTCTGTTGGCGAAAGCTTCAATTTATAGTTAGTAATCTTACGACTAAAATCAGAAGTTAACTGAGATAGGTCACGCTCCAACAGAGTTAGCAGCTTGGGATCAAAATTTTCACGTTGGCGAATTTTATTAATGGTAGGAGCGATACTACGCTCTAGGTTTAACTTGACGCTCTCCTTATACTGAATCCGCTCCTCTTCAATCGTGGCCAGTACATTCTTTAGGGTAATATTGCTCTCCCCTAAAGCAATATTTTTCTGTTCAATCTCCTGTTCTGCTTTTTTGCGATCAGAGATATCCTTGAAATCCTCCACTATGCCGATAATCTCTCCTTCAGCATCTTTAAAAGGGGTAATTGTAACAATACAGGGAATCTCTTTACCATCACCCCTGATTTTTCTTACCTCTAGCTCAACTCTCTGACTACCGTGCTGTACCTGAACAACTGGGCAGCGATCAGTATGACAAAGAGGCCCCTTAAAGGTATCGTAACATTTACGACCAATCTGCTCTTGTACTTCCAACCCCACCATCTTGGCCAAGGTCTGATTTGCCCGCAGAGTATTAAACTGGTTATCAATCACCCGCATACCATCGGCAGCAGTGTTAAAAATCTGATTTAACTCCATCTCTAGCTGCCCCTGTTGCTCTAACAGTTCAATCAGTTGCACCTTGGTCAATTTATGATAACCACTTTTTTTCATCGAGCTGCTGCTCCCCTATGATAATATTTGGGCACCGAAATTACATGAGTTAACGCACTTTTTCAATAATAAAGCACCAAAATTACGCTCCGCGGAACAACAGTTGAGGCAATCACTGCCGCTTTGATCAGATATACCTATTTAAGAGATAATATGAAGGATAATCCTCTGCCAAAGGAGTGCAGACGAAATGATCACCAATCAAAAATTAATTAAGGTGCTACTAATCTTTGTCTGCACCCTATTCACCTCGACAGTGATTAACACTAAAGCCCATGCCGGCCTCTACCTGCAGTATGCTCTAAATTATCATAGCTCCACCTCAGATATAACCTCCGAACCCACTGAGTATGGACGGATGAATAACATGATTACCATCGGGGCCGCCTTTGATAAGAAGCAGAAGTTCTTTTTTACTTGGGAGGCGCACTCTTGGAGCAAAGAGGTCAAAAAGGGGAGCAGTGATACAACTAGTGAGTTAACACTAATGGAGTTTGGCCCCAAATTAGTCTGCTACCTAACCCAGGCCCGTAGCTGGTTTTTTTCAGCAGCTTGGCACCCCTATGTTTCCGGTACCAGAACCGTCGCAGGTGTTAGTCACGATATTACCGGAACAGCAATGTTTTTTTCCCTGGGATATCATATTAATGTGAGTAAGCGCTTCGCTCTGGGGGCATCTCTTAACTATCACAATGTCACAATTGCCAAACAGGTAGTTGCCACCACTGAGAGTGATGTGGCCAATGCTTACGGAAATATCTATCCGATGCTGGAGATGGTGATTAAGTTCTAAAGGGAATAAACTGTTCCTGTTCCTGTTTGTTTCCCTCGCATCCTGCTCGGTCACCCCTATGGGGCGCCTACGGCGACTTGATTTAGCATCTGTACAACCTTTAATTTGGGTTACATTTTATACCGAGCAATTAGGTGACACTCCCTAAGTTAATATCAAATGGACTATCCGAAAGGGTTAATCTCCGATGATCTTTATCAAAAAAACCAAGGGTATAGTCCATAAAGTCT
>JABGUH010000009.1 GCA_018646675.1 Bdellovibrionales bacterium | reverse complement strand
TTCAACTATCGGAGGAGCTGTTTCAACTATCGGAGGAGCTGTTTCAACTATCGGAGGAGCTGTTGCAACTACCGGAGGAGTAGCACTAACCAAGTAGGAAAGTTCAACCTTGGGGCCGTAAATAGCGTGACTACTATCACCTATTACGTAGGCAACTCTCTCCCCATGATGCTCAAGAGGTGCAGTATAATCGTGTCCAGCTCCAATTCCTGTAGCCGCATCAAAAATAGTTGCATCACAATCCGTGGTCAATTCTTGGAAAGTCTTTTGACAACTGTATGGAGGGACACCTCCTGTAACTACAAATTTGTAACTTCTAGCAACATCTCCAACAACAAAGGAGAGTGTGACACCATTTTCAATCGCGATATTATTCTCTTTGAAATCCACCGTCAGGGGCGGAGGCGGAGCACAGCGATCCAAGTAGCGCTGATCATCTGGATCATACTGATCAGCTCGCTGTAGAATAACATAGCGACCTGCGGCTGGGGTTGAGTGTGCCACAGATGATATCTGACTATCGAGGTAGTTAGGATAGGATCCCAGTGAAGCTAAAAAATGGTCCCAGCCAGTTCCTGCATTTTCAAAACCGAAGGGAGTATTATCTGCCGCAAAGGCAACTGCACTAGCATCGTTACTGGCAGCCTCTAGCGCTGATAGCCCAAAAGATGTTAGCTGCTGGTTGCTATTGTAATCTACGACTAAATCACTAGTTAGAAAAAATAGATTGGTGGGACTAATTCCAACACGATCGATAACATCATATACCATCTCTCCAGCCGCTTGTCGTTCAACATTACATCCAGTTCCATGTCTTGGATCAAAAGTAATCACAATATCTGGCCTCAACATATTCAGATGCGCCCTCAACATGTATGCGGGACTGTCTCCCGACGGCATAACCCATCTATTAATAACCTGCTCCGGCATCTCTCGATAATTTTGTTCTGATGAGCAACCATAACGATATGCGCTGGCACCATACATAGCAGCATGAGAGCTATGGGCACCATCATTCCCACGCGTAATCGAAATAAAATGGCAATTCACTTTAATATCAGTTCGATTACAGAGTCGTCCAATTAGCGGCATAATAAATATTTCATCACCTGGCCTTGATCCAACCCAGACAATATTGCGGGCGGCACTCAGGCGCGCTACCGCTCCATCCTTGGTGTTAGCACAAGAGATAAGTGCTGCATTATCACACCCAGAAATAAATTGAGCAAAGCTTTGAGCCAACTCCTCCTCTACATTGGTCTCAACCTCCGCCACCTCTTCTGTGATAGAGACCGCTCTCTCCTCAGGGATGCTATCGATGTTGATTGATTGCGCTACTTTGGCTTTAGGATCTACGACCTCACAGCTATGCTGAGTGAACTCACCACTCCACTGCCCCCAACGACTATTGATACAGCGTCTTGTTTGAAGCTCTTGCTGACACCACTTTTCCGACTCCGCCTCAAGGTAGCGTTTACGATGCTCCAACTCCAAATGTTTCGAAGTGCCACATCCTCTGCTGGTCCTTCTATGCAACATCTTCAATACACTAGATCGCCCCCTGCTCTTTGAAGCCTTTTTTAATGCTTGACGCGCATAACGACTATTTGTGTAAGCCATGTAGACACGCCTGATATTCTCGCTATCATCGGTCGTAGCAGAAGTGAGGTGTAGATCTGTCCCTTGACGGCCATCATCCATCCAGGTAGTCATCTCTCGAATACTACCGTCACCTTTGGTCGCTCGCAATCTCACCAGTTGGTGAGCAATTAAAAGCGGAGGAGTTGAAAATTGAAATAGATAGTTGCCACTAGCATCAATATCACTTTCGCAAATGAGAGAGTCATATGCCGTATTCTGATTATTGGCTAGATAGAGTTTGATACAGTTGCGCTCTTCTTGACATCTACTCAAACACTCTCTAACAGTTGCATGGGCAGCAGGAATAACCAGATCCAACAAATAGGAGACACTACCTCCGATACTCTTTCCATCATTTTTCTTCTCTGATTTTTGAGACCGCTCAGGAGTTGAGTTTTGCAGTTTATCACCGCTCTCCCCCCCCCCTTTGGGAGATGGGGCCGGTGGTACACAGCCAATCAGTAAAAATACCAGTAATACAATCAGAGCAGCTGGTAACCGGCCTAGATGAGCCATACGTTCCCCCGATAAATACCCAAGCATAAATATAAATCAAACCAAACTAATCTATTATATCCTCTCTCCAGTCTGAGGTAGTAGATAAAGAGAGTATTCTTGATTTTTAATAAGTTATAGATAAAATATTCCCTGCCCAGTGCCACGTTTTGTTGGCAACTACTCTTTAGAATTTGCCGAATTTTCACACTCTTTTTTAACCACTTGGTTAAAGCTCTTTTCCAGCTCCAAAAAGTAGTCACCATCTCGAAAATGCACCTCTTGCAACTGCTGACCAGCCCCACGTGAACTCATTGAAAGTAGATGATTATTAAATCGGTAGAGGGGGCCAGCAATCTTGTGAGATAGGCGCAGACCAATTAGAATGAAAATCAAAAAAATTATCCCGAAAGCGATCCCAAAGGTTAGAAATAGAGAGGCCATCTGATGATCTAGAAATTTAAAAAAATTATGATTTTTAGTTAGGCCAATCCTCTCTCCTAGCTCATAGAGGCGAAAGAAGAAGGTATAGACTGCTAAACTGTAACAAATACTAATTCCAATGATAAAGCTGGAGAAGATCCCTAGAAAGCGCAACTGAAAGCGGGGATTAATCAGGATCTGACCTATTTTGCGATTACTGGCCATCACTAAATGCCCTCCAATTTTACTATTTAACTCTCAATTTCAATAACTTATCGGTTAATTGGATGATCTTATTAGCTTTAAAATTGATAAAATGGTGGTAAAAGCAGATATCTACTTTAATTGGAGAGCTCGTGAACAAACTACTACCAATTATCTCTAACTATCGCCAAGTAATCTGGGACTGGAATGGCACTTTAATTGATGATCTGGATAAGATTATCGACTCCATTGGCCACTTGTTAAAGCAGCACGACCTACCTCTGCCCTCACGTGAAAAATTTCGCTCTATCTTTAATATCCCGGTGGAGCCGGTCTATCAACAGCTGGGTTTTGATCTTAATAAACACTCTTTTGCAACATTGGCCGATGACTTTATTGAGCAGTATGACCGTAGATCCCTTGAAGCAGACCTTTTTTCAGGCACTGTTGAGATGCTCGCAGAGATAAAACGCCAAGGGATCACCCAGTCAATTCTCTCGGCCGGAGAGCATGGCCGAGTCAACCGACTAGTTTCTCGCCATCAGATCGATCACTTCTTTGACAAAATTTGGGGAATAGAAGATATCCTGGCGATGAGCAAATTAGAGCGAGCTTATGAGTTTATCGCCCAGTCGAAAATTCCGCCCCAACAGACACTTTTTATTGGTGATACCATTCACGATCTAGAGGTAGGAAGAGAGATCGGAACTGAGGTTTTATTAGTTGCTGATGGCTACCAAAATTTTGAGCGTTTAAAGGAGCACCATACTTTGGTGCTCCCTTCAAGATATTAACTTAAGCTGATACTTTTATTCTGATTACTCTTTCTTGGTAGTTGATCTCTTCTTCGCCTTCTTCTTTTTCCCTTTGGCCCCACTATCTTTGCCCTTATTACGCATCTTCATCGCGGCCATGGCAACACCAACCGCAGCAATAACCAGGTAGAGGAAAAAGTCTGAGGTAGGCAGACCAAAGATGGTACGCTTACGCTTCTTGCCTGAAATGTCATAACGTTTAGCCTGATCAGCGATAAATGTGGAGTCATCCAAGAGATCCTCCTCCTTACGCTTAAGACTAAAGCCAGTCATATCCACCTTTTTCTGACGGAAGACCCGCAAGGAGGCGACAATTTTGTCAAAGATAGTCTGATAAGATGCATAGTGATCTTTGGAGACTGATAACGTAACTGCCACTCCCAAATCCTCTTTGACCGTTGCAAGGTAACGAGTGTAGAAACCTGGAACTTCACTGGCCAAATGGAGAGCATCAACCCAACGATGACCATTAATCTCCTTCATTGAGGCGTACTTTGCCTCAGAAACTTGGGTCTTCCCACCAGGAAGGATAAAGGTTTTCTGCTTTTTTAAATATGCTTGATAGCGATCTAGCGAGTCTTGACCACCTCTAATTTTTGCTGCCAGAATAATAATCGCCTCCTTTTGACGATCTTTATTCACACTTTGACAAACCCACTCAGTCCCCTCTAAAGCACACTGCCATCCTGATGGCAACTCAAACTCGGAGTACTGATTGGCAAATCTCTTTGCCCAAAGTGAGTTTACCAGCAAAAGTGATAAAACGATAAACAGGGCATTGATATATTTTTTCATTAAAAACTCCCTAGTATTAACTCTCTCTATATTCTAACCCATCTTGCCTATTTTTAGATATAGTTTTTAGCTAAATCACATTTGAAACTAGTGACCTCTTGCTGTAAAACCTCGCTCAATTTTTACCTTCTCTATTTGAGAGGTCAGTTTGATAATTGACTCTTTTCCGCCCAACTGATAGATCACTCCAGTCGCCACTAACAGATTGCCACCAAAGAAACCGCTTTGATAGATATCAACCCGCATCTCCTTCTCCCAACCATCACTTAATCCTTGGTCAATCCGCAAAAAGGCTCCTTGAGAAGATACCTTAATTACTGTCGCTTCCACTTGGTACTCTTTAAAGTTTGCGACCTTCTGCTGTTTTGGACTTATTCCACGATTGGTCCAGATTAGCTTAAGTTGGCCACTCACCCCTTCGTCGGTAGATCTTCCTTGCATGGTTTTGGCCAGCAGTAGCTGCATCCGAAAGCTGCCACTAGCGTAGGAGCCACCGATATAGGGGGCCACATTCTGACGATTGATACTGTTATATAGATGAGTACTTCCCACCGTCATATTGGGTTTGCTGGCCGGATCACTCCCATAGTCATCACTCTCCAGCGAGAAAATACCATCTACACCGAGTAAAAAGGTGAAGTGCCGATAGGGCATAGCGCTCTCGACATTGTAGATTAGCTCATCACTTAAATAGTTGGGAGGACGATGATAGACGAGGGAGACCCCTACCCGATGGTTACGTTTTAAATTGTATGAGATATGAGAACCGAAAGAAAATGAGTTGCCATCATCTCCTAAAATCAACTGATCTTTAGGTAGGGTATCTGCAGGTAGATACTCGGTATTATCATACGAAGTGCGCAGATAACGAGCAGAAAGGGCAAAATTCCAACGCTTAATCGGTGCAAATGAGTAGAGTCCGGCCAAGTAGTAGGACTCCACTCCCTCCCGGCTTAGATTATAACGATCAGTACTATTCCCATTATTATCAAACTCCTCCACTACTGAGTTATTGATCCGATAGCCTCCACCAATTTCAATATCGAACCTACTTCCAACCCCATAGAGTAGGGAGAGAGTGCTGTCGATCTGAGTAAAGGAGTTGCCCTGATCTATAACGTGATTGACCCCTTGATCATCATAATAGCCTTGAGTCTCAAAGTAGCTTCCGCCAATTGTTATCTCTTGGCCACCTTTGCCAATATTCTCTGCGCTGGTTCGGTAGTTACCGACAAATTTTGCATATGCGGCCCCATGTGTTACCGCTAAACACACTAAAGCAAGGAGAAGGCAACAGTGTTGGCCAGTAGAAAATCTATAAATAACTCTCATTAACTAAAGATTATAGATCAGATCTAGGGTGCTGATAACACTTAAATTTATGCCGCCCACTTATTTAATATTTTATCACTACTATTTTGGTCTGGTAAGAAGACTTGGTTAACCCAGAACTCACCCTCAATGATAAAATCAAAACTACCTCCCTGCTCCTGGCAGAGTTTAGCAATAGACTCATGGCCTAGCCCACTACTTCTGTCAAGGCCAGAAGAGTTTGTGCCATCGCCTTCGTGACTAAATAGATGCTCAACTCCATCACGTCTGACATCTTCTAAGCTAGAGTCTGACTGAAATAGTCTGCTTTTGGTGATGATTGTTAGACCTTCTGGCCGATCATAAAATATCACCTGGACAGATCTACTTCTATCGTCACTGATATTCTTCACCAGATTAGTTAGAATTCTGATGAATGAGGGAATGTGTAGTGCGCTACCTCGCTGAGTTACAACGTCCTCACTCTTTCTATTACTAATCCAAGTAATCGGTACCACTGTTGGTTGGTAGTCCGGCACCTCACTTTGCGACTTAAAAATGATCTCTAGTTCTACTCGATCTGAAGGAAGAAAATTTGAGATAATACTCTCCACATCTGATTTTAATAGAGCAAATGGCTGTATTACAGTATCACTGGCAAGATTGCGGTGCCGATAGCCAAAATGATCTTGCAACTGAGCCTGCATCAACTCAATATCATTGGCAATCAACCCACACTCAATCGCAGAAATTCCCTGTTCCTGATCTACCCGTCCCCGTAAAAATAGCTGTAAACCGTGGGTATGGTTAATTATATCATGGAAGAAGAGACGATTATCACTCTCACTCTCTCTTGGAAATGATGCTTGTTTTCCTTTCCGCATCACTAACTGTAGCCCATATCCATCAGCAGCATAGATCATTCCCAACCCCCACAAAAGGGCCGAGAAGAGAAACATTCCGTCGCGGTTGAGCAGCAGATTAGAGTGAAAAAATTCTTGCCAGTAGATATAGACTCCCACTGTAATCAATAACAGTACTGCACCATCTACTAGTGGACCGTACTCCGACTTTCTTTTATGCATCAACATGTGATGCACACCAAAAACTGTGGGAAAGAGTGCCAGTACCAAGGCGGAAATACTGTGGTATTCAACTCCCATACCTACCAGCAGGGTAATTTGTAATAGAAAAAAGAGTTGAGTATAAACACCCAACTCCTTATAAAAGGAGATTTTTCCCACTGACCAAGTGATAAAATTTGTAACCACCAATGTGGAGAGGAAAAAACTATCCGGTAGAAAGGTACGATCTGTTAGGTAGAGTCCCCCCCAAAGTAGAAGAGAGATGGCCAAAGAACAATCAAGGTAGGAATTAAATATTCCCTGCTCTTTTTCCCTACCACGGGATAAAATATTATGCTCTCTTTTGCTGTTCATAATTCACCTTCTAGGTATCCTATGACAACCCCAATATTATGCTGCCTCTTTCATAACTTTCTTCATCCAATCGGGTGGAATGAAGCTACTCTTAGGAAATGGCAGCTTATTAACAACAATATCATCAAAAAAGCTAGGTAGATAACCGCAGGGGACCATCTCTCCGATCAGACGACCACTCTCTGGATCTTTGCCCGTCTGAACCCAACGGAAAATATCCTTGGCAATATAGCGACCATGAGTATCTATTCCAACAATCTCTGAAATATGGGAGACTCGTCGACCTCCATCGTGATAACGCACACACTGAACAATTAACTGCATTGCACTTCCAACCATCTTTCTAACTGCATCCGGCGGGATTTTGGTATCACCGATTAAACAGAGTGTCTCCAAACGAGTACACGCCTCTGTCGGGCTGTTAGCATGAACAGTTCCCATCGAACCATCATGTCCCGTGTTCATAACTTGAATCAGATCTAGTGCCTCTTCCCCTCGTACCTCACCAACAATAATACGGTCGGGACGCAATCGCATAGCAGAGGCAACAAGATCTCGAATAGAGACTCCCTTTATCTCAGCCTTGGGATTATCTTTACGAACTTCGAACTGTACTACATGTTCAGCATAGATCTGTAGCTCGACTGCATCTTCGATAATAATCAGGCGCTGAGTTTTAGGGATTCGTCCACCTAACACATTCAACATTGTTGTCTTACCAGACCCAGTCCCCCCGGAAACTAAAAGATTTTTTCCTAGGTAGACACAGATATCTAAAAAACGCGCTCCTGCTGGAGAGAGTGATCCAAAATTAATTAGATCTTTAAGTGTCAGCTCCTCTTTGGAAAATTTACGAATAGCAACCGTTGTTCCATTTTTTGCCATCGGTGGTAGCACCACATGAATTCTGGACCCATTAGGAAGTCGGGCATCCAGGCGGGGGTTCTCATCATCAATTACTCGACCGACAGATTGAGCAATCGCTCGCATAGCAGAGACCAGTGCCTCCTCATCAGGAAATGTATTCGGAGTCTTATAGATCAAACCACCACTCTCAATAAAAATTTGATTTGGGCCATTAATCATCACCTCTGACACCTTATCATTCGCTAGCAGATCCTTGATCGGTGCTAGAAAGGTTTCAATGGCATCATCAAAAACGGACATTATCCAAATCCTCGCTATAACTCAATTAATAGGCATGTTAATAAAAAAATAACCTGACTACTCATCGTCTTTTGGAAGCCAAATATTAACAATATTTTCCGAAGCTACCTTGCGATCTACTGTGTTTTTTCGGGGCATTATGGTTATTTTTCCCTTGATTTTGCCTGTCGGACAGTAGAATTTATAACTTCCGGCAGTATTAAAGAACAGCTCACCCTCGGCAACCTTGCCCTTAACTACAGACAGAAACAGTTTTTTATCCGGCATCAATAGACAGCTGGCCCGATCTTTAGTTGAGGTAACAAAGAGCTTAAGGCGTTCACCAGCAAAGGCTACCAACTCTTGAGGATAGTAGCCCTCATCGGTGATAATAACTGAGTACTTACGTAGCGGAGTGGCAAATTTATGATCTTTTGGTGCCTCCAACGCTTTAAGTTGTGAAGTTATCAGTGGTATTACAAGTAAAATTGGAAATATCACTCTTGCAAATAGGTGTCGTGACTTAATAGATCCACCTCCACAGGTTAAAACATAATCTAGATCCTCACCATTAGGATCTCCGACTATACTAATCGGACAAACAGAAAAAAACTTGAATGAAACTATCGGAATAAGAAATAACTACTTTGCCTAGTTTATCGATCAGTCATCTCTTGGTAACATAACCACTAAACCAACAACTTAAAGTAGTTAATAGACTTACCGACTAAGAAAACTTATAGGGAGATGCACTTGATGGAAATTAATCAGATTTTGGAGAGAGAAGAGGAGATCAAAGGTTTACTGGAACAATTAGATAAGTCAGATGAGTACAACTCAATACTAATTTTTTCAACGTTTAGCTCACCTCTTTACCAAAAATTTGACCAGTTTAAGCTAGGCAACGTCAATAGTGTTGTCTGGGGAGGATTCTTCCCTAAAGTTTTCTGTGGAGAGAGCGAGTCTGAAAGTGGAACGGTATGTATACCTTTTAAACAACGTTTTACTGTAAGTGCAATTAATGATATCTCACAAAAAAAAGAGCAAATCGATAGCGAAGTTGAAAAACTGAACCTAGATGCCAATAATACCAGATCTGTCTTTATGCTGATCGATGCCTTTGCCACCACTATTTCTGATGTAATTGAAGCAACTTTTAACAATTACGGGCTCAACTATAACTACTTTGGAGGAGGGTGTGGCTCCCTCGATTTTATCCCTAAACCATCAATCTTTATCGGTGGAGACATTATGCAAGATTCAGTGGTATTTGCCACCACTACACTTGAGACCTCATTAGGAGTCAAGCATGGTTGGGAAAAGATAGCTGGCCCGTTTCAAGTAACAAAATCAGAAGGCAATACCATTTTAGAGATAGATTTCAAACCAGCATTTGACGTATATCAAGAGGTGGTAAATCAACACTCCTCACAGCCAATCGGTAAGGACAATTTCTTTGATATTGCGAAAGGCTATCCATTTGGCATCCCCAAAATGGGAACCGAGGTAATTGTGCGTGACCCGATAACTACAGGTGACAGCGGCGAATTGAACTGTGTTGGCAATGTTCCTCAAAACTCATTTGTCCATATTATGACTGGGAATATTGCATCATTAAAAGAGGGAGCGAAACAGGCTCGCGATCTAGCTACTGGCAAGAATAGTGATCAATCACGAATTGTATTTATGGATTGTATCTCCCGCTCTCTCTTTTTTGAGCAAAAATATAGTGAAGAGTTAGCAGTTATTTCGGGCGGACAAGATAATGTCTTTGGTGCTGCGGCCTTAGGAGAGATTGCAAATACTGGAGATGATTATCTGGAATTTTACAATAAGACCTGTGTTATCTGCCGAACATAATCAAGAAATAATCGGGGGGCGAAATATAAGAAATAATGATTAACAATCAAGAGCTGACCATTCTGTTTGAAATCTCTCTATCAATTATCGATAGTAGGGTTGATGATCGATGGATTAAACGCATCGTTCAACAAATTGTTCGCATTCTTAACTGTCGCTCTGGACGAATCTACCTATGTAATCATCCCATCTCCAAGGGGCCCGTTCAAATATTGGAGACGATTAGTGCCCCCAAAGTTGATACTACAATGGATGCCTTTTTCAATCAACATCTAAAAAACAAGTTGGATGATCAAGGAGAGAGAGAAGAGTTACTTAAACAGATGCCGCTCAGTAGTGAATACCAGGAAAGTTTTTTCTATCAATTTCATCTACCTGATACCGGCTTTCTCATTCTAAAGCGACGAGAGCGCGACCTCAGCAGACAATTTTTGCAGTTATTTGGCCAGATCGTTGACAAACTATCCATCTCTATTCGCAATCAGCAATTAGAAAGAAAGATGGAGAGTGCTACCCACCTGATCAATATTGGCGAGCTTGCAAGCGGGATTGGCCACGAACTGTCCAATCCTGCCATCGTTCTACGTGGCGGAATAAGTAAATTAATCCAATCACACGAGAACGGTGACACCCAAGGAGCAGATAGAGGAATCGAGCTAATCCAACGCTCCAGCAATAAGATGATCGATATTATCAAAAGTATGCAATATCTTTCACGTAGTGATGCCAATACAAAATTACAACCAATCCCCCTACAAATGGTACTAAACGACGCCGAATTTTTCTGCAAAAATCTTTTTGTTGAAAAGAAAGTCCCGATCCAGTTCCCCGATATATTATCACATAATATTGTTGTTTTAGGACGCTCCACCAGCCTATCTCAAGTACTACTTAATCTAATTAAAAATAGTTTTGATGCCATTAAAGATGGCCCCGAAGATCGCTGGATAAAAGTACAAATCGAGGAGACAGCAGAGAGTGTCTCGATCATTATCCAAGATTCAGGAAAAGGAATCACTCCCGAACTACATAAACAGCTCTTTAACCCCTTTTTTACCACTAAAGTAAAAGGGAAGGGAACGGGGATAGGGCTAAGCCTCTCGCGTCAGATGATTGAGTCTCAAGGGGGAACTCTGATCTGTGATGAGAATCAAGCCAATAGTACATTTATTATTACGTTAAAGCGTACTGAATCACCATTTCCCATCTAGTTATTAGATTGTTACGCCCTCAATCACCAGAGGAGTACGCCGTGAAGGAATCTTCGGCTTTCTCTTTTTAGATGGAAGTGCTCTTTTTAACTCAATCATTTTTTTAGGAAAAATGATGATAATCTCCTGCTCTTTTTGAGAAATTTTGGCACGATCTACTGCCACATTGCCAGGAAGAGATAAGGTCTGACGAAAATAGCCACTATTCGATTTCCCACTTTTACTACTGCCAGTAATCGTAACTGCCTCATTTTCAATTATTACATCAAACTTTGAATAATATTCTCGATCAACTGTTACTTTTAACTCCCAGTGATCATCATACTCTTGCCAGTTGGAAGTTCTATTCTTATCTACTCCTCGTTTCTGATTCAACTGTTTAAATAGTTGTTCAAATCCCTGGCCCTGGGGAGATTTGAAAAAACGTTCCATCTCGCCAAAAGACTTCTCAAACTCATCACCGAAAATGTCTTGAATGTGATGATGTTCCTGTTGTAGTAGTTTAAAAAGTTTATCCACACTCGAATTTACCGAGGAAGATGAAGGAGGGGCCGATTTAGGAAGTTGATTACCGGGATTTTGATCTGGTAAAGCGATACTCTCTGCCAACAGAGAGTTAAATATCCCAGCCAGATACAAGACATTAACCATCAAGTAAATCCAACGCTTAAACTGTTTCCAATCTAATGACATCATATGCCACCTCTTCATAAGGGTGGGTGAACTTCATTGCTGCAATAACCGACCTTAACACTCCGTCATCACAGACCATCTCAACCCGATACTCTGTGACTTGCTCAATCTGATCCTGCTCGCCAACAAAGGGTTTACTGCCACCAAGAGGACGGAACTGCCCCTGTCCCACCACCTGCCAACTACAACAATCATAGTTTCCGATCTTTCCTCCTCCCGCTTGAAACATCGCACTCTTAACTTCTTCGCACTGCTTGAGAGGAACAAAAAATATAAGTTTATACACTGTCTGAACTCCTTAAATCATATTGACATTAAGCGCACCAACATTTTCTTACAACCATCAATCAAAATAGACAAACAGATCTACTTACTGGAGAATACTACCATAAAGGATAAAAGGACAAGATGGTCCTATTCAAAAAAGTACTTCAAGGAGGAGAGTATGAAAATCAACCACCTATTGCTAGTTGTGTCCCTCATAATAACCTTTTCTGTTCCCACTTTCGCTTGTGACCAGGACGGTGAAACAGGTATCGTTGCAAAAAATGATCTGTGGATTGGTGTGGACAATAAAGACAATACAGAGATGACAGAAGAGTTGTTTAACTCCATCCTTGATCGCATAAGTGAAATATACTCTCCAATTATTGAAGAGCAAGGAAAAGAGTTGGTAATCAGCCGAGATTGGACCAATGGAACAGTTAATGCTTATGCTCAGCAGAGTGGTTCTCGCTGGTCAATCTCCATGTTTGGTGGTCTGGCCCGTCATCAAGCAGTTTCACCTGATGGCTTTGCCTTGGTTGCCTGTCATGAACTCGGCCACCACTTAGGTGGTGCTCCGAAAAAGAAGAGTTGGTGGTCTGCAAGTTGGGCCTCCAATGAAGGGCAATCAGATTATTTTGGAAATATGAAGTGTATGCGAAAATACTATGAGAACGATAACAACCAACAGATAGTTAAGACAATGGAGATTGATCTTGTTGTAACGACCACATGTGATAAGGCATTTGATAATTTAGAACAACAGGCAGTCTGCTATCGAACAGCAATGGCTGGTAAGTCCCTGGCAAATCTATTTAATGCTCTCTCCAGCGGCAATCTTGAACTTAAATTTGATACTCCTGACCCGAAAGTAGTAAAAAAGACCAACCATAGCCATCCCAAAGCTCAGTGTCGTCTAGATACCTATTATCAAGCGGCCCTATGCCATGCTGATGCCTATAGTGATGTCAGTAATGATGATGCCAATCTAGGTGTTTGCTCTCGTAGCGCCTACGATGAAGTCGGTATTCGACCTCTCTGCTGGTATAAGCCAGCCAATTAAATTAGATAAATTTATTCTGAGACTATATGTGCCAGGCTTTTAAAAGCCTGGCATTTTTTTATCTTGTCAGTAGTCCTGGAACAGACCCATCCAAGGAGAGTTCATTAAATTCAAAGACCGATCCTCTATCTAACATCTTCTGATAGCGATCAACTAATTCTATATCCTTAACACTTCTGATAATTTTTAATCCCTCTTTTGCTTGAAAAAAGTCACGTAAACGCTCAAACTTATTATTTCCGCGAATAGTAAAGGTAAACTCATTTAACTCAGCCTCACTACGGTCAAGTAACTGTTTTGATTTCTGCTCTTCTGCCATGACAAAGAACCACTCCTCATCAACTCTCTCTTCAACAGGGGTATCTAAACAGATATGTAATTTTTTGCTCTGGGGTCTCTCGTTCACCAACTTGCCATTGACCCACCAACGAGGCTTATCCTCCTCACCAACAATTATTTTACTCAACCAAGACTGCTTGTTCTTTTTAATATGGGGCATACGATCTGAAACCAATAGACACTTTTGTACCGCCGCCTGAAATGAGAGACCAAGGCTCTCATATAGTAAGTTACTGGTAATATTAGTGGAATAACGTCGCATATCCATTAGACGCTCCTCATTTCCTTCCTGGGCCACATGAGTATTATAAACGCTAACACTTGGTCCAATGCCAATAAACTTACTGAGCCCAAGTCCAAATTCTGTCTGAACAGCGTTCCACTGCAAGCTTGACTTCATCTGAGCATGAGTAGAAGCAATAAAGAAACCATCAGTAACATTCAACGTACTCTGATGAGATAGCTCAGGCACAATAACCGGAGTTGATTTAATTTCCTCCACATGTTCACTCTTATGAATCTCCAAATAAAGAAGTGGGTTACGCTGACAACGTAATAATTTACTTCCAGATGACCAACCATAAGTCACCCCATTGCCCATCAAAAAGCTTCCTGGCTTGCGATAGAAAATACTACATAGCTCCTTTAGCTCTTTATTATCCTTTCGCTTAACAAATCCCTTTAAATTGCTCTCTGTAAAATTAATCCCATACTGCTGGTTAAGTTCAAAGATATTGATAAACTCTGTTCGATGAGTTGCCTCTGCTAAATCATCCAATCTACTTAGCTCCTGATGAAACAACTCCAAGGTTGACGGCAAGTTATTCTGCATCTGATGTCTGACTCGACTTAACTTTAACCGTTCGGTTACCTCTTTACTAAGGTTGTAACTAAAATTAATAATCGACTCTTTGGCCAAATCGATCTTCTGAGTCATACCAGTTAAAGCGTTACTAGAACCTTGAAAACGTGCCAAAACCGCCGCAGGTAGAATATTAGAATCTGTATCATCCGGCACCAACTCAACTAACAATTTATTTTTCAAAATCAACATCGATAATTCACTGAACCAAAGTGGAAAACTCAATGTCTTTTGAATCAACCCATTGGCCCCAATCGTAACAGGAACTTCGCTACCAGAGAGCACAATATAATCCTCAATATTAAAATCTTGTAACGTGGAGTAAATTTGATCCGAATTGGTCCGTTTGGGAGAAAGAATCAAAACACGCAATTTATACTTCCCAAAAGTCAGTGAAGTTAACTCTTTTTCACCCTTTGAGAAGTTAAAATTCTCTAATTGAGGAGAGAACGTTATCTCATAGCGTTTAGTTAAAGCTAGATTTAGGAATTTATCTAGATCAAATTTATCCCGAGCATTGCCTAAATGGGAGTAAGAAATTTTATCGATTATAATTCTGGTCTCGTCTTCTTGTCCCTGAGGTGGTTTTCCGACGGTTCCATCAATTCCAAAACTATCATCATTTTGCCATGGATTGATATAGATATCCCGTTTTTGCTCAATACCATTATAAAGGCCACCCTTTCCACTTAGTTGTAAGTGATAGCGATACCACTTACGAGCATGGGTATAGTTAAATGAGATCCAGGGACGATACTCAATGCAACCATTAAGATCAACCGATTGCACACTCTGATCCACCACCTGCTGGTTACTGTCTAACAGAGTGACAGTAAAATCCTGATCATTTAATACTCGTGGAGAGATACTCTCTTTAAGACAGATATTGATCGTTGCCATTCTACGACGAACAACGCCTTTATTGCTATTATCCTCAAAGACACCTGGATGAATTTTTACTATATCCAAGGTTAATACATCAAGCTGCTTACTCCCCTCACGGTCTCTACTCTCAAGATCAACACTCTTAATGGTGGTTACTTCATCTTTAGAGATGGAGTGCAGTTTCCCACTACTCTTACCACTGTCCAAACTAATTAACAGCAATCCCTGCTCAGAAGTTAACCCTTCCGGACCATGCAGGGGAACCATCTCAATTAATAACTCAATAATCGAATTATGATTAAAACTCCGCTCCAACTCCATCGTAACTTCACCCTGTAGTGAGCCTTTACTAATAACTAATTCGCCTTGATATTTCGCCAGTGTAATACGTTGCTCAGATCCATGTTCACGCTCCAAAAGTCGCAACTTCACGGCAAACAGCCCCTTAGTCAAACTCTCATGAATAATATTTCCTTGTAAGCCAACTCGAACTAATTTAGGAACAAGCTCCAATTTTAATTTCACTTGAGGAGTTCCAGAAAAGTCAACCGAGTCACCGATGAATGATACTGCAACATCATCAAGTAGTAGATTACTCTTCTCTCTAATAGTAAGAGATGAACTCATCTGCTCACTCTCACGTAAAAATGATGTAACTGTCTGCTTACCATCGCGAGCATCAATAATAGGTGAAGCGCTCCATGGATTCAAAGCCAGTTTTAAAATTTCATATCCAGAATAATTACCAACACTGCTTATTTTACGCTCAAACAGCAGATAGCTCTCATCAGCTAGATAGTTAAATTCAAATTGCTCTTCCCAAAATAGACATCCACTAATATCAGTTACTGCTTTTATCTCTCCTTGAACTCCACCAGAGATCAAAAATGGTTGATCAATTACCGCTTGGCCCAAAGCACGATCTTTTAAACACGCCTTGATATTTACAATTTTACTGTTTTTTAATCCCCAGATCCCACTACCCTGCTCATCGGCCAGTTCGACACTACTAATCATGTCTACTGTAAATGCAGAATTACTGGCTTGCTGGTTTCGATCCTCAACGTCAGATGAACACCCGGCCGCTAGGAGCATAACTAAAAGAAGAATGTTAATTACTCCTTTAAAAGTCATAGTGGCGCACCATAGTTAAAGTTATCATCCCACCATCTGACTGGTAAGAAGAAGCTTTTATTTTTTGACGTAAGAAATATTTTAAATGTAGATCAAAATTAGGTTTAAGTTGAAAAAAGCTTAAAGCAGTCAAGACCCCTTTCATATTGTTATGTCCCAATTTACCATCATTGTAGTATGCTGGTGAGGAGTCACTCTCATTGTAGTAGTAACCCAGCTGCAACATAAATTTTTTATCCTGCAACCCAAGACTCCCCATATAACCACTATTGCGACCATTAGGTGCTTGAGAGTTATAGAGATACTCCCCATGCCATACCGCTTTCCACTCACTAGTCAGTGGATGCTCCAGCTTACTCATCAGATTATATCCCTTAAAGCTATATAGATATTCTGCATTACCGGCCAAACCAAAAACGGAGTTGCCCAAAAATTGTGATTTGCTTGCTGTTGCATGAGATAGATTGGAAAAATTAAAGTGGGATAAATGCATCTTAAACTTCAGCTGCTCCCCCCACATTTTAACACCTAAGCTTTCAGTCATTAAAGATGGTGTTCCCTCACTGATCTCTCCCATACGGTTAGAGAGATTACGATTATTAGGGATCGACTGAGTATAGATCATATATATTTGAAAATTTAAATTGCCGCGATAAAGGTATAACTGCTGGTAGGCAGTTGGAAAAGCAACTCTTCCCAATAATAGTGGTGACTCCATCCAAGACTGATTTAATAGACCGGCACGAAGATCGGTAACGGCAAATGGCTTCCATACAAGTTGTGCTTGATTAACTTTAATATCAGATCTAGGAGCATACTCATCTAAGGAGAGAGTAGAGTTATAACTCCCTGATTCAAAGAATGGTCCTCCATCCAACTCCATGGATAGCTCACTATCAATTTTTTGCTTTAACTGAAAGTTAAGTTCAACCCCTAGTACTCTGGCCTCTTCTTGATCACTCTCAACACCATTGAAATACATTGAGGCATCAGCCTTAACTGAGCTGCTCTCCTCTGGAATAGCAGCATGTGCACAGTTCACCAAGATAACCACTAATATAAGTGATAACTTGTAGCTGATAAAATGTTGGAACAGCTCTCGCACCATAAATCTCCCAACTAACAAATAGGTACATTAATCCCCTGCTTCTACTTCATTTAGAGTTATAAACTGCAAAAAGAGTACCAATCACAACGGAGAGATTGATCATCAACTAAACAGTTGGGAATAGGTGTATTTCTCTTATGAATTAAGGACTTAAGCTATCTTAGCTAGAATAAGATTTTTGTTGATTAAAAATTGGGCCGTCAAAAAATTAGACGGCCAGCTTTGTAAATTGCCTCTTCTGTTACGCCACCACCTGGCATCGTAACAGAGATCATACTAATCATCACTGCTGACATCCTCTTCTTTGTCTAAGCAGCTAAGCCGCCCTTTAATCTCTTGAAATGAGGTAAACTGGGTATAAACTGGGCACTCCCAACACTTATCGTTCAGGCACTTATCAGATTTATTAGCAATAACCCAACACGGCTCCACCATCTTGCTAAAAGCATCGCAATTACTACGATCCTCATCACTACACCCCTTAATATCCCAGCAAGGAATTAATGAGAGTAGCATCTTAATTCCAGCTAGATTTAGACCGCGTTCCTCAATCAGATAGCGAATGGAGCTTAACCGGCGCACATCATTACGTGAGTAGATTCTTCTTTTTGAGTCAGTCCGATGGGGAACAATCAAACCGGAGCTCTCATAGAGGCGCAAAGTGTGGACTGAGACCCCGATCATTTTAGCAATAATGCCAATAGTAAAAAGGGGGGCATCGTCCTCATCGGGATGTAGTGATCCCTCCTCGTTATTAGGCACTGCTTTAAGTATTTTGCTTTTCATCTGTTAACCATACTCGACAATATGATTTGAAACCCCCAAGCTTGTAACAATTATATTATCTATATAAATGACTATTATATTGTAACTATCACTCTTTACCTAGACATAACCTATATTACACGATATAGGTTATGTCTAGGTAGAAATGTAGCTGTGCATAAGTTTAGCATTGGAGCATCACATGCAAGAGATAAAACAACACAACCACTATAATTACAAGGACCTTTCGACACTGTTTTCCCTACTATCCAGTGAGTTACGGTTGAAAATTATTCATCTGCTCTGCCAAAATGAGTCTACCGTAGGTGAAATAGTGGCCCAAGTAGATGCAACAAAGTTCAACGTCTCACAGCAACTGCGCCAATTAGAGCAGGGAGGAATAATTGAGCGCAAAAAACTGGGCCGATTTGTCTACTGCAAGTTAAACTATACAATAAATTGGGAGCAGTTAGAGCAACTACGTAGTAATATCTCTACAACAGTTACCAGTCTACATGGTAGTAACAGGATCAAAGATGCTACCCCATCCATCCTATGCCCAATTTAGAGGGCGACAATTGTTAGAAAAGATAGTGGTGGTTGAACGCTAACTACTAAAGATATCTTTAATAAACTTTCCAAGAGAACCAAAAAGGGATCTAGGAGTATCACTCTCAGCTGAGTGCTGCTGGTTGGTAACTTTGATATTACCCCCTCGCCGCTGATTGGCACTTTCACCATAGTTGCGACGGGAGCGGCGTTTAGGCACAGAAGAAAAATCCAGTGATAACGGCTCACTCTTTTTACTTCTCCTTTTCTTTTTTTTCTTCGCTCCAACCAAAACATCATCAGGTGGTAGTTGCCGAGTCTGGGAGAACTGCATCTTGTCTAAGACGCTAGCAAAAACTCTGCTTACCATCGTATCCTTAACAATACCTTCATCTTGCTCTATATTTTTTTTACCCTTGACCTTGTCGTTCACACTTCCCTCATCGCTGATAATCGTTATTAATCTAGGATATCATATCACCAATAATAAAAAGAGACTCCTCCAATACCGGGTCACGTTGCAGTCCCTCAACCCACTCTTTCTTGCGCTCTTTTAAATCCTCCTGCCACTGTTTACGGTCCTCTTGGCGAATCTCCTCTGCTTCCATCAATGATTTTTCAAAATGAGAAACAACTAGGTCGGGATTAACCTCGTCCTGCTTAAACTCTTTTAACATCTTCTTATTCTTACTATCTTCAATTCGTTTTTTTGCAAGATTAATTGTAACCTCCGTCTGCTTTCGTCGTTTTGCCATATAGGCAAGACTGCGATTGACCAGCTTCAACCCCTTAGACTTCTTAACTCTCTTGTTACTTTTGCTTGCAAGTTTTTTGAGATTCAAAGGTTTGCCCTGCCATCTGGAAAAACGTAACCGCCTAGTTTCATCCCACTTTAAAGAGTAGTCTAAATCATTCTCTCGATTCTCCACTCCAGAGAATACATCGGGAAGAATTATATCTGGTGTTACTCCTCGGTATTGAGTAGAGCCGCCGGTCACTCGATAAAATTTCTGAATAGTCACCTTCAGAGCACCAATTTTAGGGCCAATCATATTAATTAATGGCCCTTGATTCAGATCTAAAACGGCCTGAACAGTTCCTTTACCATGGGAGAACTCCCCCCCGACGACAACACCTCGGCCATAATCCTGCATTGCCGCTGCCACAATTTCTGATGCGGAAGCACTGAAACGGTTAATCAAAACCAACAAGGGGCCACCATATTCAATAGCAACGTCCCGATCTTTTAAAATATCCACCTTACCAGTATGATCCTTCACCTGCACAATCGGGCCCTGTTTAATAAAAAGGCCAGACATCTTTCTAGCATCCTCTAATGCACCACCACCATTTCCACGCAGATCAAGGATCAATCCCTTAATCCCCTCCTTTTTGAGGCGAACGATCTCCTTGTGTACATCATCAGAGCAGTTGCGCCGACTCATTGTACCGCCAAAGTCCCGATAAAATTTAGGCAGTCGAATATACCCAACTTTGTGTCCACTTTTCTTGTGCAAAATAATAGATGACTTGGCGTAGGACTCTCCAATTCGCACCATATCACGAATAATTGAGATGGTCTTTCTAGTGCCATCAGATTTTTTGAGTGTCAGACGAACCTCTGTCCCTTTTTTACCCCTGATATATCTAACCGCATTATCAACTCGCATCCCCACGAGGTCTACCGGTTCACCTGCACCTTGAGCTACCGCCAAAATTTTATCTTCTGCCTCTAAATCCTTCTGGCGCCATGCGGCCCCACCGGGAACGATTTTAACCACTTTGATATAGAGGCCATCTTCCTGCAAAACTGCCCCAATTCCCTCTAGACTTCCAGAGATATCAATATCAAAATCCTCTTTGCGCTTGGGGGGAAGATAGGTAGTATGTGGATCGAAAACAGTGGAAACCGAATTCATAAATTTCTCAACGAAGTCATCATAATCATCTTTTAACAGTCGAGAAAATAGTTGTTGATACTTTTTACTGGTTAATCTTTGAGCCTCGATTTTCATCTCCTTAACACTCATCTTTTTAACCGGCTTACTCTTCTTAATCTTCTTCTTTTTATGTTTGCCCTTTTTCTCTTTATCCTTCTCTCCTGATTGCTCATCCTCTAACGAGAGGTAGCTAACTACCGTTTCATAAGTAAAAATTCGACTCCAAAGATCATTCAACTCCTTAATTGAGCCAAGATATTTTCGTTTTTTTGAGTCCAGTTCCAGCCTCCGTTTGGAGTTAAAACTAGTCCCTTTTTTAAAGAAGGCTTTACGGAATTCATCAATTTGACGAATTCGTTCCACCATAATAACTTTGGACTCCTCTAGTAATTTCAATTTGCCTGAGAGTAACTGGTCATCCATTTTTAACTTATACTTAGAGAGATTGGTAACATCACTGGCCAGTAGAAATTGCTTTCCAAAGTCGATCCTTTTTAAGTATTGGTCAAATGCCTTTCCAGATAGATCATCACCGACCTTAAGATGAAGATAGTGGTAGCTCTCTAAAGCATTTTTAATAATGTTTCCAATCAACTGATTTTGTCGCAGTCGATTTACCGCGTGTCCACTTAGTGTAACAACAAGTAGAATTGTGATTAGAGTTGTTCGAACAAGTAATGTCATTTACGCTCCCTAAATAAAGAGTAGAGGATGGAGTTAGAGATTAGATACTTACAACTATCGTTCCAAACTAACTACAAATTATTACTTTATATATGATAGACGACAAGCGCATATGGATAAAGAGGGAATTTATCGAATAGGACTAGTAATTAATAATTGTCGCCTGTGCCAAGCATTGATCTAGTTCTTGACTAAAATCATTTTGCTCAATAAATTGTTGCCAATAGCGAACATCCGGCTTAATCACTGGGTGCTTAGGCGAAAGCATGGCGCAAGCGTCATCATGGGGAAGGAGTGATATATCATGGGTTCCTATTTTCCTGGCCCAATCAATAATCTCCATCTTGTTTAAACCGACTAATGGTCGCAAAATTGGTATGGTCGAGCCTCCGTCCAGCAAGGCAAGATTGTGAATGGTCTGACTCGATACTTGGCCTAATGAGTCTCCAGTCAGCAACGCTTGAGCACTGACGGCGGAAGCCAGTTTCGTTGCGCAGTCAATCATCAAACGGCGAAATACTACTGTCCGATACTCCAATCGTATCAACTCACTTACTTTGGTCTGCAGATCACCAAATGGGATGATATAGAGTGTTGCTCCTTTTTGATAGCGCGCCAAGTACTCTACCATTCTCCTAATTTTATCCAGAACCTCATCCCCAACTAAGGGGTAGGCATGAAAGAAGATAAAACTTTGGCGACACCCTCTTTTGGCCATCAGATAGCTTGCAACCGGTGAGTCAAAACCACCGGAAATCATGGTGACCAGATGGCCACTCATTCCCCAGGGCAGTCCACCCACACCAGTCAATTTACGCGTCGATAAATAGAGTGCATGTTGATGCACCCTTAACTCTACCTCAATCTCTGGCCGGTGAATATCAACCTTCAACCAAGGAAAATCCTTTAATATGTAACCTCCAACCAGCCGTGAAATCTCCATACTGTTTTGGGGGAAACTCTTATCTGATCTTTTAGTAAAAACCTTGAAGGTCATAGTTTTGCCCTGGCCCGGATCTTTTAACTCCTCTTTTAAAGCGGGTACTACCGCCGCTAGATCCAATGGCAAACGCTTGGCCGGAACGATGGAAAATATCCCCGGCACACATGTTAACCGTTCGAGAGTCTGATTAGAAAATGGTTGATCGTCTGAGATCAGTACCAGCCGTTGACTCTCATTACGACAACTAAAGGAGTCTCCAGGGTGCTCCTGTTTAACAACATAGCGTACATGCTCTTTCAGCGCTCGATAGTAGAGGTATCGGTTTTTCCCCTTAAGCCATAATTCGTCTACATTAAGAATGATTGTTTGGTACATTGTAATCTCCTACCGTGCCATTAACGAGAAGAGACGGCGATGATTCTGCAACAGATGAGAACAAAATGTTGTCACCTCCTGCTGACTACTACTAGCCCCAAAGGAGCAGCGTAAGACTGAGTTGTGCCACCTCTCCTCTACTCCCAAATAGGCTAACACTGGATTGGTGCCACGACTTGGGGCAGAACAGGCAGAAGTTGACGAGAGATAGATCTCATCTCGCTCCAAGTAACGCAACAACATATCCCCTGCCAAACCTGGAAAAAGCATAGTTACGATATAAGGTGAAATATCGCTCCCCAAAAATGGAAAGATCACTCGTTCTCCTAGCTCACCTGATAGTATATCTCTCACTTGGTTACTTAGCTCTTGCACTCTTTGGAACTCCTGCTGACACTTTAAATTCGCCTCCTTAACTGCAGCAGCAAAGGCGGCAATCAAAACAGTTGCTGGTGTCGATGAGCGCAATCCACTCTCCTGTCCCCCTCCCCACAATAGTGGAGAAAACTCTACACCTGAACGATAGTAGAGAGCTGAGATACCACAAGGTCCTCCCATTTTATGAGCTGAAATAGCAACACTATCAATCAAATGATCTGATAGATCCAATGGGAGCTTGGTAAAACTTTGGGCCGCATCTACATGCAGGTGAACTTTAGAGTTAATCCCCTTCACAATTTTGGCCAACTCACTGACCGGATAGATATGGCCACTACTATTGTTGACCTGGGTCAATACAACCAACCTAACTTTCTCGCTTAACTGTTGTTCAAATCCCTCTTGATCAACCCGTCCATCGCCATCGAGGGCAATTTTGATAAGTTTAATACCGAGTCTACCGGCCAATCGCATTAGAGGCTTAGTAATGCTCGGATGATCAGCGGGAGAGAAGATCACCTCATCCCCACGACTTAATGAGACCCCCTGCAAAATGGTATTATTACTCTCAGTGGCAGATGAGGTAAAAATCAAGTTACCAGTACTATCACTTAAGACTGATAAAATCTCCTGACGGGCCTGATTAATTAGCTCCGCCCCCTCTCGGCCCTTACGATGAGTGGCGGTCGGGTTTGCATATTCGCTGGCCCACAAATTTTTTAATAAGTTATTGGCCAAAGAAGATGTTGGAGTACTGGCCGCGTGGTCTAGGTAGATCATGAAAGTTGATCGATCCCCTGTTCAAAATTATAAGCTGTTTCAATCATCCACTTTAAGTCACGATACTTTGGACGCCACTCTAAGAGATCTTCAAGTCGATCTGGAATTGCCACTAGATAGGGGGCATCACCGGCGCGACGCTCACTCTCGATAACCTTAAAATCCACTCCCGACACCTGCTTCACCATGGAGATAACCTCTCGAACGCTGAAGCCACGCCCATAACCACAATTAAGAATCTGAGAGTTACCATCATCCCGCAAGTAACTTAATGCATCCAGATGGGCCTGGGCCAGATCGAGAACGTGAATGTAGTCACGAATACCTGTTCCATCAGGAGTATCATAGTCTGCACCAAAGATCTCCATATGCTCACGCACCCCCAGTGCAGCCTGCAGTGCTACTTTAATTAGGTGGGTAGCTTCTGGCCCCCGTTGCCCTAACTTTCCTGATGGATCTGCACCTGCTACGTTAAAGTAGCGAAGAGCGATAAAGTTAAAATTTGAGTTACTGCGTGAAAGATCCTCTAATATCCACTCTGTCATTAATTTGGAGCGACCGTAGGGATTAATCGGATTGACTGGGCTGCTTTCGGACACACTTCCACTCTCTCCGCCCATACCGTAGACGGCCGCGGTGCTAGAGAAGATAAAGCGATTAACTCCATGCCGAACACAACAGTCCAACAGGCAGAGGGAGTTGGTAGTATTGTTAATGTAATATTTGATCGGGTCCGTTACCGATTCCGGGACAATGATACTGCCTGCAAAATGCATAACCGCAGTAAAATTTTCATCACTGAAGGTAGCGTCAAGCTTTTCACAGTCCCCCACATCTCCAACCACCAGTTTTGCCTCAAGTACCGCAGAACGATATCCTGTACTTAAATTATCATAGACCACAACGTCATGACCTGCATCGACTAACAACTTAACAACATGAGAGCCAATGTACCCCGCTCCTCCAGTAACTAAAACTTTCTCTTTCATAGTGACACCCTTTTCTAAATTACGCTTTAACCCAAATTAGGTCTAGCTAAGTGTATAGTTTTTAATCTGATCAAAGTTTAAATAGCGATAGATCTCAGCGCTATTTTTTGCTAATTTCCCCTGGACTAACTCAAAGTACTGAGCAACCGAGGGGAGATGCCCGGTGAGTGCAACTACTGCTGCCAACTCACTAGAACCCAAGAAGACCTGTGCCCCTTTCCCCATCCGGTTATTAAAATTACGAGTCGAGGTGGAGTAAACAGTTGCTTGATCAGCAACTCGAGCTTGGTTCCCCATACAGAGAGAGCAGCCTGGAATCTCTATCCTAGCGCCAGCTGCTGCGAAGATTGAGTAGTGGCCTTCAACAGTTAACTGATTTTTATCCATCTTGGTGGGAGGACAGATCCAAAGTCGTGTTTTAGAGAAGCCGGCCCCTTCCAACAAGGTTGAAGCTGCTCGAAAGTGGCCAATATTAGTCATACAAGAACCGATAAAAACATCATCAACACTACGGCCAGCAACTTCTGAAAGTTTTTTTACATCATCGGGATCATTGGGACAGGCCAGGATTGGCTGGTCAA
Source organism: Bdellovibrionales bacterium (assembly GCA_018646675.1). Classification (GTDB taxonomy): domain Bacteria; phylum Bdellovibrionota; class Bacteriovoracia; order Bacteriovoracales; family Bacteriovoracaceae; genus JABGUH01. Next base: position 77,348 of record JABGUH010000009.1, on the reverse strand, counting down.
TATCATTTAAATCAATCTCAATCACTGCTGCATACTCGGCATTATTGTCAGCACTGATTAACTGCTGGCCTGAATCTAACCACTGATTAACAGCGGCTATTCTCGTTCGCAAAGTGTCTGCGTCTTGATAACCATCTTCAATCATCGCCTCCATTAATGCTACATTCGAACGTAGATACTCCTCTACCGAGGGACGCCCCAACTTGATGGTAGCAGCGGCGGCAGAACGCTCTGCTGCCGCATCTGTCAACTCAAAGGCTTGCTCAACAGTTAGATTGGGCAGTCCCTCCATCTCCAAGATGCGACCAGAGAAAACATTTTTCTTTCCCTCTTTCTCAACTGTTAACAACCCCTCTTGAATTGCCTGATAGGGGATCATATTAACTAGGTCACGTAAGGTAATTCCTGGCCGCAACTCGCCTTTAAAACGAACTAGTACTGACTCAGGCATATCTAGAGGCATCACCCCAAGGGCGGCGGCAAATGCCACCAAGCCGGAACCGGCCGGAAAGGAGATTCCTAATGGGAAGCGGGTGTGTGAGTCACCACCAGTACCGACAGTATCGGGCACCAGCAGCCGGTTTAACCATGAGTGAATTACTCCATCCCCTGGCCGTAAAGCTACTCCACCACGCTGATCGATATATTTAGGAAGAGTTCGATGGGTCTCGACATCACTTGGTTTGGGATAGGCAGCAGTATGACAGAACGATTGCATCACTAGGTCAGCATTAAATTTAAGACAGGCAAGCTCAGTCATCTCATTGGCGGTCATCGGGCCAGTAGTATCCTGTGAGCCAACAGTCGTCATCTTAGGTAGACAAGCCGTTCCGGGCAATACCCCTTTTGTGCCACATGCCACTCCCACCATTTTCTGGGCCAAAGTGTATCCTTGCCCACTTTTACTCTTGGGATTATCTGGATTTACAAAGATGCCACTCTCCTCTAATGATCCCAACCCTAAATAGTTTCGCGCCCGCTCTACTAGCTGCTTACCGATAATTAGTGGAACTCGGCCACCAGCACGATACTCATTTAGCAGTGTATTCGGGCGAACAGAAAATGTGGTCAACTCTCCACCATCTTCACCCAAGATCTTTCCCTCATGAGGTAGAACACAAATCTTAGTCCCGCTTTTCAAGGCGGAAACATCAGCCTCAATTGGCATCGCTCCAGAGTCCTCAGCAGTATTAAAAAATATCGGTGCAATCATGTTACCTAGGATCACCCCACGGCGCTTTTTATTTGGTATATAGGAAATCTCCTCACCAATATGCCAGAGAAGAGAGTTGCAAGCGGACTTGCGAGAAGAGCCTGTACCCACTACATCCCCAACAAAAGCGACTGGCAAGCCACTCTCTTTCAGGGTAGCTATCTGACTGGGGCCATCAGTAAAGAGTGCCCCTCCCATAGATAGTGAGTGCAACGGGATATCTGCTCTAGTAAATGCTTGGGAAGCTGGAGAGAAGTCATCAGTATTAATCTCACCATCTACTCGGTAGACAATACACTCCATCTTCAACGGAACTTCTGGTAGTGAGGTAAACCACTCCCCTTTGGCCCATGACTCCAAAACCTCTTGTGCCAATTTATCTCCCTCTGTGGCGATACTCTCGATCTGTTCAAAGATAGAAATTGCCAGTGGAAGTTTTTTTAGTTGGTTTGCGGCCAGACCAGCATGGCCACGATCCGAACTGCTCATAATTTTAATTAGAGCATCGAGATTATATCCTCCGACCATCGTTCCCAACAACTCAATTGCCCGCTCAGCTGAGATCGGAGCAAACTTACTCTTGCCTTGGGCCAACTCCAACAGAAAATCACTTTTAATCGCTGCAGCAGGATCAACACCAGGATTAACTCGATCAATCAGTAAATTTGCTAGCTGATCATCACGTCCACTATCTCCTTGGCGGGCCAGTAAAGTAACCTCTTTTGTCTGTTCAGCGGTAAGAGCGAGAGGGGGAATTCCCTGTGCTGATCGCTGCTTAACATGTTGTTGATACTGTTTGAAAAAATCACTCATGAAATACACTCTCTTTTTTAGTTTTGTGACTCAACGCAAATTTTTGCTTTCTGCTAATTTATCCAGTAGATAATAGACGCAAAGATGGCAATTTTCATCAAAATAATCAACCATTTTATGATGGTATAGTTAGGAATATGATCAGTGACCAAAGATAGGCTATTTCAAGGTGATAACTACCATGTTGACAAATTTGTGTTTGATCAGCAAGTGGCCAACTGTTTTGACGATATGGCCAAACGCTCAATTCCCTTCTATCAGGAGATCCATCGAATAATTGGTGAGATCGCTCAACAACTAGAGCTTAACCCCGATCTCCCCATCTATGATCTTGGTTGCTCTACTGGCTCTACTATCCAACTACTGCACCAACTGCTAAATGTTAACCGAAGCTGTAACCATCACTGCTTTATTGGGGTGGACAACTCACCTGATATGTTAAGTAAGTGTCAAGACAAACTAGCAGCAACCATCCCCTCGAATCTACTCCAACTAACATGCGATGATTTAACCTCATATCAGTTTCCTCACCACTCCCAACTGATAATTATGAACTATACGCTCCAATTTATTCCTAAAAATGAGCGGAAAAAGCTTCTAACTAAGATCTGGCAAACACTAGAACCGGGAGGAGCACTAATTTTAAGTGAGAAGATCAAAGGGCCAAGTGAAAAGATTGAGAATATTTTTACCACTCTCTACTATGATTTTAAGCGCCGAAATGGCTATACTGAGCGAGAGATTGAGCGCAAAAAGGAGGCCCTAGAGCAGAGTCTCTACCCGCTCACGATCAAGGAGCAACACCAACTGCTAAAAGATAGTGGCTTTACTCACTATGACACCATGTTTCAGTGGTACAACTTTGCCTCCTTTGTGGCGGTTAAATAGTGTCATACCTAACTCCCTCCCTTAGTGCCCTTGCTCCTTACTGTAAAAAGGGTAAGCATGATATAGCGGCACTGGAGAGGGAGCTGGCGGTTGAAATCAAACAGCGGACCAAGGGGCGGGAACACTACGTAGAACTGTTAGAGAGTTTACCGGCAATTAGGGCCACCTCAGCTCAATTTAATCAGTCAGTCGTCACCATCGGCTCTCCTGCTGATATTTCATCCTCCCAACATCAGCAGATTATGGAGTCTCTAACAAAGCTAATTCCATGGCGAAAGGGCCCCTTTAATTTGATGGGAGTTGAGCTAGATGCAGAGTGGCGCTCAGATGTGAAGTGGGATCGTATTGATCAGGTGTTAGGAGACCTTTCCGGTAAGCTGGTTTTGGATATTGGATGTGGTAACGGCTACTATATGTTTCGAATGCTGGCCAAAAATCCCGAACTGGTTTTAGGAATTGATCCAGTATGGCACTGCCACGCCCAATTCCATCTAATAAATCACTTTGCCCCGATCAACCAACTCCACCACCATCAGATGGGAATTGATCATCTACCAATGATGGGACAGCTCTTTGACACAATTTTATCGATGGGTATTATCTATCATCACCGCCATCCGATTCAGCAGTTAACGGATATCTACCAAGCACTACGCCCCAAGGGGGAGCTAATTTTAGAGAGTATTGGTATTCCAGGAGAGACACCTCATGCCCTCTTTCCACCTGATCGCTATGCTCAAATGAGTAACGTCTGGTTTATTCCCACCATCTCCTGCATGATTAACTGGTTGAAGAAGAGTAAGTTTAAGGAGATTGAAGTATTGGCCGATACTCCACTCACACCCCAGGAGCAACGCCTTACTAGATGGTGTCCCCCACCCCATCGATCACTATCTGACTTTCTCGACCCTAACGATCCAACTCGTACTGTTGAGGGGTTTGATGCACCCAGACGGTTTGCCATTTACGCACGTAGAAAGTAGCTTCCCTTTTGTTTCCCTCGCTTACTGCTAAATCAATCCGATCCTGATCTTAGTTTACTTCCCTAACCAACCAGTTGTAGAATAATACTATGCGCTATCTATTACTAACAGCTCTCCTCATAATCTCCTCCCTCTCTCTACGAGGCGAGGAGCTAGTTGTAGTACAGATGGTCTCTAAAAATCAGAGGAGCTTTATCATTAGGCGAGGAAATTTACAGGGAATTGCCCTTGGCCAAAGATCAATTTTCTCCTCTCCCGACTTTAGCTTGGCAGCAAAAGTGCTGGAGGTTAACCGTGAATACTCTCTTTGGACTCCGGTGGCACAAGATGCCAAAGTACCTTTCAGTAAAGGAGGTATGATTACCTACGAGCAATCACCCACTGCCATTTGGAGCCAAATTGCCAAGTATACCTCTGAAATGGAGGGACAAAAAAAGTTTAAACAGAGTGATCATGGGCGATTCTCCTCTCGCTCTTTCTACGATCAAAGTGATCCAATCCACTCACTATCAATCCGCGGAACCCTTTCGATGGCACTAAGAGAGAGCAATAGCAATATAACACCAGATCAACTTGGAGCTCGCAGAGGATTTCAGCTAGAACTATCTTATAACCGCCCTATCTCCTCAACAATCAGTTGGTCCTTAGGAGGGCGTTATGATTACGAAAGCATGGCAATTCAAAATCCACCAGATAGTGCCTTCTTCTCCCGCTATCTCCTCACCACAGATCTACGCTTCAATCTCCACCGCTTTAAAGGGCGTCGAATAAAAAAACTCTATGGGGGAATTGGGGCCGCATTCGGTCTTTCCAATGCCATTTTCCCTCAGACTGTTGCTACCGGTACTGCAATGGTTCTACCAATTGTTCGCCTTGGACTTGAGATCTCCAATGCCAACCAAAGTAACTCTTTCCTCATTGAGTGGATTACCGAGGGAGTTGCAGACAGCCTGACTGACGAAAACAGTCAAGCTTTAAGTAGTAATACCATCTCAACTAAGCTTGCTGCTGGCCTTAGTTGGTAACACCCCGCCCTCATTGGCCCAATTAAAAAAGGGTAGACTACCATCCCCAGTTATGATCAAATAGTCATGCTATAAATAGTTGACGCTGTGTCTCCTTATTAACATTTATCAATGGATCAGCAAATGAGCAGTGAACGTGAATTTTTACATGATATCTCTAATAAAATTGGCATCATTGATGCTCATATTAAAAGAGTTGGTAAAGGCTTAAATGATGAGTCACAAAAGGAAAAAATTGCTGAACGGGTAGAGAAAATCGAGGGAAAGGTAAGAGAGATTATCGATCTTATCGTTGAACGCAAAAAAGAGCTGGTTTAAATTTTAATAATTAATATTATAAGGTGGAGTATCCATGAGTGAAGATACTAAAGTTGAAGAGAGTAAGAAGAGAATATTGATTGTCGATGATGAACCAGATGCCATCGAAATATTAGAGGAGATACTGACCGATTATAATTTTTCGGTCATCTCAGCATCTGATGGAGCGGAGGCCAAAGATCTACTCAATACTGAGGCGATCGATCTAGTGATTACTGACTTCTATATGCCAAAGCTTGATGGCATGAACCTGATCAAATATATCCGTAAAGAGCGCGGCATGCTCAATATGCCAATTATTCTCACCAGTGGAAAGCTAGGGAATAACTTTAACTTTAGCCGTAACAAAATTATCTTCCTTCCCAAGCCAGTGGATGAGGATATGCTAGTTAAAAATATTCAACAGTTTTTCTCTGAAGATACCAGAGAGTTCAATACTTCATATGATCAACAGCTACTAGACTCTTGCCAAAGTGCTCTATCTAACATCACTTCAGCACTGGCCAATATATCACTACAGGTAGAGACGAAATTATCTGAAAATAGTTCTCGCGAATCTCTAACAGGAGATTTTATCTCCATAATGAATAGTGACTCTGACCAGTTTAAGTGTACTATTGCAATTGCTTTTACCAGCAACTTAATCGTACAACTATACAACAAAACCCTGTGTGAAGAGGTGTCGGAAATTACCACCGACGTGGAAGAGTTTGCAGCCGAGATTACCAATCAGATCTGTGGCAGTGTAAAGGGAGATATTCATAACTGTATCTTTAATAGCTCCTTTCCAATGGTTGTTAGCGGCAGTCATAACAAGCTAACCTCTTTTGATGGCCACCGCAGCTACCTAAGAGAGATGTCCTCTGCTTTTGGCAATGCCACAATCAATATTCGGGTGCTATAAATTATTTTTTCTATCTAAATGACCAGTAATTAAAAAACTGAAAAGGAGATTCTGATGATGACCAGGGCGGCACTTGTGACTCTTATTGCAATTATACTATCTAGCTGTGCTCACTATACAACTCCACTCAAAGTGGGAAAAAACAGTGTCTTAATTGTCAGAAACGATATGATGCTAGGTGGATTATGGCCTGGTGCCAAGATCTATCTCTGCAAGGTCACTAAGAAAGGCCTCTCAAATTGCAAAACTAATCAAAATCCCTAATTGGTCGGTCCTTGGTAGAGAAAAACAGGAGATATTACCTTCGATTGCTGATCGAACAACGTATTCTCAATATTGACTGGAGCATTGTTAGGTAGATAGAGAATAATATCTCTACTCCCTACTCCTTTAACCAAATTAAAGATTGTGCTTTCATAAGCTTCCAATACCATCTGTTCCGGTAGCTGTTGAAAACTCTGCTGCCGAGAACTGGTGGGGATTATCTTCCACTCAATCTTATCACCATCGTCCCCTTCTCCCAGATAGTCATCTGATACTATCGTCATGGTATCTTCATTTAACACTGAAATTTTGACATGGAGATTACCATCAACCTTCCCCTTGACCAGACGATCGAGAGGCGCCATTACAACTGCCACAGTAGAGTGATTAAATGTAACCATCTCTGTCTGCTCTACCAACGCGGTAAAATAGTTAAGTGGAGCGACACTCTCACCCTCCTTTGCCTCCGCTTGCAGTTTTTGATGATCAGCACGAATGGCCCGCACGGCCGCAGCATCTAATAGTAGTGAATTATTCCCGGCCGGAATCTGCCCCCTTAATCCCTGCAGATCCCAATCATGAATTCCAACCAACTCCTGCTCCGCAACACCATCTCCATCACTATCTAGCTGAATCGAAATCTGACAGGCTTGCCAACGACCCAAGGGAGCATGCACCTTAATTCCAAACTGCATATACTCTCGTCCATCCCGATTAACAATTCGATGGCCGACACTCTCCAAATCACACATCCGAGAGTAGACACGATCCCAAAAAGGGTCACGAGGAAAAAGCTCATCTCCACCTAGATAGTTAAATGGTAATACCACTCCGCGATGGGAGGAGTGGTTGGTAATTGGCAGTTCAACATCTGCTCCCTCACTCTCCAAAGATGTAGCAGCATAAACGGTTGCCTTTGATGCCTCAATGCGGCTTAGCTTACGCATAATTCCCATCAAGGGAAGTTGTGCTTGGTGCTCGCCCGCTGCATTTCGAATATCAATCCACCCCTCTACTGAACTAATCGCTAAAGGGGAGCTATCAGCACGCAGCTCAATCAATACCTCAACAGTTTGAGACTCTCCTGCAGCAAGTTTTACAACCGAGGGAGAGAACGCCAGCGAGACCAAAGATCTAAACTTGACAGGTATGTTGGGGAGTAGGTTGAACTGCTCCTCACTACTGGTGAGATTCGTTAGATTCAATTTACGACGAATGCGCTTTCCTCCTATAATGCCAAACTCACCTAAGGAGATCATCGCCGGAACCACCATTAAGGATCGCTTCAATGCGGCCATTATATCAACTCGACCTGCTCCCTGACGAGAGATAGAGTAGAATCCACTATTACTTGTATCTCGTAAGCGAAGACTACTACTCATTAGAAGTGACTTTAATTGGACTGGATTTAGAGATGGATATCTATGCTTTAATAGCGCAATGGCACCAGCAATATGCGGCGAAGCCATGGAAGTGCCGTTTTGGGCCACAACTTCACTCCCCATTCCAGACAGTGCTGAAATTATCTGCTGCCCAGGTGCTGAAATCTCTGGCTTGATCAGCGAGTCCTGCATCCGTGGACCTTGCGAGGAGAATCCCGCGATAGTATCAATCGCCTCTCTCTTTTCAAATTTCCGCTTAGTCCTAAAATCGACCGTAACCGGCAAGGAGGTGGCACCTGCTTTGATAATATCTCCAACCCCTTTTTTTATCATAATCGCCGGAATATCCACCTTGCCCTCTCCGGACATGGTAAAAATCTCATCGGGTTTACTATTAACAACAACGGCACCAATTGCTCCCGCCTGTTGAACCCTCTGGACCTTATCAACGAAGCTAACTTCTCCTCGGTCAATTAAAGCGATCTTACCCTTAATCAGCTCTGCCTCTTCTTCAGTAAAATCTGCTGCCGCTATACCGACATAGAAGAGTTCACCAACAAAGGAGTCTGATAGCTCTCTAATAGGCTTAGAGAAAGTAGATTCCACAAATTCTGCCACTACTCCATTAGTATCAGGTGTGATAAAAAATTCTACCGCTGGAAACTGCCAGTTGTGGGCCATCCCATCAATCGAAGCTGCGACTGAGATGGAGTCCTCTACTGTCGAGGGGGCCCCCACCACATAGGGAATCTCCCCAGAGTTACCTGCAGCGGCCACCACCGAAATACCACCACGTATGGCATTAGAAATGGCTTGATTATACATAACATATGGCTTACCAAAATTTCCACCGAGAGATAGATTCACGACATCTAAGTGATCAGAAGTATCCATATCCTGATTGGGATCTACCGCATACTCTAAAGCGGCGATTACGGCACTATCGCTAGTTCCCCCCTGGCCAAAAACTTTGAGTGCATAGAGCATCGCCTCTGGCGCCACCCCATCGTAGCTTTTCACCCCATCACCTCGGCCAGCAACACTCCCCGCAACATGAGTTCCGTGACCAGATTCATCGATGGGATTGTTATCTGGGACTGGGATACGAGATTTGTCGCTCTTGCCACTTGGAGCATAGAGAGAGCCAACAAAGTCCATCCCTCCAACTACCTTATGATTAGGAAAGAGGCGCTGATCGGCCAGATTGGGGTCTACTCCCTGATAGGTTGCTAGATCACCATCTCCACCAAGCATGGAATGAGTATAATCTATCCCTGAATCAATAATCCCAACTTTAACTCCCTTCCCATTGATTCCTAACTCACTATTGGCTTGAGTTGCCCCAATAAAGGAAGACGAGGTAGTCGCTAGGTCGTAGCGTTTATCTATATCTGTAAATATATCAAAAATGGGGGGAAGATTGCTTATAGCGAGTTTCGGTGGATCAAATTCAGACGCCACCTGGGCAGACTTCACTCCCTGCAACTCAAAAACCTGCTCAAAATATTGAGGCGGAACTGCCACTGCAAATCCATTAAGAACAAAACGATAACGATAGATTACTCGTATTTTGGATGAGATGGCCGCAAGTGCCTCCTCTTGATATTTCTGCTCCGCCATTAAGCGTTGGCGCTGTAAAGGTGAAATTACAATCGCTCCACTCTGATCATAAGTTGCCGCTTCTAACAACGGCAACTGACGAAAGCGCAGGATTACCATGTAGGAGTAGTCCTCTCGTGAATCATCATCAGATAGGGAGCGATCCGAAATAATATCAAAATTTCTAATCGTACCAATATCCCCTTGCCCACGATACAACTGATTTTGTCTACCATCACTGCATCCCAACAGAGTGATAACCAGTAACGTAAGCAAAGTTCGACCTAAGAGCATAGTCCTCTCCCTTAAGAGTAGAACCGAAAAAAGTTCCACCTTAATCATTAAATTTGTAATATCACTAAGTGTTGGCCAAGTTAGACTATCTATGCTCTTAAAGTCAACTTCACCTATACTCAATGACTTCCCTCTCCTAACACTCATTTTGTTGCAACATAATACTAAAAAAATGCTCCAAGTAGCTTATTTTTAACACCAACACCTAGACGGTGACACGATACAGCAATCCCCCCAGTAGTGCTATCAATTTGAAATAATTTCACTCAAAGCGGCTCTTTACAAATTAGTAGGATAAAAGTAAAAATTGTCTGCTATTGGTGGCCAATTAACCTAAAGGGGTTGAGAAAGATGAGAAAAGTTAATCTAGCATGCCTGTTTCTTGTGATTGCTCTATGTCACATTGTTCCCAACAGCGCACTCGGTTTAGAAGATAGCAACTACCGTAATATAACTATTATCAGTGATCTAGACGATACAATCAAAATTACTAATACTACAGACGCTTGGTCAACCATTGGTAATGCTCTTTATAGCACAGATATTTTTAGTGGAACCAACCTGCTCTACCGTAAGATGGTACCTAAAGATAAGGGCTTCTATCTGCTCTCTGCCTCCCCTACCTTTCTACTCAGCAAGGTGGTACGCCTGCTAACTACCCACAATATGCCAAAAGCGGATATTACGTTGCGAAATATTATTAACCAGCGTAATAAGCGCGCATATAAGTTGAATGCCGTACGGAGAATGATAGGAAACTCCCCTGAATCAGAGCAGTTTATCCTGTTAGGTGATGACTCCAACCTTGACCCTGAAGTCTACGGGCAAATTGTCCAGGAGAACCCGGGACGAATCCTGAGTGTTTACATCCATCCGGTAAAAGGCCGTGATTTAGGGACACTAACTGGAATTAAAACCTTTCACACCCCATTTGATATTGCTCTTTACGAAGAGATGGCCGGCAGACTTGATACTCAATGGGTTTTGGACCTAGGGTTGGAGATGTTGCGGGCCCCGGCCAAATTGCTCTACCCTAACTTTATGAGCTGTGCTCTCCTACCTAGTATCCCTGCCCCTCACCCATCCCAAAGTAGACTTGTAAAGGTGGCAAATCTGTTAACTAATCGGATTAAAGGTATCTGTAAATAATAGTTAGTACCATTTTACTTTTCAAAACTCTAACGGTAATAAGATCCAAATACCCAAAAAGACTTTAACTTGAAAAGATTATTTTCAAAGGAGTACAGATGAGAGCATTGTTAATAGTTACGGCCCTTCTTTCTACCCTCTGCCTATCAGCAGTAGCAAGTGCTAGCGCACTACACTTAAACCGCTCCACAATTGAGATCGGAACCCTAGATCAAGATGGCAATAATCCTGCCCAAACAGAGCTATTAGTTCTTAGAAGCAGTAAGACTCCCAAGAGAGTTGATCTTTCGATGAACTACCGCTATCTAGCTAACGTCTGTAAAGAGTGGGAAGTCCGTCGGACCTGGATCCCCGGAACAGTTGTTTGTACTCCTACAGGGCCAAACGGTGAAGTTACCTGTCATACCACTGGCGGCCGCTGGGAAGAGGAGCGAGTCTGTGTCCGCTGGGCGCGCGAAGAGGCAATCCGCTATCGTAAGGTAAAGCTTAAGTTTAAAAATGCTGCCCGCCTAAGAGGTGACGAACAAGAGACTTTTAATATCTCTATCTATCAAGAGAGCTATGATCGATCATCCATCGACCTTTCGGGCGAGGTTGTTGACAGCGCAACTGATTACTACATTAAAGAGGTCAACTCCGCATTTACTCGACACGGATTGGTCTTCTATAAGAAGTAAAATAGTTTAACTATTTTCTAAAGATCATAACCAAGGGCCAAGGTTGCAACGGTGCAACTTTGGCCCTTTTTCTATTTTATAGTATCTCTACTCGGAAATTTCTGCCATCTATCTGATCGGCCAGAGGGACAATATATACTGTAGTGTACCTTAACTATTATCCTAGGCTACTAGCAAATGAGCATTTCAAATACAATGACTGAGTATGAGATCGAACGCAAACTGCGCTACATCTATTTCTCCTTGCCATTTATAATTCTGCTCCCATTTTACTTCACCTATCGATATGTAACAGTCCACCACGTATCTAGTGCTATTTACTACATACTCCCTCCTCTAATCGCCCTTATATTTATCCCTTTCATCTATCGTAAAACCGGTAACTATAACCTCGTCGCAGCACCATACATCACTATTGCTCTTACCGTAGGATATACCCTTATTTTTATGGCCGGAGGAGTTAAAGCACCAGGTCTATTCTGGATGATGGTTTCACCCATCTTGGGAGGAACGATTTGGGGTAAACGTGGTGGATATCTTGGAGTAATTTTAGTCATCATTGCATTTGCCATATTTTGGAAACTAGAATCGTTGGGAATTCGTGGGCCAGTTTTACTAAGCGCTAATGAATATCAAGAGCAAAAGATAGTTAACTTTATCTTACTTTCACTTTTTTCTTTTTCCATCCTAATTAATTTCATTCGCACCGAAGATGAGTCGATGAATAGACTACAGAGCAAAACCGAGCAAATTGATATGTTAATGCGACTACTTGTACACGATGTGGCAAATGCGCTAACAGTCCTAAAGATGGATATTCGTGCTACCCAAAAAAAGCAAACCAATAATACTAACGACAACAAACAGCTAACAAGATCTGAACATACCATCTCCACCTTAGAAAAATTGCTAATTGATGTTACAACACTAAAAATGATTGATGATGAAACAATAAAAATTGATATCGAACCGGTAAATATTAATGTTTGTATTCAAGAAGCGATCGATCTTGTCCTGCCAAAGGCAGAAGAGAAAAAGATTGAGATAAATCTTGCCTCAATAAAGGACAATATTTCAATCATGAGCAGTCACTCTCTTCTTAAAACTCAAGTGTTGGTCAACATTCTAAATAATTCAATCAAATTTTCCTCCGAAAATGACCGCATTGATATTTCATGCCGTAGAATAGAGAACGAAGTTAAGATATCAATTCAAGACTATGGCATTGGTATCCCAACAGAATTAATTCCATCCCTCAGCTCATTTGAACGTAAAACAAACCGGCGTGGCACTCATGGTGAACTGGGAACTGGCCATGGAATTCCAATCCTAGTTCGTATTTTAGAAATACTGGGTGGCACAATTGACATAGACAGTATAGAACAATCAAAAAGCAGCAGTAATCACGGAACAACGATGACAATTACATTTCAGGCTTCAAATAATTAATTAATATAAATAATAAATGCAGGAGTTTTTTGGCGATGGGATTACTAAGCTTTTTGCGCAGTTTTAGTGCCGATATACTATCCGATAAATAGCTTAATATAAATTCCCATCACCATGGCAAAACCTAGACCCGTCTGCCACTTCATGAAGTTGAACATACTTTTGAAGTCCTCTCTGGAATTTTCAAACCTAATGTTAAAATTACTAGTCATCTCTTCAAATCTTTTATCAACCAGCTCAAATCTCTTATCAACCTGCTCAAATCTCTTATCAACCTGCCTAAAATTTTCTTGCATCATCTCTCTTTGATGTTTAAGCTCAGTCTCTAAAACAAGAGTCTGTCTTTGAAATGTTTGATCGTTACTGACTAGCGATAGTTTTTGTGCCCAATTGGAAAGATTTTCCTGAACAAACTCGCCAATTTGATCAAAATGTCTTTTTGTTAGATCCATTGCATCTCTCAATTAGTTACTCCCGATATAATAGCATAATTGCCTATTGATTACACTGCAATTAGCTGTGCTACTCCTGCCTTTACAAGATGCTATTATTATTGGGTTGCTTATCTTGAAGTAAGATGATTGACCAAAGTTTTGCACAAAAATGACCAGCGTGACCGCAATACTGCCACTAGACAGAACACTCTCCGTCCTTACATGCCAGACATTTTTCAATGTAGTAAAAATCCTCGATCATCTCTTGGTTCTGACGAAAGGCATTCACCTCATCCTTGGCAAAATCATCTGCCTCAGAGGATCTTTCATCTTCACACGCCGTATCCCCTCGGCAGCTAAGTTTTAGAAAATTATATCGAAGATCTGCCTTTAGCCCCTTCCAATTTGTAGGCTTGCCAACTTTACTGAGCAACTCTTTAAAGATTTTATTTGCGTACATTTTGGCCGGCTTATGCCCTAACAGCTGACAACTGCTAAACCAACCACTACAAACTTTGTCTTCAAAACGATCTTTGTAACTCTCCTCAAGTTTATTTATAAAATTTACTCTCTTACGTTCTAAATTTTTTACCCTGATATTTCCACTAAACCTGATCGCATCTCTGAGCAGCAGGGAGCGCCGCTTGTATTTATTAACCCACTGGTTAATCATCCCGATATTCTCAACCAGAGGTCCTAAAATTTCATTATTATTTTTATATGCTTTTGTAGTAAAATCTTGCCAGTTCATAAATGCATTGTACCAGCCAGCAACTCCAAGCCCCTCGTTTTTTTCAGCAGAAGGGGAGCTTAATTTTTCTGTCAAGCTTTTTGCCCTCTCCTGTTCAGGCGTTGACTTCTCATCTTCTTCACCCATCATACTACCAATCGCAACCATCATATTATTCAAATTTTCGTTTTCCATGTCTAACCGTAGTCTTCGTTCAACACCGGCTGCCGCATCGTAGGCGATCGGCATCGACATTTTGCCAGAAACATTTCCCGCATTAGTATAGGTTTCAACTGATTCTAACAAAAATAACATACTGTTGACCGCCTGGTGTAGTGCCGTCGCAGTATCAACTATCCCCTGTTCAACTTCAGGCTTAAATGAGATGTCATTGTCATGAAAAAAGCTCATTCCACACCTTGAATACATCTGTGAAACTCTCAGGGAATCATTTATCCTTATCGTTTCCTCCGCACTCTTTTTATCTGCCTCCAGCTGTTTATCAGCACTGCTAACCACCTGACCAATCGACATATTGGTGACTAGAAATAATGGTGCCGTCGACTCCTTGCTTAGTTTATCAAAGCATTCAGGTGCCAAAGTTCTCATCCTTTTTATGTCAAGCTCTGTCAGATCCAGACTTTTACTATCCAGAACATTATCGACAATATCATCAACCGGCACAACAAAAGAGTAGAACATGCTACTCCCCAAATGGTATGGAACGATCTCTTTAAATGCATCTCTAACTGAAGAGCGTGACAGCCCTAGCATAAATTCTTCTTGTGCATCTTTATCTTTAAAGGTGAGAGCAAGGATATCGTTAGATACTACCTCCATTGTCTTTTGTTTGAACTTTACTTGAGCACCATCTTCACTGAGATTCAACAGAAAATCATAAGTAGCTGCTTCTAGTTTTTGGCGCGCCTTTTGTGCAATTTCGGTACTCAACAACTGATCAATACCATCAGGAGAGAGAAACTGCTTTACTCGCTTAGCAACTTTTGCGTTATTAGCGCCGACTTGTTTCTCTATTTCCTCATCGGAAGGAAACTCGTTAGCAAGTCTAATACTTTGAGAGATAATGGTACAATCGGCCAAAGATGGCGTCTGAGCTTCACTATCTTTGAGCATCTCCGCTAAGAATATCCCTGGATTGGACAAAACACTTACATCTCTATTTCTTGCAACATCTTGAACTTTTTTAAAAATTTCATCTGTTTTTGCTGGACTTAAATATTTGTGGGCCAGTTTCTGACAAGATTTACCATATTTTTCACTCTCAAGACTGGCCAAATCCCTTAAAAAGAGTATCGCCTTGGTCATTGGGGCCCTAAAGTTTTGTTTAATCTCCTCTTCACCAAGACAGCTCAGGGCCGCAACCTTTTCACCACTCTGTTCAGTACAAAAATCTTTAGCGTAGTCTGGTTTATTGCAAAAAACCTGATATCGCAGAAGGTTTTGCATCTCCTGCCACAAATTCTTAACCAACCCAACACCATCTCCCCCATTTACTCGGCCAATATATGAAGATATGTTTTCACTTTTTTTAGCACCAAGCAGGTGGAGAGATCGTCCCATCACGTCAGAAAAACTCTTCATTCCAGGAGTTTCACTGCCACGCTGACAAGAGACGTTTTGTGACTCTCTCCGCTTGATTGGAGGACAGGCGATAGGGTTTGCTTTAAGGTAGTCACTAAATTTCACATGCATTTTGTCATTATAAATTGCTGAATATAGAGCGCTGGCAATCAACTCCTTATTCTTGCCACAGGAGAACTGCTCGTTTATCAACTCTAATGTTCGCTTCTCGACTGCAGTTGCCACCTCATCAGTACTTAGTTTCAATCCGGAATAGTTCTCCCACAGTCCACTTAACATACCTTCGATCTCTGCTCGGTCTACCTCTGTCTCATTGGCCATCAAGTATCTAATATCATCAGTCATCTCTCTGATTTTTTTCTTTGACTCCTTTGCTTCAACCATTTTCTTTAGATCGAGCAGCTTGCTAACAAGTTGTTGATTGCGATAACTCTCTTTTGCCAGAGTATCAACTTTGTCTAAGTGCAGATGAATCGCTTCTTCTCTCTGTAAGTCTACGTCACGTAGGTCGGAGAAAAGGTCGCCTACTCCCTGTAGCATGGATTTTTTTAATGCAAAAATATTCTCCTTCCATAGAGGAGAGTCCTCATCGGTTTTTGTTCCAATCAGCTTGTCAAAGACAATCCGCAAGGAGCTGTTTACACTTTTATGGAGTTGTCTATCCTCTAAAATGTTTTTCTTAAATGCCAGCCCTAGCTCTCGGGAGATATCATCCCCGAGGTCGACTAGCGAGCTACCACTCTTAACCCCAACTCTAAAGTCATTTAAAAATTTTCGCGGCAGATCTTCAACTAGTCTTGTTATTACCTGGTCAATTGCGATTTGATCTTCCTGATTCAGACCAAATGCTACTTTAAATTTTTCACCATAAAAATTCAAAATAGTTTGAGCAATATCATTCCAATGATATTTGCTCGGGTCCAAAAAATCGTATACCCCTTGTCTGATACTATCGTCAATTTTGAAAAAGAGAGCATCGAAACTTTCTGTCCCAGCGGCACTCGCAAGAATTTGGTCAAGATTCTCATCTATGGCGGAGGAGATATTTCGTTTTAATCCAATAAAATAGCTATGTATTTTCATTATCGCTTCAGCTTTTTTTTGAACGTCTGGGATACTATCATTAGAATCTATCTTAAATAGAAGGAATAGAGAATTCTCAATCTTTTCAATTTTCTCTTCCAGATAGCTATGTAACAATTTTGATAGTGGCTCCTTTTGATCGGCGGTAAACATCTTGGATGATATTACAGCAACGACCTCTTGCTCAAGTTCGGCGATTGTAACCCTTCCGTTCTGTTTTGCTCGTCTATTTTCTACCCTTTTTGACAGCTCACTTGAAAAACCGGAGTTCTGATCAAATAGTACCAAACTCATTTTTTCGAGATATTCACCTAGGGCTTGCTTGGTTTTAAGTCTCTTTACCTTGAATTTACTTTCGATGTTCGATCTGATTTCAGACAGGCCCTGTCGGCCCATTTGCTCAAAGTCCTGACCAATTTTGACTCCTGCTTTCATCATACTATCTGCTATTTCTCTTTGAATCTCATCCATAAGGTCTGTAAATGTTTCCGACCTCTTCTTCTGCATAAACTCATCAACCACTTGCAGTAGGTTAGACTCTAAAGAGTGAATTAGAGTGACCTCATTCGGATGAGTTGACCTTTTACTAGCTAAATAATCACTCAGCAGGTTTTGTTTTTGCTCAGCGGTCAAAGGTGGAGTCTGTCTAAGCTTACTTCGCAATTTATCGACCTCTTTTTGATCAAAGAGAAGGTGCAATTTTTCAACAATGTTATTCTGGATAACCACTCCAAAAAACTGCTTGGCATCCGCTTTAACCTCTGGGTCAAGAAAGAACTCCTCATTTAAATAACGGACAACTCTCTGCTCCATCGTGCCAAGGTAGTTTTTAACACTACTAGGACTACTCTTTATCTCCTCTCTTGAGCGATCAATAAATGATGTTAACGAGCGAACAAGGGATTGCTCTAAGCGAGCATATTCGGGAGATGCCAACGCCGCCTGATCTACAATCGGCACTACCTCAAGGTGGCCACGAAGTGCTTGTGCCGCCAGCTGAGAAAGTTGCAATGGCCCGGCACTTTTCTCATCACTATAGCTAAGGACAATATTTCTTGCTGCCAACTGCAACTCATCCCGCGTACTTGTAAAAACCTCCCCATCACCCTGCTGTATCCGCTCAACCGCTTCTATAATTTCACCTGTGGCAAACTGACTATTATATCGAAGGTGCGCCTTTAACTGTTCATACTGTTGATGGTTGGCCGGATCAATTTTTAAGCTCTTTGCCACCTTTATCGCCATGACATCCGACAGCTCAGATATCAGTTTAGCGGTTTGAGGATCTTTTAGCTCTGCTGGCACTGTCCCCAAGAGCTCCTTGACTAGATTTTTATGATTATCTAACAGATATTCTGTTATAAACTGCTGATCCTTATCTGCAAATTTCTTAGCTGCAAATATTTTTGCAAAGGCATCCGGCACCTTCTGGTTGAGCATACGCTCCTCCAGATCTTTTATCTTTTGGAATTTTTGTAAATAGAGCGCCCTTTCAGCTGATGAAAGGGCCGAAAGCTCCTCTTGACTATGACCGACTGCTTGGTAGAGCTTCGAGAAGATATCTCTTGCCCCATCTCTCGTTGCCTCGGTTATAGAGTACTTGGCCGCAAGCATACGGTATTCGCTAGAGTCTATCACCTCTTGATCAATCATATCATCTAACTTTCCAAGCTGAATACTATCGGGAAGATTCAAGACCAATTTCCTCACCTTGTCCCCAACTCTCTTTTTAAGATTTCTTAACTGTTGCTGATACTGTTTTGCGACTGGATCGTTTGAACGCTGAGGCAGACCTGCCAAGAGATATGATCTAAATGCACCTTTACCATCCTCTAACTGCTGATTGGAGATCTTTAAACGATCTGCACCCCACTTGTACATCTCCAGTTCAATTTTATTCCCTGCCTGCTGGTAGCATTGAGCAAAGGCGGAGAGAGAGAGAGCACAGGAGATGCATGACTTAAGATTGCCTCTTAAGTGTTTGCCATTGACCGTCGAGTTAGGAAAGAAGTTAAACTCCCGGTCAATACTCTGATCGGGTGAGTTGGTGCTGCTGCCCAATAGATAACTAACCACACTGCCAATCTCAGTCTTATCCGGCCAGTGGGAGACTAAATCTCCTGTCTGTTTAGCGAACTTTTTGATGTACTCATCAGCAAGATCTTTGGCCAATTCACTGCTCATATTAAATACATCACTCTCGACCTTCGACATCTGGCCATCATACTCATCATCTCGGTCAACTGTTGCAACAAACATTTGACGAAACAAACGCTTTCCATACTGATGATATTTACCCTTACGCTCTGAGTTCTGATTTAACTTTAAATCCCGCACTACATTTATCATCTGGTTGACTTGACGGGCCCGCTCTTCTCTCTCAGATCTAGTTTCTGGTTCATCTACCAAGTCGGCGATAAAAGAGGCGACATTTTTTTTCTTTGATTTAAATAGTGCAAATAGAGTTGTGCTCCCCAATCCCATCGCTTTTAAAAATGGGGTATCCCTTGCTACCTTGTCAGTTTTAGGGTCAATTATTATAGCATCACCCTTACTCTCTAACTCACTGTCAAGCCACTTAAATACTGAGTCAAACATTACGTCTGCAAGAGTCTCCAGCCCCTCCTTACTATTTAAGACATCAAGCCAAAATGTACCAAAGGAGATCTTGCTGACCTCATTTTGCAGATAGCTAACTTCAACTGCGTAGGTGGGACAGAGTTCCCTTCCTAACTCTAGGTTCGCTAATCTTCTGACCGTAAGTTGCTCTATATGTGCAGTTCCATCGTTACTACTATGAGTACTATACCTCCGTCTCTGCTTGGTGATTTTGCTAATCCAAGAAGAGATCCTGCTCTTATAATTTCTGGGCGAGCTCCGTTTGAATTTTTCTACACACTTTTTAAGTATATCTTTTTGAAGCTTACTGCTCCTTTCTAACTCACTGTCACGTGAGGCATAGTCGGGCCGAGAGCAAAACTGATGAGCAAAAAATTGTTCTTGACTGCCACTGGTACCGGCATACGAAGGCGTGTACATCGTAAGCAATGCCACAAATAGTATAATTAGATTGACCTTTGTCCCCAACTTCATCCTAATTTCGTCACCTCTTTGAACATAAACCTCTACTCCTCTTGTCGGTTATAAACTGGCGTATATTTAAAAATAATCTATTTATTCTAGTTTCTATAAACAAAACCGTTAACCTATTGAAATGATTTCAGACACCCTCGAGATATAGTGCCCAGAGCTGCCACAAAGAGTTGCATTTTGATCAGTAATTGACCCAACCCCCAAGGCAGGTAAATCCTACAATTCATTATACTTTTAACCAATAGTCAGTCATAACCTCTAAGTTAAACAACTCTTGTCGCACCTTTCTTTGTTTGTATATGTGCCGGCACTAATAATTTTGGAGAGGCCATGTCATTTACCCAGTTTAATATCTCAGACCCGATCAAACAGGCGATTGATATCATGGGCTTTACTGAGCCCACCGAAATTCAGACTAAAACCATACCGGTGTTGAATAGCTGGCAGGGAGACTTTGTCGGCCAGGCCCAGACCGGTACCGGTAAGACCGCAGCCTTTTTGATCCCGCTACTGGAGCAGATCGATTTTGAGGCAACTCATATTCAAGCACTTATTTTGGCCCCCACCCGTGAACTGGCACGTCAGATTCACCGTGAAGTTGAGAAACTGGCCGCCTACCTACCTCTAAACTCCACCACCATCTATGGCGGTGTCCCCTACGACAAGCAGCTGTCAGCTTTAAGCAAAGGCCGACCCCAAATAGTAGTGGGAACTCCGGGACGAATTATTGATCTATTAAAGCAGAAGAAGATCGAGCTTAGTAACTGCCAACAACTAATCATTGATGAAGCTGATGAGATGTTAAATATGGGCTTTATTGAAGATGTCCAGCTAATTATTGACTCGCTTCAATCTACAAAACGAATGTGGATGTTCTCGGCCACTATGCCTGAACCCATTATCAAATTGATCGAAAATAAATTTTCCAAACCCAAGGTTGTTACTGGTAGCGAACGGATGATGGGTGGTAGCAAAATTAAGCAGTACTACTGTGTTCTTAGAAAGAGACACTTCCCTGATGCCCTCCAACGCTTTATCGATGTCACACCAGATTTCTATGGGATGATCTTTTGTGAAACGCGCCTCGAAACTAAAGAGCTGTCTGAACGGCTACTGCTGCAAGGGATCTCGGTAGTGGCACTACACGGAGAACTCAACCAAACTCAGCGCGATGCTGCTATGAAACGTTTCTCGCAGAAGCGCTCCTCCATACTAATCTGCACCGATGTCGCCGCAAGAGGAATCGATGTCTCCAACCTAACCCATGTTATTAATATGGGGTTACCTCGCCAAAGTGAATCCTACATTCATCGGATTGGCCGCACTGGCCGGGCCGGACTGGATGGCCAAGCGATCAGCTTCATGACACCAGGGGAGATTGGCCGTAAAAAACATATTGAGTCTTTAACCAATCATAAAATGACCGCCTTTGCTCTACCCCATCCAACAGAGATCAAAAAAGCTAAAATTAAAAACGAACTAAAGAAGATGGATGGTTTAAAAGTGGCAATTGTTGATCGCGATCATGCCTTTAATATTGATGATAGCTTTGAGCACTTCGCCCACTACATGCAAGATCTATCAAAAGAGCAGATGATGAAACTACTCTTCTCCTATCACTTTAATACGCAAATTCGCCGCATTGATGAATCAAATATCGAGGTGGTAAAAAACAGCAGCAATAAAAAAAGTAGTGGCAATAGAAATGGACGTCGTCGCTCCAGAGGTAGCTTCTCCTCTGGCCGCCAACAGCGACGCCACAGCTAATACACCGGCCGACCTCACCCTTATTAAATTTACCCAGCTTATTGCGCCATGCGCAATAAGCTGCTATTATGATCGACATGAGACCTTCATTGAACGATTCCCGTGTCATTTTGGCATGTTATATACTTTTTGCCCTCTTAGCAATTGCTATCTCTCCTGTCCTACATGCGAATAGTTATACTCCGCGCCACTTGGTAGTACTGGTTCACGGGATTGGTGCTGGTAAAAGTACCTTTGGCCAAATGGAGGAAGCACTACCAAATAGCATGCAAGCGATTGGCAACAAGAGTGATTTTCAAGTGATCTCCTTTGAATACGATACTGGCAACGATCAAAAAACCACTACGAATTTTGCCGAACACCTAGAAATCTTTATTGATCAATATATCACCAACCAGTGGATCGAGCTGCGCCCCAGCGATCGGATCAGCTTGATCGCTCACTCCCAGGGGGGACTGATCACATCTATCTACCTATTTCAAGCTTTTAGTAATCCCCATGCCCTTGGGGCAAAACTAATTAACCACTTTGATAGTGCAATCTCCCTAGGAACACCATTTTTGGGGGCCAAAACTGCACGTTTAGGGAGGAAAACTAAAAGTATTCTATCTACACTCCACTTAGATCGCCCTATCCCCTTTGGAGCAATTGAACTAAAAGAGATGTCCTTTGGCAGTAAGACTATCACCAAGTTTCGTCAGATGATGGCAACTGTTGAAGGTCAAAGTATAATCAAGCGGATTGGCCAAAAGGTCCGGATCTTAAATGTCGTTGCCTTTGGTAGCGCCTTAAATTTTCTTAATAATTTTGTCACCGGACGTAATGAATACGAAGATGATCTGGCCGTTCCACTACCTAGTGCCACCTTAAACTCTCTCTATGGCAGTGCCTCCCTCAGCAACAACCAGGATGATAATAAAGTTTACGCCCCTACTTTTATCGAGAATAACGTCGCAGAGTATCGAGTAGTAGAGGCGTTACATGTCTCTTTGGCCCCGGATAGTAAACATGCTCCCAGCAAGATGATGGGAGTGGCCAAGATTCCAACTCACTGTATCGATGATCTTGAGTGCTCTCACCCCTCCTATAAGATGATTGTTCAACACTTAGGCCAACAACCTGTAAAACAAAATATTGATGTAAAAAAACGGATTACCTCCTTTATGTTGGATCTTAGGGTCAAGCTAGCGGATGGAACTCAGATAGATCCAGACGAGATTGAGGTTAAATTTAATCATCGGCAGTTGCACTGGTGGTGGCAAAATCCCAAAGTGATAATCAATGATGCTTTTGAGCTATTTGCTGATGGAGCAACTGTGAATGAAGATGACAGTTCATCTGTCCGCCTCTATTTTACGGGCTCAATCATCGATAGCTACCAACCGGCCAATGACGACTATCGTAAAGAGGTGGTCACAATGACCATTAGTGTCCCTGGCCTGATCACCCGTTCGGTTGATATTGAGGTCAAAGCAGGTCACTCAACCTATCTTGAGTTAAACCTGCTCTAGTTGAAAAAAAGGTTACTTAATCTTTCTCGCCTCTAAATAGAAACGTTTCTCATCCGCCTCCCCCATCGAGAAGGTCTTCCTAGGTAGTGCGCCATCGAAAATGATTGTTTTAAATAGAGTATGCTTGGAGATGGGGGGTAGAAAAAAGCCCATATGGCCCTCTTTCGCTCCTAGCTCATTCACCACATCATCACCATGAATAAAGTCAATCTTACCATCAGTTTTAACCAGATAGTCATTTAGAAATGACTCAAGTGTCGCTAACTCTAAAGTGAATTCGGGACTCTCTATTTGAATATATCCAAAGCCGGTTGCATCATTAAAGGGCAAGATGTGAGTATTATCACCTTTGGCCGCCTCCCCTCTTCTCTTCATCTCCGCTTCACTACCACAACGATAGATAGTTGAACTTGAACTCTTTAGGCCAGCAAAAAACTCCTGCAAATCACTAAGTAGCTGCTCTGGCTTGACATCGAAAACCACTCGATGAATCGGCTCAAACTGTAGGCCCTCGTCATGAATATTTACTAGCTCCACCAAAGCATAACGGGCCGGATTCTCCAGCTCTGATTGAGGATCAGAGCTATCCGCCTTAATCTTCTCCCAGATCGCCTTAGCGGTGGCCAACGAGTGATTACCGTCCCCCATGGCATAGAGCAGGGTATTTTTAGAATCAACACTATATTTTTTACTAAACAGCTCAGGAGAGGCCAGCTTGGTCAAGGCGTCGGCGACGCTTTGTAGTAGCTCCGGCGTATCAATGGCATACCCCGTAATATGACCACTCTCCATCATCAACTCAAAATCGTAGAGTAGACTAGGGCTTTTTTCAAATAGTGGCTCAATCACGGTACGCTGCGGATCATCAATCAACACCATAATATGAGGCAGCTCAATAGTTGCATCCTGTCGAACCTTTATCCGCGGAGGAAGACGATCAACAATTGTCCCCTCGGTAGCACGAATCAGTGTTTGAGATCCTTGGTTAAAGTCGTACTGCTCTAAATCAATGGCGACCACTAACCCCTTGCGAGATGGCGCTTGTGAGGTCTTCCGATCCACCAGTACAAAACCTCTATTTGACATGGGCGCCAAGACACCACTATCAAGATATTGCTGCATAGTAGTATTAATATTTTCTATCCGCTGCTGACCATCCCCATCCTCTAGATAGACCTCTGGAAAGATGACATTCAGGGTTGATGGTGCTGTACCAATCACTGTTTTGATCTCACTCCAGTAGTCAGCTTGGGAGGTGTACTGGTCACAGGCGACCACCGCCCATTTGCCTAGATCAACATCTGGATTTGGCAGTAATATTTCAGGAACCTGTAAGCCAATTTTTTCAAAATTCATAACAATCTCCGAAAAAGAGTTTTCAACTATTAACGTGTTGTATTTATCACTAAATGCTTACCTAAGCAATTCAGTCCAGATAGCACTTCCATTGTTGATTAAAAGCAGATTTTTATCAAATCGGCATCAAGGAGGATAGGTGCATCAAATTGTATTAGATGTGAAGATGCCTGATATGAATGGCTTAGAGCGATACTACCAGCTCCCGATCAGGCGGTTAAAATGCTTGATTTATAGCGAAAATGAGATCAGAATTTACACCTATTTTAAGCTAAAGCAACTCGATGATCTCTTCTTAAATACTGTGTCGATGGTTAAAAGTATTTATATTTTTATATTGATGAGACAAGCAACTCAAACGGAGGAATAACCAAGTGAACAAGCCAACAAAAAAACCAAACCGTCCCTACTTCTCCTCAGGCCCATGCTCCAAACGACCTGGCTGGACCTTGGCGGCGCTAGAAGATAATTTCCATAGCCGATCTCACCGCGCCAAAGGTGGCAAGGCGAAACTGAATGAGGTAATTGTAAAATCCAAGGAGGTTTTGGGGCTGCCATCAGACTACCACTTGGGGATTGTTCCTGCTTCAGATACTGGAGCAATTGAGATGGCAATGTGGAGTCTACTGGGAGAGCGTGGAGTAGATGTCTTAGGTTGGGAATCTTTTGGCATGACTTGGGTTAAAGATATCAAGGACCAACTTAAGCTTACAAATGTTAATGCTCACACTGTTGATGGCTATGGCCAATTACCTGATCTATCCAAAGTAAACTTTGACAATGATGTAGTCTTTACCTGGAACGGAACAACTTCCGGCGTCTGCGTTCCCAATGCCGAGTGGATTCCTGCGGATCGTAAAGGATTGACCATCTGTGATGCCACCTCTGGTGTCTTTGCGATGGAGATAGATTTTACCAAGTTAGATGTAGTCACTTGGTCTTGGCAAAAAGCGTTGGGTGGCGAAGGAGCGCACGGAATGATCGCTCTCTCTCCACGAGCAGTTGAGCGACTTGAGAGTTACACCCCATCATGGCCTATGCCCAAGATCTTCCGTCTGGCCAATAAGGGAAAATTTGCCAAAGGCATCTTTGATGGAGCAACGATCAACACTCCATCATTGATGGCAACTGAGGACGTACTGGATGCTCTTAACTGGTCAAGCTCAATTGGCGGTCTACCAGGGCTAATCAGACGCTCACAAGATAACTTAAATGTAATTAGTCAGTGGGTTGATCAGACTGACTGGGTAGAGTTCTTGGCAACAGAGAAGGAGACACGCTCTTCCACCAGCATCTGTCTAAGTATCACCCATCCCCAATTTAAAAAGCTAGATGGTGATACCCAGAAAAAATTTGTCAAGGAGGTAACCGCCTTGATCGACAAAGAGGGGGCCGGATATGATATCAACTCCTACAAGGATGCTCCAGCAGGCTTACGAATCTGGGGTGGCGCTACCGTTGAATCCAGTGATATTGGCTTGCTACTACCATGGATTGAGTGGGCATTCTTTGCAACGCTAGAAAAATATAACCAATAACCAATAGAAGAGAAGGATCAACAATGAAAATTTTAGTATCTGATAAGATGAGCAACAAAGTAGAAGATGTCCTTAAAGCGAAAGGAGTGGATTACGAGATCAAAACTGGTATGACACCGGAAGAGTTAAAAGGGTGTATTGATCAGTATGACGGAATCTTAATTCGTTCTGCCACAAAGTTAAAAGCGGAAATTTTAGACGGCTGTAAGAACCTAAAAGTGGTCGGCCGGGCCGGAGTTGGGGTGGATAACGTCGACCTAGATGTTGCAACCAAACATAAAATTTTAGTGATGAACACTCCATTAGGAAATATGGAAGCCACCGCCGAACTAAGCGTCGGGCTAGTCTTCTCACTAATGCGTCATATTCACCACGCCAACCCCAGTACCCACCAAGGTAAGTGGGAGAAGTCAAAATTTATGGGAACCGAGCTTAAGGGGAAAACTGTAGGGATTATCGGCTTTGGCAATATTGGTCAACGTGTTGCTGAGATGTTAGGTGCCATCGGGATGAATGTTATCACTAACTCTAGCTCGGCCAGTGCTGAGGATCTTGACCGCTTGCGAGCAACAAAAGTATCTCTCGACCAGCTAATCGCTCAGTCCGATGTCATCTCACTACATACGAAACTTAGTGATGATACTCGTGATATGTTCAACAGTAAGACGCTTAAGGCGATGAAAAATAGTGCTATTCTAATCAACTGTGCCCGTGGTGGTCTGATCCATGAGGCAGATCTGAAGAGTGCCTTAGAGAGCGGTGAGATTGCGGGTGTGGCAATTGATGTCTATCCCACCGAACCGGCCAAAGAGAATGTGCTGTTTGGAGTAGAAAATGCTCTTTTGACTCCACATCTAGGAGCATCATCGAAAGAGGCGCAAATAAACGTTGCAGTAGATGTTGCTACTCAAGTGGCAGACTATCTGCTCAACGGCACCATCATTAATAATGTAAATAGTCTGGATTAGTTACCAAGCTACTACCCTCTTCTGCTTTAGAAGAGGGTAGTGTTCAAAATTAAGTTACCAAAGATATTTAGAAATTCAGCGGAGTACTAACGCTTAATTTGATCTCTTGAACATCGTAATCAATAGTTGAGATAGTACCAGTTACTCCATCTTTACCTTCATCCAGATTAATCATTGTGTACTCTAGATTGAAGCTCAAGGAGAGAAATGGCAGTGGAATAGGGATAGGAGTCAAGCCTAGCCCCAAAGTGTAGCCCTTGCCACTTAATAGATCCTTATCTCCAATACTCTCTTCGTACTCACTACTTAGATGGTAGATCCCCCAAACACGCAGCAGGACAGGAAAGTTAAATCCAGCGAAAACCCCCATTTTGGTACTATCAAATCCCACATCTACCAATCCTGAATTGCTGGGCTGATCTACCGCAAAATCGGTACTGGCCACAAAGTAACTAGCACCAAGGTTTAAGCCTAAAAAGGAGTAACCAACCTTAGCTCCAAACTCCGTGCCGGTAACACCATACTCTAGATTCTGGCCGGCCAAAGTGGTCTTAGTATCCATCGATCCGGCCAAATACCCAATCGATGGCTCAATCATCAAACCAGCAAAAGAGGATATGGACCAAATAATTAATACCATGCTTAGTAGTAACTTTCTCATCTTTCAAACTCCTTGTTGTTTGAGACTATGCATCATTATAACAGTTACCAAAATATCATTGACCAGTAGGGCAAAAAGCTCCCCCACAGCTAACTCCTTAAAGTTATAGTTGCCCCATCAGAAATTGGCCCTTAATTACCTGCTTCATCGTCTCTTCGATTGACCCTTTGATCACGTCATAGTTAGGGGCGCCGAAAGAGAGATACTGCTGAGGCGTCAAACGGGTAACAAACATTTTTGCCTTACGTTCCACCTGCATCTTACCACTAACCATATCCAAGATTCTCACCTTAAAGCTATACTTGATCTCAATATCCTGACCATCCATCCGCAAAGAGCAAGCCAGAGAGTCCATAGTGGTAAACTCCTTAGTACTAGGTGGAACCAGCTTAAACTCGGAGTACCCCTTTTTAAATTTAGTTTGTGCCAGCCGAAAACGAAAAAAATCTACCAGGATTTTTAGAAAACTGGCCAAGGGAGCGGCCAGCTCCACCTGTAGTTGCAACTGACCATACTTAATTAGCTGATCGCCAACTCCATAGAGCAGATAGAGGGAGCCACTCTTATCGGTAATGGGGACATCCATTGGCAGCTTGATTGTAAAATTACTATTACTGTCAACCTCCAGTGCCGTTTGGACGATAAAGGCTCCTTCATCTTGCTGGCGAACTTTTTTAAATGTCCCATAGGCCAGTAGAACTTTTATCTCACTTTGATCTCCATCCCCCTTGACCTCTAGGCAACCACTAATCACTCCACCCTGCTCCCACTGCTCTTGGTTAGTGGTTAGAGTTAACTCCCACGGTTTGATAAAACAGCTTCCTCTCATGATTTTAGCTCCCTGTTAAGTTTTCGCCACCATTGCTCCACCTAGACAGTGATCACCTTGGTAGAAAACAATTGATTGACGTAAGGCCAGTGCACGCTGAGGAGTGGGAAATGTGACCCAGAGCCGATCTCCCTCAACTCTCTCAATTATGCACTCTTGATCCAGTTGTCGATAGCGCACCTTACAACTACAACTAAACGGCAACTTGGGCGAAAAACTCTCATCCACCCAACTTAGTTCTGTCGCTTCCAGACTGTTATAAAGCAGTGAAGGGTGATCTGCTCCTCGCACTACATAGACAATGTTCTGCTCCATATCTTTACTCGTGACAAACCAAGGTTCCCCCTCTCCCCCGAGACCCAATCCTTTACGCTGACCAATGGTGTAGTAGACCGCACCATGGTGCCTTCCCACCACCTGACCATCTAATGATTCAAAATTACCGGGCTTAGATGGAATATAACCAGATAGAAATTCTCTAAAGTCCCGCTCACCGATAAAGCAGATACCAGTGCTATCTTTCTTCTTGCTAGTGGCCAGGTTGAAATCTGTCGCTAGTTGACGAATCTGTGGCTTGACTAAACCTCCGAGGGGAAAGAGCACCTGCTTTAAAATATGGTCCTTAATAGTATAGAGAAAGTAGCTTTGATCTTTATTTCCATCCACACCCTTCAGTAGTGATTGCACTCCGTCCACCATCTTGGTTTGGCAGTAGTGGCCAGTCGCCAAATAGTCGGCCCCCATTTTAAGAGCCTGGGCCAAGAAAACTTTGAACTTGATCTCCCGATTACAAAGAATATCTGGATTAGGAGTATGGCCGGCTTGATACTCTGCTAAAAAATGTGAAAAGACCTCTTGCTGATACTCCTGAATAAACTCCACCGCATAGTAGGGAATCTCTAGCTGACGACAGACCTTGACCACATCATCATAATCTTTTTTGGCACTACACTCCCCATCGATCTCCTCTTCCCAGTTTTTCATGAAGATACCGATCACATTGTATCCCTGCATTTTCAGCAACAGCGCCGCCACAGAGGAGTCAACTCCCCCCGACATCCCCACCACCACAGTGGTGTTAGCATTTTGGGGATTTAAGGTTAAGTCTGGTTCGATCATTAGATTAAATTCCAAATGCCCAGGAGAGAACCCCCGCAGCAATAAATTGGGCCGAGTGATGGAGGGTGACAAAGTTAATAGTCTCACTAAAATCATTACTGCTATTAAAGCCGCGATGATTAAAATCCTCTTCCCAGTTCTGAGTGAAAAACATCGCTGGCAGTCCTGCACTCCAAAATGGTAGATGATCACTAGAATCAAATCCATTCGGAATCAGATCAAAGCTAACTCCACTGCCCTGCTTGGCCCCGGCAGTTAGAATTTGATTAGCAAGAATTCGATCCTGCTTAAAGCCGTCTGCATCTCCTGGGGAACGAATATAGGCTCGCATATTGCCCAGTTGTTTGCTGGTATCATCCAGTTTGGTGTCATGTCCCAACATCTCCAAATTTAACATGCCAAAAATTTTCTCTTTTTTCCACTGCTGTTTATTGGCCTCGACATACGCCCTGGAACCTAAAAATCCTAACTCCTGAAAATCAAAAAAGATAATTCGGACTGTTCGTGGTAACTCCAAAGGGGCCAATAGTTTTATCAAAGCGAGTAGAGTTGAGACACCTGAAGCATTATCATCCGCTCCTGGCATCATTTCATCTGCTTTGATTAAAAGAGTTTTGGGATCACTAACTAAACTGTCATAGTGGGCACCAATTAATAAAACTTCTTGTGGATATCTTCTGCCCAGCTTCTCCCAAACAAGGTTGCGCCCGGTAACTCCCTTCAGACTATCTAAAATTTTAATCCGTTGCTGTGTAAAGCGTAGCCACTTTTGGTATTCCCTACTATTAGGAGAGAATTTGGTTTTTATCTTCCGCTCAAAATCCTGTTGGTAAAGTGAGATTGCCCAATTAACCTCAGGGACAAATTGCTGGCCCGCTACTTGCACCTGACGCTTCAAACTATTTTGTCCACCCAACTCTCTGATGCTCTTTTTTAGATAAGAAAATGCCTTTTTATGGCCACTACTACCTACCATCCGGCCAGGATGAGTGGCTTGAACAAATGAACGTAGGTAGGACTCAGTATTACGACGCTTGATACTATCTATTATTAAACGTTGAATTTGAGAAAAAGTGGTGATCTCTTTGCCGCTAGCCACTAGAGGTATCGCTGCCATTGTCCAAGTAGATAGGGCCAAGAGAAGGACCCAAGACGTTTTTATTTTAGCTATGATCAGTTGATTGCTCATCCTCAGCTTCCTCATCATCACCAAAATCATATTCTTCAGTATTACTATTAGATGAATGCTTTGCTGCTACCGTCTGATCAAACTCATGCATCTCGCCATGTGCAGTCATTATCCCACTGAGCAGAAGCTTTCCACCTGGTCCTGGACGATTATAGAGAACAATAAATTTTCCCTGCTCCAAAACACCCTGTTGAGCACTCTTAAAACGAACAACCCCAGTAGAACCACTTTTAAATGAAATTGTTACCGGTAACCGCTCAGCATCTGGCGCCAGCATTAAATAGCATTCAATTGGAACTGATTGATCCAGCCAGATATGAATTTGAATATAACTTAATACACAGTAGTCATATGAGTACTTATCCCTACTCCCTAAAACAACATCACCATTTCTATGAGAGATTGCCACTACCTCTAAATCACGATTGATCGACTCCCCCTCCTTATTGAGCAGGTCTTTCTCACCAATCCAGTGATTCTGATAACCTTTATGCTCTCCTAAACTATCTCCCCCCCATCGCTCAAAATAATAGTTCCCACTACGACAAAGAGAGGATGGCACCTGTTCAGCAAGATAAGTGTTAAAAGAGCGATTATATAAAAAACAGTGATCACAAGTTGTCTCTTTTGACTCCACCGGCAACTGTAAATGTTTAACTAATGAGTGTACATCGACCTTTCTCATGTCGGAGAGAGGGAGAAACAGTTTGGACAATTGATCCTGAGTAACATTGGCCAGTAAGGAAGATTGGTCATACTCCAAACCATTAACGGTATAGATATTGTACTGATTGTGAATAGGATCATGCATTAACTTGGCATAGTGACCAGTAGCAATAAATTCTGCCTCTAACAGATCAGCCTTCTCCACTAAGATATCTAGAGTTAGCTGGGAGCAGAGATAGTGGGTGGAGACCTCCCTTCCAGATAGACGAGCAGCGACCACTTGATCTAACACCACATCCTTAAATCTCTCCACAGCACTTGCCGCATAGTGCACAATTTCCATCTGGTCACAGAGTTTCTTTACCTGCTCAAAAGATTGTATATAACATTTCGCAATCTGGCCGAGGGAATGATGACTACTACTTACGGTTTGATCACCACTTTGGCCAAAATAGTCAATCGTTAAGCCGATTACCTGATACCCCTGCCTCTTTAGTAGATAGGCGGCAACAGCGGAGTCACTTCGGCCAGTCATACCCAGAATTATTTTACACTCGCTATTTGGCTTTCGCGCTGGTGCTTGCTGTTCCATACTAACTATCGTCTAATCCCTAATCCTCTCGGATGGTTATTTCACGTACTGACTGCCACAGGGCCCCTTGAATATCAACTCTCTTATCCTGTCCAAGTGCTAAGGAGAGGGGAACCAAAGTAAAGTGGTGATTCCAATGTCCTATCAGACAGTTAGTCCGACCACTCATTCCGGCATGGGTAGCATAGCTGCCCAGACGCAGACAGAAAGATGAGTCTGCCGCAGAGGCAGGCGTGGAACGAATCATATAACTAGGATCAATATACTTGATGGTATGCTCAATCCCCTTTTTATTTAAAAAAGAGTTAATCTCATTTTTTAAAAAGGTGCCGATATCTAACAACTTCAGATTACCTGACTTATCAAATTTCTCCTTGCCCTTCTTTTTAACGAGCAGATCCTGCCCCGCCCCTTCTGCCACTACTAAAACCAAGTGATCCTTATTTCTTAGTCGCTTCTCAATACGGGAAAAAAGTGAATCCAAAGTAAAAGGTTCTTCAGGTATAAGACAGATATTAGAGTTGCCGGATGCCAAGGTGGCGTTAGCAGCGATATGCCCAGCATGACGCCCCATCAACTTAACCATTCCAATTCCACCTTTGGCCCCTTTCGCCTCCACATGGGCAACATCAATCGCTCGACGAGCCTCTTCCACTGCGGTGTTAAAACCAAAAGTTTGAAAGATAAAAGCGATATCATTATCAATCGTTTTGGGAACTCCGATAATGGAGATCGCCAACTTTCTCTTTGTCACTTCCTTCACCATCCGGGCAGAACCATGATGAGTACCATCTCCACCAATTACAAACAGAATGGAAATATTGAACTTAACCAGCGTATCAACCATATCCTCAATCGACTGCTCACCTCGAGATGATCCTAAAATGGTGCCGCCATGCTCATGGATAATATCCACTGTACTCGCATCCAAACGGATGGCAGTATGATTAAACTCATTAGTCAATCCTTGGTAACCATAACGAAATCCATAGACATTTTTTACGTTATAGGTATCCAAACAGCTATAACAGAGCGAGCGAATGACATCATTAAGCCCTGGACACAACCCGCCACAGGTAACAATACCAACATTTATTTTTGAGGAGTCGAAAAATATCTTGGATTTTGGTGCCGGACGCTCAAAACTTAAAATATCCTTTGCCGGCAACTTATTATTCAGCTGAACAAAATTATTAAATAACACTCGACGATCCATCTGCTCCTTATTGTAACTGGTCAAAGGCACCGGAGAGTCAAACTTCTCCTCACCTAGATGATCGACCTCAAAATCTTTTTGGGTCAGCTCTTTTAATATTCGATCTTGATAGTGCATCATTGCCGATCTACCTCCACGTAGCGCTCAATTGGTCCCAAAATTTTTCTTACACTAGAAGTTGCGGGCGAACGATAGAGCTCTTTCCAACTTCCCTGCTGTAAAATTCTGCCTCGATTTAAAATCAGCAACTCATCTGACACTTTTATCACATGGTAGAGATCATGAGTTACCAGAATGACTGGAATCTGGTACTCCCCCCGCACCTCTCGTAAAAGATCAAAAAACTGCTGCTGTAGCTCATTATCCAATGCGGAGACTGGTTCGTCCAATAGTAATAGGGATGGGCCGGTAATCATCGCCCGTGCCATCGCCACTCGCTGACTCTCGCCTCCTGAAATTGCCGCTGGATAGCGCCTGGCCACATCCTGAATACTAAAACGCTCTAAATAGTTGGCCACCAGTTGTAACCGCTCCTCCCGCTGCACTGTACCTAGCAGGCCATACTCCACATTCTGCTCAACGGTCAGATGGGGAAAAAGAGCAAAATCCTGGAATAGTAGGCCAATATCTCGCTGATAGGGAGGGAGATCTACCCCCTGTTCTGAATTATAAAGAGTACGTTCCCCAAGTTGGATAGTACCGTGGTCAGGAGTAATCACCCCCTGCAGTAGCTGCAATAGTAGACTTTTTCCAGTTCCGGAAGGGCCAATCACGACCAGGGTCTGCTCTGAGTCTACCGAGAAGTTCACAGCTAGCTTAAACTCCGCTAACTCTTTTTCTATCTTGACCTGAAGACGACTCACCGTTGCTCCCCTTTCCAGGCCCTTAAGTTCCTCCCACCTAAAATATTTGAGATTAGCAAGAAGATAGCGGCAATCAAGGTGTAGATCAACACCACCTGGTTGGCCCGAACAAACTGACCACTCTCGACTAAAGAGTAGATCGCCAAAGGGACAGTATCAGTCTTACCAGGGATATTTCCGGCCACCATCAAGGTTGCCCCAAACTCCCCTAATGCTCGGGCAAATGAGAGAATTACCCCTGCAAGGATTCCAGGACGGGCGAGTGGCAGCGTAATGCGCCAGAAGGTGGAAAATCGGTTATGCCCTAAAGAGTAGGATGCTGCTAAAAGATGAGGATCAATTGACTCAAAACTGGATTTACAACTTTTAACCATCAAGGGCAGAGAGACTACATAGGCAGCACAGATGGCCGCTTGAGGGGTAAACATTAAAGAGTCACCAGTTAGATCTAATACCAACTGGCCTATCACTCCATTGCGTCCTAACAGAGTGATTAGGTAGTAGCCAATAATAGTCGGTGGTAGTACCAAAGGGAGGGTCAGGGCAATATCAAGTAGCTGATGACCTCTAGGTCGCTGGTAGACTAGCAGGTAGGCTAATCCAACTCCGGTTATTAATACTAATATAGTTGAGATCCCAGCAACAAAAAGAGAAAGTTTAAAGGAGAAGAGGAGATTATACTCCATCCGCAAATCCGTAGCGGTTAAAAATCTGCCGCGAAGCGGGAGAGAGTAGGAAGTTAAAAAAGTGATCTACACCACCACGCCTCTTACCACGGGCGGTAACACCGATAGGATACTCAATCGGAGTGTATAAGTCGGCGCTAATCTCTCTGTACGGCAAGTGAGAGAGCAGACGTTGCCAATCTGTTGCATAGACCAAGCCTAGATCCACCTCATTTCGCCGTAGATACTCCACAACTTGACGGGCATTATTGGCAAAAACTATCTTATCTTGTAGCTGTGGCCAGAGCTTTAGGCGCTTAAAAACCTGATGTGCGTACTGCCCAACTGGGACCGTACGAGGATCTCCAACCACAATCCGCTTAACCCGTTTATCTAGCAGGATCTCCTGCACACTCCGCCCCTTGAACATTGAGGCGATCTTCTTCCCTCGATCTCCAACCAAAGTACTAATTAACAACAAGCGATTAGCGGCCAAAGGGCGCTTACCCTTAAGGTGGATTAACCCCTTCTTCTCCAGCAGATCTAGATATTGAGGTGAGGCAGGGGCAAAAATATCTACCGCTCCACCATGCTCAATCTGCATCTTCAAAGCACCTGAAGAGGCAAAGTTAAATTGGATATGTCTCTCTTTTGACTGCTGCTTATATAGCTGATAGATCTCCATCAGTGGACGTCGCAAGCTAATCGCTGCGGAGACTAGGATAGGAGACTGCCTAGAGTGACCGACACTCTGCATTAATAGCAGAGGCAGTAAGAATAAGGAAGTAGTGAGTAGACGCCAAAATCTCATAATTAAGCCGGTTCATACCATACTATTTCCAACTTTTTAAAGAGGCATTAGTAAATATATTCACGCTTGTTTAATCTTAATGGCCAAATATATAGATTGCTGGTAGTTTTTTATTTAAAGTTATCGTTATCAACAATATATTCGGGGAAGTGACATGAAAGAGACCGCTTTCTATATCAGTTCATTTTTAACACAATTTTTACTATTTTTCCTTCTGCTCTTGGCAACAATTCATACTTTGTCCATCTAAATTGAAATTTGTCCCTATAATATCAGCTATCTTGCTTATAGCTTACCAGCAGTTAGATGCTGCCCCCAAGATGACTTTACTTAAAACCATTCAAGAGCGAGGCCATCTACGTTGTGGCGTCGGGAGAGAACTGCCAGGGTTCTCCCTTAGGGATAAAAACGGGAACTGGAGTGGATTGGATGTCGATATCTGCAGAGTAATATCCACTGCAATTTTTGGTGACCCTTCAAAAGTTGAATTTATCTCCGCCAACCTGAATAACCGTTTTGAGCTACTACTTAGCAAGGAGATTGACCTACTCTCACGTAATACCTCTTTAACTCTGACCCGTGACACAGCGATTGGCATTACCTTTGCTCCCACGGTCTACTACGATGGCCAAGCATTTATGGCCCATAAAAAGCTACGAATTAGCTCCATCTATCAGCTCCCTAAGTCATCCTCGATCTGTCTTAAGCGCCAGACAACCCATGTGGAAAATCTGCGCTCCCTCTTCACGCGCACTAAAGTAAGCCACCCACTAATTGTCCTACCTAACTGGCAACAGGTGCTGACCAACTTTAAAGCAGGTAAATGTGATGTAATCAGTGAAGATCTATCAGCACTAATCTCCAGGATGGTCAGCCTACCCAACTCAGATCAATACCAAATTCTTCCTGATGTTATCTCTAAAGAGCCACTGACGCCGGCCACTCGCAGTGATGGCCCTCTCTTCACCAAGGTTGTCAAATGGTCGATTCATGCGATAATTGCCGCCGAAGAGATGGACATTCACGCTAAGAACCTGCGCTCAAAGATCAAAGGCCAAGACCCCCTAGTAAAACGTTTTTTTGGTATTATTCCCGGTAATGGCAAAGCGCTTGGTCTACCTGAGAACTGGACCTATCAAATCATTAAGAAGATGGGAAACTACGGAGAGATATTTGAACGTAACATTGGCCTAAAATCCCCTCTTAAACTACGGCGGGGATTAAACGATCTATGGAGTAATGGGGGCCTAATGTATGCCCCTCCCTTCCGCTAGAACTTCAACTGATTAGAAGCGATCAGTAACATCACTCTTTTCAAAGAAATAAGAGACTTCACGATCGGCTGAAGTTAAAGAGTCTGATCCATGAACAGCATTGGCCTCAAGAGACTTGGCATAGAGCTTACGTAGCGTCCCTTCCTCTGCATCCGCTGGATTAGTGGCCCCCATAATCTCCCGATTACGATCAACCGCTCTCTCTCCCTCTAAAACCATCAACATCACAGGCCCAGAAGTCATAAAGCTAACCAGTGAACCAAAAAACGGGCGCTCTCGATGCTCAATATAGAATCCCTCCGCCTTCTCTTTGGAAAGATTAACCATCTTAAGGGCCGCAACTCTCAACCCCTCTTGCTCAAAACGGGCAATAATATTGCCAATATTATTATCAGAAACAGCGTTGGGCTTAATAATGCTTAACGTTTGCTCAACTTTCATTTTAATACCTCTCTTAAATTGATTACGAAAAAGTTTGTTAATAGGGGGACTATTTTTTCTCTTTGAGTAGCCCCTCCATCAACTCTCCAATCTCTGCCGGAGAGCGGGCAACAGTTACTCCACACTCTTCTAAAATTCTAAATTTTGCTTCCGCAGTATCATCTCCACCGGAGATAATTGCTCCCGCATGGCCCATTCTCTTCCCTTTAGGGGCAGAGGCACCAGCAATAAAGCTAACCACTGGCTTAGACATATTCTGCTTAATCCAACGGCCAGCATCGGTCTCAGCACTACCACCGATCTCACCAATCATAATAACTGCATCGGTATCCTTATCCTCTTCAAACAGCTTTAGCAAATCGATGAAGTTTGTTCCAATGATCGGATCACCACCAATTCCAATGCAGGTGGACTGTCCAATCTCCCTTTGAGTTAGCTGATAGACCGCCTCATAGGTCAAAGTACCTGAGCGAGAGATCACTCCCACTCTACCAGGCATATGAATATGCCCCGGCATAATACCAAGTTTACACTCACCAGGAGTAATTATTCCTGGGCAGTTAGGGCCAATCAATCTGGATTTACTCCCCTTAAGTGCTCCTTGCACCTTAACCATATCGACAATGGGAATCCCCTCGGTAATACAGACAATTAGCGGCAACTCCGCATCAATACACTCTAAAATAGAGTCGGCAGCAAAACGTGGGGGGACAAAAATCATGGCGGCATTGGCCCCCACTTTCAGGTTTGCTTCGCTAACACTGTTAAATACCGGCAGCCCCTCATGAATCTGACCACCTTTACCCGGGGTTACACCACCCACTAAGTCGGTTCCATAATCACGAGATTGCAGGGAGTGAAATGTTCCCTGCTTACCAGTAAAGCCAACTGTAACTAGCTTAGTCTCTCTTCCAACTAATATTGCCATTTTACTACTACTCCCGCTAACTAACTATTAACTGCTGCTACTGCTTTTTCCGCTGCATCTTTAAGGTCCTCTGCTGCAATTACTGCCATGCCAGAGTCACCCAATATTTTTTTACCAATTGAGACATTGGTCCCCTCTAACCGCACAACCAGAGGTACTTTGATCCCCAACTCCTTCGCGGCCGAGACGATCCCCTCTGCGATGACGTCACACCTCATGATACCACCGAAGATATTAACTAAAATCGCCTCCACTTTAGGATCAGAGAGGATAATTCTAAATGCCATCTCAACAGTCTCTTTGGTAGCACCACCACCTACATCTAAGAAGTTGGCCGGTGCTCCACCATAGAGTTTAATAATATCCATCGTGCCCATTGCTAGACCCGCACCATTAACCAAACAGCCAATATTACCATCGAGGGAGATGTAGGAGAGGTCATGCTCTGCAGCCTCTCGCTCTAACTTGGACTCTTCATCGGGGTCACGCATGGTAACGACTCTCTCTTGACGAAAAAGAGCATTATCATCGAAATTAAGTTTAGCATCTAGTGCTAACACCTCACCATCTTTAGTGGTGACCATTGGATTAATTTCGGCAGTGGTACAGTCCCGCTCGATATATAGCTGATAGAGCCCCGCAAAGAAGCTAATCGCCTTTTTAATCGTCTCACCCTTCAAACCGATACCATAAGCAAGTTTACGGCCAACATATGGAGTGAATCCGGCAGCGGGATCGATCGCAACCTTAATAATTTTTTCAGGACTCTCCTGGGCCACCTTCTCAATCTCCACGCCACCCTCGGCAGAAGCCATAAAGGTTAACTTGGAAGTTGAGCGATCCAGAACAATCCCCACATAGTACTCATGTTCGATCTGACAACCCTCTTCGATCAATAGGCGCTTAACCTCTTTACCTTCCGGTCCAGTCTGGTGAGTTACCAGTGTCTTACCTAGAATCTCAGTGGCATGGGACTTAACCTCAGCTAAAGTGTGTGCCAGCTTTACCCCACCGGCCTTACCGCGGCCTCCGGCGTGAATCTGTGCCTTGACTACCCAGCAGTCACCACCCAGCTCTTTCGCCGCCGCAACGGCGTCATCCACCTTGGTAACCATCTTGCCGCCCAACACCTTGATGCCAAACTCACTCATCAGCTCTTTTGCTTGATACTCATGAACATTCATTAGTTTTTTTACTCCTAATCATAAAGCCATTCCCAAACAGATTGAATCCAAAGGGCAGAGCTCTTAATTCATATTTTAAATTTGGTGCTCCATAGTAAACCTCTAAAACGATTACGACTAGGAGCAATGCTCCATAACAGGTTGATTTTTTGCCAAGTGCAGGGTACCACTTGATTTTTAATATATTTTGAGAGGGTCAACCGTGTCAGATAGCCGTAACTACTACCTAATTCAACCCGCTAAATTTCGCCTCGATGGTGGTGCCATGTTTGGCATTATTCCCAAGCCCTTATGGGAGAGAGGTGCCCCTGCCGATGAGTATAATCGCATCGATATGGCGCTACGCATGCTAGTAATCCAGGAGGCCAATCGACTTCTCGTTGTGGATTGCGGCATTGGAGACTACCACCCGGCCAAATTTAAGCAGCGTTTCGATATACGAGGTGAACCATCCCCTGTGGCCACCGCGCTAAAGGAGATTGATCAGACTCCAAATGATGTTACCGACCTGGTAATCTCCCATCTCCATTTTGACCATGTTGGTGGAATTGTCCAACCGGCACCTCAAGGCGATCAGTGGGTTCCAATCTTTCCAAACGCGACATGTCATCTCCACCGAGAGCACTATCAATATGCCACTAATAATTTTGGGCGAGATAGTGGATCATTTCATGGGGATAAATTTATGCCAGCGATCAACCACTACCTAAAGAGAGATCAAATTAACTGGTTAGAGGGAAAAAGTGGAACCATCATCGACTCTCCACTCTCCTCCCCAATTAACTTCACCACCTCCATGGGCCACACCCCTTTCATGGTACATCTCTATGATAGCAAAGTAGTCTATCTGGCAGATCTAATCCCCACCTCCTGCCATATCCCCACTCCTTGGGTAATGGGCTATGACATGATGCCAGGAGAGAGCTGTAAGGAGAAACTACTGGTATTAGAGTTTGCCAATCAACGTGGATTAACACTCTTTTTTGAGCATGATCCTATCTACTGGGGGGGAACCGCTGCTCCCCATCCGGAAAAAAAGAGTGAATTTGTCTTTGATCAGAAGCATCTAGCGCCCGATGGACATATCTTGCCGCTCCAGCTCTAACAGCTCACGACGGGCGATCAAATACCTTTTAATCTGCACTAGGTTGGCCCGTCCCCGAAAGATAAATAATTGAACTCGCTCATTTTGAGGAATCTGCTGCCAAGAAGTGATGTGAGGATTAGCATCAACGATCTTGATCATCATCTTATCATTACTAACCACCTGCTGCCCTTTACGTAAAAAGCGGATTAAGATTTCGTCGATCGACTGATTACCTTTCGATTGATTATAGTAGTTGAACTGTAGAATCTCCCGCCCAGTAGCACTCGTTACTCCTCCGATCAACACTAGAATCAACAAACCCACTAACCACTTTCTGATCCTCATCTCTTGGCCTCCGTCTGCTGCTGCTCTTTATTTTTTCTCTGCTGGCGAGCTAGCAGTTGCTGATAGTGGACAATCCTTTTTTTGCTCTCCGCTCGGTAGAAAATAAACTCCTTGGCCAACTGACGCAAAAATAGTGCTCGCACCTTCGGCCCTTTCGGTTTGATTAGGCGAATTCTGTTGACCAACTCTCCTGCGAAGGCAGCAATCCTCTTACCAAACTTAGCAATATGTGAAAAAGCTCGCCCCTTGGCACTACGGCGCTCCACAGAGTTTAGTTTATTATAGCGTTGTAAATTAGTCACGATCAGGTGTTGTAAGATCGGCGCCATCTGATCTGCATACTGCTTGGCATAGAGAGTTACACTTGTTGTTAGCTGATCCTCACTATCACTTTTCTTCACTTGACCACTATTTTTCTCTTTATCCTTAACCGTATCCTTACCTTTATTTTGAGGGGGGTTAGCAGGTAGTGGCGGTTGGACAATCTCCTTCACCATTAGCTCTAACTTAATCAACATCGCTTCTAGTGTAATGTAAGTCTCCAAACGCTCTCGCACTGACCCAACTATCACCTTGGCAAAACGGGCCCCCTGCACCTGTTCCAAATCTGCGGCACGCTCTTCCTCTAAAGTGCTCTTAACTAGTAACTGACCGATCTGATTATCAATATGAGTTTGACGTTTATGCTCACGATTTTTAGTAGTCATCAGCTTGGA
This sequence comes from Bdellovibrionales bacterium, assembly GCA_018646675.1. Taxonomy (GTDB): domain Bacteria; phylum Bdellovibrionota; class Bacteriovoracia; order Bacteriovoracales; family Bacteriovoracaceae; genus JABGUH01. The sequence goes on along the minus strand of JABGUH010000009.1, from coordinate 35,722 downwards.
ATAACTCTTCCAGTGTTCCTGTGATCTCTGCTCTTGCAAAAGAGCAAATTGGGCCCAACGCTCATCCCGCTCTATTTGAGAGTTATAGCTAAAATATCTCATCGTCCCGTAAGCAATTGCTATGATCACAATCGTCGCGCCAAGAATCTTAACTCCTAACGGATAAAACTTTTTAAACAGCAAAATCCCCTGTTGTAACCGCCCGCCAGAAGCCGCTGCTAACTCTTCAGGCTGAACCTTTTTTTCCTCTTCATCACTTTTATAACTCTTCTCTTTTTTACTGGCCTTTTTTTTCTTCTTGGCAACCTTCTTCTTTTTGACAACCTTCTTCTTTTTTTTGACAACCTTCTTTTTAGCTTGCTCCTCCTCCTCGACCTGAAGTTTATCCTCACTTGGTTGCGCTACATCTATATCATCTTTTATATCCTCTTTAGAGACCAACTCCACTGAACTATGGGGTAGACCTTGGGGAAGTGGCAACTGATCTCTACCGTCCAGAGGTGGAGCACTACTCTGCGCTTTTGGAATTGAGGGAAGGGGGGGGAGATCTATATTGGGTGGAGCAAGATGCAGATCAACAGTTGGCAGAGGTGGAAGAGTTATCTGTGGGCCACTCTGAGAGCTATCCTCTTTCTGATCAAGCAGATGACGAAATTCCCGCACCTGCCTTAGCTCCTCCCATGAGTTACAAGGGTACTCCAGGCCGTCTCCTTCACACCACAAGGCAAAGCCATTAAGAGACTCTTCAGTCCGAAGACGCTCCACTAGCTCTGATGCGGTATAAGGCCCTAAATGATAATCTGCTGCTAACAGATACCAACAAATCTCTTGATTCATATCAATAGGTTAACAAAAATGTAGAGAAAGAGTTAGGTGATTAAGCTTTTGGGATAAAAAAAAGGCTCAGAGATTATACATCTGAGCCTTTTTCAGAGACATTCACGAAACCAACCAAAAAATCCTTTTCTGACCGGCCTCACACACACACCAATTTATACTGCAACCATCGTACCAACTTTCATAGTTGCTAACTCGCTTATAACCGGTAACCCACTCCCCTTTCTTGTCAAAAGCATGACTGCCTCGCCGCGTAAAGCGCGCCACTTCTTTGACACAACCACCCCGCAAAAACGTCTCCAGACCTTGACATATTCCCCTCAAATTTGGTGTACTTGGGCGACACTCAAATTGTAATATTTTAATATTTGATGAACAGTGCGTTCACCTTTTTTTAGGAGTCTAATCACGATGAGTCCTACTTGCTGCCACTCCATTTTCACCTCCTCTGTCGGTCGAAAGTATATTATGGCAATTACCGGCCTAATGCTATCGGGCTTCCTTTTAGTCCACCTGATTGGCAACTACCTTTTGTTGATCGATCCGGCGCTCTTTAATGCATACGCCCATAAACTGACTACCAATCCACTGATCTATGGAGCGGAGGCGATCCTCATTTTGATTTTTCTTACCCACATCAGCTTAGCGATCAAGCTGACCTTGGAGAATCGACAAGCTCGACCCCAAAAATACTATGTGCGTAAGCTTTCCGGCCGCGGCGCAACCTGGGCATCGTCGACGATGCCCTACACCGGAATTTTAATTCTAATTTTTTTGGTACTTCACCTAATACATTTTAAATATGGGGCCCTCTACTACGCCACCTATGATGGTGTTGAGATGCGTGATCTGCACCGCTTAGTAATTGAGTTCTTTCAGCTCCCACTACATGTTGCTATCTATGTGGCCACCATGGTGTTAACTGGCTTCCATCTATCTCATGGTTTTTGGTCTGCCTTTCAATCTTTAGGGTTTGACCATCCTAACTATTTTGGTTTGATTAAAAAAATCTCTCTGCTCTATGCAATTGTAATCGCAGTGGGCTACTCCTTCATCCCAGTTTGGGTCTACCTATCACCCTATATCGCTGGAGGGACACACTAATGACCACTTCAAAAAAACTAGATGCCAAAATTCCCTCTGGCCCTATTCAGGAGATGTGGGACAAACATCGCTTCGAAATGAAGCTGGTCAACCCGGCGAACAAACGTAAATACTCCGCCATCGTTGTCGGAACAGGTCTGGCCGGTGGCTCTGCTGCCGCCTCTCTTGCCGAACTCGGTTATCGAGTGGAGGCATTCTGTATTCAAGACTCTGCTCGTCGCGCCCACTCTATCGCCGCTCAAGGGGGAATCAACGCCGCCAAGAACTATCCCAACGATGGAGATTCGGTCTGGCGCCTCTTCTATGATACGGTAAAAGGTGGCGATTACCGCTCTCGTGAGGCGAACGTCTACCGTCTGGCCCAAGTCTCAAATAGCATTATTGATCAGTGTGTCGCCCAAGGCATCCCCTTTGGTCGCGACTATAGTGGAATGTTGGATAACCGCTCCTTCGGAGGGGCCCAGGTCAGCCGTACCTTCTATGCTCGCGGCCAGACTGGGCAGCAACTACTACTTGGCGCCTACTCGGCGATGATGAAAGAAGTTGGAAAAGATAAGATCAAGCTGCATGTACGCAAAGAGATGGTTGATCTAGTTATTATTAATGGTAAAGCACGGGGGATTATTGCTCGTGACTTGGTCACAGGTAAAATCACTCGTCATATGGCAGATGCAGTTATCCTGGCCACCGGTGGCTACGGCAACGCCTACTACCTCTCGACCAATGCCATGTCATCGAATGGCAGTGCCGTCTATCGTGCCTACAAAAAGGGAGCCTTTTTTGCCAATCCCTGTTTTACCCAGATTCATCCCACCTGTATTCCCCGTCATGGAGAGTCTCAATCTAAACTAACTCTAATGAGTGAGTCCTTAAGAAACGATGGCCGAGTATGGGTTCCTAAAAAAACAAATGACAAGCGACATCCCAGTCAGATCCCAGAAGAGGAGCGAGACTACTATCTGGAGCGAATCTATCCCAGCTTTGGTAACTTAGTTCCAAGAGATGTTGCCAGCCGTAACGCAAAAAATCAGTGTGACGAGGATAAAGGAGTTGGAGAGACCGGTCTAGCAGTCAACCTAGATTTTAGAGATGCGATTAAGCGTGATGGGTTAGAAACAGTTAAAGCAAAATATGGCAACCTATTTGATATGTATGAGCGAATTACCGACGAAGATCCCTATCAGGTTCCCATGCGTATCTATCCGGCAATCCACTACACCATGGGAGGTCTCTGGGTTGATTACAATCTAATGAGTACAGTTGAAGGTCTATTTATACTCGGAGAAGCTAACTTCTCTGATCACGGTGCTAACCGCTTGGGGGCATCGGCCCTGATGCAAGGTTTGGCCGATGGCTACTTTGTCATTCCCTACACCTTAGGCAACTACTTTGCGTCCAATAAGTTTGAAGCGATTACAACTGATGATGAGGCTTTTGTTGAGGCTGAAAAGATATCCAATCAGCTGACTGACAAACTGCTGGCGATCAAAGGGAAACTAACAGTTGATCACTTTCATAAACGACTGGGCGAAGTTATGTGGGAGTATGTTGGTATGGCCCGTAACGAAGCTGGTTTAAAGAAAGCACTAAAAGAGATTCCCAAGATTCGAGAGGAGTTCTGGCAGAATGTTCGAATTCCCGGTAGTGGTGAAGAGCTGAACATTGAACTAGAGAAAGCTTGCCGAGTAGCAGACTTTTTAGAGCTAGGGGAGCTAATGGCCAGAGATGCACTGGAGCGAGTAGAGTCCTGCGGTGGCCACTTCCGTGATGAGTCCCAAACGGACGAAAATGAGGCGCTAAGAGATGACAAGAAGTTCGCCCACGTTGCTGCTTGGGAATACAAGGGTGAAGGCAAAAAGCCCACCAAGCATCTTGAGGAGCTAAAATTTGAGTACGTTCCTCTAAGTCAACGTAGCTACAAGTAAATTTTAAAGAGTTAAGCCTAATGAGGTATCGATTATGAGCAGTAGCAAAAACATGACTTTAAACTTGAAAGTTTGGCGCCAAAAATCTAAGGATGCAGAAGGCAAGATGGTTGACTACCAACTGAAAGATGTCTCACCTGATAGCTCCTTTTTAGAGATGATGGATCAACTCAATGAGGAGCTCATTGCGAAAGGTGATGATCCAGTGGCATTTGATCATGACTGTCGTGAAGGCATCTGTGGCATGTGCTCCTTGATGATTAATGGCCGTCCCCATGGCCCAGAAGATGAGACCACCACCTGTCAACTTCATATGCGTAAATTTAGCGAAGGTGATACTGTAGTTATCGAGCCATTCCGCGCCCGTCCATTTCCCGTCTTACGAGATCTAATCATTGATCGTACTGCACTGGATACAATCATGCAGGCCGGAGGCTTTGTCTCAGTTAACACTGGAAATGCCGCCGAGGCCAGCGCCGTGGCCATCTGTAAGTGTGACTCCGACCTAGCGATGGATGCTGCCTCCTGTGTCGGTTGTGGCTCCTGTGTCGCCGTCTGTAAAAACGCTTCCGCCATGCTCTTTGTCTCGGCCAAAGTATCACAACTGGCCCTACTGCCCCAAGGACAGGTTGAACGTAGAGATCGAGTCTTAAACATGGTCAAGAAGATGGATGAGTTAGGTTTTGGTAACTGCACCAATGAGAAGGAGTGCGAAGCGGTCTGTCCCAAAGGGATCAAGATTACCAATATTGCCCGTCTAAATCGTGAGTACATGTCAGCAGCGCTATTTTAATTAAGGAGTAAAGATGAAACTGCTAATTCTAATTTTTACACTTCTAATCACATCCACCCTATCGGCAGCTCCCTCCAGTTTTGGAATCGGCGCAAATTGCGATCAGGCAACTCCCATCTCAAAGATCCTCAAAAGTCCCGACCAATATATTGGTCAACGAATGGTAGTCACCGGACATGTCATCAAAGTCTGTGCCAAGCGTGGCTGCTGGATGACTCTTGCCTCTGACCAAAAATACCAGGACCTGCGAATAAAAGTAAAAGATGGAGTAATGGTCTTCCCTTTAACTGCTCGCGGAAAAAAAGCATGTGTCCAAGGAGATTTAGAAGAGATCAATCTATCCGAAAAACATGCTAAAAAATACTTGGCCCACCAAGCAAAAGAGCAGAAAAAAGATTTTGACTCCTCTTCGGTAAAAGGGCCGATGACCATCTATCAATTGCGCGCCAAAGGTGCCGTGATCCAGTAACAAGAGCTATTTTGAGCGAACTTGGCAAAAAAATCTATCGTCTAAACCGAACTCTTCATCGCGATTTCGGACATCTGCTAGTTGGCTTAACCCTGCTGTTTGCCATCTCTGGTATCGCCCTTAACCATCTTCACGACTTCAATCCCAACTATAAGATTACCCATGTTCAAAAGAGAGTCGACCAACTCGCCCCCAGTGCCAGTGATGAACAGTGGGTCCAACATATTAAACAGAGCTTGGTGATTACAGAGAAGTTGCGCCATGTTCACTCACCCTCCCCTAGTGAGAGAATTATCTTTTTTCCCAATACACGAGTCGAGCTAAATATCAAAAGTGGTGTGGCCAATTTAGAGCAGGTGGTTAAGCGGCCCCTACTATTTCCCTTAAATCAACTACACCTTAACCGTGCAGGAATCTACTGGGTCTACCTATCAGATATCTATGCGGTGCTGTTAATTTTTCTTGCTATCTCTGGACTGTTTATGGCCCGTGGGTTGCGCCAAAAGGTTAAACGACGTGGCCATTTAATGTTACTGGCCGGAATAATCATTCCGCTCATCTATTGGATCTACCTCTCTGGCGGTGGCGCCAGCGGTTCCTAATTATATTTAAATTAATAAAAAAAAGGGGCCACATCTCTGTGGCCCCCAAAAGCAGTCTAAAAATAAAAAGTTGTAAACTAGATCGCTCCGTCCTTCAACTCGTCAACGATTGCAGGATTTAGCAAGGTCGATGTATCACCAAGATTGGAGGTATCCCCTTCAGCTATCTTACGTAAGATACGTCTCATGATCTTACCAGAACGTGTCTTGGGCAGACCGGAGACAACTTGCATCTTATCAGGCTTGGCAATCGGGCCAATTACCTCAATAACCTTACCAAGTACCTCTTTTTTGAATAGTGCCTCATCCTTAGGAGTCTCCTGACAGATGATATAGGCGTAGATGCCTTGGCCCTTAATCTCATGAGGGTAACCAACAATAGCTGACTCAACGACATTATCATGCATATTAATCGCATCTTCCACTTCTGCTGTTCCAATCCGATGGCCAGATACATTCATAACATCATCTACTCGTCCAGTGATTCGGTAGTAACCATCCTCATCACGCAGACAGCCGTCGCCGGTAAAGTAGTATCCTGGGTAGGTAGAAAAATAGGTCTGCTTATAACGCTCATGATCTCCGTAGATGGTTCTAGCAATTCCTGGCCATGAACGTTTAAGGCATAAGTTACCGGAGACGCCATTGCCTTGGTACTCTTTTCCATTCTCATCCATTAATACTGGCTCAACACCTGGAAATGGAAGGGTAGCAAAAGTTGGTTTAGTCTTGGTAATGCCGGCCAGTGGAGTAATCATGATTCCACCAGTCTCCGTCTGCCACCAAGTATCAACTATCGGACAATTCTCTTTACCGATATTCTTATTATACCACTCCCAAGCCTCTTCGTTGATTGGCTCTCCAACCGATCCTAGCACCTTCAGGCTACTAAGATTTCGCTTGTTAACCAGGTCAGTTCCTTTGGCCATTAGTGCACGAATAGCAGTTGGTGCGGTATAAAGATGAGTAACACCATACTTTTCAATCAACTCCCAAAAACGTCCAGCATCTGGATAGGTTGGAACTCCTTCAAACATCAAGGTTGAAACACCATTTAATAGTGGCCCATAGGTAATATAGGTATGGCCAGTAATCCAACCAATATCCGCTGTACACCAGTACGTATCATCCTGCTCTACTTGAAATACATTTTTAAAGGTCTGAGAGGCATATACCATATAGCCACCACAGGTATGAACCAGACCTTTCGGTTGCCCTGTTGAGCCTGAAGTATAGAGAATGAAGAGTGGATCTTCAGCGTCCATCTCGACCGCATCAAATTTGGGTGAAGCATCACGAATCTGATCATGCCACCAAATATCTCGCCCCTCTTTCATCTCAACTGGTTGAAAAGAGCGCTTAACAACAATGCTCTTCTCAATGGATGGACAATTTTTTAGTGCCTCATCAGCAATTCCCTTTAGAGCAATGTGCTTGCCTCCACGGAAAGTTCCATCATTGGTAACTAAGATCTTACAAGTTGAGTCTTGAATTCTTCCGGCCAAAGCCTGAGAGGAGAATCCACCAAATACGACCGAGTGAATGGCGCCAATTCTGGCCGTTGCCAATACACCAACTAAAAGTTCCGGCACCATCGCCATATAAAAGCATACTCTATCGCCCTTTTTAACGCCTAAGTCAGTTAGAACATTAGAGAACTTACACACTTCAGCGTGTAGTTCACGATAGGTCATAGAGTGCTTTAAGCTATCTGGTTGGTTGCCTTCGTAGTTAACTGCAATCTTGTCTCCACGCTTCTCAAGGTGACGATCCAAGCAGTTTTCAGTGATATTTAACTTTCCACCTTCAAACCACTTAATATTTAGATCGTTAAAGTTTCCACTGTGAACCTTGTCCCACTTCTTCTTCCAGACAAACTCCTCAGCTATCTTACCCCAATAGGACTCCTGCTCCTGCATGCTGCTGCCATAGTGACTTTCATACTCACTAAATGATTTGATTCTACTTTCCATCTGATCTCTCCTTTTTTTGAGAAAAAGATTATTAGGGGTGATAACCCTTGATACTATAATCGTTTATGACTATTTCAAACCTGTTCAATATAGACAAAAAACACAAGGTTAAAAACTTTCAAAAAGAGCAATTATCCTAATCAATCTCAGTAAATCCGTTGATCTACAGTAGGTATTACTGGTAACTGAAAGCTCGTGCAGGGCACATTGTAGGCCCCTTTCCTCCCTAACGGCCAACACTTTTCGTAATGAAAGGGCTTGACTATTTTAGTTTGGAATACCCTGGTGCATTATCTGTAAGAATATATATACTCTGTTCCTGTTTGTCTCCCTCGCATCCTGCTCGGTCACCCCTGCGGGGCGCCTACGGCGACTTGATTTAGCATCATGCTAAATCAATCTGATCCTGTTCCTGTTCCTGTTCCTGTTCCTGTTCCCGTTCCTGATCCCGTTCCTGCTCCTGATCCTGTTTGTCTCCCTCGCATCCTGCTCGGTCACCCCTACGGGGCGCCTACGGCGACTTGATTTAGCATCATGCTAAATCAATCTGATCCCCAAAAAAATAATTTAAACTTTATCTCCTCAATAACCGATAAAATTAGTTGGATGATTAAACTAATTCTAGCGCTACTATTTACTAGTTACACTCCAAACTATGCTCAAGAGCCTCAGCCGGATCGAGTTATCGTTCAAAGTTTACGTCCGGGAATCAAACTAGACTCCCTGAGTGCCGTCTACGACAAACGAGAAAAGATTCCGACCACCAAGGCCCCACGCTCAACGCTACCGACTCCTGCTTATCGAGATCGGATGTTTACGCGGATTGGGATTAAAGATCGAGTTAAGCCGATGGATCATCTAGATCGAGACCTGCTCTTTTTAAAGCTTAAGCGCTACCAAGTTGCAAACCTAGTTAAAGAGTATCCATGGTTAAAAATAGCAGTGATTAATAAGTTTAAAAAGCTGGTTAAAACAGAAGGAGAGTGATGATTTATTATGTTGGACAGCTACCTGCTTGGCTCCTACTATCCGTCTGGATACTAGGTTTCAATCAAGCTGCTGCCACATGCTCTAAACCAGTTAATCCTAAGCGGGCAATTGTCTTCTTGGATACAAATGCCTCATTTTTAGAGGTGGAAAAGGCGCAAGAAGCAGCATGTCTGCGAGGTGAGCAGTTGATCGTTCTACCAGGACTCAAGACCAGCAGAGAGGTTTGGCCCTATTTGAAGGATGTCTCCTATTTGGAGGAGATGGTTAGTAAGTATAACTGCAAGCATCGAGATCAATCCCGACGAAATCCTCGCAAATGTAAAAAATATTCTCCTCAACTGGTTACTGCCCAAAATCGCATTAGCAAATTTCTGAAAAAATATGGAACAGCAGATGAGGAGTCATTTACTCGATTAGCAAAAGAGTTGGCCAGCAAAGATGTAGCGATTACCACTATTATCGCTTCTGGCCATGACGGTGGTGGCAATATTAGTGGAGAGCTTGGAGATATCCATAAAATGGAGATCACTTCAGTGATCAATAGTGCTTATGCAAGTAAACCTGAACTTTTAAAACAGTTAAATTCGATATTACTGTGGGGTTGTTACACTGCGACCCCCACCGAAATTCTCTACTGGAAGTCGCTACTGCCAAGTTTAGATATTATTGCTGGTTTTAGCTCCTCTGGCCCCTTGAATTCTAGGCCCTCCAGTGGAGGATTGATGAAAGATCTACTGGTAAAGTCTGATCAATTACTACTACAGAGTGAGGGGAGAGAGCTTCATCGAGCTTTAAGAGAGGTCAACTATATGTTAGATGGCTTACCGGCACTGTTTGTACGAACCTGTAATCATGGAGAGTACTATTACCATCGAACAGAGGATGATATTGATGACAAGGTAATTTTAGAGGAGTTTGGGCCTTTTGAGCAATTTCTCAATTGTGAAGCTGAAGACGCAGCTTATTATACTGCTTTAATGCCATATTTTGATGGAGAGCAAGAGGTGCCATATGAGACTAGCGGCACTAAGCTGCGCTCTCTCTATCGCAAGGTAAGACAGTCTGCTCACTGTTTTGGTAAATCAAATGAAAATAATAGTTATCTAACTGGGGATAGAGTTGGTCTGTTGCTCTTTTTTAACGAAGTAAAGAAAAATTTTGCCGCCCACTTTGCTGATCTGATTAGGGATGCACAGAAGGAGTTGGAGAACTTGGATTTTAACAAGATTAATCAAATGCTCGCAGAGCAGAAGCTGGAGTTAGAAGATAAGTTGGATCATGTTAATAAAAAAGAGCGTAAAGCGGTAGAAGAGCAGTTAAGAATAATTAGTAAAACCGTTGGAAACTTTGCTCATAACTCAACGTTGGAAGAAAAGGTATGGTTTCCTAACCTAAAAAATATTAAGCATAAGTCGCGTAGTGAAATTTTAGATAATATCGGGGACCTACGAAATCTAGTGGAGAGCTATGGTCTGAGCCAGCCCAAAGTGCTGGCACACTATGGAAAACTACATAAACTTTCAAAACTGATGAACTCTCATCTTTACAATCTCGATATTGGCTGTATGGACTTTCTCGCCTGGCATCAGTACAAGCAAAATAAGATTCCTAAGTCCGAGTGTCAGTAGAGCAACCGGCAGACTTAAAAGAGGGAGACGAGGGGAATTCCCACCGAGAGCCCCCACATACGAGCACTTCTCTGTTTGTTCTCCCAGCTGATATAATTTAGCTCCCAAAAGATTCTCTTTCCATGGCGAACCCAGAGATTGGAGTAGTCAGTTGCGCTGCCTGAAGAGAGCGAGAGAAAAGCTCCAAAGATTAATAGATAATTTTCTTGACCAAAGGGGTGACGATAGACTGCCTCAAATCCCTGGGGATAGATAATATCTGTCTCTGAAGGATATTTGTCATTATAGCGAAAGGTCAATCCCTGTGCCCCTAGAAGTGGAGTAATACTGATACGATTGTCCATCAGAGTTGCCAGGTCATAAGCAAAGTAGAATCCCACATTATTAAAGGTCGACTCCTGCCAGACCAAGGCATCAAAAGCACGAATAGAGGTGGATTCTGTTAGGGCAAAATTTCCGTAGAGCATGATCGCCGGTGCGATTTTTTCATCACGTACACTTTCCTCCATCCGGGATTGAAAGCGATAGGGGCCAAAGCCAAATGCGGTTTTAATTCGGTTAAGGCGACGAGGCAATTTCGCCTTAATGGTAATAATCTTTTTATTCCCCTGTTTATCCACCACTTCAATTTTTGCCGGAGATGAGTCACGTAAGATGGTAGTATAGGGGGGCAGAGTTCTGTCTTGTAGGCGATAGTTGGTGGATGACCAGGTGACAATTAGCCGTGGTGACTCCTTTCCCCAGCGCCCAATTCGCTCCATTTTGCATCCGATGGATAGATACTCTCCTTGAAGTCCATCTATCTCAAGTTGATATCTGGAACAGGAGTAATCAATTAGGTGCATATTTCCAGTTGCTAGCTGTTTGGAAGTGCTAATACGAATAGTACCAACCCTCTCTCCCCCTTTTGAGATTAAAATATCCTCCGGATTAAAAAGATCCACGTAGAGGTCTGCAAAAGCATGATCACTGCCGCTGGTCGGAATAATTGCTTGTCCGTGATATAGTAAGTGGAGGTCAGGATAACTATTTTCGATAACGACTGTTAAGCGGGCCCTGGGGGTCAACAGATTATTATTAATCCTGATCCATTGAACTGACTCTTTAGCGAAGCTCGCCTTAACTCCCTCGATAGTGGAAGATATGGTGAAACCCTGGAGATTAATGGGAATTCGACTCTCACCAATTTGAACTGGCCCCAGAGAGAGAGAGAAGGAGCTACTCTCGGCCGATAGGTAGGTAGATGTTACTAGTAGGATAGTGGTTAGCGTTACGGTTAGAAAAATTTTTAACTTTTTAGACATACCACTTTATGATAGCTAATTAGGAATGGATGACAAGAAAAAGAGCTACGGATAATAAATTATCAGCTTAGATGGTTAGATTTTGATTCACTTCTGCATTTACAACTATCGTCACAAGAGCAACCCTTTTTGTCGGCCAAAAAGTAGTTGATCTCTTTTGCCATCTCAGAGAAAAAATCATTACGGCGTATGATAATGGAGCTCTCTTGCTTGTCCTCCTGCCCCTTCTCCATATTTTTACTCTCAAAAAATGTTTGTATCTTATGGCAAGGGCCAGCAACCCGTCGGGAGAAGATTAATCCCCAGATAGTAAAGATTGAGGAGAGAGTCAGTGTTGCAATTAGTAAAACGTGGTTCATAAACTCTTGTTGCTCATTGAGCAGATCATAAAATACGTGGGAAGGGGGAAGTTGTAAGCTGATCCCTCTCTCAATGTAAGTTTGGAAGAAGTAGTAATTAGCACAGAAGATAATGGCAAAAGAGAGCAGAACGATTGCTAAAATGTGTGCCATAAAAGTGTATTGGAAGATTGGAGAGACGATTAGACGTCGCCTAGTACGGCCAGTAATCAAGCTCTTACTGGTGATCCATTTCATCTTACTCATCATTCTCTTGTACTCCTTGGGGTTCCTCTTCCTCCATCACATCTGGAGAAAGAACATCATTATAACTAGGATTTGAGGACTCAGGTAGATCTTTATCGACAAAATCATCATCTTCTTGGTTGGAGTTCGAGTCGCTATTGCTAGCGGCGGGAAGACGTCCTGCTGATGTTGTCGGAGAGAAATTGACCTCGCCACTCTGTTGATACTGTTTGATACTCTCGGAAAATTCAGCCGAAAAGAGCTGTTTGGAGACCCGTTTCCACTCAATCCCGCTTAATTGGTAGTCTTGATGCGAAAGTTGATCGATCTCATCTAAATCCATCCCCTCAACCATCATCAGGTAGAAGATAAGGCGAGGTCCCCAACTGTCGAGATTCCCCGTTTCCATCTCTAGCTGACTCTTGTAGGCCGCAATCTGTTGCTGCAAGGCCCTGATCTGGGAGATGGAGTAGTTGGCACTATTGAATGACTCCTTAAACTCAATCTCCTTGAACTCCAACTCACTTAGCAGTAATTCATACTCTTTGGCGGAACGAACTCGCTTAAGTGCTGGTAAGGGTGCACTTCTTCCTAGATGACGTTTTTGAACTATATCCGCCAGATCTGAGAGACGGTGAATATTTTGTCGGTGCCAGAGGGCCAGCATTTTCATCCCTTTGGTTCGGCGTCCCGCCATCTCCTCTTGAATCTCTTGTAGGGCGTAGCGCTGCTCAATCCCTTGGTTGGGATAGAACAATTTCGCCCCCATCCAGAGGGCCGCAACGAAGAGAATTATTATGCTCAAAAATTTCACACCGCAAGCGCTCCAATTAAGTGGATAGAATTGATCGGCGATAAAGCTTATCAGGGGCCATAAAGCTCATGGGCCCATCGGCCGACTCTATCGATGTACTTTTCGGTATCTGACTAAAAAATATTAGTAATAAACGGGAACGGGATCAGGAGCAGGGTCGGATACAGGTACGGGAACAGATTAATTTAGCAGGATGCGAGGGAGACAAACGGGAGCAGAATATCTCTAACTCCTTTAAATTTAAGGATAAGCCCTCACTTACTATTGCCAAACCATAATTAAAGCAGCTATGTAGGGATAAAATTATTAGAGACAATTTATAAAGGTAGATTAAAGAGCATAATGGATAACTTGCTAGGCAATTGGGAGCAACTACTATTTATAACGGTGGAGTCGGTACAAATCTCTACCATCCTGCTAATCGCTCTCGGCTTCTGCGTCGGACTACTAAGTGGCTTGCTAGGATTAGGTGGGGGGTGGCTAATCACCCCTGCCCTCAATATTTTAGGTATCCCGATGATCTTGGCGGTTGGAACCGCGCTGGCCCAAATGTCACTCAACAGTTTCCTCTCTGCCATCAAACATCGTAAGAGAGGAAACCTCGATATGACTTTGGGAGTCGCTTTGAGCATTCCAATGATCTTTAGTATTCAAGGTGGTAAATATACCATGGGTCTACTTGATAGTGCCGGAAATGCCGAGGGCGTGGTTAGCATTCTTTTTATGGTACTACTCTCCACCTTGGGCTCCTTTATGTTCTATGAGTCGTTCAAAGCGCTAATCACCAAAGATGACCGGGACAATCGCTCCCCCGCCCCAATTGATCCAAATGCCAAAAAGCGTTGGTTTTTGCGTGGCCCCCAAATTAAGATTGGCCCCAATCACGACCGCCCGGTCTCCCTAATCATAATTGTCATCTTGGGACTAATCGCCGGCTTCCTCTCTGGCATTTTGGGAATCGGTGGTGGTTTTTTACTGATGCCAGCGATGATCTATCTACTGAGAGTTCCCACCCTGATTGCAGTCGCCACCAGCTTGATCTGTGTAATGATTGGCAGCTTCTCCGGTTCGATCTCTTACGGCCTAAGTGGCAAGATCGAATATCTAGTGGTGGTAGTGCTTTTGATCGGAACCATCTTTGGTAGTCAAGTAGGAGTCGCGGCGACCAAATATGTCAAAGGTGGCCCTTTGCGACTACTCTTTTCGGGAGTGGTACTGCTATCTGCACTCTCAATTTTGATGAAGTATCTAAACTATCAACTTGTGGCCCAAATTCTAATCTTTGGTTCGGCCACTATTCTAACCGCCACCATCTTAGTGATGATGGGGATCAATATGGTTAAGCAGAACTCTTAACCTCCAGCAACGTAATGTAAGTGATTACTAACTATTGAAATAAAAAGGGCCCGCTTATTAACGGGCCCTCTCTTGTTTTGAAAAAAGTTGTTTTTAACTTGATTAGAATCTTACGTTAAAAGCAACTCCATATGATTTAGTATCTGTCCATGTTGCAGCTGCAGCTGTTGCTGCGGCAACAGCTCCTGGAGCTCCAGCGGCTACTGCTGCTGCATAAGCATCTCGCAATCCTGTATCTTTTTTAGAGTTAAGGATATTAGCAAAAAAAGTGATATCTGCATCTTTTGACATCTTATGAATGTAGTTAAACTGCATAGTAGTGTCTAACTCCATTGCGGCACCAACTGATCCAGTTTCACCGTAAGCTGGAGTATCAACTTTAGAGTAGTCAAAGGCAAATTTGCCCCACTTAAAATCTTTAATTAGACCAAAGCTGACTAGAGAGACCTCCATCTCAACGCCCGCTGCAGTATCACCATCAATTTTACTATAGCCAACATATGGCTCAAATCCTTGATAGTTGAATTTCAAGGTAGCATTAAGTACACTGTGCTTCTCCTTATGCTCATATTGACCAGCAATAAAATCATCCCCTGTGGCCTTAGTGCCACCAACTTTGACATCTTGCTTCGCAATAGTAAAAGCGACTATATCAAAATCCGCTTTGAACCATAATGCGGTAACATTGGCCGCTTTCTTAGCTCCACCTGAAGCAATCCCACTAAGATCGGACATCTTGTTGAAATAGCCAAGACCAATCTCTAGGTTTTTTGAAAAGTGAATGTCAGTACTCAAGCCAGGAGCTCCATCTAGCGCAGTGGCGGTGTAAAAGATAAAGTCATCCTCGAGATCACCTTCAAACAGGTGCCCAATGTTAGCTGCATGAGCAGTGGCCCGTACCGTCTGAACACCGAGGGTAAAACCAACTGGTAACATGGGAGAGAATCTTACCCAAAAATCATCAATGTCAAGATCGTGGTTAGTACCACCATCTGCCTCATATCCATGATCAGGATCATTTGCATCAATTTTAACATCTGCAACCCCAATCCATTGATGCCAATCTTGACCGTTAGTACTCTTCTTACCCTCTTTGATAACTGTAGTAAATCGGGCCAGTCCCCTTACTCTTTGATCTTCTCTGTTGTTGGCCCCATGTCTAACTACTCCTGCATCCAATGGTGTCTGGTAGTTGTCTTGCATTTTGTAATATGCTTTAAGCTTCCCGGTAAACTCTGCCTTCGGGCTAAAGCCCCATGCACTTAAACTGGTTAACAGTGATAACACTAAAATCCATTTTCTAGAAAAATTCATTTATTCCTCCTGATTAATATTTACTACACAAAAAAAAATAAAATTAATTACATAGAGAAATTATTGGGCAAGATGTTAATTATGTAAACAATTTTTAACCTAATTAGTTGCAAAAAAAACATACTATTCTCACTTGCAATCTGGACCTTAATCGTCGGTTATCAACCATCACTCTATCCTTGCTGCATAAAAGGAGCAGAGGTAGACTGATGGTATGAAATCAAAAATATATATACTACTACTCTTACTACTATCTACTACTCTAACTAGTGTCACGTACGCCGATGATGCCCTGCCCCTGCCCCAGCATCTATTTCGTTTCACTATCAATACGGCATACTCCAATTTTGATACCCAATTTGGTCAATCATCCAAGGAGTCACTGGGCCAGGAGTTGACTGACTTCTTCACCGCTACAACCCCGACTGCTGAGGCCACACCAGAGACCACTATTTTTCGCCAGGATTTTATTACGGAGTATGGAGTAACAGATCGTGTTTCAACACAGATACAGATACCCTTCTATAGCTTTGCTGAATCGGTGATTAACTCCAACGATGATATGAGAAATATAATTGCCACCCTCAATGCGACGGGGGAGGGAACGGTAGGTAAAGCAGGATATATGTTCACCCAAAAGATTAAAAATGGTGAAGCGAAAGCTCTACTGGGAGATATTACAGTTGGAGTTAAGTACCAACTATTTAATACCGCCGGAACACCACTTGATCAGAGGCCTGGTACCTTCCGTGGTGCGGTGGCGGTTGGACTATCCATCCCCACCGGATCAGTGGTCACCGACCCTTTAAGCAACGATCTAGGAACAACTAAGTCGGGAGTAGCAGAGGTCAACTATGGTCTTAGAACTTATTGGGATTATCAGATCCGCAAAGATATCTATGTTAACTTGTATACCGAACATGAGTATCGCCCAGTCGGAAGCTATCAAATGTTAGATATTCATCAGGGTGCCACCACCACCTATGATATCGTAGCGATGGAGTTTGATCCCGGTGAGTATCATAAAGTAGAGCTAGACTTTGCCATCTACCCACAGCTTAATAAAAAGTGGCGCTCTGCTTCTGGCTTTAAGATTATCGGTGAGTTTAACACTGAGGGAGAGTATAGTCGCTATCCCAGCACCTATGGCGATGAGGCCAATGATGCAACAACTAAACAATCTTCTGAGCTCTACAGCTTCCAACCCTACCTCGGTCTCTTCCTTAAGGATGGCCCCTTTCCGCTAGAGGCCAAGCTAAAGTACACCTACCCTATTATGGGACGTAACGCAGCAAGTGCGCAGGTAATTGAGCTACAGTGTCGTGCCTATCTGAAATTCTGGTAGCAGCGGTTTATCTTAAAGTAGGGTATAGAGTAGATGAGAAGGAATGGTGAGCAGAAAGATAGCAGCTCGCTTCCAAAATGGGAGCTTGTGAAACAGTGAGTTGCCGCTAACTGGTCTCCCCTTCCGGTTTATCTCATCCGAATTTTTCATTAGATATTCAATTTGATTGGTCAGCTCCGCTGCCAATTGCTCATTATCATGACAGATCAGAGTCAGCTCGGCATTGATATTTAAAGAGCGCCCGTCGGCATTCATCGTGCCGACCACCGAAATCTGATTGTCAACCACCATCGACTTGCCATGTAGTCCCCAACGAGTGGGCGCTTTATTCTCATCACGCTTATATAGCCGCTCACTCTCTGCTAATGATTGATTCTCACCTCGATAGAGATAACTTTTGATCCCCATCTTGGCCCAACTATCATGATGAAAAGTGGTGTAAGCTGAAACATAGATGGCATCAGTCGAGTAGCTACTATTGGTTAATAGCCTGATCTCTACCCCACGCTCAATTGTTTGGGAGAGTATCTCTTCAATTTTGGTGGTGGGAACAAAATAGGGTGAGTCAATTAGAATACTCTGCTTCGCCTGATTAAATAGAGTGAGAAGATGATTACGTAGTACTCTTGCTCTACTCTTCGGCCCCGGTGCATCAGAGATAAACGTTAGAGTGGGACAAGTATGAGTCAATCCATCTAGACTACGTTGTTCACCATTCCAAAGTATATCATCTAACAATATCTCATCATCTTGGTTAGCAACCATACTCTCTTGGGCCAAACGCAGCTTCTTTTTCCAACGTTTAACCGCATTATGATACTGTCGACATTCATGGTCATAGGTGTTGTTATCGCAATCGTAGGGACTATCGCTGCCATTTAAGTAGTGACTCTCTCTAGGCTTTTGAGGATCTTTGGGGACACGACTATATTTGGATTTCCAAAAAGCATCAAAAGTCTTACGCATAACAGGGACGACCTCACCGGTAACCCAGATATCACGATCCATTAGGTTGTAGCGAGGTGATAGGTCGAAGTACTCCTCGGCCATATTGCGGCCACCAGTCAGAGCCTCTTTGTCATCAACCACCAAAAGCTTACGATGGTTACGATGTTGGGCCAAAGCACCATTGTAGTAGCGCACCTGAATTCCATGTTTACTAGCGGCATAGGCGTAGAAGCGATTAAAATCAAAAGTCGGCATGGAACGATCGACTAAAATACGTACACTAACCCCACGAAGGGCCGCTTCCACCAATTTTTGAGTGAAGATACGACCAACCTGATCAAGATTGTAGATAAAGTACTCCACTTCAATCGTATTTTGGGCCCGCTCAATCATATTGATTCGTTGATAAAACGAAGCGGCTCCGCTATTAAAAAGTTTTAATTGCTGTGGCCTTACTGATTGCCAATAGAAGGGAGCTTGTAGCTGCCGTGGCAACTCACGACTGAAGCCGCTTACCACGATGCCAACAAGCAATCCAACAATAAGAAGGTAACCTCTGCTCCAAGATAGATGCACAAAACCCCACGGGCCAATAGAACGCTTTATCGCGTCATTGACGCCATGTAGCATTCTTTGCTCAGTAGTGCGCAGCATCATTAAGCCGGTATATAATAATTTCAGAGAGTATTAACCTGATTTCACATCTTTAGGAATTTTTTGCCATCCTCAATACTCTCAACCTTCCCATCATCAAAGTATGTGGTCTCCTTCCCATCGGGCCCAATCACTTTGCCAAAACTCTCTCTCAGCGGAAGTTTGGTAATCGGTTGGCAGGGATCAAAATCTTCAGTTAGGTCTAGGTCACGTTGAGAACGTTTAAGCATCCCTTTGATGTTATTAATGAAAAGATCAAAGATCTCAGTATCAATTTTAGTACCACGAAACTTGGCCATTAGACTTAAGGCATCTTCAACTGTCAGATTGTCGGAGTAACTTCGCTTGGTAGTGAGAGCATCAAAAAAATCTGCAATAGCGGTTATCTTAGAAAGAAAATGAATCTCATCTCCCTTCTTCTGCTCCGGATACCCATTACCATCAACATTCTCATGATGCTCGTAGATAATCCTTTGCACTAACTCTAAGTCGGCTCCCTTAATCTCACAGTTGCAAGTAAGATCACGACCGTGCGCCGGATGAGTTTTAATAATATCATACTCCTCATCACTCAACTTCCCCGGATTGTTAATAATCTCCGTTGGAATCATGGTCTTACCAATATCGTGAAATAGTGCTCCTAAGCCGGCGGCCAATATTTTTTTCTTACTGGCCTTGGGACGAACAGTTCGATAGATCAAAGTAACATACATTGCAACGTGAACCGAGTGGTCATAGGTATAAAAATCATGAAAGCTTAAGTTTCCAATCAAGTCCTGCATCTGATTAATATTGTGATCCTGAAGAACATCTACAATTCCTTCAACCACATCCTTGGCCCCATCAATTGCCTCATTTAATACTTCAGTAGTCGGTGGCCCCTCATCATGGTCAAAGATATTTTCAAGATAGCTAATCGCCAAACCTTGAATCGCCTCAGTCTGCTCTACCACTATCTCCTCATCACCATGATCACTATCCTGATGAAGAATACTCTTTAAGTAGATATCACGATCATTCTCCATAATATAGAGCTGGAAATATTTATTAATGTATCCACTAATATCCTCTTTGGTTAACTCTACCCCACTATTCACAACCTTTATAAAGTGCTCATGACCTACTTTATTTGAAGAGTTAATATAGATAGCAAATGGTAGTGCAACTCCAATTGGAACAAAATGATAAGAGATGGAGAAGAAGCTGCCTCGATTCAACTTTCGCTGAGTTAAAATGGCGGTCATAATCTCATGCGAGAAGACTGAAAATATACCTTCGTCAATCTTGTGGCCGACACTCTCTTGCATAATCTCAATTGCCCGGTCACGGGTATACTTATCTTGATAGGCTCGGTAGGTGGTTATAGCATCAAAAAAATCAGCAATAGATAGTATCCGCGACCAAAGATGCAGACTCTCTCCCTGTATGCCGTTAGGATAACCAGAGCCATCAATATTCTCATGATGCTCTAAAATTACCTGCATTAGAGTTTGGGCCCTGTTTGTCTCCTTTGCCCCCTTGATCTCCTCCATCGTCTTTTTTAGTAGCACACTACCATACTCCGGATGCCTTTTAATCTCTGCAAACTCCTCTTCAGTTAGATCACCCTGCTTATCGGTGATCTCGGAAGAGATGGAGATAAATCCTATATCATGTAGTAGTACCGAGAAGAGAAGGTCCTGACGCTCCTCAATGCTTACTTGCTCATCACCTCGATAGAGTTCATGAATAAGATAGGCAACCATCGCAGTATTGAATAGATGATCTAGACGTCCATTATCAATCGGATCTAAACGGGTGGTTAACTTCTGAAGTTTAGAGGAGGAGAAGGCGGCCATATGTTCTACTAGCTTATCGCTAATCTTTCCAAAAGCAGTAAACATCTTGCCCGAGAGTTTACGGTCCTGATAAAAAATCTTACCTAAAAAACCGTGGATAACGTGTTTGAACAGCTCAAACTTTCTGATACTTCCTAACTCATCAGATTGAATTAAATGTGAGATCAGCAGATCGCAATCATCTCCATTGACATAACAAAACTCAGTAGAGAGGCTCTGCCAACGGGTTAGCAGCTTGGAGATGTCTTCACCCTTTTTTACCAGAAGTTGGTACTCCCCACTCTTTTTGGTAGATTGGATATAGAGGTCCACTGGAACTTCCAGTAACACTACAATAAATTTACGATAGTCTACCGCAACGAAGAAATTATCATTACCCAAAAGATACCTCCAGATTGTATCTCTTTAAGAAGCTTGTTAATTATCCACCTAAAAATCCAAGGAACAGCCCTGCTGCCACTGCACTACCAATTACTCCGGCGACATTTGGCCCCATGGCTGGCATCAGTGGATTGACTAAACCATCACTCTCTTCACTAACAAATTGCTGCACTACCCGGGCCGCCATCGGGACCGCACTAACGCCGGCCGCCCCAATACAGGGATTCATCCGCTTGGACTCTGGCAAAAAGATGTTTAAAAATTTGGCCAAAAGGACTCCCCCCATAGTTGAGATGGAGAATGCCACCGCCCCTAATGCTAAGATAGAAAGAGTTTTGATATCAATAAAGTGAGCTGCATCCATCGTTGAACCAACCGCCAAACCTAAAAAGATAGTTACCGTATCAATCAGTGAAGAGCTAACGGTCTTCTTCAACCGCTCGGTTACCCCACACTCACGTAATAAGTTACCAAACATCAACATGCCAATCAGAGGTGTACTTGCGGGAATCGCCAGAGCGACTACAAAAGTAGAGATCAATGGAAATAGGATAACGGTCAGCTGGGATACCGGCTTGGCCTGAGGCATATCGATTAAACGCTCTTTTTTAGAGGTCAAAAGACGCATAATCGGCGGTTGGATTACTGGTACCAGTGACATATAGCTGTAGGCGGCGACTGCAATTGGCCCCAACAGGTGTGGCGCCATTTTAGAGGCCAAGAAGATGGAGGTTGGCCCATCGGCTCCACCGATAATACCAATTGCTGCTGCCTCCTGATTAGTAAAACCAAAAAGATATGCGGCCCCCAAGGCGGCAGCAAAAATTCCTAACTGAGCAGATGCTCCCAATAGAAATGTTATGGGGCGACCAAGCAGTGGACGAAAATCTGTTAAGACTCCTACCCCCATAAAGATAATCGGTGGCAAAAGCTCTGTCTTAATACCAAAGCTGTAGATCAGATTCATTATCCCATTGTCATATGCCCCCATCTGCCCTAGGGGAAGATTGGCCAACACTGTTCCAAACCCAATCGGAATCAGAAGTAGTGGCTCATACTGCTTGGAAATTGCCAAGTAGATCAAAACCGCCGCCACCAAAAACATTACCCAGTTGCCCCAGGTTAGATGGGCAAAGCCAGTTCTACTCCATAACGTGATCAAATGCACCTAGCACTCCCTTGTAGATCCCTAACTACTGCATCAGTAGAATCGGTTTAGAGGAGTCTACTTCATCTCCTACATCAACCTGGATTTTCTGAACTGTCCCCGCCTTGGGGGCCTTGATATCGTAAGTCGCTTTCATCGCCTCGATCGCGGCAACACTCTGACCTTTGGCCACTTCGCTCCCCACCTTAACTTTAATATCCACCACCTGTACCAAGCCTGCAAAAGTAGAGTAGACTCCGAAGAGCTCTTTCTCATTTTTAGATACTACTGGTGATTTTCCTGCTGAGCTTTTGGCCGCCACTGTGCTTCCTAGCGGAGCAACTGTTACTTTAAAACTACGAGTTTTTCCACCCTCTTCCACCTGACAGGTGGTCACCACCGGTCCAGTTAATGGAGTAGAGGTTGAGGTAGCAGCTGCGACCGCCACTCCCTCTTTCTTGCTCTTTTTAAGAGGTAGATCAACCTTCCCCTTCCCCTTCAAAAAGCGCAGCCCTTCATTAAGTTGCATCTTTTTATTCCCAACCATCGAAGAGACAACCAAGAATGTATTTTCGTCAGTGATTGGCAGACCACTATCCTTTAGCGCCTCATTTGCCCCGTTAATGGCATTGGGTGCTGCTTCTAATGGATCTCCATCAAAGGGAGGCATCTCCAACTGCTCTGCGGCAATCTTAACGACAGCAGGATCTGGTGCCAGTGGTGTCTTGCCAAAATACCCCAGTACTGACTTGCCATAACCTGCATCAATCTTCTTCCATCTCCCCAGTAGAACATTGTTAAATGCCTGTAGCCAATACTGTTGGCTACCTGGTGTTACACTGGACCAGGCACCGCCAGCCTCAACCACCACTGGAAACTCGGCCAAAATATCTGAGTAACGATCTAATAGTCCAGCTTTCACCATCATATGAACATTGGGACCGATCGCTCCACCCGGCATAGGAAAACCGATCACTCGGGCATCGGCTGAAGTTGTAACCGGATTAAAATCGTATTCAACCATACTTTTGGTCAGCATCTCCTCTAGAATATGTACTTTGCTAACATCTAGATCCAGCTCATAACCGGTCCCTTTCAAGGCGTGGGCCATGGAGCGAACATCTGGTTGTACCGTGCCTGAAGCCATGGGACGAATAGATAGATCTACTCCATCTGCGCCACCAGCGATCGCCGCCATATAACAGCTAATGGCCATACTGGCGGTATCGTGAGTGTGAATCCATAGCGGCATATTGGCTGGCATCTCTTTTTTAAGTGCCACACAGAGATCATAGATAGTCTTGGGATCAGTTGTTCCACTGGCATCCTTCAAGCAGATGCTATCCACTTGAACATCGGACTTTAAGATTTGACGTCCGATATCTAAATAGAACTCGGCGGTATGAACCTTGTCAGAGTGGAAGGGTAACCCCATTAGAGCGATACAGACTTGGTGATGCATTCCGGCCTCAACAATTGGTCGGCCAGTCTTAACCAAGTTTCTCACATCATTCATATAGTCAAAGTTACGATCCCAAGTAGTACCATATTTGGCCATCAACTTTGCCTGTAGTTGCAAGGAGCTGATATTCTGAGTCGTCAAGGTAACTCCCGAAACGGAGCGGGTTAAAATCTGTAGATCAACACCTTCCCCCACTGTTTGCCGTATAGTATTCATCGTATCAAATGGATTTTCGTTCAAGTAGAATAGTGGGGCCTGATAACGGGCCCCCCCGCCAAACTCTAAATGACGAGCACCAACTTCTTTGGCGGCGACCTCCATTGCTGGTAGAAAATCCGCTAAACGGACCTTCCCTCCAAAGGAACTCTGGAGACCATCACGAAAGGTAGTTAACATGACTCGAATAATCTTCTTCTTTTCGGTAAAAATCATAACTGGTTACTCCTCACTAATGCTCACTATTTTTGCTTCGGGATAAAGTTGTCGATAGACATTATGAATGGCCACCACCACTTCACTATCAAGATGATCACCACTCTCACTCGCTACTTGATTGAGCTGCTTGCTATTGGTATCAGGGGTGGAAGCCGGAAAGAGGTGAACCATTACGGTCATTAACAGTGCCAGTACTCCCAAACAGATGAACACTGCAACAAATGAGATTAAGCAGATTGAAACCAAGCTCATGGAAATTCACCTCTCCTAATTTCAGCTTTAAATAAAGATACAATCACTACTTTAAAAAAATGCGTCCTGATGTTACCGGAGAACTCTCCCCTTCCAGGTGTAGCTCAAGCCCGGGAGCAATCCGTAAAACTCGACCTTGGTTAACCGGAGCTGCTTTCGAGGTGGAGAGCAGCTCCTCTCCAAATACCTCAATCTCGCGCCCAATTAAGATAGAGTGATGACAATAACGTCCCCAAACCTCTGTATAGTTATCAACTAATATCTGCTGGTAATTGTATGCCAAGCGGTTAACAAGTGCAAAGAAAAGGGAGGAGAAAATATCCTTTGATTCACCGTGTGAGTTACTCTGATCTGAGCAGTGTTGACTCAGTGAAGTAGCGCCACAGACAAAGCTATCTTCGACCTTCAACTCGACTGGGGTTAGCACATTAATACCAATCCCCACTACCGCACTGCACACTTGATCACCCATGCTCTGGATATTGGTAATTACCCCTCCGATCTTGTGGTGATCAACCAGAACATCATTTACCCACTTGATTCCTAGATTACCGTCTAAATGAGGGGCCACATGTTTAATCCCCTCCAGCATAGAGAGGGCCGAGAGGGCCAGAAACTCACGCCCCTGCCAAGCAAGTTTTTGCTGCAAAGCAAAGCGAACAGAAAGGTATAGATTGCCAGGAGGACTAATCCAAGAACGCCCCTTGTAACCATGAAAATTGTTGCCTCTACCGGCAACCATCACAATGGTATCCGGTAGAAGCTCCCCCTCTCTCAGATCATTTAAATTGGCCAATTGATCAAACTGTGAGATGGTCGGAGCGTTAATCGCTAACAACAGCTCTCGCTCTCCCCCCAATGATAGAGTCGGAATGTCCGACTGCCACAACTGCCCCCCCTGCTCACCTGTCAGTCGGGTGAATAGTTGCTGATGCCCTTGATCTATGGGAAGCAAACTTGGAGTTGAACCGCCTAGAAGTTGCTTTAAAAAGCTAATTGAGTCAGTTAAGATAATCATCGTAAATTCACCATACATCTCTTAATAAGGGGGTTCAATGAAAGCTACAATAAAACTGCTAATAATCGTTACCGCAACTCTTCTGCTGTTTACAGGAGTGACCAGTGCCAAGGAGAGCAAGCTTCGCCCCTATATCCTGGCCAGCAATAATCAAGAAGCAGGGTTAGAACAGATGGTGAAGGCCACCCAAAAGAGCCTACTTCAAGGTGGATTTCGTCTGGCAGGCGAATACTCCCCATATCCTGATACCCATATTACAGTGATCACAAATCAGCATCTGATTTTGACAGCGGAGAAGTCCCAATTTGGAGGTTATGGCGCGGCAATTCGAGTTGCCCATACCAAGATAGATGGTAAGATCCAACTATCATATGTTAATCCGCTCTATATGGCACAAGTCTATCGTATGAGTGAGGATCTATCCACTATTCATCAAAAACTTAAAGAGCTACTAGGAAATATACGGGAGTTTGGTTCTGAAGATGGTATTACCGCCAAAGGGCTACGCGAGTATCACTATATGACATTTATGCCCTACTTTGATGATCACAATGAGCTGGCAAAATATGATAGCTATCAAGCAGCAGTCAAGGCAGTCATGCAAGGTTTGGCAGCGGAGAAGGGAAAAGTGGTCCAAGTCTATCGAATTAATCTACCATCCAAAAAGGAGACTCTGTTTGGAGTGGGTATTATTGACAAAGGTGAGGATGGCAGCGATCAGACGGTGATGAAGACTTGTGATAAATCCCCTTTAAAACACTCCGCCCACCTTCCCTATGATCTATTGATCTCTGGTAACAAGGTCTACGCCCTACATGGCAAATTTAGAATTGCCCAAAGTTTCCCCGATCTTTCCATGGGTACTTTTATGAAGATTGTGGGCGCTCCCGGTTCAATCGAAGATATCCTAACCCGGGTTGCCCAAAAGAGGTAATCTACTTAGATTATACTACAATAAAAATTTTAGGATAGTGGCCGGCACCTTCAATAGAAAGTAGAGAGCTTTTTTAGATAGAGATGTGCCCTCAAGCAAGGGAGTACCATCCTCTGGTTGACCATCAGGTCCCAGTTTTTTTGCCCCCTTCATCCGTAACTCAACATTGGCCATCACATCATCACGCAGCTCTTTACTTCCCTGACAGAAAATGGCCAACTCTGTGTTGTAGAAGCTAGAACGATTGTCAATGTTAAAGGTGCCAATCATAAAGGCGTCCTTGCTAAAAATAATTGTTTTAGAGTGAGTACCCCAAACCGCCTCTCTTACTTGGTCTGAAATTAGCTCCGACTCTTCTGAGAAATCGCCTTTGTAGATATAGGTATTTAACTTATCATACTCTCGATACCTCTTAACCTCTTGGGAAAAGACCGTTGAGACGTAGATAGCATCAGTGGAGGCCAGACTATTGGTTAGAAAATTCACCTGAACTCCTCGTTCCAACAGGTCAAATAGAATTTTGCGACTTCGACTATTATTGAGCAGATAGGGTGAATCAAAGGTGACTTCCGTGGTGATCAGATCCATCCAGTCTCTAATCTCCTTTCTGAGGTAGCGATAATTCTTGTGATAATTATTGGAGTTCAAACGACGAATAAAGGTGGCGCCAGCACGATCGGTGGCAAATGCTACATGGGGACAGCTACGCTGATTTGTTAGCCCTAACGCTTCAGGGCCATAGCTAACAACATACTTTAGTACCTCGCGCTCTTCCGCACTGGCAACTAAGGTTGAGGCAGCAGCCGCTATCTGTTTATTATAACTCTTTAATCGTTGCTGATATTGCTGCACGCGCATATAATCATCGCCATCATCACTAGATGGGAAGTCATTCAAATGAGGTTTGCGTGGAGTACCGGCCTGCTCGACAATTTCATTGTCCCAGAAGCTGTTAAAGGATTCAACCATCGTCGTAACAATTTTTCCCTCTACCCAGATATCACGATCAAGAAAGTTAAATTTAGGGCTTAAATCAAAATACTCATCGGCAATATTTCTTCCACCGACAATCGCCTCCAATCCGTCACGAACAATTAGTTTACGATGGTTACGAAACTGAATAGTGCTGATCCAAATTAAGGGGGCACCATTGTAGTATCTAACTTCGATTCCCTTTTTTGCGAGTACCTCTGCATAGTAGTCATCCAGTACAAAGACCGCCTTACTCTTATCAATTAGCAACCGCACCTTAACTCCCCGGTCGGCAGCGGCCACCATCTCCCGCATAATAATTCTTCCGGCAGTATCAGGATTAAAAATAAAGTACTCCAACTCTAAGCTGGTCTGGGCCCGACGAATCATATCGATCCGCGCCCAAAGTGCTGCCACGCCACTATTTAGTACTCGCATCGAGTGCTGCTCTTTTATATTGTGACGGTAGGGATAGATGTCGGTGGACTCTTGGGCGCGACTTATCTGGGTTAGCCCAATCAAGATCGTGACAAAAGTAATAATCAAGATTAAAAGACGGCGACTATTGCGATAAGTATGCTCCATGACTGTTTCCCTTTTTAACGACTGCCTAAAAAATGGACAGTACAGTTTATCAGTTTATCAATATGTTACTTCCAATGTTGTTATGTAATGCAAAAGGAGTGCCAGGAAAGCGGGAACAGACAGGGACAGGGAACAGACAAAATTAGCAGGATGCGAGGGAGACAAGCGGGGCTGGATCAGGAGCAGCGGGATAATCTTTTTATCCCAAATCCATCCCCAGCATTTTCTGCACAGCAATCAGTGTTCTCTCTGCCACCACATTTGCTTTTTGATTGCCAATCGCCAACTGCTCAAGAAGATATTGTTTATCAGTGATTAACTCTAAGCGCTTGGCCCGGACAGGAGCAAAATACTCATTTACCGCCTCAGTCATTACGGCCTTTAATTTGCCGGCCCCACCATCTCCAATTTGGGCCGCAACTGCTTCTGGTTTCTGGCCACTGCACAGAGAGGTAATCAAGAGTAGGTTAGCAACATCTGGTCTACCGGTTGGATCATAAGTGATATTTCGATCCGAGTCAGTTTTAGCCTTTTTAATTAGTCTGGCAGTCTGATCAGCACTATCGCGTAGAGCGATGGAGTTATTTAAACTTTTACTCATCTTGCGACCATCTAGTCCTAACAGTAGTGGTGCTTCACTTAACAGAATATGCGGCTCTTGAAAGTAGGGTTTTCCCTTTTTAGCATAACGATCATTAAAGCGACGAGCGATCTCTCTGGCCTGTTCAATATGGGGGAGCTGATCCATCCCCCCTGGAACCAGGTTGCCATGGCAGAAGAGAATATCTGCCGCTTGATGAACAGGGTAAGTATACATCAATCCGTTAACTGACTTTAGACCGGCCAGCTGGATCTCATTTTTAACGGTGGGGTTACGCTCTAAATCGCCTGATGGTACTAGACTTAAAAAAGGAATTAGTAGCTGATTAAGTGCTCGAACACAGCTATGGGCAAAGATAGTTGTTCCTTGACAGGTGGGATCGATACCGATGGAGAGATAGTCGGCCATCACTTCGATGACATTTTCCCGAATGGAGCTACCAGCATCTCGATCAGTCAGTACCTGATAATCAGCAATAACTATCCACAGCTCCACTCCCTTCTTTTGCAGAATTAAACGATTTTGAAGAGTTCCAAAGTAGTGGCCAATGTGCAGCGGTCCAGTTGGACGCTCTCCAGTTAGAATCCGGAATTTTTCAGGATGTTGATCAATCCTGATTTTCAACTGATCACTAGTCTTGATCGCTTGTTGACAAGCTCCACTTAAATCTTGCTGATCCATCACCGCATTATCCCCTTCAGATCATACTTTTTCGCTAATAAACACTATCTTATGATAGAGTAGATGATATGAGAATAGCGATATTACCACTATTAATCATCTTGGCCGCCTGGACACTCCCCCTAATATCACAGGAGCCTCTTTTTACTGTCGAGGTCAAACCGTTTAAAACTGACTACTGCACATTCTTTCCTGAGGGGCCTCCCCATGATGATCAGCGTTGGGCATCATGCTGTCTACTACACGATATGTCTTACTACCTTGCCGGTACCAGAGGTGCGATGAGGCGAGCAGACGACAAGTTTCGAATCTGTATGCGAGAGAAGGGCAATTGGGTGTTGGGAGAGATCAGCTATTGGGCCGTTCGCATTGGCCACCTACTCCCCTTTAAGATTGAGGGCCACTACTGGGGATGGGCCTATGGGGAGGAGCGTCCCCCCTTCCGCCCGCTGACCATCAGAGAGGAATCAACTACAATCAACCAGCTCAAAAAGCATCCAACCTATCCAAAAGACGAATAGTTAAGGGACTAATATAGCTTATGGTTAGCTAGACTTTTGACCTATCTCCTGCTAAAAATCTACACTTTGAACTAAATGACTTCCGAACAATATATTTAAAGGAGTAAAATCAATGCGTTATGGCAGACTAACCACTCTTTGTATCTCACTATTAATGATGACCTTAACCTCCCCTCTGTGGGCGAGCAAAAAAACAATCACTATTGGTGCAGTCTTCCCCATGACTGGCCCGATCGCCACCTACGGCCAAGAGAGTGTCAATGGCATCAATTTGGCCCTAAAAAAGGTCGGAGATATCTCTATTAAGGGGCGCAAAATCAGGCTAATAGTTGAAGATAATAAGGGTGAGCCAATTGAGTCGGCCAACTCAGTTCGCAAGCTGATCAATATTGATAAGGTCAATGCGGTGATTGGATCGGTTGCCAGTAGTAATACCTTGGCCGGAGCACCGATCGCCCAGCAGGCAGAAGTTCCACTGCTAACTCCAGCATCCACCAACGAAGCAGTTACTAAAACTGGAAACTTTATTAGCCGTACCTGCTTTACCGATGGCTTCCAAGGGGTAGTGATGGCCCGTTTTGCCTTTAATAATTTAAAAAAGCGCAACGTTGCTATTATTATCGATAACTCCAGTGACTACTCCAAAGGTTTGGCAGCAGTGTTTAAAAAAGAGTTTCAACGGTTGGGAGGCAAGTTGGTTAGTCAGAGAGACTTTGCCTATCAACAAAAAGATATCGACTTTAAAAGCCTGTTGCGAAAGGTTAAGCGCAAGCGTCCCGATGTTATCTTTCTACCCGGTTACTACACCGAAGTGGGTCTGATCCTACGCCAAGCACGTCAGATGAATATCAAAATGCCATTTCTAGGTGGCGATGGTTGGGACTCACCCAAGCTACAAGAGTTGGCCGGCCCCAAAGGAATCAAGAATAACTATATCAGCTCTCACTTCTCTCCCGATGACCAAGATCCGATGGTGCAAGAGTTTGTTAAAAAATATATCAAAATTCACAAGCAGAGGCCGGGAGCGATGGCAGCTTTAGGATATGACGGGATGTTAGTTCTACTCGATGCCCTGAAACGAGCAAAATCCCTTAAGTCGAAGGATCTTGCCTTGGCGATCAACTCTACCAAACAGTTCAAAGGGGTAACCGGTACCATCTCAATCGACCGACAACGAAATGCCACCAAAAGTGCTGTGGTGCTAGAGACTACCGCCAAGGGAAATATCTTTAATACCAAGGTTAACCCTTAAATATAAACCTGACTGTGAACGAAGAACTACTCTACTTTTTTTATGATTTAGGGCAGTACCTAATCAACGGTATTACTCAAGGTAGCATCTACGCTCTGATCGCCTTGGGCTACACCATGGTCTACGGCATTATCAAGCTGATCAACTTTGCCCACGGCGAGTTTTATATGATCGGTGCTTTCGTTGGCTACTATCTGGTCATTAGTGGTGCCTCCCTCTGGATCGCCTTTCCAGCAGCAATGCTAGGGGCGGGAGTAGTGGCCGTCATTATTGAGCGTTTAGTCTATCGACCGATTCGTCACGCGGGTAGAATTGCGGCGTTAATTTCGGCGTTAGGAACTTCCCTCTTCTTTCAATACTTAGGTCAAGGAACGGTGGGAGCAGATCCAAAAACGTTCCCACCGGTGATTGAAGAGATCAGCTATGAGTGGGGAGAGATGATGATTAGTAATATTCAGATCATCATTATCATCACTACCATTGTTTTGATGTTGGTACTTCGCTGGCTGGTCTCCTCCACTCGAATTGGTATGGCGATGCGAGCAGTTAGCTTCAACCATGACGCTGCGGAACTGATGGGAATCGATACCAACAAGATCATCTCCTTCACCTTTTTTGTTGGAGCGGCACTGGCCGGTGCCGCCGGAGTTTTAGTGGGGCTCTACTACAATACAATTGAGCCAATGATGGGGCTAATGCCAGGACTTAAAGCTTTTGTCGCCGCCGTCCTTGGAGGGATTGGAATTATTCCCGGGGCCGCTCTAGGAGGATTGGTACTGGGAATCGTTGAGAATCTGGTCACCGGTTTTTGGGCCAGTAACTACCGTGATGCCATCGCTTTTGGCATCTTAATTATCATTCTCTTAATCAAACCCACTGGCTTGATGGGAAAGAATATTAGAGAGAAGGTGTAGCCATATGGACTATCTAGCACATCTTGCTCTCAATGCTGGCGTCTTTATGATCTTGGCCTTAGGGCTCAATCTGATCAATGGAGTCTGCGGCCAATTCTCATTAGGACACGCTGGTTTCTGGGCGGTCGGTGCCTATGCCGGTGCTGCCTACTCTCTATTTGCTCCCCTACCTATTCCCGATTGGGCGAATCTGCTGATCTCCTGTGGAGTGGGATTTACCGCCGCTGCCATTGCTGGCCTAATTATTGGAATTCCCTGTCTGCGGTTAAGAGGGGACTATCTTGCGATTGCCACCTTAGGCTTTGGGGAGATTATCAGAATCATGATTAATAATATGGAGGTACTTGGAGGCTCACGAGGCTTAACGGGGATTCCTGCCTGGAGTAACCTCTTTTGGATCTACCTATTTGTGGTCCTCACCGTTCTCTTTATGATTAATCTAGTTCGAGGAACCCATGGCCGAGCGATCATCAGTATTCGTGAAGATGAGATTGCCGCTGACAGTATGGGGATCAATACCTTTAAGTACAAAACTATCGCCTTTGCCATCGGCGCTGGCTTGGCCGGACTGGCGGGGCCACTATTTGCCCACGCCCAGCAGTTCCTCCATCCAAATAACTTCACCTTTATCTGGAGTGTAATTATTCTGCTGATGGTAATTTTAGGAGGCTTAGGCTCAATTTCGGGGGCAATAGTGGGAGCACTAATTCTTACCGCCCTGCCAGAAGTTCTACGCTTCATGGGTGAGACCGTGGCCCAGTGGAGGATGGTGATCTACTCCGTTATGTTGATCGCACTGATGCTGTTGCGACCAGAAGGAATTTTTGGCAAAAGAGAGCTAACCCTTCACTGGTTACAAAAATTATTAAGAGATAGAGGAGTAGGGTAATGTCACTGGCCAGCACCTCCCCCATTCTCAAACTAAGTGATCTAACCATTCGCTTTGGTGGCCTAACTGCGGTGGACCGAGTAAATATCTCGCTGGGTAGTAACGACTTAGTGGGTATCATTGGCCCCAATGGTGCTGGTAAGACTACTATCTTTAATATGGTCACCGGCCTCTATCAGCCAAGTGAAGGTGCAATTGAGCTTGAAAACAGCTCCATCGTGGGAATGCGGCCGGCGCACATTACTCAAGCGGGCATCGCTCGTACATTTCAAAATATTCGACTCTTTAATGAATTAACTGTATTGGATAATGTTCGACTGGCCCGCCACTCCCGAACTAGTTACTCCCTACTAGCATCCATTTTTAGAACGAAAGGATTTCACCAGGAAGAGGCAGTAATTAAAGATCGGGCGGTGGAGATTCTTAAGCTATTCAAACTAGAAAAGAAATCACACTTGCTGGCCCGCCAACTTCCCTACGGAGAACAACGACGGTTAGAGATCGCTCGTGCCTTGGCAACCGATCCCAAAGTATTGCTACTGGATGAACCCGCGGCCGGAATGAATCCCAATGAGACGATGGATTTGGCTGAGCTGATTAAGTGGATTCATGATGAGTTTAAAATTGCCACTCTACTGATAGAACACGATATGAAGCTAGTGATGAATACCTGTCAGCGAATCTATGTGGTTGATCATGGAGTGCTGATTGCTCACGGTTGCCCGAATGAGATTCAAAATAATCCCAAAGTAGTGGAAGCCTATCTGGGCACTAGTGAGAGTAGTGAGAAGGAGCGGTCATGAGTGATACCCCGCTGTTAACAGTTAAGGGATTACACGTTCACTATGGAGCGATCCATGCCATCCATGGAGTAGATCTTGAGATTTTTTCCGGTGAAATTGTCACCATCCTTGGGTCCAATGGCGCCGGCAAAAGCACCATCTTACGCTCCATCTCTGGTCTAACCTCCCCTTCGGCTGGTACGATTCTTTTTCAGAAGCAAAAGCTAAATGGCCTGAAGGCCAACCGCATTGTTAAGTTAGGGATCTCCCAAGCTCCTGAGGGACGCCTAATTTTTCCCGAACACACTGTACTGGAAAATTTAGAGATTGGAGCCTACTTGCGACGGGACCGAGAGGAGATTTGTCAGGACTTTGAGTATGTCTACCACCTCTTTCCTAAACTAAAAGATCGCAGCAAGCAACCGGCCGGAACCCTCTCTGGTGGTGAACAGCAGATGTTAGCAATCGGACGTGCCCTGATGGCCAAACCAAAACTACTGCTGTTGGACGAACCTTCTTTGGGATTGGCACCCATCTTGGTTGGCACAATTTTTAAAGCAATTGAAGAGGTCAATCGTCGTGGCACTACAATTTTACTAGTTGAACAGAATGCCTTTGCGGCCCTGAAGGTGGCTCATCGAGGATATGTACTGACTACTGGTGCAGTGACTTTAACCGGTAGTGGAGATGAACTGATCAGCAATGATCAGGTTAAGAATGCCTACTTAGGTGCGTAAACCTACTCTTATGGAGTGGGACTCTTAGTTGGAAGCTCTAACCTGTTATCTAAAATTTTATTGTGATACTGCTTACTAATAATCTGCCACAGTGACTTGCGCTTGATTGTTGAGATGTAGTTATACTCATACTCCTCATGTGTCTCCTGATTACTTACCACCTTGGAAGAGGGAACATCATTAGTATCCTTGTTTCTCTCTTTACCCAGATATTTTCTCTTGTCACTCGGATATTTCCTCTTACCTCTCGAACTTTTTTTACTACTATATGGTTGATGACCACTATATCTCTCCGCTCCTGGGAACTCCTTTAAAAATCGCTGTAAGTTTTTATATCCACTAGTAACCCTGCTCCTCGGCCCATACTTATAGACTAAGGCGTAGAGCGAGCCCTGTTTCGGAGTTAGTAAAATATTCTGCTGCTTTTGATGAAACTGGTCATAGCGTTTAATCATCGCAATACGATGCCGATCAAGCAATCTCTTCCGCTTACTACCTTTAGGGATCACATATCGATTGTGATAGAGATCACTTAATACATTTCGCATTCGCCGACTGCTCCGACTTATATCCCTCCCTTCATCGCCTTGAGCATACTGCAGCGGCACTCGTAAAGAGTAGTTGGCCGGTATCGAACACTTGCTATCCAGTAGACAGGAACAGTTATCCATCCGCAGCTTACTCTCCTTACCTGCAAAGCAGAGCTGATAACTCTCTATCGTGGCCCCTGCAGCCTGTTTGGCCATCTGTCGATACTTCTGATGACTACTGCCAAGATTAACTCCACTATTTAATCTCTGATCCATCTGGGCAATCAACTTTTGATAAGCACTATTTCGCTCCACAATCATTGCCAACTTCTGCTCTAGCACTTTCCGATAGAGATCTGCTTTGTCGGCAGAGTTAAGAGCGATCACCTGACGACTCTGAGGAGTCTTCATCGGCTGATAGGGGCCATAACAATTTAGATGGTGTCGCTCAACATCACGCTTAAAACTATCTGTCGCCCGCTCTACCATAGATATTCCAGCAACATATTTTACCAAGTTGGCAATATGGCCCATTAGATTAAATCCGCCTGGCAGTGATGCCACAACCTTTCCTTTGGCCAGATCACGGTCGTGCTGCTCAAATGCCGCGACTACTTCGTCCCGTTCCTGCCCGGCCATAAGTGCCGAAGCATTGTAACCGTCTACTACTTCATCTAGGATTACCAACTGACGTACAATCACTCGAATATCCTGCTGATAGGTATTGGTGATTTTAATTAGTGAGGCAAACTGAACATCATTCAATTGCCCTTGTTCGATCGCTGCCAAGTTTTTGAAATGCTCTAAGTCACTACCGTAAATCTCCTTTGCTTTATCCTCTTGAGAGAAAAAATTTAGATCTCTCTGCGTATTATTAAAAAAGTTCTCCAATTTTCGCACCTGATGACTCTCGGCCATAAATACCATCTGACTAGCAGTAAAAAGTTGGCTGGCCTGTACAAAGAGTGACGCTGAGTTGTGTTGTCGAAAACCGGGACAGATGGTTGGCATATGTTTGCCATAAAAGGCAAATGTTTTTAGTGAGCCTGCACTTAATAGTTGTAGATGACTGCGGCTTATTTCATTATCTTTAAAGCCTTTGTCGGTGTAGCTCATATTAATCGGATCAGACTCAGCACCTTTTTTTATTA
>JABGUH010000020.1 GCA_018646675.1 Bdellovibrionales bacterium | reverse complement strand
TTCCCGTTCCTGCTCCTGCTCCTGCTTCCGTTCCTGCTTCTGTTCCTGCTCCCGTCTGTTGCCCTCGTCTCATGCTAAATCAATCTTCTCCCGCTCCCACCTATTCTACTGTGACGTCCAAGTAGATAATTTACTCTTTCAAAGTTACACCTTAATAAAATCCATTAGTTCGAAAATTATAGTTTCTCTGTTTTCTGCGGATCTCCATTTTTGCGGATCAAAACTTGCGTGGAGGAGCTAAAAGTATCAGTGGACAATACCCTCCGATTTGATCCCTAAAAAAGAGCTCTTTATCGAATTATTTAAGAAAACAGCTTAGATATATTGGAGAGAGGGAGGGGCGCAGTGTCTCTCTTCCATATTGCCTAACCCCTATAGATCCGGTACAGTTCGTTAGCTTGACTTGAGGCAAATTGTAATACTGGCCCCTGTCTTGCTAACTACTTTTAAGGAGTATGACAGATGAAAAAGACCTATGCATTATTAGTGATCATGTTACTTCTCTCCCTCCCTCTATGGGCGGCCAGAGATATCCATGTGACAATTGATGGCCAGACATATCGTTGTGGCGCAAATGGTGGAACCAACCCTCCCGTAAGTTGTTCTAGTGAGTGTCAAGGAGAGTACCAAGTTGATGAGATAGTAAATGGCCGGTGGCAGGTTGTAACTAAATGTGGTTATACCTCTAGCTGCGAACTCCAACCAAATGGCTGTTTTAAAAAACTAGAGTGCTCACGTTTTGATCAAATATCGGAAATAGTTAATGGTCGTTGGCAGGACATTTTAAAGTGCGGATCAATCAAAACTACCTATACCTGTCCATAACTTGCAATAGTCACGAGTTGCATTTACAAAACGCTCTCAGTCAAAACAAAAAACTACTGTAAAAATTTAGTCATTTCTTGCGACACTTCCAACTTTTCTACACCGTTGATTACGGGATTTTTAGTAATCTCTCCAGCAACTATATCATCTTGATAAATCATTTTACGGTATAGTGCAACTCCATCTAAAAATACTTCATATGGAACTCTCCCCTTGCACCTCTTGGCTTGATTTGTCCTGCCCCTATTATAGAGGTTCATGAACTGATCAAGATTAACTGGCATTTGCTCAAGTGAGGTATATAACTTTTTGCGAAATGCTGTTGTGTAAAACTTATTCTGAATCGTCTGACTAAGTTTCTCGCATGCTCCGATTGTCTGAGGATGTCGGGTCTTGGTTCCACTATGCTCAATATCATTTTAATTTTCTTTTATGTGCTTCAAGCCCAAAACCGCAGTTACACCATTTATGAGGACAAATTACTGGTTGGTCTATTTTGGGAGCTGAGATGAAAATATTGCCTATTAAGCCTCCAACTCCGCAGTTTTCTCTGTAAATATCACCGTTTTCGTGAATAAGAAAACTATGAACACCAATAAAACATTCCCAACCCATGAAGTTATTTTTATTTTGCATTGGTAAATCATTCCAATCTAATTTGTATTCGTTGCCGTCAGTGTCATATCCAAGCAAATTAGTATAGGAATTTTTAAAAGTATCTAATAATTCCAGTTCTTTCGTATTGTAATAATTATTGTGATCAGTATCCCATCCTAAACCTGTATATTTGGGATAAGCTTTACTGCCAACGACACCCCCATTGAAAATTGATTGATTGATTTTATTATTGTCCAGGCGATATAAAGGTTTAATTTTTCTCACACTGTATCGTATATTATTCTCATTCAGCCATTTAATGATTTCTTCTGTCTCACTTAACTTGCCGGGACAAAGCAATAATAAAAATTTGATATTTTTATCACTTGATATTGATTTGGAGATTTTTAAAAATTTAGTTTTGAAAATTTGGGTGTCAGTGTTTTCGAAATGGAAAGATGTAGTTAGGGCGTCAAGCCATTCAAAAGATTTGATATAAGTATCGGCGGGCAAGCTCAAGTTAGTAGAAATATGTATTTTAACCACACCTTCCTTTTTAAGCATTTTTAAGATATCTAATATTCTAGGATGAATAAAGGGCTCTCCGCCGGCCAGTGCTATTGTGATTTTTTTTCCAGGATTAGTTTTTTTTATATTACGAATTCCTATTTTCATTTCTTCGAATGTTGTTACGTGTGTATTGTTATTGTGCAATAATGGCATACAATAGCTACAGTCATAATTGCATTTGACGCTAAATCTCCATTCTATATTAATAGTGTCTTCTTTGAGATTGGGAGAAATATATTCACACATTACTGGTTTGTTCATCCATCTTTCCTTTTAGGTTTATTACTACCTGCGCTATTTATGTGTGCTGGTGTTACACAGGCAGAGAATTAACAAATGATCAAAATTCTTACTATAGGTTACCTCAATGTCGTCATTGCACGAATATGAGCGCTGTATTGAGCTACAAAGCTTCTGCAACTCCATCTGCAAATTTATTAAAATAAAAAGTATTAAAATGACCTGTTTGATCCATATGGTATTTTTACCTTTATCGCTATCATTTGTATAACTTATATTTGAAATGTCATAAAAATCCATCCCACCAAAAGTGCCGGTAGACCCTTGGGTATGCTATCGTGTCATCTTATTCCTTTGATTAGCTGGTTTGTAAATTTCCCTCAGTTTTTATGGCATGTTTTGTTCTGTTGAGCATGGAGTACGAGATGATGCTATTTATTTGTTCATAATATCTGTTAGAAATAGTTTAGCCTAATTAATCTGCTACCACTTAGCTCACCGGGGGTAGATCTACCCAGCTCGAAAGATAGCGAGGGGAGCGCATCTTCTGCTTCATCTTCCAAGCTTGGTTATCAATACCACAGGCAGCAGAACGAATCATGCGGTCTCCTTCCATTGCATTGATCATATCAATCATCGACATCAATTTTTCAGAGTGATCATTGGCCACGGGGTTGAATAGTGATAGCTGTATCTGATCAGAGTCAACGATGCCACCAACTACCACTCCTGCCTTACTATACTCAATACCGCCGCGATAGACCTTGTCTAGCAGCTCCCAGGAGGTTGAGATAAGCTTTAGGCTATCATCAATTGGGGTATTAAAAGTATAAGTGTCATAACCACTATATTGCGGAGTGTTTTTAAAGGGAGAGGTGTGACAAAAAACTGAGATTTGGCGGCAACACGATTTTTGTTCTCGCAGCCTTTGGGCGACGCTAGTTGCAAAGTTTGCAACGGACTCTCTTAGGTTGGCTAATGTATAAACAGGGGTACCAAAACTGCGACTACAGAGAATCTGCTGTTTTCTACCTGACTGACTATTCATTGCAAAACAGCTGATTTGTTTTAACTCGTCCTGAATCATCCGGCCATTCTTGGTTAGAAGTTTTTGAATCATCCGCTTGTTTTGATAATTACGTAGATCAAGCGCACTATTTATTCCAATGGTATTAAGTTTCTCCGCACTTTTTCGTCCCACGCCCCACAACTCCTCTACGGGAGTCATCTTCAACGCATGCTCAAGGTAGCGCTCTTGATCTAATACCACGATCCCTGCTGCTCGCTTGGATTTTTTTGCCAGATGGTTTGCCGCTTTGGACAGAACTTTGGTCTTGGCCACCCCTACGCTGACAGGAATACCTACCTCTTGCATTACTTCTTGTTTAATTTTTGTCGCAAGTTTGACCAGGTCATTTTTGGGAATACCGCTTAGGTCAATAAATGCCTCGTCAATTGAGTAGATCTCAATATTAGGTGAAAAACGAGAAAGTACCTGCATCACCCGATGAGAGATATTGCTGTAGAGGGCAAAGTTGGCAGAAAAAACTGCAACACTGTTTTTTTCGCATAGATGGCGATATTTAAAGTAGGGGGCTGCCATAGGAACACCTAACTTTTTTAGCTCAGGGGTTCGACTGATAAAGCAGCCATCATTGTTGGAGAGAACTCCTACCGGACGTCTCTCTAAGTCGGGGCGAAAGAGGCGTTCACAGGAGCAAAAAAAAGAGTTGCAATCAACTAGAGCGATCATTATACCCCTCTCATTTTAGATTAGCTCGCGCACGCTAGACCTTACTACTCCCCAGACCACTCCTTCCTCTGTTTCCTGAATCGAGATTGGTGGATGATCTGGATGATCAGCACAGAGAGTTAAGCGATGTTTGATTTTTTTTAATCGTCGACAGATCAGCTCGCCATTAATCGAAGCGATGACGATCATATTGGGCAGTGCCGGTAGTGAGCGATCAACAATCAGAGTATCTCCAATCGTAATTAGCGGGGCCATGGCTTCACTCTTAGCGCGAAAGAAAAAGGTTGAATGGCGATTTTTAACAAAACGTTCATCCAGCGAGAGGTAGGGGTTAATGTGGTCTTCTACGACATTAAATAGACTCATGCCTATGATTATATACTACGCATAACTTACGCACAAGAGGGAAGGCGTTACACGACTATTATATAATATCAGATGGTTGTGAGGTGAAAGAGTAGAGGCATGGAACAAGAATCAGGGTAATTACTGTTCCAAAGGCCAGCCCCCAACCCATTGCTAACATCATCTCTGCCAGCATGGAGTCATATCCCGCTAGGCCATAGGCGGTAGGAAGAACTCCAACAACGGTAGTGAAGGTGGTAAGTAGAACGGGACGTAGCCGCGTAGAGGCAGCTTGTGCAATTACTTGCGTAAGATCCTCCCCAGGCCGGTGATGATGACGGATCTTTTTTTCCATCCGGTCAACCATCACAATTGCATCGTTGATCACAACCCCAATCATTCCTAGAGCACCAATTACTGCAAAAAAACCATAGATACTCATGCCGTGGATCGAGAGGGTAAAGACTACTCCGGCCAAGCCAAAGGGGACCGCTGATAGGATAAGGAAGGGACGAGTCAGAGAGTTGAACATAATTACCAGAATTAGGTAGATTATGATGATAACAATGATGATTGAATTCCTAAACTCTCCTTGTCCCTCTCGACTATCTTCAATCTCTCCTTTGAATGATAAAATTGTTGTGGGAAATTGATTGAGTAACTTGTTGAAAATACCACTCTCTAGTTGGCCAGCTACTTGGAGCGGGGTTGAAGTGCTGTTGGGTGCCATGTTGGCATAGATCATCGTCGCTCGTTTAAAATTAGTGCGAGCTATATTGACTGGTCTGATCACTTCCTCAATCTTAACTACATTTTTTAGATAGATCAGTCTTCCTGCCTTATTTTCAACGCGTAAACTAAGTAGTTCATCTAAACCCTTTTTCGATTTTTCAGGTACGGTTAGCCTAACATCAACCTCTTCCTCGCCTTTATTAATTGAGTAGAGGATACTCCCTTCAACAAATGTTCGAAGAGTGTTGGTGATACTACTGGGAGAGACATTATGACGAATAATATTGCCTTGAATTAGCCTTAGAATATACTCCCTTTTCTTTAGGGGAGTATCCACTTCAACATCGGCCAGCTCTGGCATCGCCTCCATGCTACTCTTCAGTTGCTTAACAACTTCCTCTCTATGATGGTCGCTATTCTCTTGCACTTGAATTTCAACCGCATTACCAGAACCATGTCCCCAGCGTCCGCGGCGATATTTAATTGACTTTAGACCAGATAGATTATTACTAAAAGATTTCCAGCGTGCCAAAAGTTGATTAAGTGGAACATCTCGCTGATCGGCAGGGATAAGCTCTACCAGGATTGAAGCTTCATTCTCTTTGACCACGCCACCGCGACGAGAGAGTCCGATGCTGGAGCGAACTCCTACTACATTTCTAGTGTCACGGGCGAGATAATTCTCAAGTGGTCCGATCAGCGCAGAGGTCTCTTGTCGAGTTGATTTCTTATCTGCCTTTACCTTGATAAAGACCTCTTTGCTCTCCTCGCGAGGGAACATGACAAATTTCATTTTGCTGTGAAACTGCCAGATGGCCCCACCCAAAATAGCGATAAAAAATAGAATAACTGGAAATCGGACAGAGAATATTCGCATCAGTAATTTTTGATAGAGTTGCTCAAAGCGGATAAACCAGTGGGTCTTACCATCATTTTTAGTGAAACGATCCAGCAGCATCGTTCGTCCCGACATATGAGAGGGGAGAATAAAGAGGGACTCGATAAGTGAACCCACCAGCATTAGGATAACAATTAGGGGGATGTAGGTAACTAACTTGCCAAAAAATCCTTCGAAAAATATTAGGGGTAGAAAGGCGACACAGGTCGTAATAATACTGGCCAATATTGGGCGAAAAACCTCAATGGTTCCAATAAGCGAAGCGTCTCTTTTGGAGACTCCCTGTTCACGGTGGCGGGAGATATTTTCAGCAATAATAATTGCGTCATCAACCACAATTCCCAGTACGATAATGATTCCCGCCAGGGTCATATTGTTAATGGTATACCCAACTAATGAAGCAATAATCAGAGTAAAACCCATACTAAAGGGAATGCCCATCGCTACCCAGAATCCGGTTTTGACATCAAGGAAGATAAAGAGAACTAGAATAATTAATATAAAACCCAATAGCCCGTTGGTGCCGATAATTTTTAGCCGATTTCTGACCGCAAAGGATTCATCATCCATCATGACAACTCCGATCGGAGCATCTTTTTTGGATAGCTTAAACTGTTTGATAAAATCGATAATTACTTTTTGAGCAGTTAGTATATCGGTGGAGATACTTTTTTTAACTTTTAGAAATACCGCCTCATGGCCATTGACCTTAAAGATTGAGTTAGTTTTAATGTGACCTTGGTCAATCGTGCTGGAGATATCAGATAACTTGACACCAAATCCCTCATAATTTCCTCGTAGCAGTAGATTTTTTAGGTCATCAACTGTCTCTAGTTCATTTAGTGCAGAAACCTTGCTCTCTCCGCGATCAAGTAGTGAACCAATTGGAACTCGAATATTACTATTTTTAATCTGAGTACGGATCTGATTTAGGGAGATTTCACTCTGTAGAGCTTTTTGTGGATCAATAATGATCTGTAGCTCCGGCTTACGATAGTGGGAGCGGGAGATGCTCGATATTTCATTTAATGCCAGCAGTTGATTTTCAAAGTTCAAGACGAATTTTTGTAGCTCATTGCGTGATTTAGCATCTAGGTAGGTGTGTTCTTTATGGTAGATTCCGATATCCAAGATAGCTTTTTCTGAACTTTTAAACTGTCTGATACGTGGAAGGTCGCGTACTTGTGAAGGTAGTCGGGCCCGCAGGACTGCATCTTGAATATTTTGAACCACCTCTTTTTTATCTGGATAATTATCATCTAAAATAATTCGCAGGCTGCTAACTCCCATACTGGAGGTGGTGGATAGCTCATCGATCCCTACCACTCCTTTAAGCTCATCTTCCATCGGCTTGGTGATAAAGAGCTCTACATCTTCGGCAGGAGCACCGGGATAGATGGTAGTAACTCGTACCCAGTTACTTTCAAACTCTGGCATCTCCTCTTTACCAATAGTATGCCAGGTAAATGCTCCCATCATAATGATCGCCATAAAAATGGTGTTTGCCAGCAGGTGGCGATTTGCAAAATAGGAGATCAGAGAATTCATGGCGGATAGGTTATATCGTTTTAGCTAAATATTACTACTAGATTGTTACTTTTAGAGCAAAAAAAAAGATAGTTTTGAGTTTGATAAGTTAAAAATACCACTAAGTTAACCACATATTGATAATTAGGT
This sequence comes from Bdellovibrionales bacterium, assembly GCA_018646675.1. Taxonomy (GTDB): domain Bacteria; phylum Bdellovibrionota; class Bacteriovoracia; order Bacteriovoracales; family Bacteriovoracaceae; genus JABGUH01. The sequence goes on along the minus strand of JABGUH010000020.1, from coordinate 24,148 downwards.
AGATCAGTATCGATTTTACTTTAATAGATCGAACGATCGTGCTATAATCGAGCTATGAACAGCTCCACCGAGAGAACACATTCGATTTTAAATACTGCCTTAGGGTTGGTACGGAACATGGGGTTTGAATCAGTCTCGATTGCATCGTTGGCCAAAGAGGTCGGCATGTCTAAAAGTGGCCTCTTTGCTCACTTTAACTCTAAGGAGAAGATGCATCTAATGATTCTTGATCATGCAGCAGATAAATTCGCTCATGATATCTTTCGGATATCACTAAAGAGTAAAAGAGGATTACCTCGCCTGCGATTGATTGTTAAAAACTGGTTAAGTTGGTTTCAGGTTAACGGTGGTGGTACATGTCCTTTTTTAGCAGCAGCAGTTGAGTACGACTCTCGCCCAGGTCTGGTGAAAGATCGGATTCAGTTACACATTGGTAGAATGATTAAGAGCTTAAACCGTTCAATTGATATCTGTGTAGAAGAGGGGGAATTTGTAAACGATCTAGATACCAAAAAAGCTACATATGAAATCTACTCGCTAATTGTTGGGCAGCTGGTCTACCTACGGACGATTGAGCACAAAACAGCGTCTAAAATGTTTAAAATATCATTTGAAGAATTAATCAACCGTTACTCAGTTTAGGAGGATAATTCCATGACTTCAACACTTACCACTACTCCCGAGACAAGCACGATCGTTCGTTCCAAGAGGCATTGTGCGGTTAAAAAAATTCTTGGATTAACTTCGATGGTGAACCCCCTTTGGGGAGCAAATCTTGGTTTACTCGCCTTTACAACTCCGATGCAGCGTCGTAAGCAACGGCCCCAACTTCCAGTGGATACTAGAGTTAAGTCAGTCTCGATTAGGGGCCGAGAGGTTACTCTCTATCAATATGGAAAGTCTGCCCGCAAGATTTTACTAGTTCATGGATGGGAGGCTGCGGCGAGCGATTTTATTGATCTGTTTGAGCCATTAGTCAAAGCAGGTTATGAGGTGTGTGCCGTGGATCTGCCGGGCCATGGTCGCTCTTCCGGTAACCGTCTGACTGCAGGTGACACTGCCGAGATTATTCGGGATTTAGAGATTATGATCGGTCCCTTTAGTGCCATCGTGGGACATAGCTTTGGTGCTTTTAGCACAGGCTTTGCTCTTGCTAACTACTCCGAGTTCGATGGAATGCCCTTTGTCAGCATTGGATCTCCGAATACCCTAAAAAGTGTTCTGGAGAATTTCTCTCAACTTGCCGGGCTAAGCGCTTTGCAGTCCAACTATATGAGTTGTAAAATTGAGAAAAAGTACGGTATTAAAGTAGAGGATTTTGAGCTGGCCAAATTTATCCAGTCACATAGCGGTCCCACGATGGTGGTCCATGATCAACAAGATCGTCAGGTGGATTATTCTGAAGTAGAGCAAATTCAGCAACAGGCGAGATCTGCGGACTATCTGATCACGAAGGGTTTGGGCCACAATCGTATTTTGAATGACCCACAGACTATTCACTCGATTATTAACTTTATCAATCGTTGGCGTGATTCGCGGGATAATTTTGAGATTGCCTTTAAGTTTGGAATAGTTTAGTTACCGGGGGGATTCCTATCCCCCCATAACTAAAATGCTTTTATTACTGCATATATCCTTTCAGCTCAATCTTCAGTTGGTCTAGCGTGCCAACATCACTTGCAGCGCGATCATCTATTTTAATCCTCCACTCTCCGAATGAGCTTTCCCCCAGTAGCTGTTGTAGTGCAGCGGTAGAGGAGAGAGTGTAGACTTCATTGATGTTATCATTTCCGGCCCCTCCATTATTGTGCAGGACAATTTTTGTGCCAGCAGGAGAGATAATCGAGACAGTTAGATCTCCAATGTAGGTATGGGTGATATCTATTGCCACAGTGATATCTTCAATCGATTTAATGTCCTGAGCAATTGTGAAGTCAAAGTAGCTGGTGGTTTTGTCTTCTATCCCTAAACCGATTTCCGATTGAGCAAAGTGGCTACTGCCAAACAGCCCAACCATGAAGAAGTTATCACTGGCCAAATCGATAGAGGAAAACCCATTAGAGTAGTTACCGCTGACGATCAGCTGGGCATGATCTTTAACCTGACAAGCAGCAGTTACCGTTACCTGTAGAGGTTCTTCTAAACGAATAGTCTGTCCCGGATCTAGCTGATCGATATTAATCGGCGAGTTAGCAACATTAGAGAGACAGTTACCAGCTTGTAGATCAATTTGAGCGTTGGTAATGGCGTGATGGCCATCATTTCTAAAACTTAAGAAGATTGCGCCTTGATCTCCGGCCCCAATTCCACCAATCTCGGAGGCATCTGGATTGCCAAAATCGATCTGCGAGAGAGTTAGCACTCCATTGACTAGATTTAGGTTAAATCTCTTTTTACCACTCATCCCCTCTTGTGTTTTCCAATCTAAGGAGAGAACAATCGGGGCCATATCACTACCGGGAATCGCCTTGAAACTCAATGCCTCTCCGCTGTAATTTAGTGTTTGATTGCTTCCAAGAGCTTCGATTGTTAGTGAGCTAGAGAGAATCTCAACTGGTCCTGAAACTCTGCTTAACTTAAGAGTGGCACCTGAGGTCGGCGCATTGGATGCATTTTTAACATTAAAGTTAAGATTAATCTTCTGGCCAGTTACCACATCGCTAAGTTGAGCACCACTGTTACTGATCTGAGCAAAGAGTAGGTATGGGGTGCTGCTAGCAATAATTTTTAGCTGCCCCTTTTTCAAAATGGTATCGTTGGCATAGATAGTAACAGTAAAATTAGTACCAACGATCGCTCCAGCAATATCAAGAGCAATTGTACCCGTTTGATCTGTATATCCATTTACGCTCATTTCAGGCGAGGTTAAAGCAACCTTGGCCCCGACGATAGCTGCTCCGGTATCATCAAGCACCGTATAGGCGACCTCTTCTACTCCCATTGGAAGAACTGCAGGGCCATTTAGTGCAATCTGAGATGGTCTCTTTAGACGTAATCGAACTGATGGATCACCAAATGGGATGTAGGTTTCCCAGTAATATTTACTGCGGCCGGCACCGCCGTAGTGGCGAAAGTGCTCTTGTAGGGCATATTGGGTGATGGAACGAAAATGGCGATTACCATGCTCAAAGATACCTCGGTACATTGCTTTTTCTAGAATGTCATCCTCATCCCAATAAGTATTATCCATTGAGCCCCAGAAAAGGATTGCCCCCTTGCCATGACGCTGCCATGTTTCTGCAAAGGACTCGTCCTTGGTAAAATCTCCCGTGATACAGGCATTGGAGATAACAAAAGGACGGGCGCTGCTGTGATTAAGATTACGGACATCCTGCTGTGTTACACCGGGAGCGTCCCAGAAAGTGTGTGCACCGTGGCCGGAGTAGTTAATGATTGTTCGACCTTGGTTAATCGTTTGGTGAACTGTTGAGTTGGCCACTCGATGGGTAATGGCATATAGGCGGTCTCCACCTAACATGGGGTTTTCAGGGAAAACGCCAGTGTACCCTTGGGGGGCGAAATAGTTATCGATGGCATGGTTATGAGTCCCTTCGGCCAACTCCCAACGATCATCTGTTGCTAAAAAGGAGATAGAGTTGAGCCACTCGGTGTCAGCAAAATCTCCTGTTTGGTAATTGGTATATTTATTTAGAATTATTTTTAGTTGCTCTTCATTTGCCGCACTGATTCGTCCAACTCCAATATCAGGAGCATTAATGTCGTCCTCATATGATTCGATATCAAGTGTGCGATAGTAGTGGTCAGTAACTCCAGTGGTAATAAAGCTGGGGCGATGGCCAGGAACATCATCAATATCACCAATTAATAGAGCATACTGCAGATTGAGGTCATCATTAAAGTAGATCTCTTTTAATGCTGCTCGAATATCTTCAGAGGTTGTTACATCTTCTCCGACCACCAAGACAACTGGATGAAATCCTATCTGACGTTTGAATTCAATATAGCGTCGAAGGGAGTCACTCTCCTTGTATTGCTGGCCAATGACGAAGGCAAAAGCCTCTTTCTTGATGTTACTTTTCGGGATATTTTTATTGATTGAGTTTTTGACAGTCACTGAGATATTTTTATGTAGATGATAGTCTTTTTTATTAATAGAGTATCTAAGTGGAAATAGAGAGACTAGAAACTTCTTCTGCCCTCTCGTTGAACCTACATATTTGATATTATGGTCAGTTTTTGGCCACGGAGTATTACTAATGCTTTTATCATTATAGTTCTTAGTAAAAGGTACTTTGGCGCCTAGTATTTTTGGTCTGGATGGCTGGGCCGGGATCAATTCATTAGATAATCGTTCTGTTTCTCTAGCGCTCTTGGCTTCAGAAAAGCGAACTTTAATATCAGTAGCCGAATCAGCAAGGACATAGAAATTTATGGTTGGAACCTGGGGATACCCTACTTGGTAGTAGATTCCTTGGTGGCCATCTATCCCCATCAGGGTCACCTGGTCGAAATTTTGATTGTTAAGTCTCTTTACATCAACCTGAGTTCCTTCAATTATGAACTGGTAGCTGGTTTGAGAAGAGTTTTTAGTCACAGTGACTTTTGCCACTGCACTTAGTTGAGTACCAACGAGTAATACTAATAAAAATAGAGCGTGAAGTTTCATGACCTTTCATCCTTGAAAAGATTAGTAGAATTTCCTACCTTATTATTATCATCTTGGTCTATTTTGACGTCAATTGAAGTTGAGTAGGGGTTAGATTTTGTAAGTTTTAGTCATCTGGTTTCAGGTTTGTGTCAAAATGTAACCCATTAATTTTGTGACCAAACGTTGTCTCGATGACCGACGTTACAACTCGACAATCAGGGCCCAATTATCAATTAAAACTTTTGTTTACGGTAGAGTAGAAAACTGGCAATAGCACCAATCAGTAAAAATGAAGCGGTAAATAAAAAGGTGTGGGTATAACCGACCGGTCCCGGATTTGAATCGATCATGTGGCCGGTGATAATTCCAAAAAACATATCAGGCAGAAAACCGACAAAGGAGACAATCCCTACGGTAGTGCCAATTAGGTTGTCGTTAATTTTTAAATCCCCGAATATTGAGAAGTAGATGGAGCGTAGGGCGTAGGCAAAGGTAGCGGAGCACAGAATTATGCCAAATATATAGTTAAAGTTGGTAAAAATATTAAGTGCAAGTAGTAGTTGGAAAAGTGCCCCCATTAGCAACAGAGCAAAAAGGATGATGAACCTGCCGGCCCGGATCTTTGTGTGAACTCGATCAGCAATTACACCGGCCAAAAGAGCGGTAATTGGTCTAAGCCAAAAAATAATTGAGGTAAAAAGGGAGGATGAAGCTAAGCTGTGCTGGTGTACATCGACTAGATAGATAGAGTAGTTATCTATCCCTTTATAACCGCAGTACGAACTTAGAATTATGGTGCTTAGTAGCCAGATTTTATAACTTTTTACTATTTGTAGCGCCTTTGAGATATCCCATTTTTGTTTTATTTCTTGCTCAATATCTTGATGGTTCTTTAATGTATACCAGACACCCAGTGAGATAAATAAGGTGAAGACTATCACGGTGTAGTAGATAATATTTAATCCGTTAACTGTATTAGAGGCTAGCTGCTCTTGGCCATAAAACAGAGAGATAATAAAGACAAGAGCGGAGCTCATCACCGCTGCAGCTAATCCTCGACCTGAATCAAGTGCTCCCATGGCAAGGGACCTATTCTCCTCACCACCGGTAATATGGGTCACCTTGATTAGTGCTCCCCACATAAGAAAAATTGTACTGATGCCAAAGAAAAAATAGACTGAGATGAAAGTAAAGCGGGAAGGGAATAGCAGTAGAATTAGACCACCCAGTGCTGTTGCCACAAGGGAGGTTGTCATCAATAACCGAGGCTGGTACTTATCGGCAGTCGGGCCTCCAAGAATATAGGAGAGCATTGCGGCGAAGCCATAGGCGGAGAAAGCGGCACCGATGTCAGTGTTTGTTAAGTGCCATGCTTCCAACATTAAAGGGCGATATAGGCGAGGGATCAAAAAGGGGAGCATGAAGATGGCCTCACCGGCGATAATAATAAAAATGAGGGAGAGGGGAGATCTGTTCATATTAGAATTGCTTGAAGTCACCATGTTGTACCATGTAGATAACAGATGAAATGGTAAAGTAGACAGAGAGCCAAACTATCGAAAATAGAGCAACAAAATTTTTACGGCCTCGTATAATAAATATTGGCATGGTGATTACCATTTGGACTACAAATAGCAAAGCCAACGCGATCAGGGGAAAGTAGTATCTCATGCCGCTAACTAATCCACTGGCGACAAATAGTGTAATGTTCATTGCGATCAGAAGATTACTAAATCGGCTAATATTTGCAATTTTAAACTGGTAGTCAGTCTTACTCCACTCTTCCATCGTCTACCTCCTTGGCTATTACATGTTATTCTATTTTATCATGATAAAACCATGGGAAATATACCATGAAATCTTACATCACCTTATTATTATTGTTAAATTATAAAAGTATTATATTGTTTAATATCTTTTCGTCAGGTACTATTTTGATAATTATAGATTACAGTGTTACCCATATTGAGGAGGTTAAGAATGCTCTCAAAATCCGCTGCAAGAAATTTTTTCTTGCTTGGGACGTTTCTCTGTTTTGGTGTCTTTGTCATGTTGACAGTTGATACCATTTCAAAGGTTCCCGCGCAGACCAATGCCCAGAATATTACTGATGCAGTTAAAAGAGGAAAAATGCTATTTGACTCTAATAACTGTATGGGGTGTCACACAATCCTTGGAGAAGGGGCTTACTATGCACCAGATCTGACGAAGAGTTACACTCAAAAAGGTAAGACATTTATTAAGGCAATGCTTACAGATCCTGAAGCTATTTATCCAGGACGCAGAAAAATGGTAAAGTACAACTTTTCGGAAGAAGAAAAAGAGGATCTAGTTGCATTCTTAAAGTGGATTAGCGAAATGGATCTGAATGGTTTTCCTCCCAAGCCTGGTATTAATTAGAAAAAGGACGATACAATGAAGTATAAAACTCAAAAAATTGCATACTATTTTTTTGCAACATGCATGTTACTGCTAGTCCTCCAGATCTTTTTTGGTTTTGTGATGGGCTTCGCTCATATGGGAATGGATGGTCTACACTCTATTATTCCTTTTAATGCGGCCAGAGCAAGTCATAATAATCTGTTGGTTGTTTGGTTATTAACCGGATTTATGGGGGCGGCCCACTACATTGTGCCCGAAGAGTGCGAGCGTGAGTTAGAGAGTCCGATGTTGGCTTATATTCAACTTGGCTCTTTAATCCTAGTTGGTGTAACAGCCGTTATCGGTTTTCATCTTAACTGGTGGGAGGGAAGAAAATTTCTAGAAATTCCTCGTGCCTTGGATTACCTTGTGGTCATAAATGTTCTAATGTTCATCTATAACATTGGGATGACTATCTGGAAGGCGAAGAAAAAGACTACTACAGTGCTGGTTTTATTCTTTGGCTTACTGATGGCAGCACTACTCTATCTGCCAGGACTTATTCCAACAGATAATCAAACTATGGACTCTTACTGGCGTTGGTGGGTTGTCCATCTTTGGGTAGAGGGAGTATGGGAACTCATCATGGGTGCGATTCTCTCTTATCTACTAATTAAATTAACCGGCGTAGATCGTGAGATTGTAGAAAAGTGGCTCTATATTATTGTCGGGATCACTTTTTTATCGGGTATCCTTGGAACTGGTCACCACTACTACTATATCGGAACTCCTCGCTACTGGTTGATGATCGGAGGGATTTTTAGTGCCCTGGAACCGTTAGCTTTTCTGGGGATAGCTATCTATGCGGTTACGATTGCTAAAAAGGGGCAGCGGAATCATCCCAATCAAATGGCCCTAACATGGACGATCGGTTGTGCAATTATCTCTTTTGTTGGTGCTGGATTTCTTGGATTTGCCCATACCCTCCCCCAAGTTAATATGTACACCCATGGGACATTAGTAACTGCTATGCATGGGCATATGGCATTCTGGGGAGCCTATGCCATGTTAGTACTCTCCATCATTACCTATGCCCTGCCTAACTTAACCGGAAGGAAATTGGCCAATGATAATTTGTCAGTCTACGCATTCTGGGCCACGACTGTGGGGATGATTGCAATGACGATTGCTTTTGGTATTGCTGGTGTGGCCCAAGTCTACCTGCAACGGAAAATGGGACTTGATTTTCTTGCAGTACAAGAGGAAATTCAAGTACATTTTATGGGTGTTATATTTGCCGCAGTTGTTTTCACTAGTGGTGTTGTAGCTTATGTCTACCAATTTATTCGCTGTGGTCTGCCAATGGAAACATTGAGCAAAGATAAAGAGTACGTGTAGATAGTGGCAGTCTATTATAAAGAAATTAATGAGGAGGTGGCCGTTTTTAAGGCCGCTTCTTCGTTAAAGCTTCCTATTTTGTTAAAGGGACCTACCGGTTGTGGTAAGTCACGTTTCGTCGAGGCGATGAGCTTTAGTCTAGATAGAAGAATGATTACCGTTTCTTGTAATGATGAAACATCAGCTGCCGATCTACTGGGTCGTTATCTAATTAAGGGGGCAGAGACTGTCTGGCAGGATGGTCCGGTAACCTCTGCCGTTAGAGAGGGGGCGATTCTCTATCTTGATGAGATTGCTGAGGCCCGTGATGATATTATCACTGTTCTTCACTCTTTAAGCGACCATCGACGTGAGCTCTATATCGATCGTAACAACCAGGTGGTGAAGGCCCCAGATACCTTTATGATGGTTGTTAGCTTTAATCCGGGGTATCAACAAGGCTTAAAAGAGATGAAGCCTTCAACGCGGCAACGTTTTATCTCGATGAGTTTTGACTACCCAGAGTTCTCAGATGAAGTAGAGATCGTCGTAAAAGAGTCTGGGCTGGATATTAAGAGTACAAAAAAATTGGTTGATATTGCGAGTAAAGTTCGTAAACTGGACGAATTGGGTTTGGCTGAGACCGTGTCGACCAGACTATTAGTGGGTACGGCCAAATTAATTAAAGATGGTCTTAATCCTCGTTTAGCTTGTGAAGTTGGTATTGTTCAAACTTTGAGCGACGATCCTGATATTACTCAAGGGCTGAAAGATCTCGTGGCCCTAGTGTTCTGAGAGTTGTTATGGAGATAGATGAAAAAATTTTTCATCTTCTTTGGAAATCCAAGAAAAAGCTGTTTGCCAAGAAGATACCCCCTCATGCGCTTCACCTTGATCAGATGAACGAGCGGATGATATTAGTAGCGTCGATGCTATTTGGTAGATTGATCAGAGTTAAGCCGGGGCCAGGGAGAGCGAGCATGGTTGGAGATACTATCTTCTCTCCCTCCTATATCTCTCTATTTACAGATCTGCCGGCCAATCAGTGGGTCTATTTTCATCAAATCTGCTTTGCTTTTATGGCCCAGCAGCATGGGTACTGTTTCAATAGCAGTAAAATGACAGCGGCCAAGCGGCTAACTCTGACCTTGGCAGCGGCCCCCTCTATTCTTGCCTCAATGCATGATCGATTTGCGGGGCTTTATCAGCAAAGTAGTAACTACTATCAAAAATATTTAGAGATATCTCCGACCGTTGATCAATTGATTAGCGACTGTCTAGATAGTTCAAATGATCCCTGCTGCCCACTGACGCCGAAACAGCTGGTAAATGAGGCCAGTCGTATTCATCAGCACATTCTCAGTTTTAGTCAAAAAAATGATTTTGAAAATAGTTTCTCACTTCCTCCCTTTTTTACATTGATCCCGGTGGACACTCCTCATCTGACGACTCAAACATCAAAAATTGAGGATGGTGAATTAAGTAACAGCTCTCCGAGTACTACAGTAAAAACAAATCCCAAGGAGATTGTGAAGAGAGTAGATTTAGAAGAGGATGATGGTGACTACAATCCGGCCACTCTGTTGATGGAGTCAATTAAAACAGCCGAGCGCTACCAGGGAGGAATGAAGAGAGTTGATGGTTCAGATGAACTTGGCAGTCACGCAGATGCTTTGGAAGAGTTAGATATTAATGAAGTAGTCCGTAGCAGTCATCAGGTTAAATCTATTTTTCAAGCAGATATTGCCTATGAGGTGATTGTCCAAGATGAGGATGGCCAACTTGAAAAGAGCAAAAATTCATTTATATACAATGAATGGAACTTTCGCAAAAAATCCTACCTTAAAAATTGGTGTGTGGTCTCAGAGATTTGTCCTGCAGAAGTTGAGAGTAGTGAAATATGCCCAGCAGACTTTATCAAGCAGGTAAGAGAGAGTCATGGCAAGCATATTAAGGAACTAAGACATCGAATTGAGCAAATTGCTCTTTCACGGCAGTGGCGAAATCGTCAATACGATGGTGAGGAGATAGATCTCGATGCAGTGATAGATGCGATCACCTCCATTCGAAGTGGACATTCCCCCAGTGAAAAACTCTACCAGCGTCGCCATAAAAGTTTGAAAGATATCTCGATGCTGATTCTTCTCGATGCCTCTTTGTCATCAGATTCCTGGGTCGAAGGTCGAAGGGTTATGGACATCGCCAAAGAGACAGTTGCCATTTTGGCGGAGGTGCTGGATGGAATGTTTGAAGAGGTTGCCATTATGGCATTTAATGGCAAAACCAGAAGAGAGTGCCAGTATCATATTATTAAGGAGTTTAACCATTCCTGGAACTCATCTCTTCCTCGGTTGATTGGCATTGCTCCTGACGGCTATACTCGCATTGGTGCTGCCTTGAGGCATAGTCTGAATAAAATTGAGCATATCAACACCAACAAGAGGGTGATTGTACTGCTTAGTGATGGAAAACCGACTGATTATGATACTTACGAAGGTAAATATGGTATCCACGATGTTCGTCAAGTGGTTAGGGAGGCGAAGCAGAAAAATATTGATGTGTTCTCCCTTGCGATTGACCAGGATGCTAAATATTATTTCCCGCAAATGTTTGGTAAGAATAATTACAAGATACTCAATCATCCACAGCAACTACCAGATCATTTTATTTCACTCTTGTCGACCTTACTTTGAGATTATTTGGTCGGTAACTATTCTAAAGTGAATCAAAAAAAGTATTTACTGCTCGTTGGATTGTTTGGCGATGTGTAAAAATTGCGACATGATCCCCTCGGGGGATATTAACAAACTTCGAGTTGATAATTTCTTTGGCCAGCCTTTTACCATGTTTATCAAAAGGGAGTATTCTATCACTCTCCCCTGGAATAATTACAATATTAGCTAGGGAGAAAGGTGAGGGAACAGAATCTTCACATTGTAACTGCTCAAAAAGAAAATCCTCTTCAAAAATCATCCTTCCATTAAAGTGGCCATCACCATCCTCCTCCAATGTTATCCAGGTGTCCAGATCATCAAGGTCTACCTGCAATATATTCTCCTCTCGATAGTAGATGCCTCGGCCGTAGTAAGTGGTCCTCTCTATTCCATCAACGATGCTGGTAATTTCAACGTCGGCTTGCTCTTCTCCACTGTAATGTAGCATGAAGGAGGAGATGCATAAATCTGTGTACTCTAGGCATTGACTCTTCATCGTGCATTTAATTGAGGAGATAGTAGCGAGTGCCTGTCCGGTTAGTAGTAGTGCTGAAAGTATTAGTGCTGTTTTCATAACTCTCTCCTTCACTTGAGCTCGATCTGTTTGATTACTGTTGTAAGGGAGATACTCAAACTACTGGCATCTGTATAATATATAAACAATCTTCCGCCTATCTAATTATGATCTATGTGATCATTTGTAATTATATTCATATGTTATGGCGATATACCTTCCCTCGTTTACTTTAAGCTACTTGTAGCACCGCCAATCAATCGGGGCAGATGATAAAAACTAACTGATCAATTAGTAAATATAATAGATGGTAAATACTAGTTATTTCAGAGAGTTGAGAACTTACTAAAGAATCTATTTGACCGGACTGTGCGCCGTGTTACGATTTCTGTCAATAGGTGTAGAAGTATAAAAGTTGTGAAGATGTTGTCATAACTCAAGCTGTCCGTCTGCGAATTCTGAGGATATTGACGATCTAGATACACTCTTTAGGGGTTGAGCTTTGGACGGAAAGTTTATTGTCTTATCTAGTTTTGCTCTAATCATGATTAGTTGTGCTGGGCCAATGAATCCATTTGGTGCCAGTAATATGAATCTATCTCCTAAAGCAAGTTTGGAGTTGATTATTCCAGAAAAGATTAGAGAGATTGCCTCCACTGTGAAGGCCAATATTACTTTTTTTCCAGCACGGCAAAATTGGCATAGTTCTTCTGACTTTACGATTAATATTGATGACGAAAGAGGTGTTCCGGAAAATTTTCAACTGGATTTGTACTACAATGGTGTGAATGTAACTGATCAGCTTCTCTCTCACGCTAGGATTGAGAGAGAGGTAACAGATAGAAGAGTAAGTATTCTGTTTAAGGATCTCCGACTACTACCTGCTAGAGATAATGATATTGTGGTGGTCTACCTCGGCAGGGAGAGTGATCAACAAATTAGAATGACATATCAGGCACCAACCTGCTCACTTGGGGATAACGATCTGATTAAAGATTTCGCAAATTTTAAAAGGAGAAGCACTTTAGTTAAGAAGGTCGGAGATGTCGCACTGGATGAGGGGGTAAATCCCAGCTTCATCGCCGGGTTAATTGCTCAGGAATCGGGATTTAACCCAAGGGCCGTTAGTTGGGCCAAGGCAATTGGACTTACTCAAGTTACTCCACTGGCAGAGAAGCAGATATTAAATAGTAGTAAGGGCTGGCCTCAATATCGAAGGCTCAATCGTTATAGTGTCCCTAGAATTAAAACATTGATACAACTCGGAAAAGTAAATAGGGAGAATGAGTGGCGTTTAGATGAAGAGCTGTCAGTAAGGGGAGGGATTGAATATCTTCGTTTCATCAGTAAATACTGGCAAAGAGGAACCCAGCAAAGATGGATTAAAAAGTATTATCAATCACCAGAGGAGATTATTGATGAGCTGATTCTTGCCAGTTACAACTCTGGGCCGGCACGGGTTAAATATGCCCTAAGAAGTAAAGGTCAAAAATGGCTTCGGGTTAGAAAGCTTAAGGAGGCCAGAAAATATGTAGGGAAGGTGAAAAGCTACTGCTATGACTTTGCAACCAAGGATTAATCAATGAGGGAGCGGCCTTTAATTTTTACTATTTTAAGTTTGGCATACTTGGGTATTGCTCTGTCTATACCAATTCAAATTGCCATTATCTATGGCCATGGCATTAACGAGTGGCAAGCCATAATGAATAAAATTACCTATTTAAACTGGGCGGTGATCTCAACTTCACTGATCAACGCAACTCTCTCATACCATGCACATCGATATTTACGTCTAGCTATTCCGATCTCAATCATTATCGTAGCGTTGAATAATACACTGGTGGGGATGTTCGGAGTAGATTTCCAGCTACAGACGACGATTATGTCGACGCTGCTTTTTATCGGGTTGTCCGGTACCATCTACTGTCTGGATGCGAAAAATGTTCTATATGATCAATCGTTACGTTGGTGGAAGAGTCCGGTTAGACATCGGCAGAGTATTCCAATCTTTCTAGAGAGTGAAGATGGGCAGCAAATTGGCGCAGCATTTGAGACATTCGATATTTCAACTAGTGGACTTTTTGCTCAAGGGATCAATGATCAGCATTTCACCCAGATGGAGCTAGGGGGGCAGGTAAAAATCACACTTCTTGGCAAAAGTGGCAGTCAGATTGAGCTATGCTCGAAAGTGGTAAGGAAAAGTGACTCATTTGGGCAGTATCCTGCTGGTGTCGGAGTGGAGTTTCAGGATCTGAGCTGGTGGCAAACTTTAAAGCTTGAGTATTATGGTCGCACTCCAACATCCTAGAGAGTTCTGGCCCAAATGCAATAATTTAGAGATAATTCTGCTTTAACTTAACTATCGAAAATGGAGATGGTGGCCTATGAAGTTGTACTTCGTTTTAATCTTAATTATGATATTTCCAATAGTCTTAAGTGCGCATGATGGCGATGATCGGGATGACAAAGATGATCACAAAAGAGAGAAGATTATAATCTCTTCCCAAGTGATTCATTCGATCAACAGTAATTATCAAAAAGATATAAAGCCTATTTTTAAAAAGAAGTGCTTTGATTGCCATACTAGCAAGCCAAATTATCCTTGGTATGTAAATGTTCCGGGTCTGGGATATATAATGCGTGAGCATAACCGTGAAGGGGTGGAACATCTGGATCTGACAAATGATTTCCCGTTTAAGGGTAAAGAGGGAGACATTGTTGAGATTCTTGATGAAATTGTAGAGGAGGCAGTTGAAGAGGATGAGATGCCTCCATGGTATTTCAAAATTACTCATTGGGATGCATGTCTGACTGATCAGGAGAAAGAGGTTATCACTAAGTGGATAGAGAGTAGTAAGGCGAAAATTAGGAGATAGTGGAAGTGTTGTTATTGCATCCAACCAAACAAAATTTTGACCACCTAGATAGTGAATCAGCAGAAATAATGAAAAAAACCGTCTCTTTCTTTGAGGGGCGTGGCAAAAGAAGACTTAAGGATGACTATCACCAGTGTGTTTGGTACCAGGATTTTCTTGATTTTATTAAAAATGAAAAGATATTTGCGACACTCCTAACTCCGACCAAGGAGAGTGAGAATAAGGGATATCGTTGGGATACCTATCGCAACTGTCAATTCAATGAAATTCTGGGGTTTTATGGACTTGGCTACTGGTATACATGGCAGGTCTCTATCTTAGGACTTGGTCCGATCTGGATGAGTGATAATGTGGAGATAAAAAAGAGGGCCGCTGCTTCATTGGAGAGTGGAGGAATATTCGCTTTTGGTCTGTCAGAAAAGGAGCATGGAGCTGATATCTATTCCACTAGTATGAAGTTGATCTCAGATGGCAAACAGGCTTACAAGGCTAATGGAAGCAAGTACTACATTGGTAATGCTAATCAGGCATATCTTGTTTCAACTTTTGCAAAATTTGAAAATAATCAAGAGTATGTATTCTTTGTTGTTGATACCACCCATCAGAAATATGAGTGTGTTCAAAATGTAGTTAACTCTCAAAACTATGTGGCTGAATATCAATTAGATAATTACCCAATTAGCGAAAAAGATATTCTATCAAAAAATGATGATGCATGGAATGCTGCTTTAAATACAGTTAACTTGGGTAAATATAATCTGGGTTGGGCCTCAATTGGTATCTGTACCCATGCTTTCTATGAGGCGATCAATCACGCTTCAAATCGTGTGCTATTCAACCAGAAAGTCTCTGAATTTACCCACATTAAGCAATATTTCGTAAAGGCTTACTGTAAATTATTTGCGATGAAGCTCTTTGCCCTTAGAGGGGCAGATTATATTCGGACGGCGTCGTCCAAAGATCGAAGGTATCTGTTATATACTCCGATGGTCAAGATGAAGGTTACTACTCAAGGCGAGGAGGTGATCAATCTACTATGGGATATTATCGCTGCGAAGGGTTTTGAAAAAGATACCTTCTTTGAGTCCGCTTGTGTTGAGATTCGCGCCTTGCCAAAACTGGAAGGAACTGTTCATGTCAACATGGCGCTGATTCTGAAGTTTATGAAAAATTATTTTTTTAAGCATAAAAAATTACCTGTAATACCGACAGTAAATGGTAAACACTCTGATGATTTTATGTTTAACCAGGGCCCCACCAAAGGGCTTCGGAAAATTAGGTTTCATGACTACCGTGTTGTTTACGATAGCTTAGATCTACCTAATGTTAATATCTTTAAAAAACAGATTCGCTTACTTAAAATGCTGCTTATTTTTGCACGTCCTACTAAAAAGCAGATTAAGGATTTCGACTTTCTACTTAATATTGGAGAGTTGTTCACTTTGGTCGTTTACGGGCAGTTAATTATTGAAAATGCCCATCTGTTGAAAGTTGAAGATAGATTGATTGAACAGATATTTGATTTTATGATTGATGATTTTTCTAAATATGCTCTAAATATCTATTCAAAAGGTATCGCTAACCGCCGCCAAAGAGTGCTATGTAAACAGATGATGAAAAGATCCCACCAGGATCAGGAACGATTTAACTACATCCTTGATCGATATGTGACGCCAACCAATGGTAGCTATCAAATGCATGACTAACTACCTATATATTGTGATATCCTTTTTAATTCAGCCCCACTGACCAACCATTTTGCTCGGAAATTATTTTGATTTCCAGCTTAAAACATCTTTAAATCAAGTACTGAGCAGTAAAATCCGATTCGGTAAAATACGCAATAAATTGTGGCCTATGCTTTGCCTTTATATATATCGGGAGACCATTATGAGGATATTGACACTACTAACTCTACTGTTGCTAACAACTCAACTGACAGCACAACAGCTAACTATCTCAAATTTTAACGTACAAAGGAGTGATACCCTTAGTATGAATTTTGATCGTTACTACTCCAAAAGTGCTGCGGCCAAAGTTACATCATTCGATCAGTTAGGTCTACAATGTCAAGAGGTGCTGGGGCCAGATCTGGATATGTTTGAAATATTTGAGAGTTGCCTTAGTCTCGGAACGATTAACATTCTAAAGCTTCACATGGGGGATGAAAATACTGCCAAATTCACAGAGTCATTTCATCTGCAAGAGCTGGAATATAAGTTGGCACAAAGATCGGGTCAGGACTTGGTAGGCAAAGTTAAAACTGAAACGATTACCATTCAAAACTTTAAGCTGACTTCAAAAAATGGTCATTTTGCTATCACAGGCAGGATGACTTCTGCCATGAATGCTAAGCTTAAGGTGACCGGCACGATGGTGGCCAACCGAGAGCTAAAAACTCTAACACTTACCATAGAAAAGGCAAGAGCATCATTTGTTAATATTAAGGCCCGGATACTCAACGCTTTTCGGGATGCCGCGCTGGAAAATGTTATAGTGGAAGGGGACAGTGTTATTGTCAGTTTTACGCCGGAGTAGAACTGCAGAATACCTTACGGGGCGTCTATCCTGTTTGTGGGTCGGAAGCTTGCTCTAACTGGTATAGCATCATCGCCATCACCAGAGGGGCCCCAGCGGCAAAAAAATGTTTTAAGGTGTGACCACTGATCGCTCCATAAGTTAGCTGAAAAATCTCCAAATCGAAATATTCAGTAACCTTGGCAAGTAGATAGAGTACTATCGCTAGCCAGAGATATCTTTTTATTAGTCGTTGGGATTTATAAGCGGTCAAAAAGACTATGGTTGAAATAATAGGGATCCCTTGCACATAATAGTAATATTTTAAATCATCAAATATGGCCCAGTAAACAACGCTAAGGAGTCCTAGAGCGGTGGCAATAAATAAGAATAGAGTTTCCCGCTTATGGCCAAAGTGTATAACAATCAAAGCAGAGAAGAAGCCCATAAAGGAGACAGTCATGGGCAATCGGTCCCAAACCAGAGTGTCATTATTGGGAGAGATGTGATAGTAAGCAGAACCAAAAGAGACCAAAATCGTGCCAATAAAAAAAGTTAACCAAGAGGATTTTGCATATGTTAGACGTGAACTGGCCAACACAAGACAGCCTGAGAGACCGGCCAAAAAGAAGGCGAGATTGGATATAACATCTGCACCATTATTTAATCCAAAGAAATTCTTTTGATTAGCAAAATCATGATAGAGCTTATTTTGAGGGATGGCATCCATGAACGCAATGGCGACAAGGGCAAGGGTAGCAATAGCAAAAAATAGTAAACGATCATTTTTCATAATAGAGACATCTAAAGTCTTGGCCCCCACTCTTTAGGCGGTAAGTTTTTAATCTATTTCTGGTTCTTTGTAACTCATCTGTCCAGTTTATATTATCGATATTCTATATCCGGGCGCATCCTTATGGCCAATTGGGGGAATCCACCTGCCAATGGAAAGAGTAAAACCCTAAGCTTGATAGAAAGGAGGCGATAATCAGTGTTATTTTCTTCCCATCAGATCTGAGATATAGCCAGAAGGAATTTCAAAGATATAAACAGTAAATGCGAAGACTGACTGAAGAAGATAAATTTGGGCCATGGATAGCCCTTTACTTTCAAAATGGGACCATCACTGCCATTAGGATCATGAACATACGGAAAAATTTGAAGAGATAATATTTAGGAATGTTGGATTGTAACGAATAAGTCACAACGCCTCCTAATTATAGATGTCTATGCTTCTAGCTCAAATATAGTTGGATCGGCAGATAATTTGTCCTGTTTTACTCTCGAATGCAGGTAATCCGATGGTAACTCTCGATCTGACCAACGATGTCAGTATCTGTAATCACGTGGTATAGTGCCCGAAACTGTTCTGACTCAATTGAGAAATCATCTCCCAGATAGAGAATTTGGGTCAAATCGATGACCATTCCTCGTTTGAAATTTCTAAATTTTAAAACATGTTCTGAGGATAGAAATTTATCTGGACTACTTACACTCTCTCCATGGCTCAACCTTTTTTTGAAAGAGCACTTTCGAGCGTTGATATCTTTAAGACAGAATGATGATCCGAAAAACAGTCGCTGAGTTACCTTGATGGTGAAAGTGCGTGGATTGAACGTCAAATCATTATCGCAGTGATAGGAGATGGATCGTGCAAAACCAGTGGTGGAGATCAGTAATAATATAAGCAGTAGATGTTTCATATAACCCCTAAGGTCTTGAGATCTTTCCCACTTTATGGCCCATTCCAGCTAAATTGGCCATACCTACGACCGGTGGCGATAATAATTACCACTTCTTAGTTAACTTCTGCCCTTTTTAAGCCAGTTGGCAACCTTCTTAACGGACGGTAGATGGTATCGCTTGGTTTTTAGGCCCCTCGGCCAAGCGCGATATTGGTGGGGGAGTGGATTTGCTAAGCATAATTGGTACTGGAAAGTTGGCTTATTGACTACCAAATGGATATACTGCTTCCAGAGAGTAGATGGCAATATTTTGATAGGTGGTAAGCAATGGAGCAGGTCAGTCAAGAAAAGTTCAAGTTATGGAGGTTGGCACTCGCAACAATTCATGTCGATGGCAAGGTTACTGCTGAGGAGGAAGAGTGGTTTAATACCAGCATATCCAAGCTAGAGATCAATAAAATTTTAAATTTTTCCACCCAGCAAATTGAGGATTTAAGAGAGTCGCTGCATACTCTGGCAAACAAATTTATTGAGGAGTTTCGGAGTATTAAAAAGCCATCTGACCGCAGTATACTACTTCATATCATAAAAATTGCCTGTTACACTGATGACGAGTTTTCACCAGAAGAGCGTGAGCTTTACCGAGAGCTGGAAATAGCCTGTCACGAAAATATCGATATTGAAGCAGTAAAGAGGCAAACTTATGCAATGGAGATTGAGAGTTATCATGAGGATGAAGTCTATAAGGTTAACAATCCTAACTCCGTTTTTGAACGAGTTTTTATGTCCATTCTCAAATTGTTAAATCCAGGGGATTATAAGTTTCCCACCTAAATCTTGTTAAAGTATTTTGATATGTCAGGAAAATGCGGCCAAAACTCCACTTAGTGCAGATCACAGTAGGTGGCCAATTTATCCTCCTCTACTTTGTATAGTTTTAGAGTTGGGACTTTTATGGTTGAAGTATTGTGTATTATTTACAGCAACTTAGCATAGTTGTTGGTTAGAGAGTGGATAGGGTGTAGATTACCCAAATGAAGATCACCATCCTGTTCTCCATTCTAATCTTTTCGTTTGCTATAAGTGCAGCAGAGTATGTATCCCTAACATTAAAAAACAGTACTACTATTGAAGGTGAATTTATTGATCGATATGAAGATCGTTGGTTCTACGAAGAAGATACTGAACTTGTAGATAAGTACATCCTGATTTTTCGATATCTGAATGGTAGACCAGACTTCTCATTTCAGCATATTAAAGACATCAAAAATATTCGGAAGTTATATACAGATGAATCCATATATAAGGACTATCTTCGGAGCAACAACTTGGTTTTAAAAAATCCTCTTGTTAAAAACCAAGTTGTTCTTACTGGAAATGAAGGACACCATAAGTTTGAAAGGATGTACGGTAATTTCGCGTGGGATATTGGCATCACAGATGCGTCGGGAAGACAATACGTACATAGTGGCATGAAGCTTGATGATTACTATATCTTCGATAGAGAGGTGGTTTCACCAATAGATGGTAGGGTTGTTGGAAAGGTTAGTGACCAATTAGACAATCTTCCTTCACCTGATTTTTACGGAGATCTGTCAGACAAGAAGAGTAATTATTTAATTATTCAAGTGGATAAGCAATTATATCTATCGATTGTTCACTTTAAGAAAGACTCTATTTCTGTCAATGTTGGTGATTTCATAACTTCCGGACAAGAGCTTGGCAAGGTTGGTAATTCAGGCGTTTCATATATTCCGCATCTGCACTATACGATGTATATCTACATACCTTCTTATAATCGATTTATCTCTGTTCCAGGTGTTTGGAAGTAAGTGCCAGCCGACTTTTGGGACCAATGGCGTTATTTCACCAGTGAGCAGTTAGTGACTAGTTGTTGACAAGTTCAAGCGTCTTTGATATAGTCACCGCCTATGGATATCAAGTATAGCTCACATGCTGTTGAGAGAATGATTCAGCGGAATATTACTCCGCAAGAGGTGGATATCATCGTAACTGATCCTGATGGAGCTATAAAACAATCCCAAGATAAATTTATCTATTATAAAAAGATAAAATATAGAGGTGATAATTTACTGGCCGCCGTGACAGTACAAAAAAAGAGGGCAGTGTTAGAGGTAATTACTGTTATGATTAACTTTGAGGTAAAAAAATGAAAATTCATCATAACCAAGAGATAGATTATCTCTCTATCGATTTTAGCGATGAGATAGAGAGTAAATCTGAATACAAAGATGGGATAACGGTCCGTTATAATAAAAAGGGGGCGGTTATAGGAATTGATATTACCGATTCGATGAAACTTTTTGCTAGTTCTGACCTTATGACACTACAAGAAGCGTGTGAATTTTTAGGCATCTCAGAATCAACAATGCGCCGTCGAGTTAAAGCCAATAAGGTGAAGTATACTAAGGAGGGTAAAGATTACCGCTTTAAGAAAGCTGAAATTATTAAATTGGCCGCCTAATTTGAGAATGTGCCAGCCGACTTTTGGGACTGGGTGCGTAACCAGCAGAAGATCCTTTTAATAAAAAAGTGTTACCTATGTCTCGAGTATAAACTGTAACTTATGTCTCCGGAATGGACCATTTTATATTGGCATACTTTGGCGACATGGAGTGATAGTTGGAAATTAATGGTGGCTGGAGACAGATTCGAACTGTCGACCTGAAGGATATGAACCTTCCTGTCTAACCAAAAACTTTTTATTATTTATTTTTAAGGGGTGTTTTTTAACAAAACTTCTGTATAGCTATACTCCTATCCCCTAGGAGCTAAGCTCTCGAAAACAGAGGGATAAAAATGGGGTTTTAGTGCTGGTTTTGAAATTTAGATAAAATGGGGCCGGTCTACCGGAGGGGTAGACGGGGATTTTTGTGGTGTTTTTTAGGGTGTTTTAAGGGGGATCAGGGCAAATCCATCTGCCTAATCTTAGGGTTTACTGCCTAAGGTATTCTACTCCGCCTCTTTGTTCAAGAGACAGGAATCTTCCCTGGCTGATATTGTAGAATGAGTCTCGCATCGTAAAAAAACGATCACTGATATCAAGAGAGTAATCTGAGCTTCCGCATTCATTTGCTATGTTAAAGTTGATGACCTCCAAAGCTTTTGCCCCATAAATTGCATAATTCAGTTCTGTGACTACCTCGAATAATCTAATTAAAGGCTTCTGTATCTTTTTATATGCAACCCAACCCTTCTCTGAAAAATCTCCCTTCCTCTTGGCATAGTACCCTGCAAATTTGTGAAGCCGAGACTTATTATTAACTGATACCTGGGCTACCTTGATCCACTCCTCGCAAAGCTCTTTCTTCTTCTCTTTTGAAAACTGAGCTAAGATAAGATTATTTATCTCGTATTCTCTCTTTATCAAATTATAAATCTTTTCATAGCGAGTTCTATCTCCCATCTCATATTTTTCTAGTTTTTTGGTTCCATCGTGATCTTTAAAAATGTGGGGGCCTAGTTGCCTCTCAAGTTCGTGAATCCTTTTTTCCTTAGACTTAAACCATAGTGGCCCCATTAGCGCCGCCTCGAACTCGATAACTCTTAGCTCATTCAAAGCCTTGACCTCAGGATGAGTGAGAAATCCCGATTCAATAGCAGCCTTAATCTCAGCTATCTCCTTAGCTTCTTTTTTAGCTTTATCTCTGGCAATCAATTTATCACAAGCCATAGCAGCACTAACCCCTCCAGTTGCACCTGGCACTAACCCAAGTCCATAGCCGTAAAGCTTATGCCCCCTCGTCCGGCCAGCTACGCATCTCTCAAGATTAGCGCCCCTTTTTGCAGCCTTGTTCGCCGCCTCAACAACAGCTTGAGAAGCCTTCGAGTTTGCCTCTGAAGCTACCTTGCGACTGGCTGTAGACTGATTCATTGTCTGTTCAATGTTAGTGACTTTATCGATAAAATTGACCGCCTTGGTTGCAGTTTTAGCGCTTTCTAGATACTGGTTAATTTGGCCCTGCTGGTTGGTGTAAAAAGCAGTCCCGACTCCGATTGCTAAAAAAAATAACACTCCAATTTTTATCCCTTTCATCAATATTCTCCTTTCTTTGAGTGCACCAAAAAACGCACCAAGTTGTTATTTGTTAATACGATAATTGCACCAATTGCGACCGCACCAAAAAGTGGTGCATTATAAGTATTCAAAATCAGGCCTAAAATGGGCCATAATTCTGGGGAAACTATGTATCTAATAATTAGATGGTTCATGCTCCGATCCTCTCGATTCTAGATAGACTAGATGGATGAGTAGCCAACCACGAAGCAGATTCGTTCGGCAACTTTGCCAAAGCTGAGGCCATAAATTGTGGGCCAGCAACAGCAGCTCCAAGAGCGTCGGCCCTATATTCTTCATTCCTACTTATCTTTTTTTCCAAGAGTGCCCTGAGGATTCCATAGAAAATCAAGGCTACAGCTATCACGGCTCCGACCACTAAATGTATCCCCGAAAAGTGGGCAGCGGCAGCAACTGGGGCAGCTAAAACTGTGGTAAAAAGTAAGCCCCGAAATAGGTGGGGAGTATGGCTTGGATTTAAAAGATGTGATATCTCATGCCCCAAAACTGCTAATAGTTCGCCCTCAGTAAACAACTCAACTGCAGCTTCTGTGACCGAGCAATGCAGTTCATTTCCAATAACCCGGGCATATGCATTTATTTCGTTCGGGGTATGGGGGAGGATTGACACAAAAATATAAAGATTCCCAATATACTTCTGGGCCACCTCTGATTGTTCCAGAGCAGATTTAACCCCGCCAACTTTTCTTTCAAGAGTCATTACACCACCTCCTTTTTCAAAGCACGTCCCACTGTTCCAATGCCTACGCCAAGCCGAGCTGCTATCTTTCTTTGAGATAGTCCTTCGGCTGATAGCTTCCTGATTTTGTCATCTCTAGTTAGTTCTTTTTGGGGTTCAGGGGCAGCTTCTGGCTCTGCTTTCGGGGTTGCTTTTGGGCTAGTCAGGATCTCTTTAACCTGAGACTTGAGGGAATTATAATTGATGATTTTGACATCATTAGCATCAGCCTCCACCTTCTGAGGCCCTGTGATATTTGCAGTTGTGACCACCCACATCTCAGTAAATTGAGTTTTGGATACTGGATGGCGAAAGATACCCTTTGCCCTAAGAATTTCACCAATGGGATTTACTCTCTCATCCTCTTTTTTGTAGGCTTTAGCCTGCACTCCAATAAACTGAGTTTCAGCTGTCACCTCCTGGTCAATGTCTCCGTTTTTGAAAAGGATCAAATCACCTCCATGATCTCCAATAGGTTCTGAGCCACGCCATGATGGTGGTTGGTAGATTCCTTTTTTAAAGAGTTCGTTGGTTGTGTGTGTCCTTCCGGCAAGCGTGCGTGACTTGAGCAGCAGGCCAGTCTAAATTTCGCTTCCAACAATAATACTGGAGGTACCATGTCAATCGACGAGTTAGAGAGAAAAATAGGTAAATGGCGTAGAAATAAAACTAGTATTC
>JABGUH010000023.1 GCA_018646675.1 Bdellovibrionales bacterium | reverse complement strand
TGTTGCCTTTGGCTTTTTCAATCTCAAGAGTTCGGAGATGTTGAATAATCTCCTCCGGGGTATGCTTTTTGCGTGCCATAATTCCTACTCCTTTGGTCCATCATAGCATAGCTATTGGACCTAGTTTCGGTTAGCAGGTCACTATTTCTGCACAGCAATAGAGTTCTAATCTTGTCTTGATTAGATAAGAGAGTAAAGTAGACTAGGCGACAGTTACTTTGTAGTGAAAGAAGCAGTTAAAAACCATCATCCATATAGAGGAATGAAGATAAAGAATAGAAAGATAACATTAATAATAATCATGGTACTACCCTTTGCCTTAATTGTTATCGTAGAGATCTTTGCTCGATACTATCTTGAGATCGGCAATACCACACTCTTTATTTCCCACCCCACCATTGAGTATATGCTAAGACCTAACCAATTAGTAGAGCACCGAAATAGTTCCGTGGTAGTAAATCACTATGGGATGCGAACTATAAATTTTCCAGCGATCAAAAATAGTCCACAAGAGTTGCGGGTTATGGTGTTTGGGGATTCAGTGATTAATGGTGGGGATGGCACTGATCATTACGCACTGGCAACAACTATTTTACACCAGCAACTAGAGAGTAGAGAGTCTAATAGTGTAGTTGGAAATATCTCCGCAGGTAGTTGGGGACCGGGTAACTGGCTAGCATATATTAAGGAATATGGAGTATTTAATGCCGATGTTATTGTCTTGATTATCTCAAGCCACGATGTGGCCGATAACCCCAAGTTCCAACCGCTAAAATATGATACTCCCACCGCCAAACCGGTAGTTGCCAGCTGGATCGCCCTGCGCACTCTTTTTGACTGGGTAATGGGAGAGATTTATAACAATTTAAGTAACGCCACTATTGCTAATAATGCGTATTTGGCCCAAGAGGCAGTAGCAGCAATGAGAGATTTAAATCATTTCCTAACTATCGCCCAACAGAGAGCTAAAGAGGTGATTGTACTCCAACACTGGGAACGAGATGAAATATTGGGTAAGCCATATCCTGGCCTGCTAAGGATTACTCAGGAGTGTCAGAAATTGGGGATCAATCCAATATCTCTGGCCCCATACTTTAGGGAGGCGATCAAAAATGGGATCAATCCATTTTTTGATCAGATCCATCTAAATCAAACTGGACAAAAACTCTTGGCCCAAATCATCTGGGAGCAGTTACAGAGCAGGTTAAGGCCCCTAAAGTAGCTTGCCCAGTGTAAAATATTCAGTTTTTCCAACGATAATAACACTTCGCGTAATTTATGTGTCATACTCCACCTTTGCCAATATTAATTGTAGTTTAAATAATATTAGGAGATAGCTTGAAACTTAGAGCGGTAAAACCATTATTAATCATCACTGTAATTGCTCTTGGCTTTTTTAATGCCTATGCAACAACTTCTAATTGGATCAGTTTTGATCAGACCACCTGGCAACAGCTAAGCAGTAATAGTAAAACCTCTCAATTAATTAGGAGTCATCTCAAAGGGCCCAAACTACATCTGGCACAAGTTGATCGCCGCCAACTAAACTTGTTAACTGAGGTTATTCAACAGGAACGAGAGCGCTGTGGAGGATTTGTCCTCCACTCCAAAGTCAGCAATAAAAAGAGTGCCACTGGATTACTAGAAAAACTAAATAAGCCAACAACTCCCCAAGTTCGCAAACCACAAGTTCATAAAAGAGATAAATACTTACGCAAAGTTGATGCAGACTACACCATCAACCAACAAGCTGTAGTTCCTAAGTGGATGGAGCAGGTATCTACTGACCGGATGGATAAAACGGTGCTCCACCTCTCCTCATATAAGACCAGATATTATAAAGCTCCAGAGGGAGTTGAGGCGATGAAGTGGATTGCCCAGCAATGGGGTAAGTTGACCGCGAAACGTACTGACACAAAAATTGAGCTCTATGATCATAAGGATTACCCTCAACCTTCAGTCATTTTAACGATCAAGGGTAGTCTGGATAGTGTCATTATTTTAGGCGGCCACGGTGATTCGATCAATACAGATGATGAGGGGATTCACTCTCACGCACCCGGAGCAGATGATAATGCGGCAGGGATTGCAGTTCTAACCGAA
The DNA here is from genome assembly GCA_018646675.1 of Bdellovibrionales bacterium. GTDB lineage: Bacteria > Bdellovibrionota > Bacteriovoracia > Bacteriovoracales > Bacteriovoracaceae > JABGUH01. The sequence continues at coordinate 18,572 of JABGUH010000023.1, read as the reverse complement.
ATTCTCCAATTAATAGTTAACAATAACTATCGCCCCAGACATACTATTCAGTTTATTGCATATGCGGCAGAAGAGGTTGGTATTCAAGGTTCCTATCATCTAGCAAAAGTATATGCCAAGAGACGCACCAATGTGATTGGAGTAATCCAATTTGACGGCGTTAACTATAAAGGCCCCAGCTATGATATTACGCTAGTTAAGGATTATACCAGTCAACAACAGAATGATTTTTTGGCTTCTCTACTAACAACCTACCAGCCAGATATCAAGTGGCGTTACGAGCTATGTGGTTATGGATGTTCTGACCATGCCGCTTGGAACTATAATGGTTATCATGCCAGTTATCCAGTTGAGTCTACCGCAGCAGAGCAGAATCCATACTCCCATACTGCTGAAGACACCTTTGATAAGTCTGGATACACTACCGACCACGCTGCCATCTTTGCCAAGCTGGGAGTTGCCTACCTGTTAGAGCTAGATTAATTGGAAACTACACTCACTATCTAATATATCAAATTGACAACCTAGATCTGAAGCAACTACGATTAAATTTCTGACTAAATTTAACTCTTTGAATGGAGTATTTTATGACAAAGAGATCTCTCTACACTCTTTTAATTTTGCTTCTTACTTCGCTCACTCTACAATCCTGCTTTAAAGATGATGAAGATGCGCAAGCTCCCGCAGATACTCCTGTAGATGCCCCACTAACTCTTAGTTCTCTTGTGGTCTCTTTTACCTGCTCAAATGCAACTGATTGCGCTGACAATAGCGCTGATGACGGAAATGGTGCCAGTGCCTCCTTCTCCATCGGATCAGATATCTATGCTTGGGCCTACGGAATTGCCGTCACCTGTTCTGGCGGCTCCTGCACCGGAGCAACTAATTCGGGCACAGTCTGGAGATCCTATATTAATGGATCATTGAATATCGTAACAGAACTAGCGGCCGGAAACTATGCATTCACCCTAGGAATAGACAGTAATGGCGACAATACTTACGCTGGAAACGGCGAGCCACAAGAGTACTACGCAGTCCAACCCGTTACCGTAAATACAACCTCAATAACTATTTTCTCTGGCTTTTTAGACTCAACGGCTTTAATGGCAGAGAAAAATGAGGAGCGATCACTGATCCTTAGGGATGCCTATCTGATTGATTAATAACTTATTTACTGCTCTTGCGATAAACCTTAATATTGTAAACCTGAACCTTCTCCTGTTCAATCAAGTTACTATATTCAGAAGTTACATCAGAAAATCCATCAAGCTTAACCTCTTGACAAATTTTTAGGTAGTAGCGAATAACCACCACCCCATTGGGCTTAATTGCCGGAGAGATCATCTGCATAAACTCACGCTCAGTATTGCCTGAGAAGTAGGAAGGGACATCGCTAAAGGAGAAAAAATCAAACTGCTGACTACTCTTCTTTAATATTTCCAGTACATTTCCACATTGGGGAGTTAAACTCACGTTGGTCAAGTTCTTCTTTAATTCGTCAAACAACGGACGCTGCGCCTCAATTAGGTTCCCTCTCGTATCAACCACCTTGCCAAATAGACACATCTGTAAAAAGTAGTTGTCAACTACGAGATGTGTTTCAAATAGCCGGGCAAAAACTTTCTGATAGAACTCAAAATGCCCTTCGGGAATATTCTTTTTTACAAAAGATCCTTTGTAGAGCAGAGCATTGAAGATCGAAGCATTACCTAACATGCGTAACACCATCCTCCATCTCTTTTGACTAAACTCTCCATGGAAGTAGCGCCGTTGATCATCGATATTATTAAACAGCAACAATTTATCCAGTCTCTCACGCCCCATAATTAGTAAAGCAACACGAGAGAACTTAAAAAATGTTCGCTCCCACTTACCCGTATAGAGTAGTGAGGACCAACTATGATGCTCAAACACACTCGTAAGATATGCAACAGCCTTGGCCGGTAACTCCATTCGATTAAAAACTTGCTGACGCCACTGACGACAACTGTCATCGCGATAGGGGGCATAACCCCAAAATCGTAAATAATCATCATACTCAAGCTGCTTAAGTGACTGCTCCTTGAGCTGCACAAAAAAAATCTGCTCCTGTGCCATATCAACATAGTCTAGAGATTCAACTCCGTTTAGGGCCAGGGGAAGCGAGCGCCCTCCGCTACCTGCAATAGCTAGGATGTTTTTGGCCTGCAGCCGTCTAACCATCTCCACCTCCAAGGTGGTGTCCTCATTGGCCAGGGTATAGTTTAGAGTATTGAAATATTTTTTAGACATATCCACAATTCCTAGAAAAAGTATTCACCACTAAAAAGTAGGCGATCTCCGTACTTAAAATGGCCCAGCACTCCGCTGGAGACTGAGGCATCGAGTAGATCATATTGAAGGTGGAGAGCATAGCTATCTGCCAACCAGCCAATCCGAGGTCGCAACCAGAGATCATCACTATTAATCCCAGTAAAGAACATCACCTCCAACTCTAGCCGTTCACTTAAAAGAAGGTGGCGGTAGAGAAAACTGGCCCAGTGATTATTTTCTACCGAGTCAAAGTGGTGTTGTACACCAATAAATTTCTCACTGCTTCCACTCCAATCGGCACCAACAATTGACTGCCAGTGCCGACTACTCTTAACAGAAAAAAGCCCATTAGGTACAAGATCATCATGAGTATAGAGAAAATCACCCCGATAGACCCAGTCACCATAAGAGTAGTTAAAGGTGGTGCCGAAAGTGGTCACTCGCCTATTTTGCCACTCAATCTCCAGTGCCGGATTAATCACCAATGTCATTTGACGCCCTAAGTGTGTGGCAAATAACAGAGTGGCATCTATCCCACTATCAGACAGATATCCCAAACGCAGCGCTGCTTCGCCATCATCTAGCCAAGAGTACTCTGGAAGTCGGAAACGACTAACCCCTAGTTTTTTTCTTAAATCATAGGGCGAATCAAGTTCGGGAAACTTTGGTCTACTCGCTCTGGGAATTAAGATTAAATGGGCTGTTAATTTATCAAAAAATAGATTGAGATCCATCGCCCAGACCGAGCGATAAGACCAAAAGGTGTCATCTAATATGTAAGACTCATAGTTGCGGGGGGATAGAATATCCATAATATTGACCCCAAAGGTCTCACTAAAAGAGAATGTTTTTGCTCCCGCACTGACAGTATAAAGCTCTTTGGAAAAACTGAGATAGAGCTCCTTGATCTCACCACTATTGTAATTGCGATTATGATCACTAAAAGCTAGTAACTCACCATTAAGCTCAATCTGAGGAAAATTTAGATTTTCAACCTGAAACTTAGGAATTACGTAGGAACGATTATAGTAGGTGGCGCTCTGACTACCAACCAATGAGATGCGCTGCCCGACTCTCCAATCAATACTATTGGCAGATGCTGTAATGAAACAGCAAAGTAGACAACAGAGCAGTATAAAAGATCTTCTCACTTTAGATTTTTCTGCTGAAAGATTCGAGCATTGAATGACCGGTTCTTCATACTCTTAATATTGATTATCGTTTTAAGGTCCGGACGAATTGCATCTTCAATCTCTATCCGCGTAGGCCGAACCGCCCCTAGCAGTTGGCGATAACCTTGATACTTTGCACTTTTAATCACTTTGCCAGACACTGTTAAAAATTCTGCTCGGAGCGGACGAAATGTCTTTTTGGCCACCTGAATCCTTAACTGGTCGTAGGTTAAACCCTTCTTTTTCGCCTTTAAAAAGAGGGTCCACCCCTTGCTATCCTCTGACTTGATCTCCGGTCGATAATCTCCTCCCCACTTCATCCTGGAGATATCACCATTGGCCGCCTGGCCAGAGATTTTTTGCGCTAAACTGACTCGCATTGCCCGACGCAGATTAGGAATATAGACCCACATCTTTTCACCCAACATCAAAAGGTTTCGCCCTTTATCTCGTTTCGGTGCAAGAGTTTTAATCAGTGTCTTATCATCTCCTTGCAACATGACCTGAAAGAGGGAGGTTTTCTGACTGGAGATTACCTCTACCTCCATCAAATAGGAGTTAGATGGATTGCGAATTCTGTCGGCCCGCTCTAAAATTTTGTCAGCCGAAATGGCCAAGCCACTAACTGAATAAACAAGGGACAGTAAAATAACCAGACATCTCATCAAAATCACTCCCTATATTGAACGTAGTAGATCGCCAATCTCCATTCTGACCACTTTAATGGAAGCAAAGAATGATCCCACCAAGGCGCTGACCGCTCCCAGTAAAATGATCGCCAAGGAGTAAAGAGGTACCAACTCAACTTTTACCATGAAACTACGAGTGATACCTGGCCCTGGAGGCATGGGAATACCTTCTGCTAGTAATGAGATGTTCAGTCCATAGGCGACTACCACTCCCAAAATAGAGCCTAATACTCCTAGAAAAATGCCCTCCAACAAGAGTAAACGCAGCACCTCTCCTTTAGACTCACCATTGGCCCTAAGATTGCCAATCTCCTGCTTACGCTCCAAAATACCTGTCGAGATAGTATTGAAGATACCCAACACCACAATAAATAGAATGATAAAACGGATAAATTGAAACTGAGAGTCTAAAAAATCCACCGAGTTTTGATAGTATACCTTATCTAATATTTCAAATGGCGTGCTCTCTAAGTGAGGGAATCTTTTTTCAATCTGCGCTGCCACCGCCGGCCACTGATCTACACCTGTTAAACCTAAAGCGATGGACTCCACCTTGTTAGTGTCCAGCAGGATCTGTGACAGTTTTAGCGGTATACGAAAGACCGTATCGTCAAACTCTTTTGCCCCAGTATGAAAAATACCTGTAACAATAGTGTCGACGCCATTTAGACTGCCAAAGGTGGTGTTGGCCAAAATTGTCACCCGATCACCCACTTTAACATCCAGAGCGCGTGCCAACCCCATCCCCAAAATAATTCCATCCTCTTCGGTGGTAAGATTTTTACCAATATCGACATTTAGTGCGGTAAAAAACTCCGTCTCTGCTTGCGCATCAACTCCTTGGCCGCGCCCGCTGACGGTGACCCGCCCGTTGGTTAACAGAGCAAAAAATTGCAACCGCGGGAAGGTATACTCCACGCCGGGAAGTGATTTAATAAAACTATCTAGCTGATTGACATTATCAATCCAGTGCTCCCATGGTTTTTCAAACACCTTGGCACGATAGCCATTAGTGTTTACCTGGCCATTTCCAAAACGGGAACGAATGGTATTCTCTCGATACTGATTCATTATTCCGTTGTTAAATCCATGGTAGAGAAAGAGTGCACCGGTGCCAATCATAACAGTGGTTAGAATTGCCATAGTCCGGCGAGGATTACGAAAGAGGTTTCGAAAAGCAAAATTGATCAGCATCATTACGCCACCACCCTGCCATCAACCAGTCGAATCACCCGCTCGACGCTCTCCAATACCATCGTGTCGTGACTGGCCAAAATAACGGTTACTCCCTGCTCCTTATTTAAACGACGCAGAATTTCCATAATCTCTCGTCCAGTATCTTGATCCAGACTGGCAGTTGGCTCATCAGCTATAATAACCTTGGGCTCTTTCGCCAGTGCCCGAGCGATCGCCACTCGTTGTTTCTGGCCTCCTGATAGCTCTAAGGGACGGTGAGACTCCTTTCCTTTTAAACCGACAAGCTCAAGGGCTTGTTGTACTCGTTGGGCCCGTTGCTGGCGAGGGATGTTCTGTCGAAAGAGAAAGTACTCAACATTTTCATAGGCAGTTAGAGCATTATTCAAGTGAAAATTTTGAAAGATAAAACCGATATGAAAGCGACGGATACGATTTAGCTCTCGCTCACCAAGAGTCTGAAAGCGATAGTTCTCCATCGCAATCTCCCCAATTTTAAGTGGCTCTACTAAACCGAGAAGATTAAGTAGAGTAGTCTTTCCCGATCCGGATGGCCCGGCCAGAGCGACAAACTCTTTTTCTTCAATGGTCAGATCTATACTCTTAAGAGCATGGACACTCAACTCTCCCAGCGGGTAGTGAAAGTCCACTCCTTGGCAACTATATAGTAGTTCTCCCATAATGATCTCTTAATGAGAATAGTTTTCTAAGACGTAATCACGTGCTTTGTAAATTGTATCAACGTTCTTATCAAGTAGCGCCGGCTTTTTGAAATTTGTCTTAAGAAAGGCGATTAAATTATCTAGTGACATCAGATCGGTATAGGTCAGATAAGCTGCTACTGCCGCCATATTGGCCGCAGCCTTAATTCCAGCAGACTCTGCCAACTCCGTCAGAGGAACATAGAGAGTGGTAAGATCGCTGCGGGTCGCCTGCTGGGTGATAATGGAGGAGTTAACAATTACCAATCCACCCTTTCTAACGGTAGGCTCAAACTCAGTATAACTAGGGCCATTCATCGCAATTAGACAGTCGGGGGTATTAACCATTGGAGTTCCAATCTGCTGATTAGAGAGCACCACATGGCAGTTGGCGGTTCCTCCGCGCATCTCTGGCCCATAGGATGGTAACCAAGTAACATCAAGGTCATGCTCCATTCCAAGATAAGCAAGAGTGGTTCCGGCCATCAATACACCTTGACCACCAAAGCCTGCAATCCGAATTCGTTGTTCCTTAAAATTAGTGGTGTAATCCGGTGCCACTTCAAATAGCCGGGGACGATCTCCAATTGCCAACGCTGAGATAACTTCCTCATCGGTTGGAACCCTCTCCACCAGATTCTTTGATGGACGTTCTTTAATCTCATCTTTGAACACCTTCATTGGAAAATATTTCTCCATTGTCTCATGCATATAATCAATTGAGTCACAAGGGGTCATCTTCCACCCAGTTGGGCAGCTGGCAAGAATCTCCACTAGAGAGAATCCCTTTTGATCCATTTGGGACTTCAGGGCCTTGGTAATTGCCCTTTTGGTCTTCATGATATTTTTAGTATCAGTAACAGAGACACGCTCAATATAGACTGGAGCATCCAAGGTAGAGATCATCTCACACACCTTGATCGGATAACCATGTTCTGCTACATCTCGGCCATAGGGAGTAGTGGTGGTTTTAGCTCCAGGCAGGGTGGTTGGTGCCATCTGACTGCCAGTCATGCCATAGATACCGTTATTGACAAAGATGACAGTCATATTTTCACCACGGTTAGCAGCGTGAATAATCTCTGCTGTCCCAATCGCTGCTAGATCACCATCACCTTGGTAGCTAATAACAATACTACCGGGATTGCCGTGGGCCGCACCAGTTCCTACCGCCGGAGCTCGCCCATGGGCCGCCTGAATATTGCCACAGTCAAAGTAGTAAAAGCCAAAGACCGAGCAGCCAACTGGTGATATAAAAATCGTCTTGTCAGAGATCTCTAAATTCTGCATTGCTTCTGCGATTAACTTGTGAATCCGACCATGGCCACAGCCAGGACAGTAGTGAGTTACATCTTTATTTACCCCTGGCTTACGAACAAACTTATGTGCAAATCCAGTAGGTTTCTCTATCACTTTGTTTGGTTTCATATCTGATTACTCCTCAACTAACTTACAAAATGCTCTTTTTTAATAACTCTTCCACCTTATCAGTGACCTCTTCAATCTCGGGAATGATCCCTCCCATTCGACCAAAGAACTCCACCGGTGTTCTCCCCTCTACTGCCAAACGCACATCATCAACCATTTGCCCGCTAGAGAGTTCTAAAACAGTAATCAACTTTACCTGTTCTGCTAATTTTTGTAGTCGCTCTTTAGGAAATGGCATCAAAGAGATTGGTCGCATCAAACCAGCTTTAACTCCCCGAGTACGCAGGTGATCTACCGCACTCATAGCGATACGCGAGGTGATGCCGTAGGCAAAAAGAATTACATCTGCATCATCCGTTTTATACTCTTTAAACATCACTTCATTTTTTTCAATCTCTTGGTATTTGGCATGTAACCTAAGATTTACCGTTTCCAGCTCTTTGGTCGTCATATGAATTGAGCTGATCAAGTTATCCTTACTCTCTTTATCTGCATAGATTGCCCAGTCGTGGCGAGGTGGGCGCTTAACTTCAGTTGGGAAAATGACCGGCTCCATTACCTGTCCAATGTTTCCATCAGCTAAAATATAGACTGGTGTGCGATACTTCTCAGCTAGATCAAATGCCTTAATCGTCAGGTCTGACATCTCTTGAGGTGAGTTAGGGGCCAAGACCGGGGTACGGTAACCTCCATGTCCTCCCCCTTTAACCACTTGAGTATAGTCTGACTGCTCAGGAAAAATATTTCCCAAACCGGGGCCGGCACGCATTATATCAACGATGACACAAGGGAGCTCTGCTGCCGCCAAGTAGGAGACTCCTTCCTGTTTTAAACTAATGCCAGGACTGGAGGAGGCGGTCATTACTCGCCGACCAGTACAAGCTGCACCATAGACCATATTGATCGCTGCCACTTCACTCTCCGCTTGCACAAATGTCCCTCCAATTTGAGGAAAGATGGAGGCGAAGGTGTGGACAATCTCACTGGAGGGAGTAATTGGATATCCATAGTAATGGGTACAACCAGCTAAGATTGCTCCCTTACAAATTGCTTCATTCCCTTTGATAAACTGTTTTCGCATAGCTGACTCCTAAACTTATAATCTATCCATATCGGAAAGGATGAGACTAAAAACTCTATTTTTTATAGACGGTAATAGTACCAGGCTCTGGACAGGCATAGAAACAGATGCCACAGCCAGTACAACCTTCACCATCATATTTGGCGTAGACATAACCTAACTGGTTGAATTTATCTGACATACTCAGACAATTTTTGGGACACTCTCTGATACAGAGTTCGCACCCTTTACACTGCTCTGCGGTAATGACCACTGTAGGTAGTGTGGTTGGAACCTCTGGGGCCATGACTTACCTCCTTACATCTTGCTTAAATCTTAGGCTGATAAACTGCTGTCAACATATAGATTTGACGATTGTTTGGCAAGTAGACCGGCACTTTTGACATGCTTGCTCAACGCCGGTAACAGCGCCGCTGATGGCGTCCATGACCGATCCGATAGCGACAGCTTAGACCGTTACGGTAGACCACATGGTAACCATCACTTTTACGACTACTCTCTCTCATCTGTTGGCGAGAGATAGGAACCACCACTCGATTTGGTGGCCGGGCGTAGAACCTATCAGCGGGAAGATTTAAGATGGGATTTGAGTCAATTAACAGCAGTAACAGTGATATTACAAGCCCTTGCCGCCACCTACGGATTGGTAGTAGTGACCATAGTATCATCCCCAAAAATAGTGGGGCGGTGATGGTCAAGCCTCGATAATCCACAACTAGGGCATATCCCCACTCCACGATCTGATAGAGCAGTTGTAGTGGCCACTGACCGTAGGAGGGCAAAATAGATGGAGTTGCCCAGAAGATCAGCAGCAGCAGGGGAAAAACAGCCGAAAAGATGGCGGTAATGATCAGTCCTATCCCAAAAGCGATGGGGTTGAGTGGTACTTGGGTGACCAAGGCGACCACCACCTGCCCCCCCAGCAGTGCCAGTGGAATTGCCACCTTGGGACGACCACGGCCCATGGTAACGATTGATCCTAAGAAGATAAAACTGTAGGCGAAGCTGTTTGGGGATAGATCATATGATCCCCATAGATAGTCAAAGAGAAAGACCAGAAAAAAAGCGATGGTTGGAGTGACAATCTGAACAGATCCAACTTTGATCATGGTTAGCAGTCGCAGTGCACAGATGCGCTTAATAGAGTAGTACCCGCCCAGAAGAATAAAGGGGATTAAGGAGATCATGATCGGCATAACAATCGCCAACCTTTTTTTACTATCGAATTTAGGAAAGAGGTGACGTGTTAACTGCAACAGCAACATAACTCCCCAGAGTAGTGCCGAAAGATGAATTCCTGAGGGAGTGAATAGATGGGCGATGTAGAGCCGGTTGTGCATCCGACGACTTTTTCGATCTAGGCCGCGACGATACCCGCTACTATAGGCGGCCAGTAGATCCACTAACTCCTGCTGCTGCCAGCTCTGTTTTAACAGAGTAATTCGCCCCTTAATCATCTCTGGTGTCTTGGATGGGATGAACCTAGGGTGGGCCGCTCTTCCGATTAGAAGAAATATGAGCCCCAAAATATAGATAAGTGCCAACTGCCGCATATGGGGAGATAGTGGTGCAATTATCTAAAAGAGAGTTAACTACTAATCAGTGGATTTAATGGATGTCTGGTTAGCTGTCAGTGAATCATTCTCCAGGGGAATCAAAATATGCTCCACTCGATAGGCAGTATGAGCAACTGCGGCCCCTAAAAAGAAGGCACAGGAGGAGAGGAATATCCATAGCATGCCAACAAAGAGTAGATAGAACTCTCCATAGTTTTGGATGATATCCTTACCAACCCACTCCAGGTAGAACCACAAAAAGTTCTTCCCTGTTACCAGGGTAAATACAAAGGCAAGTGCTCCCAACAGAGAGTGTTTAAATGAGATTCGCCAAGAGTAAAACCAGCGATAGAGCAGTGTGAAGTAGACGACCAAAGCTCCTCCATGAACTAAGTTGGAGTTAAGCAACCAGTCTAGTGACCAAAAAATGGGGGCCAAAGCGTTAACAATCCCCTCAAAGCCCGGGAGAGTGCGTTCAAAAAATAGTACCAAAATACTATTGTGTAAGAGTGACATTAGACGGATAAGCATCGGTAATAGCAACATCATGAAAGAGACTAGAAGAGTTGTTACCCCGATAATCACTAAACCCTTAAGGTGCCGTGTCCAGGAGATGGTGGAGCGCTCATAGGTTAAAAGATAGATCCCATTCCATAGAGAGTTTAAAAATCCTAATGAGGAGAAGATTAGAATCAGCAGATTAAGCCAGGTAAAGCTATGTGCCGAAAAGAGAAGTGATGAGATAATACTTTCCACCCGGGCGAGAATCTCAGGTGATATTTCGGGAAAGAAATCGGCGATCGCCGCAAAAAAACGCTGCTTTCCCTCTTCAATATCTCCTAAAATCCACCCTACAATTCGTAAGTTTAATAATAATAGTGGAATTAGTGCCAGTAGAGCGTAGAAGGAGGCAGAGGCGGCCAACATGGAAGCCCGTTGCTGATGAAAGAAGACCACTGAATGACGCGCAACTAAAAACAGGTAGTACAGCCGCTCTGTCATATATTTTGTTGTTATAGACATCTAAGAATATAGTATGCCAACTCTCACATATTGCGACAAAAAAAGATGAAATATGGTAACAATCATCTGTGGATGCTGTTATACTCATCCACGCTTAAATTCATACCGTCCCATAGTTTATTTGGATAAAACATATCTTTCCTAAAGATACGAGCCAGGTTCGAATCCTGGTGGGACGGCCACTCACCCCCTAACCGCCTGCTTTTACACATATCTTTTTCGGTTTTGCCGTTTTGGTCTGGTTTGGTCTGGTTACCCCACTTTTCTTTCAATCAAAATGTGCGGTGGTCTGGTCGAAACCAGACCACTTTCACTCTATGAATCGGCTATTTTGGTATTCTCTTCTAAATCAAACATAAACTTCTGAACTTCGGTTACTGCATGTTTATTTGCCTCAGATGGCAAAGAAGCATAATGCTGAGCCATCCTAATATCCTTATGTCCTGTTACCGCTTGTGTCGCATCAAGGCTTCCTGTTACTCTTCTAGTTATCGTTCCCATACTATGTCTCATAATATGAGTCGAACTATATTCAGGAAATAACCCAGCTCTTTTTAATGCTGAGTTGTATTGATACTGAATCTGCTTGTAACGTAGAGGATCTCCACTCTGATGAAAGACATACCCGTTCTTTGAGTTAGGAATCCTTCGGTTCATAATATCAGCCAACCTCTCATTCATAAAAACGTATCTCTCTTCCCCATTTTTAGGAAACTCCTTGAGATATGAGAACTGCTTGCTGACCCTATCCCAAACAGCAACATGACTAACGGTAATAATCTTTTCAAAAAAATCAACCGAACTCACTTGCATCCCCGCCACCTCGCTCACTCTTGCAGCCATATAGAACTGAGTTTCTGCAAAATCTCTCCAAAAAAGCTCTAATTGATTAAAAAAAGCAATCACTTCCTCTGGTTTCATTTTTTTATTCTTACGTTTATTTGGCTTGATAATACCAGCAGTCTTGTGCCTTGGCAGAACAGGGTTCATAAACAAAGGATCGTAATTCTGACGATACCAGTTCAAAATAGCCTTTAAAACCTTCAAGTCATCATCAAAAGAGTGTCTTCTACCATTGATTTTGCTTGCAACATTTTTTTGTTTGGCTACATGAACATCAATCAGATTTGCAGTCATCTCCACCATTTTATGAGACATCAATGGGCCAAGAAAAGACTCTTTTGCTAAACGGTGTTCCTGACTTGATTTCTCTAGCGAAGGTAAATAAAGCTCCTTATACATTTTCCACACATCATTAAAATAATATCCAAGATCCTCTCCATTTAATTTCACTTGTGGTTTGTTTGAAAAAATATGGTTTGAATCTTTCAAACTATTCTCTAGTACCTCTGGTGCTAGAGATGGATGAAAACTTGCTCTCCAGTTTATAGCATCTCTCAAACTGTCAAATTTCTTAGAATACTCCTTCTTGTTGATATATTTAACCGCTAAATATCGTCCGTTAGAATTATCCTTCTTTATTCCCTTGTAGCTCTTTAGCTTTGTGTATCTACTCATAACTTCCTCCTTCTAAAGTCCAACTCAGAACTTCATCTGGAACAAAAAAAAGTAGTCCACCTTTTTTCCTTTTCGGAATTTTCTCATCTGATGCCAAGTTATAGATATGCCCAACAGAGCATCCCAAAAACGTTGCGACATCTTTCACTCGCCATATTTGATTGTTAAAGAGCCTTGCCGACCCCTCCGGATCGGTAAGGCTACTATACTGTGCAGCAGATGATTTGTAACTAATGTCTTTAGTTTTTTCCTCTATCAAATAGTACTCCTAGCTAAAGATTTGAAAATCCAACAAGTCGAGCATTAACCTCTGTTATGCTGCGCTTATTGCCCTCATCATCCTGATACTCCCTAATATTCGTGCGGCCCTGCACAAATATCTCCTTCCCTTTGGTCAGTTTGAGGTTGCATATCTCTGCCTGTTTTCCCCAGACTAAAACTCTTTTCCAGTCTGGTTTCTCACTATTATCCTTGTTGACTGCTACCGATAAATAACAGACAGGCTCTTTCTTTTTGGTGTACCTGAGGTCAGGATTTTTTCCAAGGCGTCCCATAAATAGTTCGTATGATTGATTTTGCATTATTATCTCCATTGGTTAGTTAATTGCTAGCTTCTTGATTAAAAAATCGCCTAGATCAAGGTTTAGACCGTTTTTACGGTTGTACTCTTTAAGTGCCTGCTCTACCTTTTCCATCTTCGATAGCGATCTCTCTTGGAGCTTCTCGATATCTTTATTGGTGATCCCCTCAATTCCAAATAACGCCAAGTCCTTAAAACTAACCTCTCGACCTAAATCCTTTTTATTGGCCCTTGTTAGTAATTTAAAAACCATCTCTAGCTCACTTTGGTTATTAGATAGATCTATAAAGAACTTTGTCTGCTCCCGATTCAACTGATACTCCTCCTTATTGTTTTTGGGTCTTCTTCCTCTTCTTTTTGCACCAGTACTGTTGCCAGTTATATCTCTCTCTTCTTCTTTTGTTTTTATTACCTTACTCATTAATTTCTCCCTCTTTCTCTTATCGCCCCTGCCTCTTACCTCGATTATTATGATTTCAGTCCATTGTTGACCATTCCCACGTACATTTTGGTTAAGAGGGGATGGTCAAAAATGGTGCTGATAATCACTTGGAATCGTGGATGAAATCGGCAGGGGCAAATTTTGCTTAACTACGCTTAACTTCAATTTAACTCCTCAGATTCACCAAAAAGATCAATAAACCTCACATTATTTCCCATGTAGTAGCAGTGTGCTTTTTGATAGCTAAATTTTGTTGCACTAAGTTTATCATCCAAGATCAGGACAATTGCCTCTTGGATCTCAGGGTTTAGTGCCTCTAAAAATCGCTTATATGCTCTAAGCAGTCTCTCTTTATTGGTGATAAATACTCCATAGTTAAATACGCTTTCGCGTGAGTACCGCCGATACTTCTCTTTTACCCTCCGTTCTGATTTTTGAGTCAGCTCCACCTCAATGGCCAATCGATAATCCTCCCCACTCTTTGAGCCGGTAATTTCCGCATCGGGATAGATCTTCTCAATTGGCACCTGATGGAACATTCGCCCCTCATTAAACCCATCAAACTTTAAAAGCTCTTTTAATACTCTGGCCGTAACTAGGTCGTGAGTTAGATTCTCATTGCAGATCTCATGCCCATAATGGTTGCCGGTATATTGCAGCCCCTTATTCGTTAGATAGATATGTTTATTTTTTTGTCCTAGTAAAACCCCTTTGATTAGTCCGTGAGACTCCAATGTTCGTACTTTTTTTAACAGATTGAAGTAGCTAACCTCATAGCTACACATCTCTTCTAGCCCTTTGATATCCACAATTTTCCACTGACCTACGATATTGATAATATCCTCGTAGACGCCTTGGGGAATAAATTGCACACTCATGGCCCTCTCCGAGAGATTAGTGGCCCTCTGCTTTTCACTCTTACTGGCCTATTATCTATTGTCTTGTTATTGGTTTTCGCTTTGCCCTCCTTTTTTTGAATGTAGTTAACATTGGCCCATAAAATTTTAGGATCGATATATTTTACGTTTAGTAGATCAAGTCTTGTGGGGAAGGGGCGCAGTAAAACGCACTGCCCTATATTTAGATTTTTGATTATGTTGGGGTGAGCTAACAACTCCTCGACAACTCTAAGGGAGCCTTGATCCTGAAGATATCCCTTTCTCTTCTTTTGGCCGTATTTTGCCTGAGCAGGATTGCCATGATGGTTGGATTTATCCCTCAGTGGAATCTTGTAGAGTTTCAAATACTTCCTAATTGTCTCCTTGGAGTGGTATCAACAGTCAAAAAATCACCCGCCATAACAGCCGAAAATCACCCGCCTCCCAATTGTTACTTGTATTGCAAAACATTGATTAATACAGCCTTTGATACACCTTTAATCAAAATAAGAGTGGTAGATTTTTGGGCTGCTAAATTTCCCAAAAGAGAGCCGGCCAATTACCTCATATGGCCTTACGCCCTTTTTCATGAGCCTAGCGATCTAACTCATTGCCTGAAAATGTCACAATGAAATATCCGACAATTATGTCATGCTGGTCGTTAACAATAAAACGAATTTACACTGCAACGTTAACCGCAAAGATTCTTAATCTCATGCTCCAGCTGTTTGATTAATAGGTTTAGATCGCTATCACTGATATCTCGGAATGGACTTTCTCTATTTTTGTGTCTGTGATGTATTTGATCATTAATTATTGTTGTTTTTTTATCATCCTTGCTTCCCAGGTCGAGACTAAGGAGAGGTGGGGACATATCTCCATTTTTGTATTGTAGTCGTTTGATTGAAGTTAATTTTGCAAAGTCGGCAAGTTTTTTTTCTGCAGTGCAAACATAACCAAGAGGTAAATCATTTTTATCAGTTCCAGCTATTATTTCAGGGCAACGTAGTAGAAATAAATCCCAGGATGTTGCGCTCATGCTCCTAAGTGCTTTGCTGTATTTTGTCCCCTTGCATACATTTACCAACGCACCTGCTCTACCAGAAAAGCATATAGCAGCTAAATACATTTCTCTTGCTGTGAACGCACCAAGTTCATTTACTATAAAATCATAGAATGCATCAATTTTTTGAAGTAATTTAATATTGCTGTTGGCATTTAGCAAAATCATCTTTGCAATTGATGCATAGGTACGCTTAATGTAACCAGAGTGCAACATCCTGTAATTATCGCTAGCATGCAGAGCCCACTTGTAAGCGCATTCCTTAAATGAATTACAATTATAAAGAGAATAGTAATGGTTACGAGCACTTTCTTTGACATGGATTTTCCTAGAGTTTAAAAAAATATCCTGGTCCATTGAGTGCAAAGTCATAATAGACTCTAGCAATAGAGGGACTGATGCTATGTAATCAGATTCCCTAGATTTCATGCAGCTCTCGACAAGGTAAAAAAAGGGATTGTAGTCAAAATCATTCTTTGCGAGCCATAATAAAAATTCTTCGGCAGAGTTTCTTTGCTCTGGTTTCATTGAACCCCTGTCTGTAACATACTGGTGGAGCGCGGTAACAACATGTGAATCTAGGATCATGGTCGGGACAAATCGAATCGTATGTTTTTCACGTTTTATACAAAAGTTATAATCAAATACAGTAGGTTCTTTTCCTTCAAACTGGTCTATTACGGTTATAGAGTGGCTAGAACTTCCAAAACTTTTCGATTGGGAAAGGACTCTTGAGGAGTAATTAGAATTGCCAAAATCCAGAAACACTGTATTTTTGTTTTGAGGATTATTGAAATATGATTGATACGCACTCATGACGCCCAGCATTAATCCACCCCTATAATAAATTTAAAAAAAATAACTGGCCCTACTAAACTCAATTAAAAGACGGTTCATTTTAACAAATGTATAATGTATAAGGTTGAAAAAAGGTATTGCTTATATCTATTATTCAATGAACCTGCATTGCGGCGCGCCGTAGTCCTTAATGGCATGCCCCCCAGTATCTCAGAGATGCTTCATACATTAAAATATCTCCAATGTTTTGAGCACTTTTTTTAATGATCACTCTTTAATGGTTTCAACAGAGAGACGAATCAAGCAACTGGTTTAAGATATTGGGAAAGATCAGTCATGCTCCGGCGAGCAGTTGAAAATTACAAAGTTTCGAGAAACATAACTATACAAAATCGTACTATTTACTAAATCTAAATAGTAAATAAATTAAAGGTTCGAGTAGACTTGCTCCCGCCATTTTCTTACTTAAGATCAATTAAAACTCTACATTTTCAACTTAATTAACTCATTTATCCGTACCCTATAAATTCTGCATGGCTGCCCTCAGAGCAGAATGCTATCGACCGACAATCTTCGCTCTTGTGGTTTTTTATTGCCAAACCATGGACGTCTGCCTACACTTCCAAATAGACGTCTACCCCCACCCCCCCCCGAGTAGGCATCAAAAAGGAAAGTATGTCGAAAGGGCTTGTAAAAGAAATATTCAAAAGAGCAATAGAAAAATCTCCCGGGGAAAGAAAAAAAAGAACCTTGGTTTTATCGATCAAAAGCTATGAAAAGTTCGAGTTGATTTGCAGAAAAAAGGATTTGTGGCCTTCAGAAATCGTAGATGAATTTATAAAATTTTGCGTGGAGGAAAAAAAGATCATCAATGGAATTAAATGATAATACTTATATTTTGAATGATGATCAGCATCGAAAACTCTCCTGCTTCTCTTTAGAAATTTATTCAGAGATAAAAGCAATAGTAATAAGTCATGGGTTTGAAGATGAAATTAAATGGCAAGACTCATTATCTGTTGATGATATTTCAGAAAGCCAGTTTCTAAAAGAAGCAGCTTGGGTGGTTTTATCTAGCGGCTTTAGGGAATCAGTCGTAAGAAAAAAGTTTAAATATATATCGTTGTGTTTTTGCAACTGGGAAAGTGCAAAAGAAATTACCGAAAACTGTGAGCAGTGCTTTGATTGTGCAATGGAAAGCTTTTCAAATAAGAGAAAAATGAACGCTATAGTAAAAATTGCGAAAGACATTCACTTTTCTGGATTTGAATATTTTTGGTCAAAAGTTCTACTTGATCCTATAGCAGAATTAAAAAAATTACCCTATGTCGGAGATATAACAAGTTTTCACCTTGCTAAAAACCTTGGCTTTAATGTTGCTAAAGCAGATAGGCATTTAGCACGAATCGCTGATTCCTTTGGATTTGAGAACGATGCAAACTCCTTTTGTCTAGAAGTATCTAAAGTATCAAATGATAAAGTTAACGTTATTGATCTAGTTCTTTGGCGATTTGCTACGATTGAAAGTAGCTATTTAGATTTTTTACAAAAAAGATTAAACGAGCTTGAGACAATGAGTTTTGATTTAATTAACCAAACCCATGCCCCCGGATAATCATCAAGAACCTTACTTACTTTAACTTTGACGAGATGCTTTCTTTTTAATTTGAGAAATTTACCATCATCAATTTTCAAGCAGTAATTATCGCTCATCTCATATAGCTTTTTTAGATTTGAATAGTTGTCGCTATTGATAGAACTCTCATCATTAAGTAAATCATTACACATCATTTTAATTTTGAAATAAAATGATTTTGAATCATTATGCCCCGAAGCCTTGCCTTTCCAGCCTGCGACTAAATCAAATATACCTGCAAAAAAAGTAGTGATCGAAAGTATTCCAAGCCATATCCGGTCTTCTAAGCCTGTTGGGTTAAACTTTGTTGATAATACAGGGTCTACAAAAGTCATTGCTACTAGCCATGTGCTACAAGTAAGAATAAGAATATTTAAAGCTAAAGTGAAAAAGTCACGATTTGCGTTTACAAGTAGACAAATTTTATCAGGATAAAAAAGTCATACGCTCTCGGTTAAAATAATAGGTGTCAAAGCCAAAATTTTAACCAAGGAGAACGTATGACAAATCAACAGTACCTC
>JABGUH010000007.1 GCA_018646675.1 Bdellovibrionales bacterium | reverse complement strand
TTGACCATCGCCGGTGACACACTCCCTCTCTTCGATCTCTTGACCATCGCCGGTGACAAACTCACTCTCTTCGATCTCTTGACCATCGCCGGTGACAAACTCACTCTCTTCGATCTCTTGACCATCACCAGTGACAAAAGTACTCTCTTCAACTTCGCGACCGTCGCCAGTGACAAACTCACTCTCTTCAACTTCACGACCATCGCCAGTGACAAACTCACTCGCTTCATTTTCGACCACATCCCCCGTCACAAATGTGCTACCAGAAGCATTAATCCCCTTCTGAATCACGGGTTTAGTTTTTTCCGCACTCTTTTTGGCACTCTCTTCGGCCAACTTAACCCCCTCCTCTTCTAAGGAGGACAATGCAGCTTCCAATTTGATTGCATGTAATTCCTGGTGGTCAATCAAGATATCTTGTTCATTTATAATGCTATCCATCTCCAGATAGCTTTTGGCCAAAATCCATCTGGCCACCTGGCGATCGATAAATAGCTCCTTGACTCCGCGATCACGAAAACGCTCGGTATCACTATCATTTACCTGATCCCCAGCCAAAAAGATTTTTAAATAACGACCTGACTTTAATTGGATATAGATGTCTCCAGGAAGTTCACTAAAAAATGAGAGCACAGGTAGAGTAATTCCAGTATACTCATCCGCACCTTCATCCATCTCTTGGGAGAAGTACTCCTGAAGGTAGTCGTTCAACGGAAGTAGCATATCGAGATGGGGGAATACTCCAGCTGCAGACTCTCCAGCTGAGTTAACAAACTCCTCTGGATTTATGTTTCCTAAAAGAATAAATTTGCCATTAGACTTGGAAATTGTGTTGAAGATATCTTGATTTCCATCCGCCCCCAAATCGAAGTCACTAATGATCAGTGAGAAACTACTATCTTGGGCCAATAGCTCTGACGCCTCTTCCAGACTACTGATCGAGACAACATCAAAGGGAAATGAACACTCTAAAGAGAAGTGCAGCAGCGCCCGCAAGCGACTATTAGCTAAAACGACTAGGACCCTATTAACATCACTCATAATCGTAGAGTACCACTAAATAGTGAATAAGGGTTTAATCATATCAAAATTTTTATTGGATGAAAATCCTTTCCAATACGAGGAATGGTATCAGGTAGCTCCTGACCTCGCTGCAAATGGTAGCGTAACTGCCCCCCCAACTCCTCCGCGGCCCGACAGCGTGCAGTTTCAAATGACTCCCCCTGAACTTGGCATCCCTCAAATTCAGGAAAAGTTACCAAATAAGCACCCTCTTGCTGGCGCTGAAAATGGGCATAGTAGATATGATAATTTGCATAAGCAGTAGTTTCAAAAAAAGAGGAGTCCTCTCCCGCTAGGTCTGTTCGCAGAGCGACCTGCCCCCTATCTGCATCGATGATATCTGAGAGGTATGCCTGCAAAAGATGACTATTCCGAATCATGCCTCACTCCTTGATCTTCCTCGAACAACATGCTGCCTCCCTTCCATGGAGACTCTAAAAAAGAGTACCGCTAGTCTGACTTCGTTGAGAAGCAAAAAGAGAAATGATCAGTTTTGTTGCAGACCTTTCTAGTCGGTCTCTTCCTAAATATAGTGAGATATGGAGTTGAAACAAGCACCGCCATTAGCTACAATTAGTTTGGCCCTAGATCATATTAGCTGCTGGGAGCTACGCGGAGCAGATAAATGGTGAATAAAATTATTAATCCATTTGATAGCCATGTTCACTGGGCGGCAACCGGAATGGCATCGATAGTACTGGATCTATCTTCTTTATCATCTGTACACGACCTTAAAAAGTTGCGAATTTCTGCAAGTCACTTTAGAGGTAACTGGCTCTATGGAGAGGGGTGGAACCATAACTACTGGCCCAATAAGCCACTTCCATCAGCTTTAGATCTAGACCAGTACCACAACAGTGTCCCCATCCTTTTCCTCGGCCATGATGGCCACTCGGCCTGGCTAAATACAAAAGCGATCCAGCTACTACAACTAAAAAGCGATATGAAAGGGGTCCACTCACTGCAAAATGGAGATCCATCCGGAATTGTAACTGGGCCCATCGTCTCAAAAATATTGGATCAACTCCCCTCCCCCTCTCATGACAGTTTAAAAGATTACCTACTAAATGGAGTCAAGACCTTCAATCAAGCAGGATTTACCCATATACGAGATCTAAGCTGTAGTGAGGAGCAGTGGAGCTGTGCCTTGGAGTTAGAGCGTGAAGGAAAACTCTCTTTGGCCGTATCCCAGTTTATCGAGTGTGGCCAGCTGGACCAATTGGACCAGGTACTAAATATTGCCACCAAAGGTAGTCACCATCATAGCAATAATCTGCACTTTGCTGGTATTAAAATCTACTTCGATGGAGCTCTAGGCTCTAATGGCGCCCTGTTAAGCATGCCCTACTCAAATGGCAAATCGTCTGGCACTCAGCATATTTCAACCAAGGAGCTGATGCAGTATATCCGTCGTATAGAGCAGTTCCCCCATCTCTCCTTGGCAATCCACGCCCTAGGAGATCAAGCCGTCCATCAAGTAGTCTCCACCATTCACCAACTCCAGATGGATGGAAAGAAAATTCCCCCCATCCATATTGAACACCTACAACTAATTAGACTGGAGACCGCCAAGTTAATGCAAGGGTTACCAATCACCTGCCACATGCAACCGATACACTACTCAAGCGATCTCCCCTGGATGAAAGATACGTTACCACCAGAGCTAATGCAGATAATTTTCTCATGGGCAGAGATTGAAAAGAGTGGTGTCCCCCTCTATTTTGGTAGTGATGCCCCGATTGAGAAGAGCTCCCTACCAGCAAGCTATCAAGCGTACCAGTTAAGCATCCAAAACCAAATTCCAGCTGCCAAGAGAGATTTTTTTTACTACCACTCCCATCCCGATCTAAACTGGGTTCCCAACTGCTACACCATATTGGATCAAAAAGCGGAGAGTGAAGAGCTATATGTCAAAGAGGTCTGGTTTGATGGTAAGGCAGTTATCTAACTCTGGTTGAATACCAACATCTTCTCGACACTCATCTCCCGCATAGTTGGCCCGATCCCCCCAACGCCTATCCCAGAGCGTTGAGCACCCCCAAAAGGCATCCAGTCCACTCGAAAGGCGGTATGATCATTAATCATAACCGCTTGCGCGTCCAGTTGATCAAACAGCTTGAGCCCGCAATTAAGATCATTGGTAATTACCGCCGCTTGAAAGGAGAAGTTTAGATCATTGGCCATTTTAACCGCTTGGTCGATCTGTTGATAGGTATAGATTGCAATCACTGGCCCAAACACCTCCTCCCTTGAGAGACGACACTGCTGATCAGGATTTAGGATAATGGTTGGAGCATAACAGCGATCACCGATCCGCTGGCCGCCACAAAGAAGCTCTCCTCCACTAGCAACAGCCTCTTCCACCCACTGCTCAACCCTTTCCAACTCCTGCAAAGTGATCAGTGGTCCTAGATCACTGTCGGGGGAGGCTGGATCACCCCCCTGGAGCTTGGCCGTCAGCTCTAACATCAAATTAGTAAATGAAGTAACTATCTGTTGATCAACAAATATACGTTGAACAGATACACAGACTTGCCCTGCATGATAGAAGCCCCCTTTTACTAGTAGCGGTGCCCCACGCTGCCAATCCCCAGAGGCATCTACAATAACTGGGGCCACCCCACCATGTTCTAAAGCACAACTAGCACCAGGGGCCAGCATTGAGCGTAGACGCCAACCCACCTCTTCTGAACCAATAAAGGAGAGAAAGGCGACCCGAGAGTCGGCCACCACCTGCTCAGTAACATTACGCTGACAAAGTATCATCTGACACCACTGAGGCGGCAGTCCTGCTTCATAGAGAATCTGCAACAAATTATCGCAGGAGATCGGGGTACGCCTGGCCGGCTTAACCAGAACTGGGCACCCTGCCATAATCGCCGGTATCACCTGATGAATGATTAGATTGAAGGGGTGATTAAATGCACTGACCGCAAAGACCACTCCACGAGGATAGATCGCGGTAAAAGCTAGTCGCCCCTCTGATGCTCTGCTCTGCCCCATTGGAATCTGCGAACCCTTTAGATGGTAACTCTCGGCCACTCCTACCTTAATCCCATTTACCGCCCGATCAATCTCTACCAGTGAGTCTTTTAAGGGCTTACCCCCCTCCTTGGCCGCCATCAACGCTAACTCCTGGCGGCGAGAGGAGATCAGTTGGGCCGCACGCTCTAAAATTGCTATTCGCTCATGTAAAGGTGGCCATAAGGAGTGATCACAATAAAGCTGGTAGGCTGTAGCTAGCCGGTCCAACACCTCCTCTTTGCCCATCAGAGGAAAGGTACCTAGTACTTCACCACTATAGGGTGCGACGACATTTAGCTGTTCCATCAGCAGTCTCCTAAGCTAAGCTAGTGCTCAATACAGTTTTTAGCACTTTCTGTTGTCAGTAAGTGGATTGACAGTTTACAGTTGAGTGAAGTTACTGACAAGACAACTGCACCTTTAAGGAGTTATCCTCATGGAACTGCGCCTGTTGACGATTTTGACCATCTTGGCCACCAATCTCACTCTGTGGGCATCTACCTCTCACCCTCCCAAAGCGGGAAGAGAGGAGTTTAAAAAGTGCCTCTCCACCCGAGAGTATATTACCACGCTGAAATTTCTACGGGGCCGTCAAGAATTTCAACTCCCCGAGAAGATGCGTCGAACAGTTGCAGATAAGGTCTCACTAGGGTGTAGTGGAGCCTCCCAAAGATTTATCGATGTCACTACTCTGCTAGTTAAATCACAGCTTGATGGTAAAAGTGCAGTCAAAATCGGAATCTCCTACGCCCTATCAGATGACCAGAAGACAAAATCATTTATAACGATATTTAAACAGTCCTTCTTAAGTAAGTACCTTGACCTAGATATCTTCTCGGCGATTAAGATGGCCCAGGGCCTCTCTCTTGAGCAACATGGCAATGCCGCCTGGATAGTTAAAGACTTTAACCGCTTAGTTAAGTTCTGTATTAAAAAGGAGGGGCTGGATCTGCCGCTGCCAGCGTGTGCCAAGATGGCGACCACCATTGCCAGCCTGGGTGGCAAATTTAAGGAACGAATTGCCCGTCCCTTTCTAGATCTCTATCACTTCTTGATTAATAAAAATGGCGGTGGACTTCCACTGCACCAAGCTCTAAAAATATCCCGCCAAGTAATCAAAATGGGGCCCAATGCTCCTAAAAACTTTATCCTCGCATACAAATATGGGGTAAGACCCAAGGGGATGGAGCTATCATCAATCGATGCTATCGCCTTTGCCACTAAAATGGCCAAACGTTCAATTCAAGAGATTGCACCGAAAAAATAAAGGGCCAAAAGAGTTATCTGAAGTGACTAAAAGGTAGCGCTAAAGAGCAAGCCAGGTGCAGTCTCGCTCTTCGAACCTGGCCGGTTACTGCCGACCGGTAGAATGGTGGCCATCACCACTGGGCCATAGATCCGCTTTTTATAGAGCTTCTGCTCCTTGTCCACCCGCTCCCAGATATATGGAATAATCACTGGTGAGAATGCTGCGATCAGGGCCAAAAAGTTGGCCGCTCCGGAGAGAGCACCCTCGCCCTGATTGGAGAGCAGATTGACGGCGGCAGCGCCATTACTAATAGAACTTAACCAAGTCAGGCGCTTGGCCATCTTGGCGGCCCGTTCAATATGGGACTCTGCTATCCGCTCCCGTAAAAGTTGCTCCCGGGGACTTCCCCTCTTAAGGCGGAATATACTCTTATAACCAGTGGCATAAGGGGTGTAGTATTTGGCCAGAGCGGCAGTCACCCCAAGCCAGCCACCTCCAACGATAATCGCAGTATAGGCAGCTCCCTTTTTGGGATCCTTAAAATCATCACTATTGCCAAGCTGCAAAATGCCTGCAGTTAGGGTCATGAGCCCTGAAGCTTGAACAGAGAGGTGGGTCTGCCATTTACGATGCTTCTCATTTACCGCCTCTAACTTTATACGAGTTGATGCCCGGGGAGTTACCATCAGCTCTGGATAGTTTAATCTAACCCCATCGCTAGCAGCAACGGCCGATAAATTTAGGACAACTAGCAGTGATATCAACAGCGAATGACAGTACAAAGCTCTTACCATGGACAACCTTCCTCTTGGTAATTAAAATAGTTATTGATAAATCCCATCTTATCATCAAAAATGGCGCGTAGTACTCTTTTTCATAGGAAAGTTATATGACGCACAATTTCAAACAGGCAACATGGCTGATCATCCTACTCCTACTGATTGGAACCATTCCACTACAAGGGAGAGAACTTCCAAGCAGCATTGCCCGTATTGTTAAAATGCGGGGAGCGGTGGAACTATTTACTCACAAATCTAAGAAGGTGACCGGCCCTCCCCCTCATATCCTCTATGATGGTTACTACTACTCACTGAAAAAGGCGAAGTTAGGCCAACGAGTTAAACCGGGTGAGATAATTCGTACTGGCAAGAAGAGCCAGGTAAGGCTGGTCTTCAACAATGGTGATCAATATACTTTGGGGCCCGGAACGGTCTATCAGGGAGAAGCCAACCAGTTGGAACAAAAAAAGGGTGAAGGGTCAGTAGTTAATCTGCTATATGGTAAATTCCGGGCGGTAATCTCCAAGCAAGGGCCACGGAAAGAGCTAGTGATCAAGACTCGCAACGCAGCCTTAGGAGTCAGAGGCACCGACCTCTTTGTCTCGAAGCGAGGTCTCAGCGGTAGAACCAAATTAACCGTAATTAGGGGGATCGTAGCAGCAAAGTCCTTTACTCCTAAGGAGGATCGGCCGAAACCAGAGGCAGATGTTGTCCTATCCAAGCAAGCAGTTAAGTCGGAAGTGGTCAGCGCTGGATTCTCTGCCTATGTAGATTCACTGCTGACAATCAGTAAGCCGGCCCAAGATCCCAGTGCCGACAAAAGTGTAATTGATAAGTTAGTCACTCTGTTTAGAACTGATAAACGTGAACTAGTAAAAATACAAAAAGCCTCTAAAATTAAAATGAAAATTGCAGCACTAAGAGAGCTACCTCCTCAAAAACGTAAGCAGATTAAGCAACTGGTGAGAAAAGCGGTAAAAAATACGCTAGATGATATTAAAAATAGTGATCCAGCACTATTTGAAAAAATTAAAAAGCAGAAAAAGAGAATTACGCTGGAGGCGCTGACCACCAAGGTGGTACATCAAAGCTTTAAAAGTGCTCCCGCAAAAGTTGATAAACCGTCAGAGTCCGACCTAGATGATGAGAGAATTGATGCCTATGAAAAATATTTTGAAGAGTAATCGACTCTCCTCGACATTTATAACACTCGCAATGCTGCTACTACTAAGTGGTTGTTTGGGGAGTGACCGTTTAGGTGAGAAAGGGAACCCGATCAAACTGCTTTTTACCCCCGCAACCGATGCTGAGGTGCTAGGAGGTGACGCACCGACATTTATCAAATTTTTGGAGCAAGAGACAGGTCTATATTTTAAAAGTGGGATTCCGGGGAGCTACATCTCAATGTTAGATATGTTTGCAGCTAATAAGGCGGACATTGCAATGATGAATGCCTTTGCCTACCTAATTGCCCACCGACGCTATGGAGTCGAAGCAAAATTCAAAGCGATTCGTTATGGACAGAGTTACTACCGAGGACAAATTATTGCCAATCACAAAAGTGGAGTTAAAAAAGTTCAAGATCTAAATGGCAAACGCTTTGCCTTCACCGATCCCACTTCCACCACTGGCCACATGTTCCCCTTAAAACTAATCAAAGATCACAATATAACACTGGCAACTGAAATATTTGCCAAAAAACATGATGTCGTTGTAAGTATGGTCTACCGAGGAGAGGTTGATGCTGGAGCGACCTACTACTTTCCTCCTAGTCCCGAGGGCAAAATTCGCGATGCCAGAATAAGAGTGCTGGAGCAACTTCCAGATGTTGCTCAACGGGTAAAGATCGTAACTATTACCGAGAAGATCCCGAATGATCCCTTGGTATTTCGAAAGGGCCTACCACGTCAGGTGATCATTAAGTTTAAGAATGCTCTTTTTCGCTTCCTCTCAGAAAAGGGAGGCAAACATATTTTCAACTCACTTTATGGGGTAGAGGGTTGGAGTGAGGCGACAGATCAGGACTATGACGGGCTAAGAGAGATGGTCAAGAAGATCGATCTTAACCAGGAGCTAATGCTACCAAAACTATAGCTAACCCAAGTATGAACAAACAACATCGACATAAACAGAGTGGGGACCAGCTGGAGCTGGAAATTCCTACTCCCCCTGAGCAAGATCGCAACCATCAAAAAGGGGGCCGAAGTTTCTACTTTTTTGACTTTGATGATAATGTGGTGAATATGCTAACCACCATTGTCCTCTTTCATCAAAAGAGTGGCAAAGAGCTACCAATCACCACACAGCAGATGGCCAAACTTGGCAACATGGTAGGTAAGAGCGGCCCCTATCAAGACTACCAGTTTAACTACTGTGAACAGAGTGGGTCATTTCGTCACTTCCGAGATCCCCTCCCTGACGAGAGAGGGAGTAAAAAGAGATCTCCCTTTCTGATTGACCTGCAGGAAGCTTTGAAACTTCCTGAACATCGTTGGAAGGGCCCCTCTTGGAATTTTTTTAGTTATGCCGTCACCAACCAACGCCCTCTCTCCATTATAACTGCCCGTGGCCATACACCAGATACGATCAAGGAGGGAATCAATCTGCTCTGCCGCCACATGGAGCTGCCGACTCCTAACTATCTGGCAATCTTTCCTGTTAGCCATCTAGCGACTCGTGACCGACTAAATAGTTCAATCCACAACGCTCCCGATAGTGCTTCCACTAGTGAGCTAAAGCGAAAAGCGATTATCTGCTCGGTCCAGCAGGGAGTCGAAACCTATGGAAACAACTCCTATCACCGTTTTGGGATGAGTGATGATGACCCTCACAACCTCAAGCTAATTACCCAAGCGATGGTGGAGTTAAAACGAGGAGCGTACTCTAATATGTCCTTTTTTGTCATCGACACCCATCAAGGAGATTGTCGAAAGACTGAGATTTTGGCACACCATCTAATAAAACATGAGATCAGTGCCGAACTAGATGATGATCATCCTCTCTCCCTGTTTGATACCTAAACCATCCCGCTGGATACAACGCGCTGCTAAATAGCTGATATCCTGCTCTTTAACCAGCTGTAATTATTTCAATTCATAGTGAAGTGATCACTATTTGATGCTAATGTTCGGTGCGTAAAACAGGGGAGCGAATATTGAAGTATATCTATCATCTAATTATTACCTTAATCTTAATCGTCACCACGACCACCTCTTTAGTGGCAAATGAGACTCTAGCTAATAGGTGGCAACAACTATCAAACCAGCTGCAGGTGAGCAGCTTACAACTAACTAAGCTAGGTAAGTTTCTCTCCAGTAAGCGTCAGGCCAAACATATGCTCAGCTCGCGTGATCTAGTTCATATTAGAAAAGCGGCCGATCTCTATATGGTGCCTGCCATGGAGATCTATCAGTTAGTCACCAATCAAATGATCATCAAAAGTGTAGAGAACAGACCACTTATCATTCAAGCTAAGCTGGAGCTAATTAACTCTTTACACCCGATAATTGATCTATTTTATGATGACAGTACTCTGCGACGCTCACTGCGTGACCAATCCCAGATGATTACTCACTCTCCAATCACTCTTTATAACTTACTATACCGTGAGAAATTTAAAGCCGATCTTCCTATAGGTAAGATCCCTTTTAAGATTAGCACCTTCCCCCTCAAAGATCTACTGATGTGGCCACTACAAAAAGGGCTGATCTTCTCTGCTTTCACCTTAGGTAAAATCTCCGGGGCGCTAAATTTCTTTGATGGGGATCTAATTGCTGACCACCAAGTCAGAGATAGCATCGCTTCCAAACTAAAACCGCTGGATGTTCTACTAGAGAAAAAAGCATCATCCCTAACTGACTTAACCATTCCCGGTTACTGGGGACACAATGCCATCTGGTTAGGAACCAAAGAGGATTTGGTTGAACTGGGCATCTGGGATGCACCAGAACTAGACTACTTTCGCCCACAGATCGAGCAGGGTAACTCCATCTATGAAGTGCGCCGTTGGGGGCTACAGTTTGATAACCTTAACCACTGGATGGATCTGGATAGCATTGCGGCCGTTCGGGTCAATCAACTGATCGCTAGCGAAAATATGCAGATCGTACTGGATATTTATAGTAAGTTAGCGGCGATGAGCAATGCTGAGTATGACTATCTTTTTGATTACTATCTACCCAACAAGATCACTTGTGGTGAACTGCTCTTTCACTCCTACCAAAATATTGCCTGGCCAACAGAGCGCAAAATAGGTCTAGGAATTATCACTCCCTCTCTGATCGGAGAGTTGGCACTCTATCAAAACGCTCCCATCTCCCTAGTGGCCTTTGCCTCTGGATTAGGTAAGCACACCGTTGGCAAACTTTTAACTTTCAATGACTATGCTGAAGCGATGGACTTTAGATACCATCCAGACTATCCAGAGATACTGGCAAAACATCGGCGCTACTGCTACTCAGTTGACTCTGATCATGATGACACTATGGAGCAGGAGTGCGAAGATCGCTACCAGATTTTAGACTACAACAACCTAGTAATGAGCTATAAAAATAATTTTTAGTGGCCCCTTGGTAGCTATGCCATCATTAATAGCAATTTTGCCGGTTGCTCCAACAGCGATCTAAAACAAGAGATAAATTGTGCGGCCGGTGCTCCATCGATCACCCGATGATCAATTACTAATGAGATCGGTAGTGCTGTAGCGGTGATAATCTCCCCCCGGCGATTAACCACCGGTGTTTGATGAATTCTCCCCAACCCCATAATTCCCACTTGTGGTGGCAGAATGAGTGGGTTGCCATAGAGCCCACCAAAAGATCCATAATTAGAGATGGTAAAGGTTCCTCCTCTTAGCTTGGCCAACGGCAAAGTACGCTCTTTGGCCTGAACAACTAACTGATCAAACTGATGATTGATCTGCTCAATAGTCAGTGAATCGACTCGCTCTACTACTGGCACCATCAATCCCTGCTCAGTATCCACTGCTACTCCCAAGTTAATTTGTGAATAGGTGGTCACCTGATTGGTCGACCGATCAAAGGTGGCATTAAACTGGGGAAATCTGCGTAGAGTAACTGCTAATGCTTTAATAAAGAAAGGTAGATAACCAAGATTGTTAGTACGGCCTTGATTTAGATCTTTGCGTAATTCAACCAACTGATCAATTACACATAGCTCATGCAAGGTTGCAGTGGGAATCCCTCCACTCAACTCCATATTGGTAGCGATGGTTTTTCTAGTTGTGGTCAGCTCCTCCACACTTGATGTCAGTTGTCCGATCGAAGCCGGTGAGGATGATTTCTCAACTTGGCCAGGTTGATTGTGCCTCTGCTCTAGATCCTCTTTAGTCACACGGCCATGAGGGCCACTTCCACTAATCGAGGTCAAATTTATCCCCCAGTCAGAAGCGAGTTTACGTGCCAAGGGAGTTGCTAAAACCATCGGAGGAAAACTCTGCTCACTTTGACTCTGCTGCCCTTCAGTTGAAGCCTTCATCACCGCTCCCGCTTCACTTTCAATTAGAGCACCGACAACTCCAACGCTCTCATGAGGGCGATCAACAACGACCTGACTGCTCTCTCCTGCCGCTAACTCAACAAAGGCCAGCGTCTCCCCCACTTTGATCGTCTCCCCCTCTTTAACACCATACCGCACTAAAGTGCCACTTTTTGATGAGGGAATCTCGGCCACCACCTTGTCGGTCTCCACTTCGGCCAAAATATCTCCCTGTTCAACTGAAGCACCAGGCTTGACCGAGAGTGCTAGCACCTTGCCTTCATGCACTCCCTCGCCAATATCTGCAAACTTAAATTCGAAAATCACCTCAATACCTCACTTACAATTAGGGAATAAATTTTACCAAATCTGCCGCCTGCTGAACAATCTCTGAACTACTAATCATATAGAGATCCTCTCCCTTGGGAAGTGGAAAGATGGTATCCGAACCGGTCAAACGGGTCGGTGGAGCGAGCAGAGAGGTAAAGCAACATTTAGTGACTTGGGCGACTAACTCTGCCCCCACACCAAAGCTTTTCGGCCCCTCATGCACCACTAATAAGCGGCCAGTCTTTTTAACCGATTGGTAGATGGTGTCAGCATCATAGGGATAGATAGTTCGCAGATCAATTAACTCTGCTCTGATCCCTAGCTCTTCAAGCTGATGAGTTGCTAAGGTCAACTCCCGCATCATTGCACCATAACCCACCAAAGTAATATCACTTCCAGCTTGAATCACCCGTGCTCTACCGATCGGCAGAGTATATGCCTCAATCGGCACCTCTTGCTTAAAGGCGCGATAGACTCTTTTAGGTTCCATAAAAATTACTGGGTCGGGATCACGAATTGCGGCAATCAGCAGGCCGGCGGCATCGTAGGGCGTGGAGGGAATAACAACTTTCAAACCGGGGATGTGGGCCCACGTTGCCTCCATACTCTCGACATGATGTTCTAAGGCACGAATTCCACCGCCGTAAGGCATCCGCACCACCATCGGACAACTCATCGCTCCCCTGGTACGATTGCGAAAACGGGCGGCATGAGTAATTAATTGATCAAATGCTGGCCAGGCAAAACCGCTAAACTGCATCTCAATTACCGGCTTTAGGCCGGCAATTGCCATCCCAATTGCGGTCCCGGCTATACCACTTTCGGCCAATGGCGCATCAAAACAGCGCTTGCGGCCAAACTCCTTTTGTAGCAGGTCAGTCGCCCGAAAAACGCCACCACTAATACCCACATCTTCACCGTAGACAATAATATCTCTGTCCAGTCTCATCTCCATCGCCAAAGCGTGATTAATCGCTTGTACCATCGTCAGTGCTTTCACTTAGCACCTCCTTTGGTTCCCGCTGCCCGCTGGCGTAGCTCCACTCGCTCTTGCAACTGCTCCTCAAGGGGGGAGGGCATTTCTGCATATAGATGGGAGTAGAGCTCACCCATTTTAGGGGGGGACTCACTCTCTGCCTCTTCAAATGAGCGTCGAGCACTTTTTTTCGCTTGATTTTCCATCTGACTTAGTTGCTCTTTGCTGATACTACCCTCACTTACCATTTGCTCCTTCAGGCGCAGCAGTGGATCGCGCAGCAGCCACGGTACTAACTCCTCATCCGTGCGATAACGAGTCGGATCGTCAGCAGTCGTATGGGCCCCTAAACGATAGGTGATCCCCTCAATCAGAGTAGGGCCACCTCCATTACGTGCCTTGTTGGCCGCTTTTAAAGTTGTCTTATAGACGGTGTCTAGATCGTTACCATCAATCTGCACTCCCTCCATCCCTACCGCACCAGCCTTTGAGGCCAAAGATTCCACCTTGGTTTGAACTTGACGAGGAGTACTGATCGCCCAACCATTGTTTTGGATATAGAAAATGGTGGGAGTATTCCAGACCGCCGCAAAATTTAGTGCTTCATAGAAATCTCCTTCCGAGGTGCCTCCGTCTCCGACAAAGACAATCGATACACGATCCCTATTTCGATAGCGATCAGCATAGGAGAGCCCCACCGCATGGAGGGTCTGGGAGGCGATGGGAACAGAGACCGGCAACATATGATATTGATCAAGGGGTAGGTGACTACCCTGCTCATTACCTAACCAGTAGAGATAGTATTTACTTAAAGGCAGACCACGTAACAGCATCCCACCCAGCTCACGAAAAGATGGGACAAACCAGTCGTCATCTCTCAAGGCGAGGAGCGCCCCAATCGAATTCATCTCCTGCCCTTTGTTCGGAGCGTAGGTAGGCATTCGCCCCTGACGATTGAGGCTAACCGCCCACTCGTCAGCGGCCCGACTGAGTAGCGCCACCGTTAACGCTCGTAGTTTCATCTGATCATCCACTTTAACGTTCCTCATCTATTCAACAGCTTAGACTGACTTATTTGAAATATTTAATAGATCTGTTGGAAGTAGCTTAGCAGAACCAGCAAGTATAAAGGTATTTGCGACTAGTTTACTCACAAATTGCTAGTTTATTAGCATCATAGTAAGTAAATTTTGGGCTCGATAAGATTAAAATCTCCAGAGCAGCTCAATGCCTGGAATCACCTCTTTCATCTCGGCATCGGTAGATGGTAGATACCAATACTGTCCAGTAAGATTTAATCCAAACCCTTGGCTAAACCAGAAGTTCACCCCAAGAGTTAATTGATAATAGCTAAATGATTCACTCTCCCACTCTACATTATCTAAAATGGAGTCATCACTTTTATCGGAGTTTAATTTACCTGCATCCCAGTGAACATAGTTATATCTTGGAACTAGGTAGATCTCAAACCAACCTACCTGATAACTTACAATCGGTGCCAAAAAGAGTCCCTTAGTAGTGGTAAAGTCAATTGCTTGAAAGATCCCACCATAAGTAGCAAAGGAGAACTCCCGATCTGCGCCATTTTTAAAGGCATACTTTCCCCATAGTGAAAGCTGTGGGGTAAACTGCTTTTCGATCAGAATACCGGCATCAAAATTATCCGCAAATCCACGGCCAAGAACAAAGCTGGGGGCCGGAGAGAGACCGGTGGTGATCTCATAGTTCTTATCACCCAAAGTTCTTGCTGTTTTAGTTGAGGTAAAGGGTGCAAAAGAGCAAGAGATGGAGGTGAGCATTATAGTAAGTAGTAAAAACTGATAATTCATCGTGATCACCTTTGCAAAATTTTAGTTATTGAACAAACTCTACAATGTGACGGCCCATCGTCACATCCTCCCCTCTACACTCACTACCCCTGCACACTTTTACCTTGCGACAACCGTTTTCACTATCCCACTCAAAGTCAGTTGCGCCACGAACCAAAATCCCCTCAACCTCATAAGTTATGGCATTAAAAACAGGAGAACCGGAGTTTCCTGCAAAGGAGTCTAAGTTGGTGGTAAAGTAGACCTTATTGGGATCAACATCTCTCACATAGGCATCTTTAGAGATCTTGATTGGAAGTCCCAAAGGGTGTCCAATGATAAACACCTGTTCATCCTTTTCAATTAACCCATCTCTTCTGATGGTTAAAGGCTCTCGCCCATTTACTGATCGATCTAGCCGAACCACGGCATAATCTAAATCCCCCACCTTTACACTCTCCACCACTTTTTTGCAGTGATAGACACTTTCAGCGGTAAACTCACGCTTTGCTATATCAGCGGTGAGCATCTTAAAGTCGAAAATCCAACTAACTATTCCACACTTATCATCTTGAATACAGTGTCCAGCAGTTGCGATAAGATCCTTTGCAATTAGAAATCCAGTACAACCAGCAACCGAGGGCTGCGAGTAAAAACGCTCACTCCTACATAGAAGACTTCTAACACCACTTTGCTCAGTTAGTAGCTCAAAAGTACTATTTGAAGTTTGGCGCACCGATCGCTTTCTAACCATAATAGCGGTTGATGCCGCCAACATTTTCAGCTCATAGGAGTCAACTAGAAAGAGATCCTCTCGATTATCCTGATCATAAACAACTCTATTTTGAGCTGCAGCAAGATGGCCATATGAGAGTAGAAATAGGGATAGAAAAAAAGTCGATAAATAGCTCACCAATGACCCCTCCATAGGACTTAAGGCGTCATTATTTCACAGATTTACATTCGGTGCTAGTACAAAAGAGAGTCGCAGCTAGTCATCCTTAAACAGCACTTTTAATCATTTCAAATTGGCATTTTATTCCCAACAGTTAAGAGGAGGTCGATTTAAGTTAACTATTGTCACTATAATTGGCAAATGGTGAGTAACAATTATTCGTCATCTATACAATTGCTAAATGTTCAGGCAGATAGAGAGATCAACTACCTAGCTACGGAGAATCAACTTGTGAGCTTTCACTTACAGTTAGCAATCTATCTACTACTACTCTCCTTTTCCCCAATACAAACTTGGGCACTCGATTATGACCATCAGCTGACTCGAGTTAGTCAAAGTCTAGAGCAGGGAGTTGACAATCTCTACCAACTACAGAAACGAGATCGGGATGATCGCCCCTACTGGAACTATGGCTACTACTTAGGAAGCCTGCACTCCTCCATCTACCTTCTCTACTATCTCTATTTTTTAAAAATAGAGCAGGAGAACGTTCCAAATAACATAGAACTATTTCGTCAAATTCTACGACAAGAGCAGTATCAGGATGGCTCATGGAAAGACTTTAAAGATAAAAATTTTGACTCCGGAACCCTCGATGCCACCATCCTTAACTACTTTGCCCTAAAGGTTATGGGGGAAAATATTGGCTCAAGCCATATGCGTGCGGCCAGGAGATATATTCTACAGCACGGTGGTATTGAGGCAGGAACCTTCCTGGCCAAATTTACTCTCGCAGTATTTAATAACTACCCTTGGAAAAAAGTCCCCTCTATTCCAGCCTTTTGGTTAAAGAGCATTGACCTTGAAGGATTCGCCCAGTGGATCGCTCCTAACTTCTATCCTGTTTTCTACATGCGCAAGATGGAAATTACTGTCACCAAGCCAACCTTTCCCACCTCACTGCAGAGGGGTGATCTACCTGACCAGCTAAATAGAAGACTTAAAGTAGATGAGCTGTTTATAAAGCATCCAGGTAGTTGGCGCCGAAGATCAGTACGTCGAGCACTGAACGACCACGGATACTACTCAAATAAGCTAAAGATGAATAGTGCCAGCAGAAAAACTCTAACTTACTATCTAAAACCAGGCAACCAACTGCCGAATGGGAGTTGGGGTGCCTATGGCCCGGCAACAGCGATGGGAATTGTAGTCCTGCAAGATCTACTAAAACAGATGAGAAACAGATATAGTTGGAAAGTCTCCCACCAATTAACCGTCAAGCGTAGCACCATTTTAGATAAGATCAAACACGCCAAGAGCTACTTAGCAAATATGTCATTAGATGCACTGAATGGAAACTACTATGGACTCCAATCCTATGGCCAGTTCTGGGATACAGCACTTACAGTCTCGGCCCTGATGGATGTTGCACGGGTCAACTCAATTGAAAATCCATCCTCTAATGCTGAGTTTGTTCAACAGCAAAGGTTAAAACCAACTGGGGAGTACCTGCTTACAGCTCAAGGGAGCGATGGAGGTTTTGGCTTTGGCCACGATTTTCAAACGATGGCCGATGCAGATGATACTTCCGAAATTATTTTGGCCCTCACTAAGCTAGGCTTACTCTCAAGAGGTAAGGATAATCAACGATTCCGTCAAGCAGCTTGGGATGGTTATAACTGGTTAAGTAAGCTTCAGTCTAAAGACCTTGGGATGCCAGCCTTTATGGTTACTCATGACTCCCACCCCATACTACGTTTTATCTTCCAACTCTTCGCCCCCGATGGTTTTCTCTTTGATCCCAGCTCTCCCGATGTCTCCGGCCACGCTCTAGAGGCGATGATTGAGATGTCAAACAACTTGAGCAATAAAAAACATCTACCACTTGATCTGGTCAAACATCCTAAACGACTTCCTCTACCGGCCCAAAAGTTAATCACCTATCTAACAAACTCAGTGACCCGCAATGGCAGACAGGTAATGTGGAAGGGGAAGTGGGGAGTCAACTATCTCTATGGCACTAGTGCCGCCCTCGGTGGACTCTATAAAGCAGGTGCCACTCCCGGGCGACTGCTAAGTGGCCCTAAACGTTACCATCAACTAGGCCACACCATCATGCAGTCGCTCCGATGGCTGCAGAGCTGCCAAAATAGTGATGGTGGATTTGGTGAAAGTAGTGACTCCTATGATCATATTGCTCTTGCCTGTCATGGTAAAAGTAGCGCCAGCCAGACCGCCTGGGCCCTAAACGCACTAATCGGTGCCAAGATAGATGGTGATCAACAGCTGGATCTAACTATTATTAAAGCCGCCCAATATCTGATGCGCCAAATGGAGCAACAGGGGAAGTGGCAAGATGAGACTATTGTTGGAACAGGTTTTCCCGGTTTCCTCTACATGCGCTACGATGCCTACCCCAGAACATTTCCTTTAATGGCGCTGGCCAGTTATAAAGAGTGGCTACTAACCAGAAGAAGTGCAACATTCTCCACTAAAATATCACCACCACGATATCAGCGCCCAATCTACCAAGACCAACACAACCTCTACCAGTGCACTCCCCCGAAGGCCCATAATCGAAATTTCAAGACAAGTGTTAACTATTTTCGTTGCATTCAAGAGCATCTACAGTGCCAGGATCACAATCAGATTAGCTATCTAGAAAACCTGATGTTTAAGACTATGGAGGCGGAGCAAAGCTCTCTCTTCACACCCGCAGCACACTCATGGTTTGCTCAAGTAAATAGCTGTTTTGCCAATAAACTTCACGATCGTCTGCAACAACTGTCCAAAGATAATTTCTTTATCCCCCGGGATAGTGCCTGTAACCTGATTCAAAAAACCCTCTATCAAGCGCATCAAGAGTGTTTTGAGTACTACGGCTTCTGCAACGGCTCCCACCAAGAGAAGTTAGCTGGGACCATCTATGATAACCTGGTTACAATTATCAAACCAACCGACTATCGAATCTGGCTTAAGCTGATTATCAAGACACTTTTTACCACCGAATTTGAGCAGGTGCTCTCAAGGGATGCACTGGCCACGGCCCCAATGATGGGACGTTACATCCTCTGTGCGCTTCGAGCAAAGCGGTAGTTGAAGAATCCCCTCTCCCCTTAGCACAAGATTGTTTACCCCGCCCTAAAGAGCGAAGGCTGCATAGTTACACCGCAAGAGAGTGCTATTACCTATCTGAGCAGCTTTGCCTTTTGGGGATCATCTATCTTAATAAATATTGCGTGAGTTCCAACCGTTCCTCGCAGATTAAACAGTAGTGAACCTTGAAAGAGCAGCGGAACCTCTTTTCCCCATCGGTCTGAAAAAATTAACTTCTGGCCCGCCAACTCTCCTTGCTCCTTAAGCAGCTGAAGTACCGAACTTCCGGCGCTAGCAAATTCATCCAACTGATGGCCCTTCAGATCATCTGGCCTATAGTTAATTATCTCTGCCAACGGCTGATTAGTGAATATAATTGCTCCCTGGAGATCAACCACCAGTAGAGGCAGAGGTGTTACCTCCAGTACTGTTTGATAGAGGTGGCGCTCTAAGCTGGCCGACATCGCCTTACTCTGTAACCTATTATATAGCTGTTGCATCTCACTGATTAAACTCTGAAACTCTATACTCAGCTTACTGTTCGAAGGGATCAACATCGGTGCAAAGTAAGCAACACGTCGACACCAATCCTTTAACATTTCTACTGGGGATAGTACCCAGTAGTGTATCCCCAGCCATAAAATCAGGATGTTAACGAGGACAAAGAGAGACATCATGGCAACAATCCGCCATAAAATTTGCTCATGCATCTGTTCATGTCCCTCTTCTAAGTAATTACAAATCAAAAAAATGTTTTTACTATCTAATAGTGCACGACTATGCCTAGCCTTATCACTTTTAGATGTGAACATTTTCTCTCTAGAGTCATGGTTTATTAGTCCACACTGCATCAAAGGATCAACTGCATTGTTTGTGTTCAATAACAACTTGGTTGGTAGATGCAGTATTATCAATCCCTCCGGTGATCCGTTATACAGAATAGGAACTGCCAACTCAATATAAGTGATCTCTCCCTCTTTATCTAAACTGACATGCTGACTTCTTTTTCCCGACAACATCTCATCTACCCACCGACTCTGATCATATTGATCATCATAGCGGCCGGTCAAAGTACTATGAACAACCCTGCCTTGAAAATTCAATACTACAATCGGATAAGCACTGCCCTGAATTTTAAAACTACTTAACCAGCGAAGCGCTCTTTTTTTCTCCCCCACTCCTCCCTGGGTTAAAAAAGCAACAACAGAAGAGTGTTTCCCATGAAAAGAGAGTTGATGCAAAAAAAACTGCAGTACGGTTTCCGTCGTACTAGCTTGTGTCTCTGAGAGATATGCCAACAGCCGATCTGCATCGTCCTCATAGTGTGTTGTAATCGATGTGAAATTAACAGAGACGGCAATTGCTATTAGTAGTGCCTGTGTAACCAGTAACACAGCTGAAAATTTAATTTTTAATGAATCTATTCCCACCGTTCTACTCATCTAGTAGAATCGCATTTCGCTGATTATAATGGGCCATCACAAAATCTTCACCTCTTAAAGCTTCATGAGCATCCGGCTTGTCACTGGTAAATGGGGTAAAGGGCCGATGGTAAGTCTTCAGCAATCCTTTTACCGGAAAAGTGATGTTCTCCAATGATTTTCGCAATTGATTCCGTGCTTTAACTATATTAGAAGAGAGTTTAGATGCTCTAATCGCCGTTATCAAAATTTTTGTTAAATCATAAGCGTGAATAAAACCAGCTGGAGCTTTCAAATCTTCCACCCCTTTAATTTTCGGATATAAGGCTTGAAGTTTACTAAAGACATCCTTGGCAAATGGGCTCAGATTCTCGTTTAAAAAAGAGAAATTTGTCTGAAGAAAGTGTAGATCAAGCTTTGACCTCATCGTAGCACCAATAACCTGAGGAAAATCTCCCCCTGTAATCCCCCAATGACTAACAATTGCGGGTCGCTGCTTTGAGGGGATTTGGCTGACAATTTTAAATATGGTCTTGCCTTCAGGTGCATTACCTACAAAGATAATAACATCACCCCTATAATCCTGAACCTGCTGTAAAATTTTCTCTACCTCCAGACCAGAAACACTCCAGTCAAACCACCTCACCAAAGGAGAAGGCAATCCAAGCTGCTTAAACCGTTTCAACATATTATTATAATTATTTCTTCCCCACCCGGTGCGCTCTAACAACAAAACAGGTCTCTTGAATTTACGCTTCTGGATGGCATAGTTAACCAGCACCGCGCTAGCTTTTGCATCATCAATCGATAGACGAAATATCCAGTTAGGCGACTGGTCACCTCGGGTAATCGGTCCCGCTGCGGCCCAAGGCACGAGAGTTAATATGCCATGCTGATTGATAAATTTACGATTTCTTAAAAGAGGGGGGGAGTGTAGACCACCAAAGACTAATAGTGCGTTGGGGTCACTGTTAAACCTCTCAAGATTACTTCTACTGCGACTGCTATTTCCCTTGTGGTCGAGTATCACCAACTGCACACTTCTGCCTGCGATGACATTCCCTACTTCCGCCAGTGCTGTTCGAATACCGTACTCGATAGATCGGCCAGACTCTTTACTCCCTGTTAAATCTGCATCTAGGTAGATACGCAGATGCGAGGAGCTCTTGTTAATGGCCAACAGCGGCGTCACAAAGAGTAGACCTATAATACAGAAAAAGAGTAAGAGCGTCCCCCTAACTCTATCTACTACTTTTAGCACTCTTATCATCACACTCCCTTTTTGCACATAAAGACGTATCAATAGCAACAGATAGCATTTATTTATAACTATTTAAGTTTCAAGGAATTTCGCAATAACTTCCAGCCAGGAAAATAGTGCCGGCCAAGCATTTCTCACTATCTATTGGTAACATATATGCATATTTACATCAACTTTCCAATTAGTTAGGGAGAAAATGTGTCATGTGTAATGTAAAACAGCTAACTTTTAGTGTCCTGCTACTTTTATCTTGTTTGGCCCTATTCTCTGTTCAAGCCAAACCACCCAAACGTATCCTGCTGGTAGATAGTTACCACAAAGAGTACCTCTGGTCCCAAGAGACTCACCGAGGTTTTGCCAGTGCACTGTTAGAGGCCGGTCTGATCAATGATCCAAATGAGGTAGAACAGATTAGAGTAGGAAAGAGTATTTCTAACTCGACAGTAATCATTAAATCTCTTTGGATGGACAGCAAGCGTAAGAGTAGTGCACGTGAACTAGCACTGGCGACTAATCAAGTGATGGCGGTAGTAAAAAAATTCAATCCTGAAATTGTACTCTTAGGCGATGATAATGCGACCAACTACATTGGTAACCAATTGATTGACACTAAAACACCCGTAATTTTTTGGGGCGTTAATGGCAATCCTAACAAATACCATTTTATGGATTCAAATGATAAACCTGGACACAACATCACCGGAGTATATCAAAAGGGTTACTACCGCCAATCACTCTTGCGTCTGAAGCAGCTGGTACCATTGGCCAAGACATTTGCCATCATCTCCGATGACACCCCGACTGGAAGGAGTAAGGCAAAAATCATTCAAGCGATCGCCAGACAGGGAAATAGTCCACTCGAACTAAAAAAAACCATCATCACTTCAAGTTTTAAAATATGGAAAGAGAAGATCAAAATGATAGCGAATGAAGTTGATGCTTTTTTTATGCTTAACCATCAAGGGTTAAAAAAACCAGATGGAAAAAGCGTTGAGATGTATACTGCTGGAAAATGGTATTTAAAAAACATCCATCTTCCGGAGTGCTCCGATGAGAAGCAGTTCGTGCAAGAGGGAATGCTTTTAACCGTTGATGATTCTGGATTTAACCAAGGCTATGCTGCAGGTGACATGCTGCTAAATATTTTAAGTGGGGCCAAGATACCTGCAAAAATGCCTGCCATCGCTCCTCCCCCAGGGCCACTGATAGTCAATCGCCAACGCTTAAAGCAACTTAAAATCAAAATCCCCACTGGTTTTTCAGCGGATCAACATATAGATAAATCTCTGGCACTACAATAAACCTGCGCTGAGGCAGTGTTGATGATCAAACTAGATGGTTTTCACTATAGTTAAGGTTAAGTAAGTTGAAAATATTGGCAGCAAAAACAAACTCTCGCTCTATGACAAAAGTCTTGGTGCTTGCCAGTACACTACTGCTTTTTATAATTACGGCGCTGAACCTCATTCTAAGCTACAACCAGAGTACTAAAATCCTAAATGAACTACAGCTACAAGGAAGAGTAAGTCTAGTCGAGAAGATAAGGTGGAATACAAAAAGCACAATAGAGGCACCGCTAGAACAGACGGTCAGCCTACTACTCTCTTCTTATAGTTTTCAGATCTATCTAACTTCGAAGCAGGATGAGTTACTATTCAACCGAG
Source organism: Bdellovibrionales bacterium (assembly GCA_018646675.1). Taxonomy (GTDB): domain Bacteria; phylum Bdellovibrionota; class Bacteriovoracia; order Bacteriovoracales; family Bacteriovoracaceae; genus JABGUH01. The sequence continues at coordinate 4,617 of JABGUH010000007.1, read as the reverse complement.
CAAACTTTGAACAGGAAGTATTTCGCATTGCACGTAGTTTTAAACATGTTATTGATAGAATCAGCTTCTTTGACCTCGACGGCCAGGAATTACTATCTATCGATCAACTTAAAAGAGTGCGCTCACTTCGTCACAAGTCCGACCTCGACAGCGAAGTGCTCAGCGAATACAACAGGTTAAAAAATAGTCATGTCGAAAGCAATGATATTTATGTGGTGGAGCACTCACCAAGCACAAATAAGAAAAAAAATATTACACTCTTAAAAAAATATCTTGATGGAGAGAGCGGGACCCCCCGGGGAATAATGCTAATCACTTTAGATCTTAACAAACCGATCCAGTTACTGCTTACGGATAAAACGCCTGGCCACAAAGTAACCATCGACACCGCCTTCTCTCCTACTGCCTCACCAAATAACTCAGCAGGAAGACCCGACTTACATCGTCTAAATTTATTTAACAAGCCCATTCTTGAAGTGACAGTGACGAGCGATACAAGTATATTCTCTAGCAACATTTTGACCGAATTACTAATACACTTCGTTATCAACTTATTCATTCTACTTCTAGTAACACCAGCTATTATATGGGGGATTAACCTTATAACTGCTCCCCTAAAATCAATCCAGCAAGAGAGTCGTAACCTAGCTCAAGGGGCCATTACTGGTAAAATCGGACATGTCGGTATTTTAGAGTTAGATAATTTAATTGATGATTTTAACTCCTTGTCCAAAACCCTGGCACGTACCTCCATGTCTAAGCAGGCGTTAGACACCGTACTTAGTGGAACTCATGAGATGCTAATGGTAGTTAATAAAGAGGGTCTAATCCAAAAAATTAATCCCGCGGTCGAGCATACTCTTCAATACCAGTGGCAACATCTTGCTAACCAACCAGTTTCCATGCTACTGGACAATGAGTTTAAACAGCTCTCTTGGGAGCATGACCTTAGCGATCAGTTGGTAGTCTTTATCACTAGCCGAGGACAGCGCATCCCCGCACTACTTAATGGAAGAGTATTGACTGCTGAATCCAACCATCACTACTACTATCTCATATCTGCAGATAATCAAACTGATATCCAACGGACCGCAGAAATTCGGGCCGCAATCCTTTCTATTAAAGAGCAGTATATGACCGGTGGCAAGTTAGAGAGCGAGAGCTACACGAAAATACTTACCAATATTCAAGAAGTATCTTTTGCCAACTCCGCATTCATCCTACTGAATGGAAAAACGACGACACTACACTCTGTCAACCTGACACCAGATGACCTACTGCCTGGCTATCAAAACTACTTTGATAGTGGGCCCTCCAACCACACTCTTCAAGGCAACTACGCGATACATTCATCAGGGACAACCAATCCGAAATCAACCTGCAGGCTCTGGAGAGATACAGGCAAACTCCTCAACTGGGTGGAGATCCCACTTATTCTTACCGACAACCATTTTGGAGTGCTAGGTCTATCTAATATCGCAAAAGAAGATTCACAAAAAGTGGTGCTAGAGATTACCCCTCTAATCGAATCACTGATTGATATTCTGGAACTTAACCGCCTTGCGCTAGATGGACGCAACTCCCAAGAGCTTGCAATGCAAAACTCTAAACTAGTATCCCTTGGTGAACTTGCAGCTGGAGTTGGGCATGAGATTAACAATCCTTTGGCAATAGCAACTTCCCATATCAGTCGAATAGTGGATGAATTACATACAGATCGACCAAATTATTCCCGTCTTAAGGGGCGAGGATCTATTGCTCATACTGCCTTAGAACGTATTCGAATTATTGTTGACAACCTACGCCTCTACTCACGTACCGACAGCGGTGCTCCAACTGTGGTTGATGCAAACATACTTTTAAGGCAAAGTATCGATCTAGTTCGTTCAGTTTATAATCAAATTGGAGTCGAGATTGAGTTTAACACTGAGAATAAAAACACTCCGATAGTTACTAATAGTAGCAAATTTTTGCAAGTGTTAATGAACCTCATCTCCAATGCCAAGGATGCAGTCGAAAAAAGTGAGCAGAAAGTTATCTATATATATAGCAAGATCAATCAGCAGCAAGTTGAGATCAAGGTGAGTGATACAGGGGTTGGTATAACAGCAGAGCAACAGGAGCGAATTTTTGACCTCTTTTATACTACCAAACCGGTGGGACAGGGCACCGGGTTGGGGCTAGGAATATCTCAAAAGATTATCCGCGAAATGAGTGGAAAGATAACAGTAGAGTCAGTGCTCGATAGTGGAACAACCTTTACCATCACTCTACCTTTGGCCGATACTACAAATTTACCAATTTCGGCTCCTGAGGCCATAGCTGATCATAAGCTTGTCCAACAAGATGAGAGTGTGGATTACCAGCCTCTGCAGGGAAGGGCACTTCTCGTTGATGATGAAGAGGATCTGCGTGAGGTGTTACGTGAAACACTGGAAGATCTTGGGTTGGTGATTGATGAGGCTGAAAGTGGTCTCCAAGCCTTAACCATGATCCGAAATAATAGTTATAAAATCGTCTATACCGATTTAAAAATGCCGGGGATGAGCGGTGACGAGCTAATTCACCAAGCAAAAGAGCAGGGACATAATCAAATCAAATATATCATTGTCACCGGAGGGGCCACCGCCTTAATGTCTCAAGAAAGCCAGGATAGAATTAATGCCCTATCTGATGGAGTGGTCACCAAACCATTTACCGCAAAATCAATTCTTAAGGCCACAAATCAAGCACTAAACAGATCCGTCTAGGCCAATCCCTTGTCTGAAGATTCAACTTAGTACATATTGAAACTTTCATCTACAAACAGGCTGCAGTTGGTGGCCAACTCCCCTTCTACCGAGTTCTCGATTCTGCCAAAGCTAAAACGTTGAACTTGATAACCGTAAAGGGTGGGCCATCCCCCTCCCCCAAAAGTTGTAATATCATGAGCGATAAAACGACCGTCACCTTCATCTACATAATAACGTAGCACCAAAGGATAGGTAGTAGCAGCGGTCGCATTCCCCACTTCACAGAAGCGAAAACTCTCTGACTCCACCACAACTCCCTCGAGCCAGTAGGATGCATAAGCAGGAACTTGCGCAACTAGCAGTACAACTAACAACAATCTTGATAGAACTTTCATTTCAACTCTCCTCATCTTATATAATATTTTTCTTATATAATATTTTTGCAACTGCAGTAACATAGATAACCTAGTTGGTATAGCGACCTAGGGATATTCTACCTACTTCGTTGATGGGGTGGAGAACCGCTCCAGACCCTGACTAGAGGCAGCTACTTTCCAAGCTGATTATCCTTGATATTATGGGAGAATTTGCTTACATTACACCTTCAGAGTGTCTAAGAACTCAAATATTGGGGGTATAGCTCAGCTGGGAGAGCGCTTCGCTGGCAGCGAAGAGGTCGCAGGTTCGATCCCTGTTACCTCCACCATTCTACAAGCATGGCTTTTAAAGCTTTTTAAAAAATACAGTCTAAGACATTGAAACAATTAACTAAATGGTTTCGATAACTTAGCATCTACTCTCTCTCGAAATATTTCCCGACCTTTCCCGAAATTTCTCAGGTTTGCTTAGTTCTGCTTAGTAAAATGCTAAGTGCATAGCAAGCCCATTTTTCCAAAAGAAAATAGCAACTTCCTCAGTTCAACCATTTGAATTTATTTAATTAATTTTGTCGCACGACACTGGCAGAAATCGCTATTTCTCAGCCAGTGAAGTGATGGCAGCTAAACGGCAAATTGCCAAAACTTTGGAGGAAGAATGAACAAAGAATTATTAAAAACAGGGATTGCAGTTAGGAAATTGCGAGAAATCAGAGGGCTAAATCGCAAAGAAGCTAGTGTGCTTCTTGAAGTTGGCCACAAGACAATTGAGAGTTTTGAAAACGGAAGAAACGCTATTTCAAAAGAAAAATTGGCAAAATATCTGGCCTTGTATGGCTTCACTAATAAAGATTTTGAGCTATGCCTAGACGGGAAAGTGTCACAAGTAAAAAGTAAGCACCAACCAAGAGGCCCTAAGGTTATTGAAAACAACCCCCTTAGAAGAAGTTACAAAAAAATTGCCACTAAGGAATCAAAAGCACTTCTTGTTTTGAGAAGGTTAAAAAACCTTACTCAATACAAGGCAAGTCTACTTTGTGGTTACAGCAGAACGTCTATTGGACACATTGAAAATGGTCGAATTGAAATACCTACTTCTAGGATTAAGCACATTGTTGAGTCTTACGGCTACACAATGAAAGACTTTGAACATCACATGACTTCAGAGGTTTTTGTCACAGATATTCAAGACGACTGTATCAAAATAATTAAAGGACTTGGCGAAGAAAAGCTAAAGGCCGTTTACCCTCTACTATCAACATTTAATAACTAATTAAACTTAAGGAGAACAACTATGAAAACAAATACAGACAATTCAAAAGTGAAAAATTACGACTACACCTCTATAAGAGTAAAGGGAAATACTATGCTGAATTTCCCAAAAGAGAGCCGGCCAATTTCCTCATAGGGAGCCACTTGTAAATTGCCGACAACCAGATTTATAAATTGTAATTTCCTATGGCCCTCTATGGTGCGTCAAGGATTTTATTTCGTCCCTCTCTTTTTTC
>JABGUH010000005.1 GCA_018646675.1 Bdellovibrionales bacterium | reverse complement strand
TAGACTGGCCTGCTGCTCAAGTCACGCACGCTTGCCGGAAGGACACTATTTTTCTCTCTAACTCGTCGATTGACATGGTACCTCCAGTATTATTGTTGGAAGCGAAATTTAGACTGGCCTGCTGCTCAAGTCACGCACGCTTGCCGGAAGGACACCTTTTTCTTCATCTCTGCATATCCTCCGATTAGGGGTTATGACACAGAGAGACGAATCAAGCAACTGGTTTAAGATATGGGGGTAAGGTCAAGGTTAGGGAAGTATAGAAAATATGTTTGTCATGGAAATGATATATCTATTATCACCAAGGTCTCTATAAGTATTCTCTTCATTGGTAAGCACAACACTGAGTTTAGTGGTATTCCACTTCGATTTAAAATAATCTAAGTTTGGTGCAAAATTATCATTTGAGGATTTAACTTCAAACATGGCCCATGGTGTACCATCTTTGATTATGACAAAGTCTACCTCTCTTTTCTGCTTATCTCTGAAAAAGTTTAAAGAAAATTCGCCATAACCAATGTCGGTCCAGTAGTTTACTGCTTTAAGAAGATGGTTTGCCACTACATTTTCAAGTCGTGCTCCCTTATCTTTAATTACGCTATAATCCCACAGGTAGGTTTTCCCTTCTTTTTTTATGGATCTTGGTATTTTTAGTGAGAATGGTTTTATTTCGTAAAGATAATATAGTGCTGCAAGGTAATTAAGCCAGTTTTTAATAGTGTTATATGACACTTCCATATCTTCAGAAAGAGATTTTATTGATAGGACACTACTGATTTTTTCCGGAAGAAGTGAGCAAAATACTTCCATCTGTCCTAGTTCGATTATTCTAGAAATATCTCTAAGATCAACTCTAACTAACTTTTCCAAACGTCCTTTTTGCCATAACTTTAAGAAACGGGCATCTTGATTGATATATGGTTCGGGAAAACCTCCAAATTTTATTAAGCGGTTAAACTTATCTATATGTGATTTCTTACTGTTTTTGTTGAGAGAAGAGATTTGCTTTAGAAATAAATCTGGAGAAATTATTTCTTTTGATATCAATTCTCCTAGAGTCAGTGGGTGCAATCGGAAATGAAAATATCTTCCCATCATGCTGTCCCCCCCTCTTCTAAAGGTTTCTATTCTGGTACTACCAGTGACAAGAATTGCACTTTCTTTCTTACTATGGTCGTAAATAGCTTTAAGTGTTGTCTTCCAATTTCTTGCTTTATGAATTTCATCAAAAATAGTACATTTTTTCTTTATAATCTTGGTTGGTGTTTGTTGCCATACTTTTCTGAATTCTGCATCGTCCCAGTTTAAGTAGTCGTGATTAGAAAAACATTCTTTGGCAATTTGCTCTGCTTCAAATGTTTTTCCCACCTGGCGTGGTCCACTTATCAAAGCCATTTTATTGTTGTCCAAAGCCAGCTTTTTAATTTCAGAATTTAGTGATCTTTTTATATTTGCCATAACCATCCCTTGCTGTGACTATTTTACACCGTGGCTGCAAAATAGTCAATGACCATTCTGCAGCCATGGTGAGTTATGGTCAATAACCCAAATCCGCGACTAACTTTCTCACACCCCCAAGCATTTTGGCTGGGGGCTCATTAACAAAACAACCTCTTCATGAGGTCATTGGCCCAAGTGGCCGCAGAGGTGCGCCTAATTTTGCCAATTACCTTTTTTACCTCAGAACTATGCACCCTGACGCCCATCTTTCAGCTCTCGTGCAAAACCAAACTACAAAGCTTCAAAGACCTTGAAATATTTTTCATCTACTTTGTCATCGCCGCGACTATGTCACCACAATCGCGAATTCAATCCCAAATACTCCCTGACCTGTCCACTCGCTATCTATCATCCTCTTTATCTATCCCTTATTACCCCAAATTTTGTCTCGAGAAGGGCAATCACAACTCATAGACGTAACTTTGGGCGTACGTCTACCCTGTGAGACGTGTCCAAGTTGGTTTACCTTCTATTAAATTGTTAAAGATTATGCGCTCAGGTTGTATCTAGTTGGTAAACTTTACTTAGATTCTGTTAAACAGATCTGCGATCAATTCAAAAAGAATGTTGAAGATAATGGTCTTTGGGAAGTCCTCTTTGATAAGGACAGAAAACCTAGAAAAGAAAGGATTTCTCAGAGGATCTTTTTCTCAATAGCTGATTACCAATGCAAGGTTAATAATGTTGATATTAGCCCTGAAAGTAATGCGGGCTTAGGTCCTGTGGACTTTAAACTTTCAAGAGGTAGCAACGAAAAGGTTGTTATAGAGGTTAAGCTTACGAGTAACCCCAAAATGGTGGCAGACTTTGAGAAGCAAGTTGAGGCTTACAAAAAAAGCGAATCAGCACACAGATCTATATACCTTCTAATTCTGGTTTCAGATAAGCATCTTAAAAAGGTTAAGAAACTTTTTAATTACCAAAAACAGCTAAGATTGGATGGAGTTAAGACGGCTGACATAATTCTTGTTGATGGCACCCCGAAAAAAAGTGCAAGTAACTTATAATTCATCAAGATTTTAAATCTTAAAAGACCCTTAAATCCCGATTGATACATCTTTGCTATTTTAGGGAGTTAACCTTAGCTCCTTTACTTATTTTTTCAATTTCATGAATTAAATCAGCCACTTAATCCTTCATTATCTATAAGGAGACTTATGGATAACAAAACACTTAACCCTATGAAATTAAGGACAAAAAAGGATCATTTTAATGCTCTTTCTTTAGAGAGCAGATTCCGTCCTGCTTAGCCACTATTTATGCTCATTTTTAATATTCAACTTGTTTCCTGATTTAGGTGACTAAAAAAAATGGAGGTTACTATGTCGAGGAAAAAAGATTAAAAAAGAATAAAACGTGTTGTTCGAGGTGAGCTGGTTGATAGTACAATACGATTAGACCTCATAGCTCACTAGGCTATATGCCGCCCAAACCGGATACCGGTTTACCGGTCTATGAAATGGAAAAACGCAGGAAATTGTTACATACTAATTGGTAGCATTATTGGGTGGGTGCCAAGTAGTCTCTCTACAAAAGAGATCAACTCTTGCGCCGTTCATAAAAGGGATCACGCACCAACATTACCTCATAATTACTCCTTTTGGGATTTGCTTTGTAGTGACAATTTTACAGCCTCTTGGATATTGCTTACATTGACAGTTGTTTCAAAAATAATAACTTCCCGATTAGCGCCTTCTGTTCTCTGTATTTTGTATAGTCCGTTTTTTAATTCAAAAATATAGATTTGGTTTGTTAGATATTCAGCTACTATAATATTTAAGCCGCACGCTCGTTTGTAGTATTCACCAGCTTTTGGGCGCGTGGATAAAATAGACCCTTTTTCTGCGATTTTAAGCCAGTCGGAGGTGTCTTTCAGTAACACCTCCCTGATCTCAAAATAGAAGTGAGTAGCTGATTCTAGCCTACTTTTAAACTCTTCTACGGCTTTTGTCATAGCTCATCTCTTTTGCAACTAACTCGCCGTTGCACTATAGGTATTCTGCAACACTTACACAGATGACCGAATAGTTATTTCGCCTTTTTATATTTCAACCTCAACCCATTCTCCAGATTTCGTGCATATTTTCTGAATATCTTCAAATTCTGCCACATCATCAAATTCATCCCCGGCCAATCGACCCTTCGGTGTAAGCCAATATCTGCCGATGCTATTTTCTGGAAATAGCGACTCTATTTTAGGAGTATCCTCAAAAATCACAGTTAGGGCCCCACTTCCTGCTATGGGTGTGTAAATAATCTCCAACGGTGCCATTACAACTCCTCCTTTTTGTATCCTGATAAATCTATGTGGGTGATACTTTTCAAGAGTATAGTGTTAGTCAGCTAGGTGGGCCACCACAGGGTTAACTTACTCATTTTCCTCTCCTTTTTGGATTTGCTTTGTAGTGACAATTTTGCGGTATTTACCTCTTTCTAGTCGTCGACATATAGTTCATCTGGCCCATACAGTACAAAGCAGTTTCCTCTTATTCTATGTCCGACAGTAGCGAGTAGCAGTAAAATATTTTGCTCTCCGGTTACCACTCCCCATGCTTCGCAATAGTTGTTGTATGTTGAATATGATTTTGGCGGAATGCGATTGGAGATATCCTTCCACAGTATGTGACTTTTTACTGGCGTGAGTGTAAGAGGGATATCCTCACCTATATCTATCGATAGTGGGTGTCCTATCCACTCCTGTGTGTATTGTATTACATATTCATCATTAATGACCTCTAGCGTGCCAACAAAAATCTTCTGTTTTACTTCATCTTCTGTCCATTCCGCATATATGTTGAGTTTTGTTAGACTATTCACAGAGACCTCGCAGTGTGGTTAATTGCATGGAGATATAATTATCTAGAATTGTAATTTCCTCTTGTAAGAGGAGAGAGTTGTGTATTATTTCTTTAATTTTGTTATCGTCAATTGCACTAGTTAAATCTTTTAAAGCAGAGTTGTATCCTAGTTTATTAAGTCTGTTTGCCGTATCAATAAGATTGTTGTTACCGTTGGGTACAGTAATAGTTCCCTCTAGCTCTGGGTTTGGATCACTTGGATAAATAAGAGCAAAGGAATCATTGTCGAACATCGGGGAGAGTCTAAAACCCGCTTTGTTTTTGATCATTGCAATATTTCTCCAATGTCGATCGGAGTTCCCAACAATGGCATCGGCCAACATCATTTTAGCGAAAAGTCGTAAGTCTTCACGTTGAGCAGAGCTTTTGTCTTGGATCACTTTGGATATATTATCTACGGTATATTGATCTTGAGATGTGATAAAGGAGTTCAGGTGGCTTAGCCGTTCTACTCTGTTTTCTTCAATGAAATCTTTTTGAACGAATGCTACTCTTTGTCGATTAATTTTGTTTTCTGTTACAATAGTCATGCAGAAGTCAGGAACTGGGATTCCAATTAGTCTGAAAATTTTATTAACAATAAGCTCGACTTCAGGGTTGTAATATGAGTTTTTATACCCACTGACTTTAAGCATAAACCTTTCTGAGTGAAGCGAGTAATCATATTTCTCAACTATTCCATGAGCTGATTTTACGTTTGAGAGAATTTCTCTCTTTTGAGGTAACAGTTGCTCAATTTCAATATTGCCAGGAATTTTATCTATATATCTGCTTTTACTTTTGTCATATTGAAAAGCAAAATCTATTTTATTCATTTTACGACCTCCGTACGCTATACGGCTCAATTAATATCAATATATATCTTGTCACTTATGAGTTAAATCAGCGGTTAAAATGATTACCTTCTCTTGTAACTGCATTATAGCTGGCGAGTTGGACAAAAGGATGTCTTGGATATTTTCAAATATATTGATGCCAGATCTGCTATGTACACCACTGTTTATCACACGCTCCATTCCCTTCGGGGTTATCGGCATACCTCTCGACAATATACTCTCTCTCAGCGTCAAGTTGAATGATAAATAGTTCCAGATCCTCTCTCTCAAGAAGAAAGCTAAAGCTAATGCCATTTCCTGAGTATGCATTGCACTTTGTGAAATTATATGTATCAAAAAAAAATACAATCTCAAAGAGATCATCTGACAGCTGTCCCAACTCTCTCTTCTGACGCTCTCGCTCTTCTCTCTTTCTCTTAGTGCCAGCTGACTCATATACTATCTTCCACTTGCTACTACTTGGCATCGCATGAAGCGGATTAACCGTTATACATACATCTGGATCTACCGGCCCTATAGAGTCACTCTTATCTGCATCTAGCATGTTCTTAAAAAATTGTAGGGGCCAAAATTCGCAATACTCGGAAACGACAAAACTACTAGGCTTGCCCTGACTCCACCAATCACTATCTCTTCTAAATATCCCTTTGTTAAGTACCGAATTACCTCTCCACATAAAAGTAAGATCATATATGACGCCATTAGAATCATCCCATCGAAGCGAAATACCCAACTTAAGCCCATCCGAATTTAACTGCGCCATCAGAGATCCCTTGTTAACGTGCCGCTAGAAGCTTTTTGGCCTTAACTACCAAGCTCTCGTCTATTGAAACTCCCTTACTAATAACATCACTCAGTAAAGAGGCTCGAAGAACTTTTATCTTACTGCCATCATCAATGTCGGCAACCACCAAGTAGATGCTATTATCCGATATGTGGATTAGTAGGGGAGAGAAGCTAGTGCGTCTTCTCTTTTTTTTATCAGACGAGTTGTTAAGACAACTAAAGTTGATCCGCTTAATATAACACTCCACAAGTTTATTAAAATCGTTGGCCCGTCTCTTGTTGATACTCTTACCACTGGTGGCAGAGAAGAAGATTTTTTTGATATTTACAAGTTCATCAGATGATCTGCGGTCGAGCTTATTAATTAAGAGCTCCTCTAGATCACGGCATATCACCTCGACATCTTTAGATGAGGAGCACTTTAAATTCTCAATTGCTAAGACCAGAGTAAAGAGGTGAGTTTGATGGATCGGTAATACAATGTCAGGATAAAACTCCTTGCTGGCATAAAATCTTTTGGGCATCCCCTCAACCTCACAGATTTTATAGCTCTCACTCATGCGATCCAGATCTCGCTCAATGGTTTTACGAGTGACACTATCTGCTAGATAGTTATAGATCTGGGTAATTGAGACCGCAGAGGTGTCATCTCTGGTTTTCAAAAGGCCATAAATACGCCTTTCTCGATCTACTATTTGGGAGTATCTGCTCATGGAGGGTATTGTGGCATGAGAGATGGACACAATATGACCAAGTCAGGGGGAAAAGTGTAACCTAATGTCTCATAGGTTACACCAATGCATATTTATGACTTCTACCCCGCCTTTTTAAGTCCTGACTCCCAGATATATTTTACCTGATCAAAGACATTGTCAGGTTTGACACTTTTTATCTCTCCTCCAAAACTGGAGATTAGACGTGTGATTTCGGAGGAGTTGGCAGTGCAAAAGCTGATTTCAAACTGACCTCCACCGATCTCTCTAATTTTTTGGCTCGGATGAACTTCACGTTCTAAAAAGTAGGTCGCTACCACGATGCTGGCCACAATTTTATAATCAATGATCTCTGCAGATATACCGCCATATCCGCCAAAGCTATCTCCAAGCTTATTAAGCTCAGATACTCTACTCTCATCAATTTTAGTATCGGTAATCTCCACCTCGCTAAGTCTGTTCCCTCTGATATGTTTAAGTTTATGATCTTCTAAATCCTCAACGATAAAGTAGGGAATACCTGAAGACATAGAGAATACGAGAGGTGCGAAGTGGCGCTTGCGCGCATTATATATTTCATCCTTATAGGGAGAGTTATTTTTACAAAAGACGGCCCTCTTTTTATCCATAGCAGATAGCATCTTGGCGATCTCATCTTCCCCCTGTTCTGGTGGGCGGCCATTTGCACCAACATTGAAGCGATACTTTTTAGCACACTCTACAAGATCCGCCGATAAACCTTCAGGCAACTCATTTAACATAACGATCTCTGCATTTTGGCAGAGCTTAGAAAAGTAGATGTGACCGGTATGCTTCATATTCTCTAAGGCGATAATCACTGCCTGTAGTTCATCGCGAGTAAAGGTCAGTTGATAGTCCCGACTATAGCTCTGGTCAACATAAAAGCGAGCGGGATACTCTTCGGTCTCTAAAATTTTAAAACTCTCAGATATCTCGATAATATCTCGCTCAACTGTTTTTCGAGATATCTGTTGATCTAATGCTAGCTGAATGTTGTTATGAATTTCACTAATTGAGAGTGCCGTCTCACTATTACAATGCTTAAGAAGGTTATAGATTAACTCATGTCGATATGATTTTTTAACTGCCATAGTTAAACTACCCCCAACTCCTTAAAGGACATATTCCTAATGTTATCTACCCTACTTATCGGGCACTACTGGATAATACTTGAGGGGATCTAACGGGTATAAACAGGGGAATTATTACTTAAATTACAATTAGATAGATTATCTCCAAGAGACAATCTTTCTCCACTGGACATGTTATGTCCAACTTACCTGTTAAGCTTTTATTCACTAACCGAAACTACTTTCGTAACCCTTTTGCATAAGGAGCATGTATGAGAATCCTATTAATATCTTTAGTTCTGTTAAGTTTTGTTAGTTGTGCCGGAATAATAATGGATGCAATGAAAAGTGTCCCATCTCAAGAAGAGGTGGCTGCAATGAAAGTAGGTGAAACAAAATATGAAGATGTTATCGCCAAATGGACCAGCTATAAAAAACAGATTATGAACAACAATAACTGTCTGATGTATCATAAAGCAAATGCTGCGGCCCACCTCGGCGTAGTAGGTGGCGATGCCAATATGGTTTATCTCTGTTTTAAAGATGGACTCCTAGTAAGTAAGCAAGCTCATTAAGTAGAATACTATTCCGCTGTTTTAACTAGCGCTCAACTCAGAGCGCTAGGTTAAAGTCTGTATCCGTGCGGACTTCAAGTTTTTCTAGTTTCATTGAGATATAAAGAAACTAGAAAAATATCTATTTAGACCCACACCACTGCCGCAACGCACAGCAAGAAAACAGCATTTACTTCAATAAGTTACAGAAGTGGATTATACTTTCCATCATGCGACCAATTTGTCTGTTGATGATATTTAGTGTTTTGAGCCTATCCCTAATCTTTAATGGGTTTTGTATTGATAGAGAAGAATTAGATGTAAATCAGCATTTAGATACTTTTGTTGAATTTAGTGTTGTTCACCACGACAACATCGATGACTCTTCAAATTCTCATATTCATAGACATAAACACAGCGAAGATGGAGATGAACATGATCACGACCATGAACATTCGAAAATGTCGAGTAGTGAAACTGTAAAGATATCCCCTACTGATACCTTGAAATTGAAAATCAGATATAGAATTTTAGACTCCAGTGAGTTTTCAGATAAACTTCTTTTTTCACTCGCTCACCCGACAGATCTTTTTAAACCTCCCATTGGATAGTTTCTCTTAATTTAAAGAAACTTATTTTGATTGGAGGAATAATGCACAAACTTATATTAGGTTTATTTTCGCTTGTTTGGTCAGCAAATTCATTTGCTCACGGAATTAGCGAGGATGCAAAAAAGGCCATGATTGAGGGAGGATACCTGAAATATATATGGCTTGGCGCAGAGCACATGATTATGGGATACGATCACCTACTATTTCTACTTGGGGTGATCTTCTTTCTAACAACATTTAAAGATATTGTTAAATTTATCAGTGTATTTACATTAGGACATAGTATCACCTTAATTTTTGCAACTTTTATGGGTATTACAGCGAACTACTGGCTAGTAGATGCCATAATTGCCATTAGTGTTTGCTATAAAGGTTTTGATAACAACGAAGGATTTCAAAAGTATTTTGGAGTGGAGAGAGCTCCCAACCTCTTGATGATGGTTTTTATTTTTGGACTAATTCATGGTTTTGGCCTTTCAACACGACTTCAACAACTCCCTTTAGGGGAAAAGGGAACTGGTATGCTTATGCGTATTGTTTCCTTCAATGTTGGTGTTGAATTTGGCCAAATAGCAGCTTTAGTAATCATGTTGATGGTACTTTCTGGCGTTAGGCACACTAGTGTCTTTAAGCGATTTTCCAAGGTTGCAAATGATGGGTTAATTTTAGCAGGATTCATGTTACTTCTGATGCAACTACATGGTTATCTTCATACGACAAGTCCAGATGATTTTGGATTTAGTAAAGACAACCACTTTCATCACCATCTGGACATGAAACGAAGTAGGACTCAAGAATATAAACACGATAATTTATAAGGAGAAAAAATGAGAACACTAATTCTATCAATGGCACTAATTTTATCAACAGCGAGTTTTGCGAGTGGAGATCATGGACATTCTCACGATCATGGCCACTCGCATGGGCACGGAGATGCGAGTGATCAAGCTGAGATAAAAAAAGAGGAAACGGGAGTAATTGGAAGAACTCATGTTCAAAGATTAGTCAAGGCTGGGAAGATCGATAAATCATGGATGCAATCAAAGTTTGATCAATCTGAAAAAAGGAACTTCAAAGGTAGAAATGAATGGGTTGCAACCTTTAATAATGAAAAAGGAATCAAGGGTAAAAAACTCTATATCTTTTTGAAACTCTCAGGAGAATTTGTAGCAGCAAACTTTACTGGAAAGTAGTCGCTTATAGCAATCGGCAGGGTTCTTTTACGACCCTGCTATTTCAAATTATTTCATTTTTAATTGACCAATATTCTTACCTTAGTGCTGTACTGATACAGGCCGCTGTTTTTACAAAAAAAACTCACAATGCTGTGATTGTTTTTGGAGATCAGAGGTATCACATGATTGGCAATTTGGATCAAAAATATCGATGTGTAAATGAGGCAATAGAAATCGAAATAGAGTAAGGTAAAAACATCTGGCCTTCATTTAATCTAAGTACGGAGATGGCCCACTTTAGTCATAAACTGAGAAATTTTGTCATAGTCCAGCTTATTTTCCCAGTAACCATCTTTTTTGAAATAGGAGCCGACAATTAAGCCATCTGCATGCTTAAGGTATAACTCAACATTGTCAATAGTAACGCCGGAGCCAACTAATACCGGAATTTTTGAGTGTTGCTTAACTACAGTAAGCTCATCAATATCTGCGGTGGTTCCCGTCGCCATACCTGTAATAATAACTCCATCCCCACCAAAAAATTCGACCGCCTTGGCAGTTTCAGCGATATCAATATCGGAGGTGATCGCATGGGAGCTATGCTTTTTCTTAATATCCGAGAAAACTGCAATATTGTCGGCCCCCATCTGTTTTCGATAGCGAAGCAGTCTACCTGCAGACGACTCAATGAGCCCCTCATCGGCGACATGAGCAAAGGCAAACCCCTCGGCCCGGATAAAGTCTAGTTGAGAGGCTTGCGCTACTGCCATTGCCTCAATATTTGCTCCAGCTAAAATTTGAATCCCACATGGAAGGTTGGATGCCCTTTTCACTTCACAACCAACAATACTCATCATTGCAGTTATTTCCGGCCCCACTTCCCCTTTCAGATAGGGAGTATCGTGCATATTTTCGATGGCAATGGAGTCGATACCAGCCTTTTTATAGGCCAAAGCCTCTTGAATGGCCTGGTCAATAATGGGGTTAATCTCTCCTGCAAATTTGGGCGTCCCCGGTAGTGCTCTGACATGAATCATGCCAATAATCGGTTTTTTTACCTTAAATATTTCGCTAAACATGCTGCCTCCAGATTGAGAATCGTAACCCTATTTTCAATAACTACCCTATTCCCCAGAAAAAGGATATCACTGACGATATAATTAACGTGAGAAGCAACAACGAGAAATTATGACTATTGAGAGAAGAAGACATCCAGAGTCCAAGCAGCTGACTTGACTAGGCCTAATTTACAGCAGCGATAACACTCATCTCTACTAATATCTCCTCTCGCGCCATACTCGCCTGAACACACGCTCTTGCTGGTGCACACCCCTCTATCACCCAGCTATCCCAAACTTCATTCATTGATTTAAAATCTTCCATGGTTTTTATATAGATAGTTGTGGATAAAATATCTTTGCGAGTACTGCCGACGCTCTCAAGCAGCTGATCAATTTTTTCTAATGTTGTTTTGGTTTGATGTGAAATATCTTGGGTTGTATCCTTTGCAACTTGGCCACAAAAGTAGACCGTATTATTGTGAATAACTGCTCTGCTCATTCTCTGCTTTGTCTCTTTTCTTACGATCTCCATAATTACCCTCTCCTGTCTTACTTTTGTTGCATCAACCTTATCAGTTTAATGAACTAGGTGCCAACCGGCAAAAGGACACCTTGCTACTCAGAGACAAAATTCACCATGGTATTTCTTACCGCTTTATAGCAGTTGGCATTCGAGCTAATCCCACCATGCTTGATAAAACTTCGTGAGCTATCCCACAACTTCTGCGCTTGGTTAGTTGGAATTTGCTGTTTAAGGATAGCATGACGAACAAAGTTCTCTCTCCATGCCTTAGGTTGTTGAAAGTCTTTAAATTCAGGGGGCGGCAGATCTGTAAAGTTATAAACATATTGAAAGTGCTTCCACTCTTTAATAAAATTAGCTTTATTAATATGTAGAGTCTGCTGATTGGCAATATAGAGATTATTGTCTTTTATATATTTGATTGTAGCAGCACTTAGGTCTTTATTTGAATAGTGAGATCCAAGCAGTTGTTTTCGAACCTTAGTTGATGAATACCCAACCGGTCCTTTAAAAGTATGTATATTGGCCACTTTAGGAAGTGCCTCACTACCGGCATCACGAGTAATATATATCCATTTATTGGCAGCATCATCTCTGATTTTTTGAGGAATTCCTGCCCACCCATCGCTGCCCACTGCTGACCAAACAGTTGTTTGATATTTTTGCTGAATGGTTTTTTTGAGAAAGTCTTTCCCTTCAGGAGGCTCTATCACAATCTCTATTTTATCTATATTTTTTCCAAACTGCCTCTTGACCAGTTCTACCCTATCAGCGATGGAGACCATATAGTTTTTCGGAGGACGGGTGTTGACTGCAACCACCACTTTATCAAAGCCAAATTCATTAAGAATAGTATCTACTATATGCGCATGACCTTTATGAGGAGGATCAAATGAGCCTGGATAGAAGGCAATTTTTTTACTGCCTTCCGGCAGAGTTGCGCCCTCTAGCTTAGATGGACTACTTGAATATGCGACACTTAAAAGTAGTGTTAGTGATAAATACGCCAACAACCAAGTTTTCATGCGAAACTTGTCGGATATTTAGGTACTAAGCATTAGAAATTAGTGTCAATCGACTTGTGAACTAAAAAATGAACTTGAAGTGAATACCGGCGTAAGAGTCACTGTCACTGTTGTCATCCTTATAAAAGTGGGATGAGTCTTGGTAAACATAATTGTACATATCGCCTACACTTCCAGAGACATATGTGGTTTTGACAGATTGAAATATTTTGGTACCCGTAATATTATTAGCTACATTTAGAAGAGGAGTTCCGGGGTCAGCCATAAAGCCCACCACACTACCCAGAAGGCTTGAGCCAATTAGCTTTCCATCATTAGCTTCAATCTTCAAACTAAGATGGTAGAGGGCCTCACCCAAGGCTGCACCTAATAGAGGGGTAATCAAAAGATCCTGCTTCGAAGGTTTTTCGGCAAATGCTTCAAGACCGTACTCCCAAAAGAAGGTGGACATAAAAAATGTGTAACCAAAAGACTTCATGACTGAAAAGCCCGACTTTCTGGCCACAACATAGTAGATACTTCCTGCATATGAGTGCCCGATGTAGTTAATTGCAGCGCCATCATTGTCCCAAACTGGCCCAGCAGCTACATTCTCCCGGTAATTATCAAGTATTGAGGATAAAGACATTCCATCCTTACTCCAGTTGGTAGTTGATTCTGGTAGCAGATAAAGCAACCCCATAAACCCTACTCCAAGAGATAGGAAGCCTTGAGACCGCTCAATCAACTCTTGGGCCTCGGGGGAGAACTCTCTCTCCATGATTGGTTTTTTATATAGTCTGTCATGTTGATTCTGGACAATAACTAATCTGGTGGGGGCCTCTGGATCATGCTCACAAAATGTTGCTGGGTCAAAGTTGATCGCCTGTTTACTCTTTTGTAACCTTGCGGACAGCTCTTGGCAGCTTTTCTGGTCAGATGTATCAATCGCTAGCATTTGTGCCCGATTCAAGTTTTTAGTATTTAGATCACTATTTAGGTCATAGTGATTAATGGTGTCTAGTTCAGCTTGTGACAATCCTATTTCAATTAGCTGATGCTCCTCTTCAATGGCATATGCATTATAGTGAGTTGAAAATAGGGTGCTCACAATAATCGCAACTAATCCCACAAGCGCAAATCTGCGAATTCCTACTAACGTCTGCATAACAAATAGTTTGCTCATAATCTCTTCTCTCTAAGATTTCTCTTTAATATAAATAGCAGTATGAAATATCCGGACAACACTATGGTATTGTGGGGCCAATATCTATAACTATTGCAGATAGTGTAATATTTTCGGTATTAGGGAGTTAGTGCCAAAGTCGGCTGATACTGCTAGTTTAAAGGGCTTTGATAGCGCTCTTTTAAGGCAATAAACCTGGGATCATTGGCCAAACGATCGATAAAGATAAAGTTCTCACCCCTGACCCGATCCTTATTATGCATCACATACTCTTTTTGGGCGGCATTCACAATCGTTGCACTACCCTGGGCCGGTAGTAACTCCTGACCAATCGGAGTGATCCACTCCCCCCCTTGCAAGTAACGAATCGCCATCCCGATCATCCCAGTTCTATGCCTACCTCCCCAGCAGTGAAAGAGAACGGGCTGTTTGGCCGGATCTAGCAGCACTTTCATTATTCTAAAGAAGGCATCCATCCCTCCTTCAATCTGTTCATATTGGGGAGACTGAGCCAGACCAAAATATCGATCAATTAGATAGGTAAAAAAACGATCATCAATATTATCCTGCGGGCGGTAAGGGTTGTTACCATCGAGATAGGTTCGATAGGAATAGTCATAACTGTGATAAAATTTATAGTCATAACTATCCTGAAGATTATACTCCTCTATGGCAAACTCATAAAATGGTTCATACCCCTCATCATTCATATAGATAATTGTTTTGGGAAAAGGAAGGTTGTTTAAGCGAAGGTATTGCTCCAACGAAGAGAGCCCTGCCCTGCCTAGCTTTTTAGAACGATAGATCTGATATCTATCATTTAATACCACTACGCCAAGATTGATACTTTTTGAAAGCGGGCTTTCAAATCTAGGAGAGTAGACCAGTTTGGATTTTTCAAATGCATCAACATCGCCAACAAAAAGAGTCGTGGCAACTAGCAACATTGCGAATGTAAGGTGTCGACTATATCTTATGAAATTATGCATCTGATCTCCTTAACTATTTCAACACTCTCTTCCTGACATAAATTAACCACTCTGCCCATAACATTTGATGAAGAATCTTCTACTACGTCAAGTTTTCGCCTAACCGCTAATCGCCTCGCTAAATGGATAGTATTTATGAGAGTGCCCCCTACTCGGTAGTATCCACAGCGAAGAGTTACACCGTTATGGAAGATAGTTAAATCTTAGAACCAATGTAAATCTAATCAGTTGCACACTTGATGCCGCTCCTCATGCTAGTACCCTGATCAACCGATAACGGTGTGACAGAACGGGACAAATAACATGAACAGAACGTTATTATGGGCATTTATATTAATCTTACTTAATTTAAATAGTGCCTATGCACTTGAGTGCCCAAAGATTAACTCATTAACAGATCTAAATCAGTGCCTTCGCTCCCACTCTTTGCTCCCTGTATATGACATTCAGAAGATTGAAACAGTATTAAGTACAATTGAAAATAAAAAATTTCCCATAACGATTAACCTTGAACAGGCATATCAAATACATAATCAACAAAGCGGCATAGCTTGTGCTGAATTAGTCCCCTCCAAGGAAACAATTGAAATTCTTTCAAAAATAGTTCATCAAATATTAAGTTCTAGTTACCTAAACTTAGACGATTGGCGAGTCCCTAACTTTCCGAGGACGGGGGCAGCAGACTACAGTTTAAAAGCAAAATATGGCTGTAATACCAAAAGCTTAATCGAACTAATGAAACAGGATGTGGAGAGAACACTACCGGACCTTATGGGTGTTTATAATCTTGGTTTAAGCATTGATACAACTTCATCTCAAACCTCCAACCTGAGGTTGTTGTATCATCAACTTGATAACATATATTCATCGATATCAGATAATGCCAATGTTTCGTTTTCAGTTTTAAGTTATGGCGATAAAGTTAGAGGCGGATATACCTTTAATGGAAATAAAGGTGAAGTAATGCGAAAAATTAAAAAATATATGAGAACGATCAAGATTTATGGCGGTGACGATACTGATGAATATATCTATGGTGCTAGTTACAATGCGATAGTCTCCCTCAAGCGCCAACACTCTCTTATTTTCAACTGGACCAACGCAACCGGTAATAACACTCAAGTAACAAAGGGAAAAAAGAAAATCAAATATACTCTAAAACACCTCAATAACTTCGCTAAATCGAATCTATCGGTCATAAGAAATATCATGCTCAAATGTAAGTAGTTACAATATCATCCAACAACTTTTGTGTATTTTGGGTAAACTTGGACACAATTTCGCAGAATTGTACAAGTTACCATTTGGTTATACTTTACCATACATATTTGTTACGTTGGCCATCATGAATAGATATATTGAGGATTGTGTTATGGAACAAACACCAGAGAGTGCTACTAATACTAATTTAAATCTTAATAAGGCAGTGAAATCACTGTCATCAGAAGTGGTTAAGAAAGTTACCGATGAGTGGAGTGGGGTAAAACCAACAGACAAGGATATGGGAGTTGTTCAGCTAACTTTGGACAAGGGCGTAAAAACAACTGTTATTGGAACCATTTATGGACTTGATTTCGAAATTGAAGAAGATGATTACAAAGTAAATGTATTTTTTGACTACTACAACAGACGACTAAAGGTCATTGATTATTCATGTAAGCACTACAGTAATATGTTGAGACGGCTTGCGTGGCTGGCCGAGACCAATGAGTTTGACAAAGTTTTTGTTAAAGCAAAACAGGAGGATTTTCAAAAATTCCTGTCTCGTGGTTACATAATGGAAGGCATACTTCGTTACTATTTTAACGGTGAAGATGCCTATGTTTTATCCCGATTTTCATCAGCAACGAGAGCGGAGAGTCCAGACCTTGTTGCTGAATCACAGTTGATTGAAAAAATAATCTATGAATCAAAGCCTAAAATAGAGAGGAAGTTACCTGAAAATATAAGACTGATCAAAGCCGACAAGACCCATATTGCTCAACTTATTTATATCTACAGGCAGGTTTTCGAAACTTATCCATCACCTCTTACAAATCCTGATTATATTCAATCGGTAATGGGTAGAAATGTTCATTTTGTTCTTGCTATGCAGGGTGATGAGCCGGTTGCGGCCGCCAGCGCTGAAATCAATTTAAAATATTCAAATGCGGAACTGACTGATTGTGCATCTATTCCATCAATACAGGGAAAGGGAATCATGCAATTTATTATGAAAAAGCTGGAAAATATTTTAAAAGAAGAAAAAGTTTTAACCTCTTATAGTCTCGCTAGGGCCAAAAGTATTGGAATGAATAAATCATTTTTTAGATTGGATTATGAGTATT
The DNA here is from genome assembly GCA_018646675.1 of Bdellovibrionales bacterium. GTDB lineage: Bacteria > Bdellovibrionota > Bacteriovoracia > Bacteriovoracales > Bacteriovoracaceae > JABGUH01. The sequence continues at coordinate 142,913 of JABGUH010000005.1, read as the reverse complement.
CAGGAAGACTTATCAAAAACTGTGACATTTTCGGCGAATTTGAAGACTTAAATATCTGGGTAAAACGGATTTAAATACCAACATACCGGTGGAACTAACTACACCTCATCACTAGGAATCGACCATGTGGCTAGCTGCCAGTAAAGTAATTGTTGCAGCACTTATGATCAGCTTTGTCTCTTGGCTGGCCGGAAAAAAAAGTGGGCTGGCCGGTTTTTTAACTGCTCTGCCCCTGACTACCTTGATCGCACTGGCCTTCTCTCACCTAGAGTGGGGAGATCAACAGCAGTCCATGGATTATGCCAAAAGCATCCTGCTGGCGATCCCCATCTCTCTGCTCTTTTTTATCCCATTTTTATTGGCAACCCGCTTTAACCTAAGCTTTTGGAGCTGCTACTCTAGTGGAATTGCACTACTGGGGATTGGATATCTGATCCACTCCTACGCAGTAAAATTTCTCTAATAATTAAAAAATAGATCAAACTAAGGCATGATCAAAGATGGCAGGAACAATCTCACCGGCCCGACCATAAATACCATGATTAAACATCGAGGAGACCGGAGTCTGCTCCATATTTAGCTCAATCCGTACCGCATCGTAGGGAACCTCAGCAACAAACGAAGCGGCGGGATGGACCTGACCGGAAGTACCAATCGAGAAAAAGTAGTCACACTTGCGTAGAGCTTGGAAGATCTCCGTTAAATAGAGTGGCATCTCTCCAAACCAGACAATATGGGGTCTTAAATTTCCCCGCTCTCCACAACATGAGCAGATGGTAGAAGCATTAAGATCCCCCACCACCGAAAAGATCTCCTCACTTGCTTGGCAGCGCATCTGGTTTAACTCTCCATGCATTGGCAGAAGATTTTTACTACCGGCACGAAGGTGGAGATCATCAATATTTTGAGTAACCAGTAGAAACTCCCCCTTAAATTTACGTTCAAAGATGGCCAGTGCTTTATGGGCTTGATTGGGAGCGATACTATCTTCTTGTAGCTGTTGGCGACGAGCGCGATAAAAACGGTAGACGAGGTCTGGATTACGAGCAAAGCCTTCAGGGGAAGCGACATCTTCAATCGCATGCTCCTCCCAAAGGCCATTACTATCTCGAAAAGTTTTGATGCCGGACTCTTGCGAAATACCGGCACCAGTTAGGACGACAACCTTGCTGTCGCTTAAAGGTTTAAAATTAAATTGAGGGACACCCACCACAATCTCCACTATCTACACAATCCACTGCCGCTCCTTTGAACATTAAGGTACTCGTCAATAGAGGATTCTGCAGCAGATCTGAGTTCTCCTGACTGTTGATCGCTGGGTTATCATTTTGAAAACCAGATGGACACATTAGAGTTCCACCCGACCCGTCATACATATTGGGGCCACTAGATCCACTACCAGGATGGCTTAAGCCTACCACATGGCCGATCTCATGAGCAAGATGGGTTAGATCGATACCATAGAAAGCGTTAGCGTCAGAACTGGTGATAGTTGAGCTGGCCTGGCCACCAGAGCGAGCAACGCCACCACCATAGAGATCTTCAGGAGAGAAGTTCTCTACAAAGTAGACCTCGATACAATCATCGTCATCGATCATTGGTAGAAGCTCCTCTCTTTCAGTAGCAGTTAGTGTTTTGTATTGCGAACCAATCACATCTTTCCAAGCACGAACAGCAAAGGTCAGATTCGCTTTACCCCAATGAGTGAAAGCACCAGGCATTCCAAAAGCTAGTCCACTACCGGTGGGGTTGGGGTCACTGACAGAACTTTTAATTCTAACCGGCTGCAGACATAGTTTACGTCCAAATGTGAGCTGCCTCCAGAAACTATATTTGAGAATAAAATCAATCGGACGATAGGTTAACCTAAAAGGTCTTAGCTTTAGAGTTGTACCATCAGACTTATCAGATGCATTTAGTGTCAATTTGACTTTGGCTTTCTGCATCAAGATCTTTTTGGCACCTCTATTTTTAAGTGGACGGTTAAGTTTTAGCACCAATTTGACACTGCCGAACTGGATCGGAGTTACTTCAAAGTCCTGCTTATGGCCACGAATATCACGTCTGGCGAACTCTCCCAGTTGAGGAAAATCAATCCCACCTTTAATTACACCGCTTAAAGTATTCTTTCTAGCATCATAGCGTAGGAACTGCCCCCCCTTAGCGGAGAAACCCTGCACTGCACGTGCCTTACCTCGTCCCCTCTTGCCAGTAATTAGCCGTTGAGGAAATGAGAAGTTTACCAAACCAAAGTGAGAAATTTTAACTAAACCTCGCTTCAGTTGCGCCGGTGAGGCGGTTAGCTCAAAGTTAATTCGGCCCGCCAACGCCTGTCTGCTCTCCCCGACCATCATTTGAGACTTAACCCTCTGCTGGCCTACAATTTTCAACTGTCCCTTCATGTCAACATTTGCACCGGCCATCCATGCGGTCAGCATAAGTGCACAACTAACCAAACCCTTTAACTTTAAATAACGCATAACTCCCTCCTGATGCGATTTTAGATTGATGAAATAACTATTTGCAAGTAGAGTGCCACATTCGTAAGAGTTGGATAGTTAAAGCGCACCGCATTAAGGCGCTTTAATTTAGGAGAGAGAATGCTGCACCTCAAAAATATCGCCATCGTGGCCCACGTTGACCATGGCAAAACCACCCTGATTGATGGACTACTACGTGAGTCAGAGGCGTTAGATAAGAAAAGTATTGGAGTTGATCGAGTGATGGACTCAGGAGAGCTGGAGCGTGAGCGTGGCATCACCATTACTGCAAAAAACTGCTCTTTAAACTGGAATGGAATAAAGATTAACCTACTAGATACTCCTGGCCACGCTGACTTTGGAGGCGAGGTAGAGCGCTCCTTGATGATGGTTGATGGTATTCTACTATTAGTTGATGCTTCAGAAGGCCCCCTACCCCAAACCCGCTTTGTCTTGCAAAAGGCGATGGAGCGCGGTTGTAAAATTGCGGTAATCATTAATAAGGTAGATCGTCCTGACCAACGAGTAGATGAGGTAAAGCATGAGATTGATGATCTCTTCTTAGAGTTAATTGATCTGATGGATCTCCATGATTATGATCTCGACATTCCCACCCTCTACGCTTCGGCCAAGCATGGATGGGCCAGTACAACTTTTACTCCCGGAGAGAGTGGAAATAATTTACACCCTATATTAGATCTAATCAGTAGTGATCTCTTCCCCGCTCCCAATATTAGTCAGGGAGAAGACTTGCAGCTACTAGTTACCAACCTATCCTACTCTTCCTATCTTGGTCAGTTAGTCATTGGCCGGATTCAACGAGGAGAGATCAAAAAAAATCAGTTTTATAGCTGCATAAATAGTGATGGCAGTAACCCGGAGTTTAAAGTTACCTCCATCAATCTATTTGACTCCTTAGGCAGTAAAGAGGTTGACCAGACATCAGCAGGTGAGATTGCCATCGTTTCTGGCCTGAGTGATGGCAAGATCGGTGATACCATTTGTGCTTCTCATAATCTTGATCCCCTTCCACGAGTAGAGGTGGAGCCACCAACTGTTGCAGTTCACACTTCTGTCAACACATCCCCGATGGCCGGCAGAGAGGGTGAGTACCTTACCTCACGTAAACTAGAAGAATTTTTAATAACTGCCTGTCGGCAAAATGTCGCTTTAAAATATGACAGCTGTGATGACCCCAAACAGTTTCTACTTAAAGGCCGTGGGGAGCTACAGCTAGCTATTGTCTTTGAGGAGCTAAGAAGAAAGGGATTTGAACTAATGGTGGGCCGTCCGGAGGTTTTAATGACCACCAACGAAGATGGGCAACGATTAGAGCCCTATGAAGAGGTGGTAATTGACCTACCATCAAATAACACCGGTCATGTAACTGAAAAACTATCTGCCCGCAAAGGAAGGATGACTGAGCTGACACCACTAAATGAGGAGCGCAGCAGAATAACATTTGAAGTACCCTCTCGTGGACTGATCGGCTTTCGTTCTCTGTTTCTAACGATCACTCGGGGGGAGGGACTAATCTCCTCTCACTTTTTAGGCTATCGCCCTTATGCTGGAGATATGCTCTCTCGTCAAGAGGGAGCGATCATCGCCGATCGCCCCGGTAAAGCGACTCCCTATGCACTATTTAATCTACTACCCAACGGCACTCAATTTATTACTCCTGGAGCTGAAGTCTATGAAGGGATGATCATTGGCGAACACAATAAAACTAATGATACCAATGTAAATGTGATTAGACAGAAGCACCTATCCAGTATGCGTACGGCAGGTAAGGATCAAAATGTAATTCTTCCCCCCGTACCGCCCATGGATTTGGAACGTGCAATGGGATGGATTAGTGACGATGAGTGGGTAGAGGTTACCCCCTTAACCATTCGTATCCGCAAGGGGGCCTTAAAGAGTAGTGATCGATCGGTAATCAGAAGTAAAAAATAGTAGACTATCGAACGACAATTTTATGCTCAACGGCTTCTTCAAAGTCAGCAATCGTTGATTTACTATTTAACCCTAGACAACGAACAGTCATCTTTCCTGGCCGATGATAAAAGTTAGAGAGCTTAACCACTACCTCTTGCTCCACTCCATCAATAGAGCGTGGATAGGATGAAACAAAAGAGATATCACGAATCCCATAACGCTCACCTGATAGGATGCGCCCTCTTGATGGCATCCCCTCAAGTATCTCAACTGAGCAGCGACTGCTGATTTTGTACTCTACCAGACGAGCTCTTTGAGCTTGTGGCTCCATATTACGAAAGTGGAAATCACTATTAATCTCAAGAAAATTAAAGTTAAATCCTATACCCAACATATTTGCGTATGGAATTCCAACCTGTAAACGAGTAAGTAGCATATCTCTGGTAACATCTCGTCTCTTGTACTTAGAGTACTCAGATCCGTGGGCAGATGAGACAGGCACAACCAATACCAAGATTGTGAGCATTAGCAGAATTGTTGAATAAAATAGGCGTTTCATGGTTCAAGTTCCTTCCAAAAAATTAAGTTAAACTATTAAAATTTCGCCCGGAACCTATACCCAAACCCAATTTCCCGCAATGCGTAAAAACAGGGTGTGTAATTATTACAATTTGCTATTAGTGCCCCTAATTCAACCCAAAAGAGAGACTTCTATTTGCGCGTAAATAGTGCCTGGAAAAAGCGTAGATACTCAGGCTCAAACACCATTGTAAGCCCCTTAATATCCTGACGTCGCTTATAGACCTCAGCCACCGACTCCACCACAACATCCATATGGGCCTGTGTGTAAACCCGCCTAGGTATTGTCAAACGCACCAGCTCTAGCTCCGGACGCCGATTATTGCCAGTCAATGGATCTCGTCCAGCGGAGACATTTCCCCGCTCCATCGCTCTTATTCCAGACTCCAGATATAGCTCTGCCGCTAAGGTCTGGGCCGGAAAATCATCCTGATCGATATGAGGGAGAATCTGTTTGGCGTCTAAGAAAATGGCGTGAGAGCCGATAGGTCGTACGATAGGGATATCCGCCTTGATTAACTGCATCCCTAGGTACTCCACTTGGCCAATCCGCGCCTGCTGATGATTATCCTGTACACTCTCCTCAATACCGACTGCTAATGCCTGCATATCTCTGCCGGCCATCCCACCATAGGTATGGAGCCCCTCAAAAACTACGCAGAAGTTTTGGGCCTTCTGATAGAGTTCTGTATCGTTGCAAGCGAAGAAACCTCCGATATTGACTAAGCCATCTTTTTTGGCACTCATAGTGCAACCATCTGTCATGGAGCAGATCTCTAGTAGAATCTCCGCCACACTCATATCGCTATAGCCATCCTCTCTTTGTTGGATAAAGTAGGCATTCTCTGCGGTTCGGGTGGCATCCAACATAATCAAGATGTCATGCTGACGACAAAGAGTATAAAGCTCCTTTAAATTTGCCATCGAGAATGGCTGGCCTCCGGCCATGTTCACATTTCCTTCGAGACTGATATAGGGGATTTTGTCCGCCCCCACATCACTGATCAATTTTTCCATCTTGGAGATATCTACATTACCTTTAAATGGAAAATCATCTTGTGGGCGGTGAGCTTGATCCACAATAACATCAACAAATATTCCCCCGGCCCGTTCTTGATGGAGACGAGTCGTGGTAAAGTACATATTACCTGGAATATAGTCTCCCTCTTTAATCAACAGTTGAGAGAGCATATGCTCTGCACCTCTTCCCTGATGGGTGGGAACTAAATTTTTATAGCCGTAGAACTTCTGAACTGCATCTTCTAAAGCGTAGAAATTTTTACTGCCAGCATATGCCTCATCTCCCATCATGATGGCGGCCCACTGCCGGTCACTCATGGCAGAAGTTCCACTATCAGTTAATAGATCGATATAGACGTCATCACTCTTTAAGAGAAAGGTATTGAAACCTGCTTCTTCAATCGCCTGCTCACGCTCTTGGCGAGTAGTCATTTTTAACAACTCCACCATTTTGATTTTATATGGCTCGGCCCATGATCTTTTACTCTCCATCTCAATCCTCCTACTATTATTTGCACCCTTGAAAAGTATAATTTTAGGTATAAATACTGCTCCTTGAACTATTACTTGACAATGATTGAGGTCAGTTTTCTCTTGCCGACCCCTCCTCATTCTCATAAGGTTATATACTTTAAATCTAGACACAATGCAGATAGTCTATGGTTCAGTAATAAATTAATTAAGGATATTGCGCTATGAAGCAACTACTAGCTGGAAAGAGAGCTTTGATCTTAGGTGTCGCCAATGAGCGCTCGATCGCTTGGGGTATCACCCAGGCACTAAAAGAGCAGGGGGCACAAGTGGCACTGAGCTATTTAAATGATGCCCTAAAGAAGAGAGTGGAGCCTTTGGCCCAAGAGATCGGAGCCGATTTTACCTGTCCGCTTGATGTCGCCAAGGATGATGATATCTCATCCCTCTACAACACCGTTAAGGAGCAGTGGGGAACCTTTGACATTTTGATTCACTCCCTGGCATTTGCTGACCGCGAGGATCTAAAACGGCCATTTGTCGAGACTAGTCGCAAGGGTTTTGCCATGGCGCTTGATATCTCTGCCTACTCACTAGTTGCGCTTAGCAACTCGCTAAAAGACTTAATGAATGAGGGGGGCTCAATTGTCGCTATGACCTATCATGGCTCACAGAAGGTAATTGATAACTATAATGTAATGGGAGTGGCCAAGGCGGCGCTAGAGTCATCCTCGCGCTATCTGGCCAACGATTTAGGGCCACAAGGGATTAAGGTTAACTGTATCTCTGCGGGCCCGATTAAGACGCTGGCCGCCTCAGGAATTGCTGGTTTTCGCCAAATTTTGAAGAGTGTGGAGGAGCGCTCCCCACTACGCAGTAATGTTACTGCAGAGCAGGTGGCACAAACCGCACTCTATCTATCTTCTGATCTATCAGGAGGAGTGACCGGCCAAATATTATATGTCGATTCAGGATTCTCTATTTTAGGAGCTTCAGTTTAAAGTTGAATTTTTACTTCAAAAACTCCGCGACACCCTTTTTTCACTTGAACACCGCCAGCGACAAGCTTGAAAGTCGAATCAAGAGCACAACGACTCGATGAGCCGCTCTCGACGCATCGCACAATAACGAACGGCTCTGGCCCACTGTAAAAAAAATGGTTATATTGACGTTATGGATGTTTTCACGATGATTTACACAGTATTGGGTGGTTTAGGAATCTTTTTCTATGGCATGAGAGGGATGTCTGATGCCATGCAAGCGTATGCGGGTAACACTATTCGCACCATTATCAACTCTCTTACTACTCACCGAGTTTTAGCGGTACTTGTCGGCCTAGGAATTACGACGATTGTTCAAAGTTCATCAATCACCACCGTGATGGTGGTAGGTCTGGTCAATGCTGGTCTAATGCAACTTAAGCAAGCAGTCGGAGTTATCTTTGGGGCCAACATTGGAACAACAATCACTGGCTGGATCATCTCGATAAAAGTTGGAAAGTATGGGCTTCTGCTAATTGGTGCTGGCATCTTCCCCATGCTATTTGCCAAGTCAGAAAAATTAAAACAGTTGGCCAAAGTTATCTTTAGTGTTGGCTTGATCTTTTTTGGCTTAAAAATTATGAGCGGTGCCTTCAAACCACTGCGTACAATGCCAGAATTTTTAGATATGATCAGCTACTTCTCCGCACAGAACTATAGTTCATATCTGGCCAGTATATTAGTGGGTTGTCTCTTAACCCTCGTAGTTCAATCCTCTTCGGCGATGTTAGGAATTACCATCGCCCTGGCCAGCAGTGGAGTAATCCACTTTCACACTGCTGCCGCTTTAGTGCTAGGCGAGAACATCGGAACAACGATTACCGCTCTTCTGGCTTCAGTCGGAGGAAATATCCATGCCAAACGTGCCAGTCGTGCCCATGCTTTTTTTAATGTTCTGGGGGTTCTCTGCATATTGACTATCTTTCCCTACTTTGTTGAATTTATCGAATGGCTGGTACCAGGTAATTCCAACTTTATTAATGAAAGTGGAGATAAGCCCAACATCGCAATTCATATCGCCACTGGGCATACCATCTTTAATGTAACTGCCACCATCCTATTTCTCCCTTTTATCAATCATCTGGTCAGATTTATTCAAAGGATCACTCCAGAGACCAGAGAGCAGGAGCAGTACCATCTAGTGATGCTGGGGGATCTGTCGCAAATGGCGCCTTCGGCTGCTCTACTGCAAGCCCAAACTGAAATTCAGAAGATGAGTAATATTGTCACCAGGATGTTTGCCACTACAAGGGAGTATATCAACTCTCCAGAACACTCATCTGAGCTAGAGGCAAAAATAAGAAACTATGAGCATATCACAGATAATATTCAAAAAGAGGTGACTCTTTTTGTCTGCCAGATAATGGAGCGGGCGTTAACGACAGAACAGTCAAATGAAGCACAAGCAGTGGTACGACTGGCCGATGAGCTTGAAAGTATCGCTGACTATCTGATGTTAACCGCCATCCTAAAAAAACGCTGTGCTAAAGAAACCCCGATCGCCGACTGGGCCAAAACAGACTACCTTAATCTATTTGATCAGGTCGACTCCTTCTACACTAAAGTTATTGTGGGGATGAGTGACCCTGTTGGCCATGATCAGGTAATCTACGACCGAATGACCAAGGAGCTATATCTGCTAACCGAGGACTCTCGCTCTCGTTATGTAGAGCGGGCGGCAGAAGGAAATTATGATCCACTTTCAACGCTGACTTTCTCTGATATGGTCGTAGCGTTAAGAAAGGTTCGCTCCCACGTCCACAACATGTCTCAGGCGATTACACGCAATAGTTAAATCATAGAGAGTGAAATAAAATTAGGGGGCCAGTTGCCCCTCCCACCCAGAGTCGCTGTTAAGACTTGTACGAAAATAGAAGATCGCAGTAGAATCAGAGGCAGCCGGCACTTTTAGATCACACTCCCCTACAAGTTGCACCACTCGTGCCGCAACACCTTCGCAAGGAGAGATAGTAACCATTGAAGTTATGGCCTCAATCTCTTGGCGAATTAGAGGATAGTGAGTACACCCTAAAATAACTCCGTGATACCCCTTTTCCATCAAAGGAAGTAACTCCTCTCGTAAAGAGGAAGTTATATCAATGGTCGGATTATTAAACTTCTCCTCCACTAAACGAGCAAGGTTGGGACAGCTATAGTGATCCACCTCTTCTTGAGGGTCTAAACGCTGCTTAAGACTTTTGAAGCGAGACGACTTACCAGTTAGCGGAGTTGTAATTACACAGACATTATCTGGACCATTCCAATCTGACTGATTTTTAATATTGATGTAGGGCTCAACTCCCACTAGTGGAAGATCTGGATATAATTGGCGAAGCTGATCAATCGCCGCAGCAGTGGCGGTGTTACACGCTACAACCACTAACTCCACCTGCTCTTTTAGCAGCTGGCGAATGATCCATTCACTCCGTTCTAAAATCTCACCATCACTGCGTTCACCGTAAGGGGCGTAAGCTTGATCAGCAAAGTAATAGTAACTAGCATCTAAACCACTTTTAAATAACTCTCTTAAAATAGAGAAGCCACCAATGCCGGAGTCAAAAATACCGATACGATGTTTAGCTGATCTCATATTCGCGTAGGGTGGCGTTTAGACTGGTTTTCAAGTCGGTAGAAGCTTTACGCTTCCCAATGATTAGTGCACAAGGCACTCCATACTCTCCCGCCGGAAATTGTTTTGCATAGGTTCCAGGAATAACCACTGAGTCCGCTGGTACCTCTCCCTTATAGATCACCTGTTGTTCACCAGTCACATCAATTATCTTGGTGCTACCGGTAATAACCACGTTGGCCCCAAGTACTGCTCTTTCGTGAACAACGGCACCTTCGACGATAATACAACGACTACCAACAAAGGCGTTATCCTCAATAATGACAGGAGTTGCTTGGGCCGGCTCCAGCACACCACCAATTCCAACTCCCCCAGAGAGATGGACATTTTTTCCAATCTGAGCGCAGGAACCAACTGTTGCCCAAGTATCTACCATGGTACCAGAGTCAACAAAGGCTCCAATATTAACATAGCTAGGCATCTGAATCACACCTGGGGCCAAATGACTACCGTAGCGAGAGACTGCAGGCGGTACAACTCGCACACGGTCCCACTCTCTTTTGACTGGCACCTTGTCAAAGTAACTCATCACACCCCCATCCAACATATCATTCTCACCATACTTAAAATAGAGCATGATCGCCTGTTTGGCCCAGAGGTTCACCTGCCAATGGCCATCTTTTTTCTCCGCCACCCTCAATTTACCGATATCTAGCCCATCAACAATTCCAGCCACTGCTACCAGCTGCTCGGAGGCAGGTTCGCCATCAATTCTACCATTATAGAGATCATCGATGATCTCACACCAAGAAGCCAAATTTCCCCGATTGTAACTTACTCGATCCATCTACTCTCTCCTAATGTTTATTTTGATTGAAGTGCTCTATCGTGGCGATTAGTGCCGGTAAGATCCTTTTGATAATTATCGTTAGCTCCTCATCTCTTAATACCTCGAGGGTAATCGTCGGAATCGCTCGCTCCCATCCTGCATAGGTTCCTAAAGATCCCGGAGTTGGATACCCAATATCATCTTTGACTGGTAGGTCACACTGCTGATGCATCACATCCGCTGCCGCTCCACAATCTCCGTTGGTATTAATCATCGCTTCCTTAAAGCTATGCATGGAGATAATGAAATTAGGTGAAAAATCATCGATTAGTTTAACCAGTACCTGAGTCTCAATTTCACTGGCGGCACTGGGACCTGGCAGATACTCTGGCTTCAATGCTTCAGGACTCCAATCCTTGGTCGGCATATTACGATTGAGATCTACTCCATTATCATTTTGTCGTCTAACTGCTGCCACCCCGTCGGGATTGAGATTGGGAACTATCAGCACGGTTAGATTATTTAACTCAAAAGATTGTTTAAAGCGACTGAGCAGAGCATTGATTAGCTCCACTCCTTCAATCTCATTACCGTGTACTCCCCCGATCAGTAGCAGGTGAAAATCTCCTGTGCCAAAACGATATGACTCGATCTCACGCCCACTGGCCAGTGTTGCTAATCGTTCACAATCAGACACCAAGAACCTCACGCATCGAATAGCTACCAGGTGTTTTGCCCACAATCCAACTGGCCGCAACTACTGCCCCCTGAGCAAAGATAGAACGATCTTTTGCACTATGAGAAATTGCTATATCCTCACCGGCAGAAGAGAAACAGATGGTGTGTTCACCTACTACCTCGCCGATACGATGAGAGACAATCTGCTCTCTGGTAAATCCAGTCGCTTGCTGATAGTGACTGTCCATTAGCTCAAACAGAGTAACTGCAGTACCACTAGGACTATCCTTCTTATGAACATGGTGGCTCTCCACCATCGAAGGGCCAAAGCCATGCTCTTTTAGGATTGGAGCGTAGCGATCCACTAATGAAAAGAGTAGATTAACTCCTAACGACATATTGCTCTCATGAATTACAGGAGCACTGTTTTGATAAGAGGCTAAAAGCTCCATCCCATCACGATCCAAACCAGTGGTACCACTAACCAGCGGTAGGGCGATCTCTTGCTCGCTTAAAAAAAGTAGATTACTCTTGAGAGCATTTGCCACCGTAAAGTCAATAATCACATCACAGGCCATAAACTGCTCTTTAACCAACTTCACATCAGTATCAATAGCGTAAGCCAGCGTTAGACGGGAGTTCGCTTCGATCTGCCGGGTAATCTCCTGCCCCATTCGCCCCTTGGCCCCCAGCAGAGCAACTTTGTAGCTACTCACCTAGAAACTCCTTGGAATACTGAGTGACTAACTCTTCACTTAGGGGAGTTAGAGGAAGACGTAGTATATTGTGAGCAATAATTTTATTTTTGTTCATAAACCACTTTACCGGTATTGGATTACTCTCTTTGAACAGGGCCTGGTAAAGAGATAACTTCTGCTCGAATAGTTTGCTGGCCGAGGCCAGCTCCCCCTTGGCAAAACAGTTGTATACTTGGACAATCTCAGCCGGAATCAGGTTGGAAGCAACGCTAACAATTCCATCTCCTCCCATTTCTAAAGTTGGTAACAGTAATGGATCATCCCCAGAGAGCAGAGAGAACCCTGGTTTTGCCTGCTTCTTATAAATATTCATCTTGGTCAGATCACCCGAGGCATCCTTGACCGCAACAATATTTTGATACTTTGCTTGTAATGCCAACACCGTCTCAGCGGCAAAGTGACAAGCAGTTCGACCAGGAACATCGTAGAGGACAATCCGACAATCGGTGAACTGTTCTGCTACCGCGCTATAGTGAGCAAATAGACCATCCTGTTTCGGCTTATTGTAGTAGGGAGTAGCAATTAGAAAATCCTTTACTCCCCAAGAAACGGCACGTTGACAACTTTCTAAAGTAGAGGCGGTCGAGTTAGTTCCCGTTCCGATAATAATCTCACCCTCTCCTTGGTAGTGCTCCACTACGGTGGCGACCACCCTCTCCTGTTCTGCGATGGTCAAGGTCGGGGTCTCGCCGGTAGTACCTAGTACCACCAGACCGGAGACTTTCGCCCCCTTTTGTTGATCTATCAACCTGATCAGGCTGGGGTAATCTACCTCCCCTCCTACTAAAAACGGGGTAACTAGTGCTGTAAAAACGCCAGAAAATGGCTTAATCCCTTCTCCATCCATTGAAATAACTCCATAAGCAGAATAGTATTAAATAGGCATATAATCTGTAAATTTAAGGATAGACTGAAGTGACAACAAAAAGCAAGCAAGGGGAAAATCGCTCTCCATTAACTATTTTAAAGTTTGGGGGCTCCTCCCTCTCATCTCCCGAGGCAATTAAAGGTGTTATCTCTGTTATCAAGAGTGCTACGAAGAGAGCTAATATCCTACTGCTTTTCTCGGCGATGGGAAAAACTACCCAGAAACTGCTCGATCTGACCAATGCGATCGAAAGCGGTAAAAGTGACCAAGGGAGTCAACCTCTGGCCCAGATCCGAGCCTTTCACTTCTCACAACTAGCCTCTTTTGGTTTAAGTGAGAAGGACTCCCAATGTCACCGGATTCACCATCTCTTCGATGAACTCAACAAGCTATTTCAAGGTTTGACAATTCTGAAGGATAATAATCCTAAGATCCAAGATAAAATTCTCTCCTATGGTGAACTGCTATCCTCATCCATTATGGAGATCATCTTAATCCAACAAGGAGTTGCTGCACATTGGCTGGACTCACGCTTAGTTATAATTACTGATACTTTTTTTGGCAAAGCCTCCCCCATCATGGATCTCTCACAGGATAGGTGCCAAGCAGTAATTCGCCCTATTTTAGAGGCGGGTGAAATCCCTATTTTGCAAGGTTTTATCGGTAGTACTAAAAAGGGGCTGACCTCCACATTAGGCTTTGAGGGATCTGACTACTCCGCAACGCTATTTGGCAACTTTTTAGATGCCACACAGATCGAACTTCATAAGACCGTGGATGGAGTGATGAGCGCCGACCCTTCGGTTGAACCTCAGGCCAAAACTGTCGATGCCATGAACTACCAAGAGGCGGCGGCCCTTACCTACCTAGGGGCATCCTGTATTCATGCCAAGGCAATTGGGCCGGCCAGCCAGAAAGATATACCAGTTGTATTAAAAAACTCTACCAACCCCAAGTTCCCCGGCACTATCATCAGCAATCAGGGGCAGACCAAGGGGGCCAAGTCAATTACCTCTATCTCGAATATGGTTAGAGTTAAAATTGAGCAAAGTGGTAATCCTGCCAATCAACTCCCTCCTCTCCTAAAGTGGTTACAGTTTGAGCGAGTTGAAATCTACCATCTAGAATACTCTCTCTCATCCTACTCAATTCTAATCAAAGAGAGCTCCTACCAAGGGATCTACGAACGAACAGATATGCCGGATCATAGTGCAACTACTGGACTGTCCCTAATCTCAATCGTCGGAAATAGTATTAAGGAGAACAGCTATCGTAATCAGATTATGGAGATCTTGACCAAGGAGATATCTAAACTGGAACACTATAAGTTATTAGACCACGCTACCAGTAATGCGATCTCACTGCTGGTCCCGGATACCGCTACAGATCAACTACTCCACTCAATCCACCGGCAGTTATTTTAACTATGAGAAAAAAAATCACTTTCTATAAAATGCAGGCCACCGGTAATGACTTCCTAGTGCTAGATAACCGCCAACAGGAGATCCCTCATCAAGATGTCGCCCTCTGGAGTAGGCTATGTACAAGACGCACCGGAATCGGCGCTGATGGTGTCTTATTCCTAGAAAATAGTGATAGCTGTGATTTCCATATGCGCTATCTGAACTCGGACGGCAAGCCGGCCAAGATGTGTGGTAATGGTACTCGTGCCATCACCCTCTTTGCCCACCAAATACTCAAACTAAATAGGTCTGCAAAATATCAATTTACTACCGATAATGGAGAGTACTCTGCACTGATTACCTCCCCCAGCGTGGTTCAGATCGAGATGGGCAATTTCAGTGATCGAGCAGAGTATACAATTGAAGATCTTGCTTCGTACGATACCAGACTAAAAGATCAGTTTTATATCAACAGTGGCGTCGAACATCTGGTACTAAAGGTAGATGAGGTAGATCGCTTCGACCTCACGAAACTCGCTCCTCCCCTGCGCTCCCACTCCTCGCTTCCTTACGGTGCTAATATTAACCTAGTACAACTCCTCGGTGAAAATCACCTCAAAATCAGAACATTTGAAAAGGGGGTGGAGGGAGAGACTTTAAGCTGTGGCACTGGCACTGTGGCCGCAGCATTAGCGGCTGAACCTTTCTTTAACATAGCTGAAACCAAAATTAGAGTGACCACCAGTGGAGGAGATATATTTATCCATCCCGCAGTCGATAGAGAATCGGCCCTATTTAGTGGAGAGGTTCAAATAATTTTTTCTGGATCAACGATACTTAATTAGCTGCGATCATCTTCTCGTCGCTCATCCACCCGCCGCTCACTCCCCAAGCGTCGTTCCTCCTCACGAGCTGCTTCGTCAGCGATATAGAGTTCATGAGAAGTATGAATGGAGTTATCAATATCATGGAGCAGATCTTCGGTCCCGCCTATACCAGCATTCATATCATTATAGATTTTGGGATCAAACTCACCCTCACTTTTACTAACAATAATTGAGACGATTGCGTCACCACAAATATTAACCATGGTCCGAGACATATCCAACAAGCGATCAACACCAATAATGAGAGCAATTCCTTCAATCGGCAGTCCAACCTGGGTTAGCACCATTGAGAGTGTAATCAAACCAACTCCTGGTACCCCGGCAGTGCCAACTGATGCCATGGTCGCAGTGATAATCACCATCAAAAAGTCCGATAGACTCAAATCGATACCATAAACCTGGGAGATAAAGACAACGGCCACTCCCTGCATAATAGCTGTTCCATCCATATTAATTGTTGCACCAAATGGAATGGAAAATGAGGAGATCCCCTTCGAAACTCCTAAACGCTCTGTTACGGCCCGCATGGTAACTGGAATAGTGGCATTACTACTAGAGGTAGAGAACGCCACTAGTAGGGTGGGATAAAACTTACGGAAAAAAGTAATAATGCTTAGACGAGCAAAAATAGTTAATGCCCCCGCATAGACAAGCATCAGATGAACGCCCAACACCAACAATACAGTTGCCATATATTTTACTAATGGCAAAAGAACTGCCAGCCCTTGGGTGGCAAATACCTTAGAGATCAAACAGAATACACCAGGAGGGGCAACTAACATCACCAAAGTGATCATCTTCATTACAATCTCATTAATCTCCTGAAAAACGGAAAGAATTCCTTCTGCTTTTTTACCCAATGAGGCAATCGCCATCCCCGTCAACAGTGCAAAAAAGATAATTTGCAACATGTTCCCCTCAACCATGGCATCAAATGGGTTGGTAGGGATGATATTGATTAATACCTGGGTAAACGAAGGAGCATTTTTAGCAGTAAAGCTTGCCCCCTCGGCGACAATATTTACCCCTTCACCAGGATTAATTAACTTCCCAATGAGTAAGGCCAGAGTGATCGCCAAACCGGTAGTCATCATATAGAAAAATAGAGTTTTACCGCCGACGCGTCCCAATTTTCCCAGATCACCAATTCCAGCAACTCCCACCACCAAGGAGACCAGTACCAGTGGTACTACTAACATCTTGATCGATGAGATAAACATTTTTCCAATAACAGCGAAGAGACCATTAATAACATAGCTATTAATAAAATAAACTACCGGCTCACTAGCATGTCCGACCAGAAAGTTAAGGCCCATCCCAGTCAATAGGCCCAAAATCAGAGCAAAAAGAATCATTGTAGTTAAACTAGGGGTTCGTTTTTCAGTGTTAGACATAATAGCATCCTCTAGACATTAATATGCATGATTAGTCAGATTAGATATTCCATATTTTATTGCTACTTTATTGTAAAAGATGGCATGTACTAAAGTCTACCCTAAAAAATTGTCAGCTGATCCTAGATACCCTAACATATAGGTTAATCACCGACCGGCACGATTTATTCGGGAGATCTACGTAATACTGTGAAAACCCTAATCACAACAAAAATAACCACTGTTAGTCTGCTATTAACTTTGATGATCTGTCTTTGTCCGACTATTTGGGGAAAACTACCAGTCGATAGTAAATTTATTGCCCGAATAATTAATCTCTCAGGCAGCCGAAAAAGTATGTTAATCAACCGAGGATTGGACCACGGACTATCAATTAATCTCCACGCCAAACTCTCCAACCAAGGGCAATATTTTGGGCGTGCTGCAATGATAAAAGCATCCCCGACTCGTTCTGTCTGGTATCTCTATGAAACCAAAGATTCTAAGCCACTCTATGTGGATAATATTATCACAATTAAAATCGCTTCCGCGGTCAAGGTAACAATTGACCCTGATCGACTTCCCCCCTCTGTCCCATCCCTTCTACCCCCCTCTTCTCTCCAACAGACTAGTAGTAATGAGACCCAGAGAACCGCCCAACGACTAAACCTTAAGCAAACTGATGGCCACGATATTCTGCCTCCCAAAAGATTAAGTGCAGAAGAGCTGGATAAGCTAATGTTAAGTAAGAGGCGTTACTTTATAAATATGGACAGTCAGAATAACTCTAAAGGTCAGGGTCGAGGGATCTTTGGGACAACCAGTGAACTATGGGGTCAACTAGCTCTCCAAGTTTTAAGCTCTAGTTATGACAATAACCAAAATTCAGTCAACAGTGGCGATAATTCATCGTTTGAGCTGCAGCTAGGATATGAACGACTACTTAACCAGCAGTTCTCCTCCTGGAAGGATATCTCCCTATTGGCCACCACCACTCTTAACTCACAACGCCTAACAGTTATGAATGGTAGTGATCTATCGACTACATCGTTTGAGGTGGGAGGGGGACTAAACTGGCACTTTAATGGAAATCCACTGGCCTTTAATCAACGGATTCCTTTTTTTGCTACCAGCTACGCTTGGGGGATAACTAAGAGTGGGGATAAAAGTATATCTTCAACTTTTACTATCGGCCTTGGGCTAAAGCTCTATTCATCTCAAGGTCATGGTATTAGGCTCTTGCTAGACTACTACTATCGAACCAGCTCAGTTAGTAATCAGGGCAGCAGTCGACTACTGACGAGTGGGCCCCGTCTTCATGCTGGACTCTCCTATCGCTGGTAACTCTCCATCAGGCGGGCCATCTCACCTACGACTAGATTACTCTCAATCTGCTCTCCATCTAGGTAGAGCAGCTCAACACTAAGTGGTCCACTATCTAAAGTTCTTGAAACCACATCATCAGGCAGCAAAGTCCAACGCCCAAGATAGTAACGAGTCGGCCAGAATATCCGTTCAAAGGTCAGGTAGATCAACTCCGAACAGATCAAGGCATCTGAGGTCTCAATGTCATAGGAAAAATCATATGGCTTTCCTAAATGATTAAAAGCATTAATAATTCCCCGGCGTAACTCTCCAGAAGTGATCTCTCCCTTACGCAAAACACCTAATGAGTCCACATTGGTAAATAACTCTATCGTTGAGAGCATCACCCCTTTTCGTATTGCTTCAATGATGCCATATCCCTGTTCAATCAACGTATGGTGTGGGGTGACTGCTGGATGGGCCCATAGGCCCAGTTCCACTAACTGCTCTTTGCTACCTAGCCAGAGCGCATTGTGTCCCCAAAAGCCTGGAATAAAGCTATCGGTAAGTCTGAATGGTGTCTTCTCTGTTATGATATCTAGGGGCTCTAATATAGCGGTCAGGGACTGTTCTAGCTCTAGATCACCATCGAGCATACCACGACGCCAACCTACCTGTCCGACCACCGTACTGAACATCTCACTTGCTGTAGACGAGAGCGCACCAAGTGCTCGTCGCGCCTGATCTTCAGAAGCTAAACGGCGATGCCAATAAATCGTGGCAAAGTGCCGGAAAAGTTCCTGCCAATAGCCATTGTTGGGGTGTGATATATATTCTTTATAAGTCTCACTACCAATAATAATCTTTGCAATAAAGTTAAAATCTAAATCTCCTTCTAGTTCGCTACGAAACTGATCGTAATACTTATTGAAGATCTTAATTCCCTGTACTTTGGCGAACAGATATTTCAACTTATGAAACTTCTTCAAGCTTTTCCAGAGTTGGTGAGGCTCCCGACTGTTACTTGGATCATCCTCATTCAGTATTTTGCGAAGGCGGGCTTCTTTTTCAAAAAATCGTAACACGGTATCATGATCGTCGATCAAGGCAAGATTTAGGGCCAAAGCAAAAGAGATTCCCTTATGTCTAAATGTTGACTCCAAATCATCACTACGAATAAATGGGATATAACGATCAATCAGACTGATAAAATCATTACGTATTGCCAAACGCAGAGTAAATTGACGATTTAGCTCTTGAAGCTCGCGGCTAGAAAATGGCTGATGTTGTTCAATTTTGATTCTTAACTGGTCAGTTAGATTAATCAGCTCAATTCTCATGGAAAAAAGCTGCTGTAACTGCTGCTTAAAAAAATCAATATCAGACTTTAAAAGTGCTTCGCTGGGAAGCTCTTCATCTGTCCTCTCTCCAGGTTCATCAACTAATCGATGATACGCCTCGTCATCGGTATAAAAATCCTGCCAAACGTTCCCGGGAACTGCAGCGACAGCATTTAGCGGCAATAAAGAGATAAAAGTAATATAAAGTAGAATATGGCCAGCAGCTCTCATCAACATAGACATCCTTATCTCAAACAGTAGGTAATTCATCATTAAAATAGACCATAAAACTAGCGATCATGCCAGTAATGATACAATTCATATATGAGGGCCAGGAGAAAGAGAGATTAATGACTTAGCGCGCCGTAAGCTAAGTCCCTTTCTCTGCTCCAAGAATAAGTTTTTTTAGAGTTAATGATAGCTCAGGGCTAAATTTTCCTGTGTCGCTACAAACCATTGAAATAGCATCATCAGCCTTAAACCCAGGGTGGGCAAGGTGAGTATGAGTGCGATAGACAAACTCTGCTACGATAGAGACGATCTTTGCCAAGGGGTAGATATTCTTTAACATATAGGGAAATCCGTGGCCATTTGTCCACTCATGGTGCTGTAAAACGATTAAAAGTGCCTCTGGGGAAATACCAGGAAGATTACGTAGAATATTATATCCCGATATAGGGTGCTGCATAAACTCAACACGCTGCTCACCATTAAACACTTTAACATCTGCAAAGGGATCAAAGGTTAGCTGTGCTATCCCAATCTCATGTAATAGCCCCCCCATTGCTACAATTTGCAAAGACTCTTTTGACTTCTCTCCAATTGTCTCGGTCAATAGAGCAGATAATAGTGCCGCTTCCAATGAACTTATTAGCATGCTGGTCTGATGGGTATAAAAGGATTGAACAGTCGCAAATAGAGTTGATGGGTGGGCAGCGATATCGTCTAACACCTTCCGTACAATACCAACTGGCTTCAACAGTTGAGACTTCTTTAAATGGTATGTTGTACTTCTATCTAGATCGACAACAATCTGGCCAAGCTCTTCCTTTAATTGGGAGACCGTTCCTTTAACATCGCCAGAAGATGCAAACTTTATCACAGGCTCTTCTAGCCAACATCCATTCACTGTAAAGTTTGCCATACTTGCCTTACTCAAAAAAGTTACCCCCAATTACCGGTTGCGATTAGGCCGAATAAGATTTTCAAAGTGATCTAGAAGTGTCTCATTGTACTCTTGACTGCGCCCACGAAACGCTTCAAAAATATCCTTTGGCTTCATCGGATCTCGCCCCGGGTGCCGCAAAGAGAGGGCCGAGAACTCATTGGCCAGCGCTACAATCTGGGCCGGTGGAAAGGAGAGCTTATTTCCATTGGGGTATCCACTACCATCCGCCTTTTCATGATGCTGTAAAACGATCTCTAAAACATCATTGCTAATTCCTTTGACCCCTTCCAACATCTCGCGGCCAAAGATAGGATGACGCTCCATCTCCTCATTCTCTTTGTCTGTAAAATTCTCTTTTTCATAAGGCATAAAAGATAACTGACTGATTCCAATATCATGTAAGAAACCACCAAGAGCAATCTTTTGTAGTAAGGGGGCACTATTAATCCCAGATGCCTTTGCTAATAGAATGGAAAAGATACTAGTGGAAATAGAGTGTTTTTGTAGATAGCCCTTCTCGCCCATTGCCTTGATTAATCGAAATAATACCTCGGTATCTCTGGAGAGGTTATCAACACAGACAGTAACTATATTTGCGGCGCTCTCGACAGACTGCTCACTGATCTCACCACTATCCACAATATCCTGAATAGTACTGTTGACTGTCTCTTTTAAGACAACAACAGTTTCGGCTGCAGAAAATTTACCCGAAGATTGTGCAATCGTACGTCCTAGATATTTCACCATTATGGTGTACTTATCAAAATCCTCCGCCAACAGACAGAAGTGACGTAACCCCTTCTCTCGATAGGTCTCCACTCTATTCCAGCAAACAGTATCACCTTTTTGAAATACTTTAGTATAGTGGGTAGCACTACGTCTGATAAAGACATCGAAAACCAAACGGCCGGAGAAGCGCTTCAATATCATCAAACTGATATCAATGTACTCTTGTGTTGCTGTCGAGTCGTCTGGCTGCTTGTCGCTCATATCCCACTAATTTCCTGAATTGCTACATATTATATAAACCAAATGTTACCTAGCATTTTACCCTAAATCATGAAAAATAGTTACGAAAATAGAGCAGGAAGAATAATCCCCTCCCTTATCAATAATTACTTGAGAAGGGAAGGTAACCGAGAAGTCCTGTATGAAATAGACTACTTGGACTTCTTCTTGATATAATCCAAAATGGCTTTAATATCACCGTCCTTTAGTGTCGGCTGAGGTGGCATGGGTATCTTGTTATACTCATCAAAAAGCTTCTTCGCAACGGGATCACTTGCTACCATCCCCATAGGATCTTTGATAAATTTAATCAACCAATCCTGCTGACGTCTTTTGGTCACACCTTTTAAATCTGGTCCCACTCTTTTTCCCTGTCCAATGGAGTGGCAAGCAGCGCAAACCCCATTAAAGGTAGTCTCTGCATTAAAAGCATATACCTTGGGAAGGGTGATAACTATAAATAGTCCTACAACAACAAAAGTAACAAATCCTCTACTCATAACTAATAGCTCCTGATCAAATTTATCGGTTGAAGAGTTTACGCAAAAATTTCAATACCTCTACCTGCACTCCCTAATACTTCTTTATTCTTATCTATAATCATCTTGGTAAGCTCATCTCGGGCCGGGCCGAGATACTTTCTAGGATCAAACTGCTCTGGACTTTCGTTAAATACTTTACGAATTACCGCCGTAACTGCCAAGCGGCCATCAGAGTCAATATTAACCTTACAAACAGAGGATTTGGCTGCTCGACGTAACTGCTCGGCAGGAATCCCAACCGCATCTTTCATTGCACCACCATTGCTATTAATCATATCAACATACCTTGGTACGACAGAAGATGATCCATGCAATACAATGGGAAAGCCGGGAATTCGCTTCTCAATCTCCTCTAAAATATCAAAACGTAGTGGAGGTGGAATCAACACCCCATTTTCATCTTTAGTACACTGATCTGGAGAAAATTTGTTTGCGCCATGGCTAGTGCCAATCGATATTGCCAGTGAGTCAACCCCTGTACGCTGAACAAACTCTTCCACCTCTTCCGGCTGAGTATAGGTAGATTTTTCTGCCACTACATCATCTTCGATTCCGGCCAGCACTCCCAACTCCCCTTCAACTACAACATCATGAGCATGGGCATACTCAACTACTTTTTTGGTCAACTCAATATTAGTATCAAAATCATGGTGTGAACCATCAATCATAACTGATGAGAAGCCAGACTCAATACAGCTAACACAGAGTTCATAAGTGTCACCATGATCAAGGTGAAGTGCAAACTTCAGATGAGGATTAATTTCTGTCAGTAGTTTTGCCGCCCCTTGGGCCATATAGGTCAAGAGGGTCTGATTGGCGTACTTACGAGCACCACTGGAAACTTGTAGAATAAAAGGAGAGTCAGACTCAGCACATCCATTAACGATCGCTTGAAGTTGCTCCATATTGTTAAAGTTATAAG
The DNA here is from genome assembly GCA_018646675.1 of Bdellovibrionales bacterium. GTDB lineage: Bacteria > Bdellovibrionota > Bacteriovoracia > Bacteriovoracales > Bacteriovoracaceae > JABGUH01. The sequence continues at coordinate 119,738 of JABGUH010000005.1, read as the reverse complement.
CAGGAATGGCATAGCCTCCGGCCACTGCATGCTCAAACATCTTCTTAGTATTAACCAGTCCTAAATCATGATATGAAACCGCCATAATCAACTCCTTACACCGAGAAAAATAATAAAAATTGCATGAGGATCATAACCATCTTTTAATCAACAGTAAACATCATAGCGTGTACTCTTGCCACAATGGGTGTGGTGGGGTGTAACCCCACCTAAAGGATCGGCTCGCAACGCTCGCTTTACGACCACTCGCTTAAGAGCGTAGCGTTGTGCCCATACCAAAAGTTGATTCTCATCGTCCTGTGGTGCCAATATCTGCTGTAAAAGGCGCATTCTAATATTAGACTGCGCTTTATGACGACCCGATTGGGAACTATACATGGGATCAAGATAGATCACCTGTGGACGTTCTAATTGACCCACCTGACTGTTACTGCTCATCTGGAAAAGATCAGCAGGACAAAATTGAAACCGCTCCAAAATAGAGGCTGCTCGCTCTGATCCGACCTCCTGCGAAAGTCCATTTCTCATCCGCTCAACCCCATCCAATATCAATGGAATCAGTATGTTAGACCGTTCATAGGATGTTACGATTGCGCCGACTGATAGGATCAACATACTGTCTTGGGCCATGCCACAGGTGGCATCAACTACTGAAATCCTCTCATTACCACTTAGGCCCAGTGCCTTAAAAAATGGCTCGCGCTTAATGGAGTAATTTTGACGCAGGTGGTATTTAAGCATAGAGATAAGATCGATCGAGATAGGCGCAATCGCCCTCTCTCCTAACGGTGTCCCATTAACCACCAATTTTAGTTGCCCATCAATCAGTTGGTAGTAGATAGACCAATCTAAAGGAATAGAGTGTTTAAATGGCACGCTGTATCGTTGCATTAAATTAGAGATAGTAAGCGGAGGGAGCTCCCCGGCTGGATGGTAGAAAAAAATCGACGACTTAACATCTGTGACACTTGTGGAGTTTAACCCGCTCATGATAGTACTCTCGCTATGAAAACATCGACAAAAATAAGCAGCGACCTTTTAGCTAAACTACCATTTGATCCTACCAAACACAAACGTGAGCTTAATAAATACTACCTCTCCTTAACCGATGATGAGATAAAAGAGATGCTCTCAACCATCTCTCTTGGTCGAGTTGAAGAGCTATTTGAACACATTCCTGCAGATCTTAAGTTTTCAGATTTCGATCAACTACCTTTGGCCTTAGAGTATGGGCCGCTGATTGATCATATCACCCAACTATCAAGCAAGAATCATATTAAACGATCACTGTTGGGAAATGGTCTGCCTCACTATAAAATTCCCGAATTGGTAGGAGAAGTCGCTAACAATCGAGGACTCTCTACCGCCTATACCCCCTATCAGCCAGAACGCAGTCAGGGTACTTTGATGAGCCTCTGGCTCTACTCATCACTAATCTCAACTCTAACCGGTTTTGAAGCGGTCAATGCCTCACTTTATGACCGCTCGACCGCACTATTTGAAGCACTGGCCAGTGCGACTAAGATGATGCGAGGAAGAGAGAGTGTTTTAGTCTGTGAGACCCTCTATCCAAATGATCTAGAGGTGCTACACACTCTAGCCTTTGATCGAAAGATAAAAATTATTACCATTCCAATGGATAAGGAGCGAGGGGTAGTCTCTTACCAGCAGGCCCGAGAGCTGGTTGAGGAGCACCAGAGTGAACTAGCAGCAATCGCCTTTCCTCAGGTAAACTCCCTCGGTAACCTTGAAGATGTTCACACTCTGACCGATCTGGCCTTGGAGTTTAAGATCAAAAGTATTGCCGTAATTGACCCGATTTTATTAGGTAGTGGCGGGTTAATACCTCCGAGTGAGTATGGTACACAAGAAGAGGGCTGCAACATGTTTGTAGCTGAGGGACAACATCTGGCGCTCGGCCCCAACTATGGTGGTCCAGGCTTAGGAATTTTTGGTATTCGTTATAACCAAAATGATCGCAACTCTATCCGCTCTACCTCTGGACGCTATGTCGGTAAAGGAGTTGATGTCCAAGGCCGACAGGCGCTCTGTATGGTGCTCTCAACTCGTGAACAACATATTCGCCGTGAAAGAGCATCCTCTAACATCTGCTCTAACCAGGCCTTTATCGCCACCTTAGCAGGTGCGGCGATCTTGGCCCGTGGAGAGGAGGGAATGGCAAAAGCGGCGACCGACGGGTACCATCTCGCCTTGGATTTTGCCTCGAAATTAATTAAGATTCCAGGAGCGAACCTAGCATTTCCCGATACACCATTTTACAATGAACTGGTAATTCGGCTCCCTGGTAATTTAACTACTTTTATTGAACAAGCGGCGGTCCAAGGGCCCTATGCTGGAGTAGAGGTTAAAGAGCGTACAGGTAACAGTGGTGATCTGATGGTCTGCTTTACTGACCGCAACTCTCCTCAAGATAGTAGTAATCTACTTAAGATGATTAGTCAGCACTGCCAACAACTTGAGGGTGCTGACAAGGTCAGTCTGAATGATTACGATACTCCCCTCCCCCAACCGACAGAAAATCTTCTGCGTAAACATGCAGTTAAACTTCCCTCCTTCCCACTGCAAACTCTATCAGAGTACTATATCAAGCTTGGGGAGTTAAATGTCTCTCCAGATGATTTTATCTATCCATTAGGCTCTTGCACCATGAAGTACAACCCAATGGTTAATGACTATTTAGCATCACTATCAGGCTTTACCGATCTACACCCCAACGCACCAGTTAAAGATTCTCAAGGGGCCTTGGAAATCCTCTATCAGACACAAGAGCTATTCAAATCAATTACTGGCTTAGCAGCAGTTACCACTCAACCAGTGGCCGGTGCCCAAGGTGAGTTAGTCGGCTTAAAACTTTTTCAAGCCTACCATCGTGATCGTGGAGAGGATGGTCAGCGTAATCTGATTTTAATACCTCGTTCCGCTCATGGGACCAATCCGGCGACTGCCACTATGGCAGGCTTTGAAAGTTATCGCGAAGGTGGCAAGCAGGTGGGCGGTATTATCACTATCAATGCAGACCAGCATGGGCAGATTGATATGCCCCAACTACGACAAGTAGTTGCTCAACATGGAGCAAACATTGCTGGTATCATGGTTACCAATCCGAACACTTCTGGCATTTTTGAGCGCGATTTTCGTGAGATGAGCAGTCTAATCTCCCAAGCAGGTGGTCTGGTCTACATGGATGGGGCAAATATGAATGCCATCGCCGGTTGGGTTGATCTGTCCAAACTAGGAGTTGATGCCGTCCATAACAATCTTCATAAGACTTGGTCCATCTCCCATGGAGGAGGCGGCCCAGGAGATGCGATTGTTGCGGTCAGTGCCCGACTTACTCCCTACTTGCCAGGTATGCAAATTGAGTTTGATCGAGATCTGCAGCTCTACCGCCCAGTCAAACCGGAAAAAAGTATTGGTAGCTTCCATCGTCATTTTGGCAATTTTGCCCACAAGGTGCGAGGTTACGGCTACCTAATGGCACTAGGAGGTGAGGGTGTGCGCCAGATGTCTGCTATCTCGGTCCTCTCTGCCCGTTATCTCTATCAACAACTAATTGATAGCTACCCGACGCTGCCCAGAGGTGCAGAGCAGATTGAACGGATGCATGAATTTATTATTACACTGTCAGATCAGGAGTTTAAAAAGATTGAGGAAAGTGGAACTCCTAAAAACATAGCGATTGCCAAGGTGGGAAAACTATTTTTAGACTTTGGCCTTCACGCGCCAACTGTCTCTTTTCCGGAAGCGCTAGGAATGATGATTGAACCGACAGAGAGTTTTGATAAAAAAGAGTTAGATCGCTTCACTGCGATTATGTTGGAGATTGATCAACTACTCAATAACCACCCCGAGGTGTTAACGACTACCCCCCACTTTACTCCAGTCGCCAAGGTGGATGAAGTAGCGGCGAACAAAGAGCTGGTTTTAAGTGAGAAAATTGGAGATCAACTACCCAATCTACCTGAAAATAGGATCTCTCCAGCAGAGCTTGCGAAAATCACACCTAAAAAGATCGGCCAACTGATCCTGGCCCACCATGCCCAAGCCAAAGGTGCAATGTAACAGATTACAAATATTTAAATTCCTATAGTTTACCCCTCCCTCAGACGACAAGGAGCGATCGGTGCCTCAATCTATCGTCACTGTCAAAAGAGCGGCCCTTAAAGGGCCGGTTTAGCGTGAAATAGATGATGAAGTACGATCCATCTGATCGCATCCTGCTCGGTCCTCCCTACAGTTTCCACCCCAAAATACCGAATAAATGAAAGGAGTATACCCAACATCTAAACCTAATTCACTATTAGGAAGTAGGAACCCTCTACTATGAAAGTCGAATCGATGATTATCTTCGCAACCATTTTCTTGACGATCATGGCATCGGCCAATCTCTATATCTATCGACGCCTCTTCTGCCAACTCTCTTACAATATCAAATGGCTCAGTTTGACAATTGTCATCTCTTTAATGGGAGGGGAGATCTATCTAGTCTTAAGTCGCGCAATCAACCTACTACCTAAATCCTCCTTTACCTACGCTCTATCTAGCAGTGCCGTAGGAATCACCTTTATGCTTTTGGTAGTTACCATCATCTATAACCTGGGCATCGTTTCATCTCGAAAGATACCCTTCGATCACAATCGACGCCAAACCATTCGAATGATCTTTGATCTTACGATGGTGGCCGCCACTCTTAACTATTTGATACGTGGTTTTATTGAAGGCGGAAGGTCTCCCGCAATCAACAAGCGAGTCGTTAGAGTTAAGGATTTTCCGGATGATAATTTTACCATCGTTCAACTATCTGATCTCCATGTTGGACACACGATTAGACGCCCTCTTGTTGAGTCAGTTGTTGAGAGAGTAAATCGACTAAGGCCAGATATGGTCGTGATTACTGGCGATCTACTGGACAGATCTGCAGCTGAAGTAGCCGATGACCTACAACCACTATCCAATATTGTAGCACCGACCTACTTTGTGACTGGAAATCATGAGTATTTTCGCGGAGTGGAAGCAGCATTGATATTGGTTAGGCAACTGGGAATCACAACGCTCACCAATCAGCATCAAGTGATCAAGACTAAAAAGGGAGCATTTAATTTAGTCGGTATTAACGATCTAATCGGAGAGCGTTTTAAAGAGTATGCCCCAGATCTTAAAGCTGCCTATCAGGGAGTTGATCCAGCACTTCCAACGATAGTGCTGGCACACCAACCTAAGGCAATTAAATATTTTAAGAATCTTCGCTGTGACCTAATGTTAAGTGGACATACTCATGGCGGGCAGATCTATCCCTTTGGCTTGCTGGTAAAACTGGATCAGCCCTACATCGCGGGTCTCCACCAACATCGTCCTGGGCAACAGATATTTGTCAGCCGAGGTACAGGACATTGGGGGCCACCAATCCGGGTTCTGGCCCCCAGTGAAATTAGTTATCTTACCATTCGCTCGTAAATTTCATCACAAAAAGGTCCCTGTTCCTGTTTGTTTTTCAAAATTCTATGCTAAACAGGTATAGATTTATTACTCTTCGACCACTATTAAATAAACAAAAGGTTAGACAATGAATTGGGAAATTATCAAAGAGAGCTATGCAGAGTTAATTCTAAAGTCAGGTATCAAAATTAGAGAAGGACAGTGTATCCAAATTCAAGCTGAACCCTATCACTGGCCGTTTGTACATATCTTAGAGAAAAAAGCTTATGAATTAGGTGCAAAGTACGTCTACTGTAAAATTGATCACCCGATGAGTACCGTTAATATGAGTCGCTATCAAAAAGCTGAATATCGAGGATCTGTTCCATCTTTTCTCAAACCGATGATTGAATCACTAATTGAAGATGAATGGTCATTTTTGTACTTTGATGGAAAGGCAGATCCCGAATTGGGAAAACAGATTAATCAAGAAGCAATGGTTAAAACACAGCAAGCAATGATGAAAACGGTAAAGCCGATGGTTGCCGCCCGGATGGATGGTCGGTGCACTTGGACTATCGGAGCTCTACCTACCCCCAAATGGGCCCAAATGATTCTAGGAGGTAGGGCAGACGAAGAGAATTTAAAGGCACTTTGGAAAATTCTCACCCCGATTTTACGACTAGATCGAGATGATCCGGCCCAAGCCTGGCAAGCTCATGCAAAAACTCTAAAAGCTCGCTGCCAATCTTTAAACAACCTCTCTCTGAGCTATCTGCACTTCGTTGGCCCTCAAACTGACTTAAAAGTTCATCTTGCTCCCCGCTCACGATGGACCGGAGGTCAAATTGAGACAGCGATGGGACGCTCTTTTATCCCAAATGTTCCCACCGAGGAGGTCTTTACATCACCCGATTTTAGAAAAACTGAGGGAAAGGTTAAAGTTACCAGACCGGTTACCGTTCTTGGTGATCAAGTGGTTGGGGCATGGTTTGAATTTAAGCAGGGGAAGGTAATCGATCATGGTGCAGATGAGGGAAAAGAGCTACTCGATCGTTTTTTTGAAATTGACGAAAAGGCAAGATTTCTTGGAGAGGTTGCACTAGTTGATGCCTCCAGCCCTATTTTTCAATCGGGACTAATCTTTCACTCAATTCTGCTAGATGAAAATGCCGCCTGCCACATCGCACTGGGAAGGGCGATCGATCTGGCGATTGACAACCACCAGGAGCTTAAAACTGAGGACGAAAAAAAGGCAGCAGGATTTAATCAGTCGCTTCAACACATTGACTTTATGATTGGTTCCGAAGAGATCTCAGTCACAGGATACTCTCTCGATGGTAAACCAAAACAGATTATCGAGAGTGGACAGTTTACAATTTAAGTTTTTTTAGACCTTAAAATTTTTTAGTTGATCGGCCATGCTATGAGTTGGACTACCCTCGGCTTTAACCTTGGGAGTTCCTCCTTCATCATCTCCACCTTCAAGCTCTAGTGGTTGAGAAATAGAGCGCAGCTTACCCTTATAGAGCATACGATCAAGATGCTTGATATAGCCGGTCCAATCACTATTGCCGCGATCATTTTCAATCGCAGTTTGAAAGCTATTCATTTGAGAATCAATCAGGTCGATAAAGTGAACCAGTTGTGCCTCTCTGGTCTGGGGAGGTTTGGTCGAGCCATGCTCTAAGCTTCCATGGTGAGAGACTAGAATGTGCTCTAGGTGCATCTTGGACTGGGAAGGAAAGTGAGGCATCTTGGAGATAAAACGATCCAATAGTTGGACCCCATTTACCAGATGACCAACCAGCCGCCCCTCATCAGTGTACTCAACCACCGGCCCATCGGATAGTTCGTAGATTTTGCAGATGTCGTGTAAAACTGCTCCGGCCACCACATAATCCCGGTTAACCTCCTGGTAATTAGGAGTGATCAACATCGCTAAACGGGCACAGGAGAGGATATGCTCCAGTAGGCCTCCGGTGAAAGCATGATGAATACTCTTTCCGGCCGGCCAAAGTGTCAGCCGCCTTTTTATCTCAGCATCCATTAGGACCATTTGTAGTAGATCACGCAAATAGCAATCTCCCATCTGATCAGCAATAGTTAAAAGCTCTTCGAACATTCGCTCTGGATCGCTCTGAGATTGTCGCAGATAGTCTTCTGGCTTAACGCTATCAGCCGGAATAGGAACGAGGTCTTTGACAATTAACTGAAAACGGCTTTGATATAAATTGATCTTGCCCTTCACTTTGACATAGCTTCCCTTCTGCACACGCTTGAAACTCTCTTCTGCATGGCTCCAGCGCCGAGCTTCTAGGTCTCCACTGCTATCGGCTAACACAAGATTTAGATAAGAGCGTCCATCCCTTCCGGCCATAACTGCAATATACTTGACCAGAAAAAAAGATTCAACCTCATCCTTATTGTGTAGATCACTGACAAACTGTCGCTTCTCCATCTTCATTAGCTCCTGACAAAAAAACTCCACCACCCTACACAGAAAAATCTTATGATTCAACATATTCGTGGTCATATGAAGTGTGAAATAATACAATACGCGCACTTATCAATACTTTAAGTAACTAATTGGAAAACCACTTCAGCGCGAGGTTAGAGAGAGTAATGGCAATCAAATACATTGATCAAGCAGATTTTAAGGACAAAAAAGTTATCGCCCGCTTTGACTTTAATGTTCCATTGAGTGGCGCTCCCCTGACAATTGACGATACGACCCGCATTGATTTAGCGATTCCGACAATTCGTAAAATCCTAACTGGTGGGGCCAAGAAACTCGTTATGATGAGCCACCTCGGACGCCCTAAAGCAGGAAAGGATAAGCGCTTCTCTTTAGAGCCGGTTGCCAGCTACCTGGCAGAACGGCTTCATGAGGAGATTCTTTTAACTGAAAGTGCAACTGATAGTGCCATCAAAACAATGCTAGGGCTAAGTACCAACCGCATTATTCTATTAGAGAATCTGCGTTTTCATCCCCAGGAAAAGGCAAATGATCCGGAGTTTGCTAGAACTCTGGCCTCCTATGCCGATATCTATGTCAACGATGCCTTTGGTACCTGCCATCGCAAACACGCATCCACCTACGGTATCAACACATACTTTCCCCAAGATGCTTATGGAGGAATGTTACTGGCCAGAGAGGTCACCGCTCTGGCAAAAGTCGTAGAACGTCCCCAAATGCCACTAGTTGCCATCTTAGGTGGAGCAAAAGTTCAAGATAAAATTAAGATCATTGAGAAGCTGCTGCCAATTGTGAGCCAACTACTAATTGGGGGTGCCATGGCCTACCCCTTTCTCAAGGCACAGGGATACACTGTTGGCAAATCACTTTGTGATGACGGTGATGTCAAACTGGCCAAGGGGATTTTGATGGACACTACGGCCCGCAAGATCTCTCTACCGACAGATCACTTAGTTGCAACCTCAATCCATGGAGATGCTGTCTCCATCACAGAAAAAAATATTCCTGATGATATGATGGGCCTCGATATTGGGGAGGTGACAGTTGCCAACTACGTAAATTTAATTTCAAAAGCAAAAACAGTCCTATGGAATGGCCCGATGGGGCTATTTGAGAAGCCCTGCTTTGCCCACGGAAGTATGGAGATTGCGAAAGCAATGGCCCATGCTAGCGATGCTTTTACCTTGGTTGGAGGTGGTGACTCAGTCAGTGCGGTTAAACGCTCTGGAAAAGGAGATCTAATCTCTCATATCTCCACCGGCGGCGGAGCCTCCCTAGAGTATATCGAAGACGGTGAGCTACCTGGAATCCAGGCACTAAAATTTGGGATAAATGAGTAAGTTAATTTATTGATTGAAGGAGTTAACGCTATGAGCAGAGTAAATCACATTGTTGGCAATTGGAAGATGAACCAAGATTTAGGACAGGTGAAGGAGTTCTTTGGATCCTTAGAAACAAATCTTGATATGATTAAGTGCGAAGCGTGGATCTCTCCCCAATTTATTCACCTTGCAAAGTGTCTAGGACTTTCAAATACCATGGGTGGCAAGATCAAGTGCGGCCCCCAAACCTCATCTCATAAAAACTCTGGAGCCTTCACCGGTGATGTCTCTCCTGCTTCCATCAAGGACCTTGGTGCCCACTTTGTGATCATTGGTCACTCCGAGCGTCGTGCATTCTTTGAAGAGAGTGATCAGATCTTAAACCAAAAGATGTTGCTGGCATTAGAAAATGGCTTAAAAGTTATCTTCTGTGTTGGTGAGACCCTGGAGGAGCGAGAAGCAGGAAAAATGGAAGAGATAGTGCTAGGTCAACTTGATAATGGCTTAAAAGATCTACCAGCAGATAAAATTAGTGACCTAATTATTGCCTATGAGCCCGTCTGGGCGATTGGTACCGGCCAAACGGCTACGCCAAGACAAGCTGAAGAGGTTCACGCCCTAATTCGCCCCCACCTAGACCGTGCCACCCCATTAAAGGGAGATGACCTAATTATTCTCTACGGTGGAAGCGTTAAACCTTCTAATATTACAGAGCTTTTATCCCAACCAGACATTGATGGGGCATTAGTTGGTGGCGCAAGCCTTAACCCAAAGAGTTTTCTTGACCTCTGTGTAGCTGGATCCCTATAATTTACAGCTCTTGCTTGCCAAAATGGGCAATCTTGGATAGTCACATATAGTTAAAATTGATTCGTCCTAGATGGGACCAGCAAAGGGTAAATATATTATGTTGTCTTCACTTATGGTATTCCAAGCAATCGTCTCTGTGCTACTCATTCTTCTAGTGCTCTTGCAGTTTGGTAAGGGAGCAGAAGCGGGACTGATGGGGGGAAGCTCTGACTCGGTAATGACCTCTGCTCAGCAGGGTAATATCTTTAGTAAAATTACCGTGGTGCTAGCGATCCTATTTCTTGGTAACTCCATCTTATTGGCCAGAATTCAAAGTCAACGTGGCAGTAAATCCTTGTTAGACTCTGAGGCTCCGGTGGCCCGTCCACTTAATGCGGATAAGGCAGTTGAAGCACAAGAAGCTGCTGCTGCCCAAAAGAGCAAAGAGCCTAGCACTACAACAACCACTAAATAAGAAAGCACCTTGAAAGCGCTAGTCAAGAGCAAACCACAAGAGGGACTCTGGCTTTGTGATGTCGACCAACCAGTGGTTGGATCTGATGATGTACTAGTCAAAATTGAGAAGAGTGCGATCTGCGGTACAGATCTACACATCTATAACTGGGACGAGTGGGCACAAAATCACATCCAACCACCAAGAGTAATTGGTCATGAGTTCTGTGGCACCCTGATAGAGTGCGGCGAAAATTGGAAACAACTTAAACGAGGTATTACAGTCAGCGGTGAGGGCCATGTCGTCTGTGGTCGTTGTCGTAACTGCATGGCCGGTCGTCGTCACCTATGCCGAGATACCTATGGCGTGGGAATAGAGCGCGATGGTGCTTTTGCTGAGTATCTATCCATTCCCGGTAGCAACCTGTGGTTAGCAGATCCGGCGATTGATAAGAATGTTCTGGCCAGCTTTGATCCGTTGGGAAATGCCACCCATACTGCTCTCTCGTTTGATCTTCTCGGCGAAGATGTTCTGATCACTGGAGCAGGGCCGATTGGGTTAATGGCCACCGCCATTTGTCGTCATGCTGGGGCCCGCCACATTGTGGTCAGTGACCTTAACCCCTATCGCTTAACTCTGGCCCGCAAGATGGGAGCTACTCGTGCGATCAATCCTCAAGATATTCAACTCACAGATGTGATGGAAAAATTAGGAATGGCTGAGGGATTCGATGTTGGCTTGGAGATGTCAGGTAGTGAGCAAGCCTTTAACCAGATGGTCGGTAGCATGATCCACGGTGGAAAGATCGCTCTATTAGGAATTCAGGGCGAAGATACCAAGATTGACTGGGACAAGGTGGTATTTAATGGCTTAACCATTAAAGGAATCTATGGCCGAGAGATGTATGAGACTTGGTACAAGATGAGTTCCATGGTGCTATCCGGCCTTGACATTGGCCCTAGCCTTACTCATCAATTTCATTATACCGAATTTAAAAAAGCATTTGATCTAATGCGCGAAGGACTTTGCGGCAAGGTTATCCTTAACTGGGATTAGTCCTCTCGTCAGACCTGAAAGGAGAGTACAAGATGTCCTACTCAATGAAAGAGTATCTAACCGGTGAACTCAACTCAATTAGAGAAGATGGTCTCTATAAGAGTGAACGAATCCTGACTGGCCCCCAAGGAAGCAAGATATTTGTTAAGGGGGGTGAGAAAGTAATTAACATGTGTGCCAATAACTACCTTGGCCTCTCCTCTCATCCAGAAATTGTTGCTGCTGCCAAAGAGAGTTTGGATCAGTGGGGATTCGGTCTATCTTCTGTACGCTTTATCTGTGGTACTCAAGATGTTCACCGCCGATTAGAACAAAAAATATCTGACTTTTTGGGAATGGAGGATACGATCCTCTACTCCTCCTGTTTTGATGCCAATGGTGGACTATTTGAAACCCTCTTGGGAGCAGAAGATGCCATCATTAGTGATGAGCTAAACCATGCCAGTATCATTGATGGTGTTCGCCTCTCCAAAGCAAAACGCTTTCGTTATAAAAATAGCAATATGGAAGATCTAAAAGAGCAGTTGATCAGTGCTGCTAATTGTAGATATAAACTAATTGTTACTGATGGAGTATTCTCGATGGATGGCCACATTGCCGACCTGAAAGGGGTGTGTGATCTAGCTGACGAATATAATGCAATGGTGATGGTAGATGACTCCCACGCGGTTGGATTTATGGGGTCAACCGGGCGAGGCACCCATCAGCACTGTGATGTAATGGGAAGAGTGGATATTATCACCGGAACTTTAGGTAAGGCACTCGGTGGTGCCAGTGGAGGCTATACCAGTGCCAAAAAAGAGATTGTTGAACTGCTGCGCCAGCGATCCCGTCCCTATCTCTTCTCCAACACCTTGGCCCCGGCAATTGCCACCGCCTCAATAAAAGCACTGAACTTGATCATAAATTCACCCGAGATTCTGGCAAAACTAAAAGAGAACACTGCCTACTTCCGACAGGAGATCACCAAACTGGGACTAACTGTATTGGATGGCACCCACCCAATCGTTCCCGTTATGTTGGGTGATGCCACTTTAGCGTCTTCTATGGCAGACCTGCTACTGCAAAAAGGGATCTACGTAATCGGCTTCTCCTATCCGGTTGTTCCTAAAGGGAAAGCTAGAATTCGTACCCAGATCTCAGCTGCCCACACTCGAGAGGATCTCGATTTTGCCATTAAGATGTTTTCCGAAGCGAAAGAGGAGTTAGGACTGTAAACTTGTACCTACTGCTTATCTACAGTGACTCACTTAACTGTTTCAGTCCGGCCAAAACTTCTGGCCGCTCTAGTAGCTGATAGGGATAGAGTAGTGAGAAGTGGCCATCTTTTCCATTATGCATCTTGAATTTCAACGTAGAGATAATTATCACCGAGCTTGGTTCCAGCAGAGTTAATAGCTTGGGGTTGGTCTCAATCTTAAGCACCTTAAGCTGCAGAGGATATGCCCTACGCCAGGAGCTGGTCAACGGCTTGATCAAATTTTGATGAATTTTTAAAAACAGCGTATGCTCCAGCTTAGTCGGTGCTTGAAATTTATCAGAGCTGATCTCGTTTATTTTTTTATCACTTGAGCCTAACATGCTGCCCATCATCTCAAAATTAAATACACTATCAGAGATCATCGCCATTCTCCCACCGACATTACTATCAATCACCGATATTACAACCGGTTGTGAGATATCATTAATCCAAGAACGAAAGCGAGTAACTCGCTGCTGCTCCCCCTTTAAAAAAGTGACTTGGGTAGCTATCTGCTCCGGCAGTTCACTCTTTAAATGAGTAATAAAAAGTTGATGAATAAAATCCAGTGCCGGTATTTTTTTCTTGCTAATAGGTATCACGGGATTGGCAAAATCATACTTTACAATAGTTGGCTTTTGACTGTTTTTACTCATACTTTAGTTTTCGTCATCTACTACAAATAGTTAATTACAAAATCCAAAGTGCTATAGTATCCCATCGGGTTACCGGAAAATTGTGCAAGTGGATGGAAGATATCACCGGAGTATTCAAGTCAGATATCTCTAACGACGATAGTTATTTGATGAAGGAGTTACCAGAAAATGTAATAGCGCTACACCCGACCGATCCACGGCCAGCAGTCACTTCTGTGCGCAGTAAACCATCATCTTTAATCAAAAAAAGATGTTATGCCTTCACTACCGATCTATTTTTAATCACTATAATCAACAAGATGATTATGGTGGCCTACAGTAATTTCTTGAAAACTACTTTTATCCACCTTTCAAGCCATACTCAAAACCGTCTAATTGATGGATTGTTGGCAGTCAATTTCTCGATTCTTCTGCTGACTTTTTGGGGATACTTCTTTCTCTCCTACTTTCTGGCCGAGGGACAAACTCCTGGTAAGTTAATATTTAATCTGCGAGTCTACTCTAAAAGTGATAGCTCCTCACTCCATCTTTCAATCCGTGAGGGCGTAGGGCGTACTTGCGGATACTTTCTCTGCTATATCATGGGGATGATTCTCTTTGCAATTCCCATATTGCGTCGCGATGGTCGAGGTCTTCCCGATTGGTTTTCAGGAACGTTCACAGAACAGGCAGACTTTCAGATAGCTACCCCAACTCTTCAATCAGTAGTCAATGAAACCGATAGTGAGATTCAGCTATCCCTATTTTCCGATCAGCAACTAGCAGATGTCGACAATCGATCGAATGCAGAGACTAAACACGCAGCCTAATCATAAACCTGATCATTTAAATCTGAAATAGCAATAGTCAATCTATCACATTATTTATTCAATCGAATTCAACCGGTATAATCGTTACAGTACATTATACATTAAACATGTGTTAATATTGGCTTTCATATTAGTAATTAACTCCTCAGAAAGGGCAAACTTGGGTCATATATGAAAAAACTATCTCTCTATAGGCGTCTACTGGTGACCATCGGAACACTATCGATTGTTCCATTATTAGGAGTTACCTTTCTATTATTAGCAAGAAGCAATAACTCTCTAGAAGAGGCATCTAAAACTCATCTGATCGCGTTACGACAGCAAAAATCAATACAGATTCAAAATCTATACACCACAATGAAAAAACAGATAATCACCCTCTCTGATAACCAGATGGTGATCTCTGCTATCAAACAATTTAAGGCTGCCTATAAGAGTTACCCCGAAGAGTTAAAAAGTGCCGGGAAATTTAAAAGTAGTGATGAGTATCATAGCTCATTAAAAGAGTATTACAAAAATGAGTTTGGTAGTAAGTATCAAGTAATGAATGGTACATTACCAATCCATGCAATCGATAACAACCTTGGTAATTTAGATGATACCAGCCTAGCACTACAATATAACTATATTGTAGCGAATGATAACCCCTTAGGATCAAAAGAGATATTGGACTTTGCCTCTACCGGTAGTAGCTACGATACGGTCCACCAAAAATTCCACCCATCTTTTCGCAAATTTCTTAAGCAGTTTGGTTACTATGATATATTTCTAGTTGACCATCAAACTGGCAATATCATCTACTCGGTATTTAAAGAGCTGGACTATACGACCTCGCTAAATAGCGGCTCATTTTCCAAGACAAATTTTGCCGAAACATATCTACGTGCAGCCAACGCAAATAGTCAGAATTTTGTCTCTGTTAGTGACCTGGCCCACTACTTTCCCTCTTATGAAGCTCCTGCTGGTTTTATCGCATCACCAATCTTTGACGGTACAAAAAAAATAGGAGTACTGCTTTTCCAAATCCCAGTGAATAAGATTGATGCTATCATGACTAACGAAAAACAGTGGCTAGCCAATGGCATGGGAACTACCGGTGAAACATACCTTGTGGGTCAGGATCACTTAATGCGCTCTCTGGCACGCCTATTTAGTGAGAATCAAGAAGAGTATTTTAAGCAGCAGAGAAAAATTAATATCTCGGAAAAGAGTCTCGCCCAGTTAAAGCGCCAAGATGGAACCACTCTGCGACAAAAAAATAGTGATATTGGAGTTAACCGAGCATTACAAGGAGAAACTGGTACCACTGTCTATGAGGACTACCGAGGAGTCTCTATCATCTCGGCTTTTGCTCCATTAAAAATTGGTGGATTTACTTGGGCAATAAACTCCGTCATTGAATTACAAGAAGCATTGGCCCCAATTACAGCAGTCAAACATACTGTTTGGGCCCTGCTCCTTGTCTCCATTATAGTTATTTTTATTACCGCCTGGGTGTTGGCACGACAAATAGCCCAACCGATTAAAGGTGGCATTAGCGAACTACAAAATAGTACAACTCAACTAGTTGCTTTAAGTACAGTGATTAGGGCCAGCAGTAACTCTCTTTCAAGCGGTGTAACGTCAAGTGCGGCTTCATTGGAGGAGACGGTCTCATCCATGGAAGAGATTAACAGTATGGTGGCCTCCAATGACAAAGATGCAAGGGATTCAGTCCAACTCGCCTCCGAGTGCCGAGTCACCTCTAAAATGGGTGCTGAAGAGATATCTGATCTTAATTCAGCGATGCAGGAGATTACCGGTAGTTCTAAAAAGATTGAGGAGATTATCAAGGTAATCGATGATATCTCCTTTCAAACCAACCTTTTGGCCCTCAATGCTGCAGTTGAAGCCGCACGGGCCGGAGAGCAGGGTCGAGGATTTGCAGTCGTAGCAGAGGCTGTTCGCAACCTTTCAGCCCGGAGTGCCAATGCCGCTAAAGAGATCTCTGCCCTAATTCACGAGACAGTGGCCCATGTGGAAATAGGTGCTACTGCTTCAGTTAGCGGAGAACAAATTCTCTGGGAGATGGTTGGCTCTGTCGAAAAGCTAGAGAAGCTAAGTAACCAAGTATCCAAAGCAAGCAAAGAGCAGTACTCTGGTATCACCCAAATCACAACAGCTCTTAACCAGATGGATCAAACCACTCAAGAGAGTGCATCCACCTCAGAGGAAGTAGCTGCCAGCTCTGAAGAGCTCCATGAACACACTCGCATTTTAACCAAGTTGACCAAGCAACTTACGGGCCTACTTGAAGGACATAATTAGAGACGATAAGTAACAAAAGATAGATCGTTACTTAATAGCAGTCTAAACTTTGTGGGTCAGGCGTACTTTGCTGCTAGATCGTATAAAGTACTCTCTTCGCTATCAATTCGTTTGGCAAGAGCAGCAAAGATATCATTCGTTTCACTAATAAATGTATCTTTATCATTAATGATATTGCTGGAGATACGCCATTTCTCAATATAAAGATCCCAAGCGGATTTAATCCCCCCCATCTCAGTCTGCATAGTTTTAGCTAACGCAACCGCTTCCTGATTACCACAACTTGCTAAATTGACGTAGAGCACTTTATCCTCTGTTGTCAGGTGAATCTTAAGCTTGGCACTCATCTGGGCCAATAGCTGAGGAATCTCCCCGATATTGCCCTCTACATCCTGAATAGATCCCTGTAACAACTCAACCTGTGCTAGTAGATCCTGGTGATCTTTTCTATATTTTGAAACATCCATCTCATAAACTCCTAAGACTAGAACAAAAAGTAATAATTCCTAACTGCTACTTCTTACCTTTACTAGGCGAAGTACTTTTCTTAGCTGGAGCCGGAGCCTTAGCTGGTGCCGGAGCCGCTTTACTGCCCTTAGGAGCTATCGGAGCATTACTAGGGCCGACCTTTTTCTTATCCGAGCTATCTGCTTTATTATCAGAACTCTTCTTGGGTTCAGCAGACTTTCCCACAATCTCCTTTTCAATGGTTTTGGCATCAACCACTTCAAGTTGCTCCTTGCCTGGCTTCCCTTTCGATTTTGGTCCACTGGACTGTTGTCCAAATCGACTTCCACTCCACATATCTGCTATCGCCCTAATTAACCTTCCTGACCACTGTGCTAGGAACTGGATTGGATCTCTCATTTTTGTAACTCCATTGATTGGTTGAATATATATATTAGTGATTGAT
Source organism: Bdellovibrionales bacterium (assembly GCA_018646675.1). Lineage (GTDB taxonomy): Bacteria > Bdellovibrionota > Bacteriovoracia > Bacteriovoracales > Bacteriovoracaceae > JABGUH01. The sequence goes on along the minus strand of JABGUH010000005.1, from coordinate 102,277 downwards.
TATATAATGGGTTGGAATAAAAGGGTAGATATAAATTTAATCTAAGTTAATAATATGTTTTACAACCAATTAGTCTACAAGATTGGGCATGGAGTAATGCCATAATCTTTTAGTATGTTAGCTGGCGAGAGTGTAAAAATAATTGACAAGAGTGACAATCCGACCGTAAACCCTAAAGACAAGATATTCAGAGTATAAACTCCCTTTTGTTCAGACCCAACTTGTAAATCATCTTTTACATTTAAAAGCATCTTTCCAGAACCTCTACCGCCAACAATATCTTCAATCTATTGACGATGAATAAAGAGTTATTCAAAATGGAGCTAAGAAGTTCGAGCTATTACCCAAACTATTTTGGAACATCTCATGGATGAATATCTCATTCCACTTTCAAAACAAGAGCTAGCAACAATTAGTTGCAAGCAGTGCTACCGTATCAATACCTATCACGAACGAAAAACAAATTTCGGAGTATGTGTTTTTTGTGGCTTTCACAACTACCTTCCAATGGAGGAGCGAATCGACCTGCTGCTCGATCAAGGATCATGGTCTGAATACAATTACGAATTAACCCCGGTGGATCGACTAGGCTTTGCAGATAGCAAAAAATACTGCGACCGGATTGAAGAAAACATCAAACGTACAGGGCATAATTCAGCAGTAATGACCGGATGCGGAACGATCAATGGCATTCCAATTCAACTGGCGATTATGAATTTTAAATTTATGGGAGGGAGTCTTGGCAGCGTTGAAGGTGAGAAGATTACCCTGGCGATAGAGCAGGCGATTAAAAGTCGCACCGGGATGGTGATTGTCTGTGCCAGTGGTGGTGCCCGGATGCAAGAGAGCAGTTATAGCCTATTTCAAATGGCAAAAACCTCCGCCGCAATTAAAAGACTAAGTGAAGAGCGACTGCCCTATATTTCAATTCTAACCAACCCAACCACAGGTGGCGTGTCCGCTTCATTCGCCTTTTTAGGTAATATAATTATCGCAGAACCCAAAGCGATGATTGGTTTTACCGGCAGAAGAGTAATAGAGCAGACAATTAAAACCAAACTTCCGGTAAATTTTCAGACTGCAGAATTTCTAATGCACCGAGGATTACTGGATACCATCGTTGCTCGATCGAAAATGAAGGAGTATCTCTTTAAAGTGCTCTCGATGTTTACTGGAGCTAAGCAGCAAAACAGTCTGGGCAAGCAGTCACCCCAAACCTATCCTGCCCTACCCGCAAAATACACTCCCGCAGAGACTTTAAAGATTGCCCGACATCCAGATCGGCCCTACTCCCTAGACTACATTGGAGCAATCTTAGATGACGGATCATCTTTTGAGTTGAGAGGTGATCGCCACTTCTCTAATGACGATGCAATTGTCACTTTTTTTGGAACAATTGATGGACAAAAGGTTTTGATCATCGGGGAGGAGAAGGGACGAACCTTTGAACAAAAAGAGAGAAGACATTTTGGGATGGTTAAACCCGAAGGTTTTAGAAAAGCACTCAGAATAGCTAAAATTGCAGAGAAATTTGATATCCCGATCATCACACTGGTTGATACTCCGGGAGCCTTTCCTGGTGTAGGGGCAGAGGAGCGCGGACAGAGCGAGGCGATCGCCTATAATCTGTTTGAGTTCTCCCATATCAGAGTTCCCATTATTACCATCGTTATTGGTGAAGGAGGCTCTGGGGGAGCGCTGGCAATCGCAGCGGCCAACTCACTGGCACTTTTAGAGCATGCTGTATTTAGTGTTATCTCCCCAGAAGGCTGTGCTGCCATTCTGTGGGAAGATAAAAGCAAAATAGAGTTAGCGATTAAGAACCTAAAGATGCTCTCACATGATCTCTACCAACAAGGGATTGCCGACCATGTTATACCTGAGCCTTCAGGTGGGGCCCACGCTAATGTGGAAATAGCTGCTAACACGGTTAAACAGTATATCCTCAACCAGCTGGCCTGCTACTCGCAACTAAGCACCCAACAAATCATTAACCTGAGAGATCGCCGCATTAGAAATATCGGCAGATGATAGTGGCAAAAATTAGATGGGAGCGAATAGGGCCCCCACCCGCAAACAAAATATCTTTAGATTACTGTTTCTTTACTTGAACTGCACAAGGACCTTTCTGCCCTTCGCCGACCTGATATTCAACCTTATCATTTTCACTAAGCGTACCATGCTCAATAGCTGAAGAGTGAACAAATAGATCCTTTCCACCATCGTCAGGAACGATAAAGCCAAAACCTTTAGTATCATTAAAAAACTTTACTACACCAGTACCCATAATTTTCCTCATTGTATTTATTAAAGACAAACTACCAAATGGTAGTCAAGGAGGCTTTTACGGTTAAAGCGAGATAAAGTAAAGATAAATTTTGATTTACCCTATTAAACTAAATCATTATAATCATTTAACTACAGGATTCGACCAATGACAGTTTCGACAAAATCAACCGAGTATCCCCAAATTTTCTTCCCACCCGGAGGGTTGATGATCTGGATATTTATTTTGATGGAACTACTGGTCTTCTTTATCGCCTTTGTACTCTATTTTGCCGTTCAAAGTGAAAACTATCAGTTGTTTAACCGTTCTCAAGCGGAACTTGGCCATAATCTGGCACTGATTAACACCCTAATCTTGATCACCAGCGGCTACCTTGTGGTCTTGGCCAACCACCAGTATCTAGCAAAAAATCTACTCCGAAGTATCAGATTATTTCAGGGGGCGACTGCTCTCGGTATCGGTTTTGTGGTAATCAAAATTGTTGAGTATTCACAAAAGATATCCCAGGGATTAACTACCGGTATCAATGCATTTTACGATTTCTACTGGACTCTTACCGTCTTTCATCTGGCCCATGTGGTGGCCGGAATAATCCTTTTACTTTTTATCATTTTCAAACTTAAAAGAGGGGGCCACTTTCTAGATGATGACTTTGGAGTTGAAACTGTGAGCTCCTTTTGGCATATGTGTGATCTTATCTGGGTCTTTCTCTTCCCGATCATCTACCTGATATAAACTAGTTGGAAGGCGTAACGATGAAACAGGCAACCTATATCTGGGCAATACTAATTTTACTAACAACTACAAGTTTTCTGTTAGCGAAGCTACCTTCCCTTAACAACCTTTCACCGAATCTAACTATCACATTCGCCTTGACCAGCGGGATGATCAAATTTTCTCTGATCTTTCTCTATTTTATGGAGATGAAAAAGACACATTTTGCTTGGAGATATCTAATGGGAGCTCTCCTGTTAACCTTTATAATATCCATTTATTGGACTTTATAGTGCAAGCTACTCTTTCTTCCAAAGAGAGACCAACCACTGCTGCAGATCTTCAGTCCAAATAGGAACGGGATTAGTAACTGGGCAGTCTGCTCTCTTTAATGTGGTTACCAACTGATTGATCATCCGAGTCTGCTCCTTACTCATCGCTACAAACTGGATTCCCATTCCAACTACTCTATCTTTGATCGGCCGCTGATAAACTACTCGACCCTGTATAGTAACCTCTATATCGAGAATTATAAATCTAAGCTTCATGGGAGTTTCATCCAGCTCAAACCCCTCCTCTGCTTCGATAAAGAGCCCACCTAGAGCGACATTTTTTATTGTCGGCTGCAAGGAGGAATCAATCTGATCTGTCACCACCTCTGTCTCAATCTGGTAACGAGGCTTAGTCTCCCACCAGCGCAAGCGTGGATCATAGTAGGATGCGCGAACCGAAGGGAGCAGGATAAAAGAGGTTAAAATTACATTGAACACAACGGGTAAGAATAACATCAAAATCAATTCACTAGCATTGGGCAGTTGGGTAAAACTATATATCGAACAGACGGTGACCCACATCACCATTAATAAAAAGACCGGATAACTCCACTTTTTAACCTTCAAAATAGCGTATCCAGCAACCAAGGCGGGAATAGTTAAATTGATTAATTTGAAACGATTTTCAGGATAAAGCACCAATGCTTCCAAATAGTTTAAAAAAGGAGCATCACTCCACAGAGCACCTCCGAAAATATTAGCAAACGGGGCCAAAAAGTAGATAGTTGCCAGAATGATAATCGGCCATGGTTTTCTATACATAGTTTACTACTCCTTAAAAATATTTCTTTCACTCCATAGTAAAGTTTGCCCCCACTGTTGTAAATGAATAACGATTTGCTCAAAATTCCAATTGAGGGCCAACTGCTAGTGATAACTCACCTGATTTCAATAGATTACAGCGATGGGCAATTTCCCCCCGGGGGGGGGAACCTAGTGATGGCAGTGATATACTTTTAGCAATGCAAAATATTCGAGCTATACTATTTTTATTTTTTCTCATATTGATTATTCCGATCCGAGGACTCACTGCAGCTTCAGCTGAGATAAAAAAAATTGACTGTTATGCCCGAGAGTTCATTTTGTTAAAAGACAATATCTCATTAGTAGATTTAGCACGCTACTGTTTTGACTCAAATCATATACTCGCCTTCGATAGCTATCGAACCTACTTGATGGGACTTAGAAAGTGGAACCCACACTTAGGTAGAGCTGACCAGATACCCGCAGGGACAGAGCTCTACCTGAACTATCCGGACTCCTATGTTAGTTTTCACTACGCAGATCCGTTAACTCTTGGCAAGTTTAAGCCAAAACTACAGCGCTACAAATTTGGGGTATTTGTTGCCACCTCTCGCAGTGAGGTAGAAGAGAGCATGGCAAGCAGCACCGTCCAGCTAGCATCAACTCAGAACTCCCCTTTTACAATTGGCGTTTTTGGCTCTAGGAAGTTAGACAATCGTGATCTGATTGCGTACAGCTCATATCTCTCAATAATTAATGTAAACACGGGGAGTGCTAATATACGTAGATTGGACTTCCCTCCAGAGCTCGGTTTTACCCTCTACTACAAATTCAAACTTCAGAATTGGAATTTTACTCCCTATTTAGGGACCGATATTGAACGAATCTCCGCCTATAACCTAGATGACATCGTCAACAGTGGTGCAGATGCCAGCAATAGAAAACACCATAACTTCTACCTTACAGCTGGATTTAACCAGCTGTTTTCAATCGCTACCCTACGTTTCATGCTGATCTCAAGCTTCTCCTATAGTGCCTACAGCTATGGCACCCAGGATGGTCAGCCTGTTGCGGGCTATAGCGGAAACAAGTATATCCTCCACCTCTCCTACCTAACCGCCAGCAAATTTACCTATAGTATATTTTATAAACAGCATAGTTTCTCCGGTGCAACTGAAGCTAAATTTAACCGGATCGGGATCGCGGTCAACTACTCTCTGCTCTAGCAATTAATACCTGCAAACTTTGTGGACTTGCCAAGTTGCAAGAGGTTGCAACTATTTGTTTGAGTAAGCACCTTTGAGTCTCTGACAAAATAGTGTAAAGGGCGTCATTGAAACGGGCCTTTTCTAGCTCCATAAAATTTAAGAGACCCACTAGCTATAGAGATGAAATCCATCCATTCATATCGTTGGAAAATTATTTAATTGATGCGGCCAGATGCCGACTGCTAATAATCTGCTTATAGTAGTAGAAGCTGGCAATCAACAGGCCCAACCCCATACTTAAGTAGATTGGTGTTAGAACGAATTTAGGAACATATGAGGTGTTACGCATGAACATCCCAAGACTGATCATAAGTAAAATTAGAAAGTATGTTTTCCCACGCTGAAAAGCAAAAATACTCGCTTTTTCTGGAAAATTGCTAATCCGAGTTATATTTTTCTTCGCCAACCGACTAAGTCCAAAGGTCGCAAAGAGTGTTCCAATAATAACACCCAGTGAGAGCGAGGTGATGAGTTGAAGGTTAGTTAGTAAATGAAACCATCTGGATGCGATTGAAATTAACAAAATCCCGATGCATGTCCAGATTATACCAGAAGTTAGAATTAAAATAGTTTGACTAACCTTCAACACTTTGACCTCTCCTCTTTCAGCCAATCAGCACATATTTGTCTGCTGGCACCCCACAAACAGGGCAGTTGGCCGGTGGATTTTTAAACTCCAAGTGGCCACATAGTGGGCAGAGATAGACCTCATCAGCTAAATCTCTTCCTGCTTTAACTGCAGCCAGGGCCATTTGATAAAAGTTAGCATGTATCTCTTCGGTCTCCATTGCCCACTTAAACATCCTTTTAGCAGGATGATTATCTTTTTCCGCCTGCTCAAGCATGGCTGGATACATATTTTTGTACTCAAAAGTCTCACCGGCTATTGCCGCTTCTAAGTTTTCCTCGGTACTTTTAACACCATCCATCGCTTTTAAGTGGCCGTGGGCATGAATAGTCTCTGCTTCAGCCGCCGCTCGAAATAACTTTGCCACCTGCTTAAATCCATCTTTATCCGCTTGCTGGGCAAATGCTAAGTATTTTCGATTTGCCTGTGACTCACCAGCAAATGCCTCTGCAAGATTTTCCATTGTTGTCGCCATACTGATCTCCTCCTTTTTTAATATTTATATATAAGATAAAAATGGTATCAAGCAACTCTTTTTCTCTACTTACAATCCAAAATTGCCAAATAGTAAATAATTTGCAACATCTAACTTTCTAATCAATGCACAAAGGCAATTTGGCAAGTCAACTGGAAAAGCACGACAATAACTTAACCAGCTATTTTGAAAAATATTTTAGATACTTTCCATAACCAAGTCGCTGCATATCCTCTCGTTTAATAAATTTTAATGATGCGGAGTTAATACAGTAACGAAGACCTGAGGGCTTCGGCCCATCTGTGAACAGATGCCCTAAGTGGGAATCTCCAACCTTAGATCTTATCTCTACTCTTTGATTAAAAAGCGAGTTATCCTCACGACGGACAATGCTATCTTGCTCCAATACGTCACTAAATGAAGGCCAGCCACTACCAGAATCGAACTTGTCACGAGAGCCAAATAGTGGCTCTTTAGTAACAATATCGACGTAGATTCCTTCTTGATGGTTATCCCAATATTCGTTTTTAAATGGCGGCTCTGTACCATCCTCCTGTGTTACATGATACTGTAAAGTAGTCAGCACACTCTTTAATTGAGCACTACTGAGTTTGTGATTGCTAGATGTTGGATGAGAATCTAGATCCAGCTCCCTCCCCTTCCAAACGCTCTCCAGATACTGATCTCGCCCTGAAAGCGCTCGGTAGTATCTGTACTTGGACCTAGTCACAATATTTTTCTTATAATAATCTTGATGGTAATCATCTGCTAGATAGAATGAGTGGTAGGGCCGAATAGCAGTTTTAATCTGCTGTTTAAAAATTTTTTTGCTGGTTAAGAGGGCCAGTGACTGCTCTGCCAGCCGTTTTTGCTGGTCATCATGATAAAAAATAGCACTGGCATATTGTCGACCACGATCTACAAACTGACCATTAGCATCAGTGGGGTCAATATTAGTCCAAAATATTTCGAGTAGCTCATTGTATCCTACCCGCTCTGAGTCATAGACAATTTGAATTGCCTCAACATGTCCCGTCTTCCCTTGAGAAACATCCTGATAGGATGGATCGATCTCCTTGCCACCGCTAAAACCAGAGACGACAGATTTCACACCTGCCAACTTTTCAAATGGAGGCTCCATACACCAAAAACAACCACCCGCAAAAGTCGCCTTTTTTAGCTGATTGGCAAAAATGTCTTGTGATATCATCGGCATCACCACAAAAAGTAGAAGGATAAGTTTTGTTAACATAGTAGAATATTATCTGATCTCACCTTAAGTGAGCGTAGATTGCTATAATATTATCCCTTTGCTAACTGGTTCACGTTGACCATTTTGGCTGCCGATCAAAAATGCTAAATATTAGCTCAGCACTCAATCTCTAACTGGGTGGGGAAGAGGTCTTCCAACTCCTCTCGGCGACGAATCAGATGGTCCTCTCCGTCAAGAATCATAACTTCAGCTGGCTTCAAGCGTGAATTATAGTTTGATGCCATACTCATGCCATAGGCTCCGGCATTTTTAATCGCCAACAGATCCCCCTCTCGTACATCATGGAGTTTTCGGTCACTGCCAAAAGTATCAGTTTCACAGATATATCCCACTACGGTGTAAATTCTTTTATGTCCCTCGGTATTAGTTAGATTAACTACTTCATGGTGCGCATCGTACATCATCGGCCTAATCAAGTGATTTAAACCTGAATTGACCGCTGCAAAGACGGAAGCGGGGGTGGTCTTTAAGCTATTTACTCGTACCACCAAAATACCTGACTCACTAACAATAAACTTTCCTGGCTCAAACCAAATTTCAAGTTCCTTGCCATACTCTATACAAAAATCTTTATAGCGTATCGCCAACTGATCACCTAACTCTGAAACATCAGTGCTAATATCTCCCTCTTGATATGGAACTTTAAAACCACTTCCAAAATCTAAAAACTTAAGATCCTTAAAACTGTGAGCAGCATCAAAAATAATCTCCGCTCCCTGTAAAAAAGCGCCGATATCTAGAATATCTGAACCGGTGTGTACATGAATTCCGATTACCTTTATCTTATAGTTATCGATAATCCTTAACAGATGACGCATTTGATAGATAGAAATTCCAAATTTACTATCAATATGTCCGGTGCTGATTTTTACACTACCTCCGGCCATAATGTGAGGGTTTAATCTAATACAGCACTCAACTTGATCTCCATACTCATGGCCAAACTGTTCAAGGATGGAGATGTTATCAATATTAATTACTACTCTTTCCGCAACCGCCTCTTTAATCTCTTCAAAAGAGATACTATTGGGAGTAAATAGAATATCAGAAGGGTGGTATCCTACCATCTTCCCGGTCCTTACTTCTTGAATTGAGACACAATCCAGTCCAACTCCAAGAGTCTTAAGATATTTCAAAACCGAGATATTGCTTAGGGCCTTCATCGCATATTTTATCTTACAGTTTACTCCCGATAATCCCCGCAAGAGAGTGTCTACCTGTTTCTTCATTATTTGGGCGTCATAGATATATAGTGGGGAATCATATTTTTGGCATAACTTTTCCAGATCCACTCCTTGAATCTCAAAACGTCCATTCTTTAGCTCCATTTTCTCTCCGGGCAGATCATTATGAAAATAACTTTCAACAGTTACAATAGAACAAAACAAACCCCTTTTCCTAGTAAAATCACAGTGATAATACTTCTAGCACTTATAGCGATAGATTACACAAATACTGGGGATTTCAACTAGTCCTGAGACTCTCTTTTAAAGCAGTATGATACTATGAAAAGCGAAATTGTAGGCACCGCCACCACTACTTAATACAGTAGTATAGGAATGTCCTTGTATTAACTTCACTCACCCTTCTGACTGGCGTCGGATTCATTAGTTGAGGGTGGTAAATATAACCATTGGGCATTGCCCAGACAGAGTTTCCAATGGAAACGCCTCCATTAAAATCACCCATCAAGTCGATGAATTCAAGCTCCTCTCGATTGGGCAACCTGGCACCTATCACTTGGCACGCATGCTCGGCCCTAGTTGGATTATTGACCGTGCCAATCTCTCCATTCAGATCGCCTAGAATGGTCAATCTCCGACTGCCAATTTCAATAGTGGTGGGGAATGTCGTTCTTTGAAAATCTTCAAAAATATCAGATGCGATTTGAGACATAACTAAATGTGGCTTACCCAAGCCATGGTAGCTGAGAACTCTTCCATCGCGACCAATTAGATGCAACGTTACGTTGACTCTCCCTTGACAGCTTGGAGCATAGGAGTAACTGCCATAAGCAATATAGTCCAACTCCTCCATCATCGAGTCATCAAAATCCATCGGTCTTTCACCTCTTTTTAACGCCTCTATGACGCTCTTTAAAGAAGTTAAGTGGCGGAAGCTAACCTTCTGCTCTCTTGTCCGTATATTTCGGTAGTAGTCGGAGAGATAAGACTTAAGTGTCAACTCTAAGGTTACGTCTAGATAGTTCCCCATAGTCGCTAACTTTTTATGCCGATCATAGAGAGAGTCAAAATCTTTTAAGATGTTGGCCGCCTCAAGACCTCCTGTACCATACCACATCAGTTGAGAAGCATAATCCACCATGGAGGACATGTACTCTTGTCGAGTCTGACCAAAAGCATTTTGATAAGCACAGAGATCTGCACCTCTAAGAAAAGGGATTGATGCCCAGATATCTACTCGCTCGGCAGTAGCATTTAGACTAAATATCAGAGTATAAAAAATTACCAAAACTCTACTATACTTAATTAACATCTTCATATCACAGTCTCCCTTTTATGGATAACCTCATGTAACACCGCGGGTCAATAATGTAAACTGCTAATGCAACTATTTTCCGCCATAATTTCAACACGTTAAGCCGTGTCGTTATCAATCGAGATCGTATCGCCTCGTTAGAAGAGCAGCTTTACTGTCTGAATCAACCAATTTATAAACTACTAAAATTTCCATGACTTGAAGCTTCTATTTGAGATACTATTTCTACTAATTGTAATGAAATATAAATCAGATAGGGATTTATCTATGAGCTTTTCACGCTTCTTTCGTCTAACCGCCCTCGGTAAAAGATTTCTCTTGCCCACTATGATGTTTATGGTGGCATCACTAGTTATCCTCAGCCTAATCTTAAGTCGTCAGTACAGCTCCACATTTTCTGAGATGATGGAGTCACGTGGTAACTCTACTATCTCATTTTTATCAGAATCCAGCACCAACAACTACCTCTCATTTGACTTTGACTCTCTTGAACGACTTGTTCTAAATATAATTAAGGATGAAGAGGTTGCTTATGCTGCTTTCTTCGATGATAAAGATAAACTACTGACCTCCGCAAGCCCCAAAATTAAGGACTTTTCAAATTTGCTGTTATTTCAAAAACAGATTAAACAAGAAGGAACCCTCTTGGGGACAGTTAAAATTGCCTATCGTAAGGACATCTTAAAGGCGAGCGAAAAAAAATCACTGGTTACTGTTACCTTAACAACCATACTCGCTCTATTATTTCTAGGGATCACTATTGCTCTCATTACTCGTAAAATTTCAGAACAGCTAAACCAAATTATTCTCCCGTTGGGACAGATGGGATCTGATCTAACACAGGCAAGTCTGCAACTCTCCTCGGCCAGTAACTCACTCTCTGATGGAGTCAACAACAGCGCAGCTTCGCTCGAAGAGACGGTTAGCTCTATCGAGGAGCTCTCATCAATGGTCACTCTGGCGGAAGAGAGCGCCAACAAGGTAAGTCAGCACTCAGAAGTCAGCCAGCAAGCAGCACTGCGAGGGCAGGATGAGATAGATAACCTCATTCAAGCCATGCAGGGGATCTCTAAAAGCTCAACTCAAGTAGTGGAGATTATCTCCGTAATTGAAAATATCGCCTTTCAAACAAATTTGTTGGCACTGAATGCGGCGGTTGAAGCTGCCCGCGCTGGAGATGAAGGGCGAGGTTTTGCAGTCGTAGCTGAAGCAGTTCGTAATCTTGCCCAAAAGAGTACGACTGCAGCAAAAGAGATAACCACCCTAATTAAAACCAGCTCCAATGACGTTATCACTGGGGCCGACATGGCGGATAATAGTGCCATCGTGTTAAAGGAGATCGTCGCCTCCTCTCAAGAAGTAGCTCAACTCAATAATAGCGTCGCTGCCGCCACCAAAGAGCAATCCTCTGGCTTTACCCAGATTGGCCAGGCACTGAACCAGATTGACCGCAATACGCAAAACACGGCAGCACTGGCCGAAGAGACATCTTCATCTGCTTCCGAGGTATCGAATCAAGCGAAACGCCTGGATGATCTGGTTGCCCGACTAATCCTGGTAGTTGTCGGCCGTAAAAAAAGATAATTGGCCAATGAGTAGAAATTTAATATGCTATATACCACTAAATTTTAACTATAAATGGAGATTGCGATGAGACAAATTACGTCATTGTTAATGTTTGGTTCCTTGATCTTATGCATAATGAGTAGCGGTCTAATGGCTTCAGAGCTAAAACTAGGAATCATGCAGGATCGGCCAGGTGTTGCTGCCAAGTATGCAGTCCTAAAAAAATACCTTAAGGTAATGGGGATTGAGCTAAAACTCAAAGGGTATCGCAACTACCGTGACGCTGCGGTTAAATTTGCAAACGGTGATGTGGATGCCATGTTTGCGGGCTCTGGTGTTGCTGGAACAATGATGATTAAAGGTCTAGCTACCCCTCTAGTACGACCAGTGCATCAAGATGGCTGGAGTACCTACTGGGCAGTAGTCATTGCCCCCCAAGGGATTGGCCACAAAGTCATATTGAATAAAAAATATCTTGCAGATAAAAAAATTATCTGTAGTGCCTTAGCATCAAGTGGCGAATTTTTTGCCCGCTCCATTTTAGGCCAAACCCATCGCCTAAAAATCGCCGGCTCCCATGGCATGGCAGTCAATGCTTTGGCCAAAGGTGCAGCCGACATTGCTATTGTTAAGAACTGGGTATGGGAGACACTTAAGGGTAAGTATCCAAATCTAGAGCAGGTAGGAAAAGATAGCGGGGAGAATCCCAATGGCACAATGATTGTCTCAAAAAAGATCGATCCCAAAATGGCGAAAAGGATAAAAGAGATATTACTAAACATTGAAGCCGATAGCTCTACTGAAGCAGTGGCGGTAAAAACAAAATTAAAGATAAGGCGCTATATCGTCACTAATAAGAAAGATTTCGAACACACCCTGAAACTACTGGCCAAAGCGGGAGTCACACCCGAATTTAAATTTTAACATGTTAATAATCATATTGTGGATAGCGGTCGCTATTAGTGCCTCTATCCACATCTATTCCGAACTACATCAAAATAGAAAAAGAATCTACATATTTAAACCTTTGACTATGGTGTTAATCACCCTGACTGGATTAGTCTCTTTACCAGAAGTGATGGGTCTCTATCACTGGATGATACTGGTTGGTCTACTCTTCTGTATTGGGGGGGACGTTGCCCTGATGTGGCCGACCGATAAATTTATAATCGGTCTGATCAGCTTTCTAATTGGTCATCTATTCTATATCGTCGCATTTAATTCAAAGATAATACCTCTTACCAGTCCAATAACGGCGGGTGCACTACTACTGTTTGCAACAGTAATTTTTGGATTATTAAACCCCTTTCTGGCCAAGATGAAAATACCTGTAGCTATCTACATTGCGGTAATCTCAATTATGGGTCAACAGGCATGGGAGAGATATTTCCAACTAGAGCAATTTGCGACCATGCTCGCCGCAACCGGTGCTCTCTTTTTTATGATTTCAGATACAACTTTAGCCTGGAACCGTTTTAGAAGAAAAATTCCCCTTGCTCAGTTTTTTGTGCTCTCCACCTACTATACAGCACAGTTACTAATTGCTCTCTCATTAGGACAGACCGTTGTCCTAGCCAAATAGCGCCAATATTTTGCGGATCAAGGAGAGCTTGCCTGCATAGGGGGGATATCTTAGTGAGTTTTCAAAATAGAAAGAGCGTCTCATCACAGATTTTTTATGGCTGAAGGTCTCAAAAGAGTGATGGCCATGGTAGGCTCCAATCCCACTCTCTCCAACACCACCAAATGGAAGATTCGCATTTGAGAGATGAATAAGTGTATCGTTAATCACCATTCCACCCGCTGTAATACGTGCAATATATAACTGTTTATCACTTTCTGCATCAAAAAACCCATAGGCAGCAAGGGGCTTATCTCTGCTAGCGATATAGTCAATTGCAGCAGAGACATCATCCACTTCAATGATAGGAAGAACTGGGCCAAAGATCTCCTCCTCCATTATTTTTGAGTCCAACTTGGCGTCAAGCAGGGTTGGAGATAGGTAGTTACTCTTCGCATCTCTTACATTTCCCCATAAAACTTCCGCGTCGGTAAAATAGTTGCAAATTCGATTGAAGTGCCGTGAATTTATCACTCTCCCATAGTCAGCTGATCTATCAATCTCTTGACCATAAAAATGGGTTAGCCATTTTTTGCAAGCATCTACAAATTTAGCCTTATTGGACGGTTTCAACAATACGTAGTCAGGGGCGACACAGGACTGCCCAGCATTGAAAAATTTTCCCCAAACAACTCTTTTGGCCGCCAAGTCAATGCGATCTGTATATACTAGACAGGGACTTTTTCCTCCCAACTCCAAAGTTGTTGGGGTAAGATTTTTAGCGGCCCTCTCTAATATTATCCGCCCTACCTGTCCATTGCCGGTATAAAAGATATAGTCAAATTGACAATCAAGAAGAGCACTTGTCTCTTCGATCCCGCCCTCTACAACCGAAATAAGATCTGGCTCACCCACTTGATTAATCACCTTAGTGATAATCTTACTAGTTTCCACCGAAATCTCAGAGGGCTTTATTATTGCCTGATTACCTGCGGCCAATGCTCCAATTAAGGGAGAGAGCACTAACATGAATGGATAGTTCCATGGCCCAATAATTAACACTTTTCCATAGGGTTCAGGGTAGATATAGCTTTGGGCCGGAAAAAATACCCACGGGCTACCAACTCTTTTTGGTTTTGCCCAGGAATCAACCATCTTTATCGCTCTTTTAATTTCATGCAGCACAAAGTCTATTTCAGAAACATAAGCTTCGAATTTAGACTTTCCCAGATCAAGCTGCAGTGCCTGATATATCTCCTGACTACAATTTTCAATCGATCGGTATAGGGATGATAGCAGCTCTTTTCTTTTATTAATGCTAGCTAATGGTCTTCCTTTTAAGGCCCTATCTTGTCTGTTTATCAGTTCCGCAATCATCAAGCTCTCTCCTTAGCATGCAAAAAATAGTAATTACCATTTTACGGTCTGAAATAATCTGCTAAAATAATCTCTACTATATCATATCGTTATTTATCAACATTTCTCAAGGTCTTTCAGTATGAGCTATTATGATAAAAAGAGTATATTATTAACCGGTGCGGCAAGTGGCTTAGGACGTCTGTTCAGCCAGCAATTAACCCAGCATAATTGTCATCTCTTCCTAGTTGATCGAGATGAAGCGGGATTAGCAAAATTAAAAGATGAGTTACCTCATGCCAAGATCTCACTGTTCACTTGTGACTTTACAAATCTCTCTTCCGTTGAGAATTTCACTCAGCAGATCAAAGAGCTGGAGATTGACATTCTGATCAATAATGCAGGAATTGTTTCGGGACGACCATTCACTGAGCTTTCAAATGAGAATATTATCAATACATATATGGTCAATTCAATCGTCCCAATGATTCTGACTAAAGCGGTCATCACCGGTATGATTAAAAGAGATCAGGGCCACATTGTGAACATCTGTTCCGCAGCAAGTTTTGTTGGTGTTGCGAAGCTCAGTGATTACGCTGCCAGTAAGGCTGCTATTTCAAGTTTCGATGAGTCGTTAAGATTAGAACTATCAAAACTTAATTCGAAGGTAGTTACTACCGCCTTTTGTCCATACTATATAAACACCGGCATGTTTGATGGTGTAAAAACACGTTTTCCCTCACTACTTCCAATATTAGATCCCAAGAGGGTGATCAGTCGTCTTGATCAAGCAATTGCCAACAAAGAAAATAGAGTGATCTTGCCATGGTTTATCTACGCATCCCTGATAATTAAAATTTTGCCACCAAAAATTTTTGATCTAATACTAACATTTTTTGGCATCAACTCTTCCATGGACGATTTCAAGGGAAGAACAAAATAGAGCCTACTCACAGCCGTTCATAACATTTTGATTAACTATTTGCCAGTTCCATCCAACTATGAAAACCTAGTTTTAAACTTAAATGTATAGGTAAAAAAAAATGGTAAATAAAGATAAAATTGCGCTACATTGGAAGATTGTACTTGCTCTTGTGCTTGGAGTGATCATCGGTGCTATACTGCAACTGGAAGTGATGGCCGATTGGTCTCAACAGATCGCGGCGATCCTCAAATTTGGTGCAAGCATCTTCCTACGTCTGCTTAAAATGGTTGTTGTTCCACTAGTGGCATCTTCACTATTTGTTGGAGTTACAAGTGTCGCATCGAACCGCGACCTAGGGAAGATAGGTCTACGAACTGCCTTCTATTATATCACTACAAGTACTTTGGCGATTGGCATTGGCCTACTGATGGTTAATCTGATTCAGCCAGGAAAAGGGGCCAAGCTGGGTTTAACCGTTCCAGCGTTAACAGATATTCAGACCCCTGGCAGTCTGTGGGATATTTTGCTACGAATGATCCCAACTAATCCCGTAGCTGCTCTTGCACAGTTTGATATGATTGGGATCATATTTTTCTCAATCCTCTTTGCGGTGTTCACAACAACTCTACAAAAATCAGAGCGTGAACCTGTTGTTCGCTTTTTTAATTCGTTCTATAAGGTGATGATGAAGATCGTCCACTCAATCATTGCACTGGCCCCCTATGGAGTTTTCTGTCTGATCGCCAACCTAATTGCAACTACCGGTTTTGCCGTTTTCGTACCACTTTTTAAGTATCTAGTAACAGTCACACTGGCGCTAGCGGTTCACTTTTTCATCATCCTGCCACTAATTGCTAAATTTTTTGCCGGAAAAAATCCCCTCAATTATCTAACGGCAATGGCACCGGCCCTATTAACCGCTTTTTCATCCGCTTCAAGTGCCGCCACCCTTCCTCTCACCATGGAATGTGCTGAAAAGAGAGGAGCTATTCCCTCACGAATAACCCATCTGGTGCTACCATTGGGCGCAACTGTCAATATGGATGGCACTGCACTGTATGAAGGAGTAGCAGTTCTCTTTATCGCCCAGGCCCTAGGAGTAGATTTGGGTCTACTGCAACAAGCGACAGTATTACTTACCGCTCTTTTGGTCTCAATCGGTGCTGCTGGTATTCCTCATGCCGGATTGGTGATGATGGTTATCATTTTAGAGGCAGTCGGGTTGCCGCTGGAAGCTACCGGAATGATCTGGGCCGTCGACCGTGTGGTCGATATGGCGCGAACTGCAACGAATGTGTGGTCTGACTCCATTGGGGCCGCAGTAGTGGCCCATTATGAGAGTAGTTCAGATTAAAAATAATTTTCCTACTTAAATATATTTATACTATTTGATTCCAGCAATTTGGATTGCATTGTTCTACTATTTCTCTGTTTTAATTACTTCTCCTTGAGATGTTTTCATAACATGGTACTTCCCTTCAATCTCATCGATCTTGACTAAGCTATTCCTTGCCATAATAAACCCCATTGAGGGATCTTGCCTAATATAGACAACTGACCCACTTTTAGCTGTAACTTTGATTTCATCCCAATTTTCTGCCTTCGAACTTATAGTATGTGTTCCTGGTTGAACATAGAAGTAAATATGCTGCCCTCCACGAGTCCAACCCATCTCGGAATCATCTTTACGATCATCAAGAAAAACATTAAACCTAACCAAGCTTCCAATTCCTGATGGTCGAACAACATAAACCATCGCCTGATTATCATCAGGAGTCTTGGGTAACTGATATCCCGCAATCTCTTTTGACATCTCCTGTTGCGAAGGCATGGATGCACAACTTGAAAATAAAATTGCAATAATTGTAATTGAAAATATATTTTTCATCTCTATCTCCGATTATATATTTAAAGGGTAACTAAGGGATAAAATCAACCCACTGGACTCTAACTTCTCTTCCGTTAGTGTCACTCCATCCGTAGTATAAGTTTTTGGTAGTGAGGATTTATCACGTTCTGAATAGCTGCGTGAAGTATATTCAAAGTTGACCTTCAATTTGCTTCCAAAACTAATTCCTATTTTATATCCACTTCCAAGATAATTATTTTCATTGCCACCACTATCAGTAATTACCAGCGAGTCCATAGGAATATACACAACCCAAACCCGCGGAATCCATTTCGATCCCCAATCTAAACCTATCAATCCCCCTATTGACGCCCTACCAGCATCATATTCGCTACTGGGGCCAAAAAAATCAAGAGGAACAAAAGATAACGAGCTAACAGCGAAGTCAAATCCTATAAATACAAACTTCATATAGTCGATATCAAGTTCATTTAAATATCCCTTCAATCCAAAATCAATTCCAGTGACGTCGCCTAGCACTAAAGTATTGCCACTATATGTCGTTCCATTTCTCGTTCCACTCATATTAGTAAACTGCTGCTCAAAATCTCCAGCGACCAAGCCAAGCGAAGGCTCCAAGTTAAACTGATCTGCTCGAACAGATAGAGTTGTAATCATCAGCAGCAGCAATATTAAAATAGATTTTTTCATGCTTACCCTCAGCAATTCAAAAGTGTTATCTCTATATTTTCATACTATCGACAACATAAATTATTTCTTAAGAACAACTAACACAGTGAATACATATGGAAGTTAGTGCCATAAATTTAACGGACAAAATTCATCCCACAAAGAAAAGAGCTAACTACCTTGCCCCCACTGATCAGGATTTTTTCCCGTGATATCAGCATAAAAAGCTTGAATGGCAGATAGCTCCTTTTCAACATCCCCAGTTGGATAGATTACCCGATCAATCGCCGTAACTTTACGAGAATAATCAATATAAGCTAGAACGATCGGAACATTTGCTTTGATTGCAATATGGTAAAAACCTGTTTTCCAACGCTCTACCTTGCGACGAGTTCCTTCGGGGGCGATCGCCAACCATAGAGACTCCTCTTGCTCAAAAAGTCTTGCCACATCACTAACCATATTTGTGCTTTTAGATCGATCGACCGGAATTCCTCCCATCCATCTAAAAATTGGTGATAATAAAGGGACAAAGAGACTATCTTTTCCCATCCAATTTACCCGTATACCGTACCAAAGGGCGTAGGTGATACCAATCGGAAAGTCCCAATTGCTGGTATGAGGGGCAACCACCAAGACACACTTTTTCAAATTGGGTAGAGGTGGTGGTTGATGCCACCCAAAAGCGCGCACAATAAAGATTAAAACCCAACGCATTATTACCGTTACCACCGGGGTATTAAAAATTGTTATTCTCACTGCTATCCCCCTCCCCAACTACAAGTAACATATATATCTATTATCCATAATCCTAATCCTTGGATACAATATATATAATGCTAAATGGAAGGATAGGACGAATTAATCACTTATTCAACTAACAACAACATACTGTAAACACTGTGCCCTACTGCTGTAGGACTCGATCTTCTTTACCTGCTGGTAGCGAGTAGACTCTAGGGTAAAAAACACAACACCAGCTAGTGCTATGTTTCGATATTCAAAAATGGGTTGGCACTCAAGGCATAGGAATTAAGAGAAAAGATAGTAAGAGGGATAAAAAGCAGTATATTACACATGTTACCCTCATCAGATGACATTGGCTGTTTTGTAGTTAATAGTAATAGTTGATTTTTTTATTTGGAGTTCTGGTGCTAGTAACCCCAGAGTCTTTTTGATTGAGTTATCTCTAATATAATTGAAGTTTTTGATACTCTTTAAACACACCCTACCTGTCATTTTTAAGGATTTTTAATATGTTGAAGGGGATAGTTATTCTAGCTGGGGGGAAAGAACTTCTTCCACCTTTAGTCTTCCCTAATATTCAGGTATTATCTTAACTATGAAATGGTTAAACAAAATAGTCCTTTTGTCGGTTTATCTGATAATGGTGAGCACACCACTATCACTTTTTTCCGCCTCAGTGGGGGAACAAAACGATCAAGCCTGTCAAGCCTACAAGAGGGTTAAAAAGAAGATTATCGAGTTGGGACAGGGTGACTTTGATATCGTACTAGACAATCACTATGAAGAGTTACAGATTATCATGGGAGCAGGAACTGCTACTGGAGCGATTAAGGGGACAGTCAACTATGCTAAGTACAAACGGGCCAAAGGGTTTGGTCGAGTAGTACCGGCAATTAAAAGTGTTTTCTACTCCTTGGCGGGGATGGCAAGTGGAGTGCTACTCTACTTGACCTCAACTGATCTAGGTGATGGCTCTCGTCCTTTCCGTCACACTAAGGAGATTCGAGAGTTCTTTGTGTTAACCAATATACAGCGAGCTTGCGCTGATATGGGGACAGGCTCTTCCTATTCAAAACGGTTACAGGATATTGTTTTTTTGATAGACCGAAATATTCATGATCTCTCCCGTACTCCAGGCAAAGATATTGAGCGCTCTTATCAAGATGGTGATGTTAAAATTGAGTTCAAAAGTGAGCGAAAGGGCAGCAAAGGGAGAAGGCAGTAGCTAGGAGTTGGTTTGACCATCTCCTTGACTGATTTCAGTGCTCAAACTGTAACCCACTATTTTATCTACCCAGCAAGTGGTCAATATAGTTATAAAGAAAGAGTAATAACTACATGACGCATTGCGTAATTTGCGGATTTTTGGTACTATCTTTCCATGTTAAAAACTATTTTTGCCGTAATTTTAATGTGTTACATAGTGTCTTTTACACTATTGAGCAACGCTGTCGCCTCTGGCGCGAAAAGTGATTACCTACTTGAAGATATTAAACAGGGATATATTGAGGTGCGCTCAGACATTCTCATTTGGCCAAATCAACACACTATATACTTTCAAAATGGCTATCGTGATACGTTAAAAAGTGTTGAGTCAAGCGGACACTCGTTTTGTCAATTAAAGCTTACTGAAAGTGAGACCGAGGTACGAGTCATTCCCAAGGGAAGTGTCTTCACTATTACTAAGATAACTGCCGTTGAGGACTACTCTGCCAGTAACTCCCATCAAGGGGATGGTCCAGAAGTGGTAACCCACTTGAGTGTAAACTCACCAGCAATAAAGACTATCAGTTGTACTGTGATCAACGCAGTTAATCCGCTGACGATTGCAACATTCACCCAACATCATGGGGACTACTACCACATTCAATACCTCACATATGATAGTGAGCAGTTTTTCTCAACTGATAGTAAGTCACAACTTGAACTTGATGGTCCAGCATTAGTAACACCACAAGAGATCGAGCAACCTCTATATGTTGAAGCATACCAACAAGCAAAACAGGTAGACACTGCAATAACTATTATTAAGTGGGTAATTCCACTGCTTTTTTAATTAGCTTGCCATCGCAATACTTCGATTAATATTGTCCGCACTACTTTTAAAATAGCCTGAACCAAACTACTTGGTAAACTTTATAGCTAACTCATCAATAGTATGTTGTTGGGGAGTAGAAGGTGCTCCGGCCATCAGATCAGTTGCACTTGTCGTCTTGGGAAAAGCGATTACATCTCGAATATTATCAATCCCCGCCAAGAGCATAATGATCCGATCCAAACCAAAGGCTAAGCCACCATGGGGAGGAGTTCCATAGTTTAAGGCTTCCAAGAAGAAGCCAAACTGCTCCTGCGCCTCTTCAATGCTCATTCCCAGCATCTCGAACATCCGCGCTTGAACTTTTTGCTGATGAATCCTAATTGATCCTCCGCCAATCTCATGCCCATTACAGACAAGGTCATAAGCTTCCGCTCGACAACTTAAAACCTCATCGGGGCTTCCATTCATAAAAAGATCTAAATCCTCTTCCTTAGGCATAGTGAATGGGTGGTGAAGTGCCACCATACGATTTTCATCCTCACCCCGCTCCAATAATGGAAAATTATTAACCCATAAAAATGAATATCCCTCTCCAATTAGATTACAAAGTGATCCCAAATGACGGCGTAGAGCATCCGAGGCGCTATCAACGATACTACTCTGACCGTCGGCAATAAAGAGCCAACACCCCTCTTGTGCCAAGCTTTCCGGTGACTCCATTTGGCTTAACTGTTGATATAGCTGATCAGTAATAAACTTTGAGATTCCACCGCTGCGAACACCGCTGCCATCGACTTTAAACCATGCAACACCTTTGCCACCATAAGGTTTTACCACGGAGACAAAAGAGTCGATCTCTTTGCGAGAAAAACTTTTAACCGAACTAGGAACAAACATCGCTTTAATCATCCCACTGCCGCCATCAGCAATTGAGGCAAAAGTTGAGAACCCGCTTTGACTAAAGGAAGACGTTACATTTAAATGTTGGAGGCCAAAACGCAGGTCTGGCTTATCACTCCCATAAAGATCCATCACTGTTTGATAGCTCATTACTGGTAGTTTAAAATCATCTCCCATCTTAAATAGTGGCTTAATTACCTGCTCCACCAACCCCTTAATATAGTCAGCAGTAACAAATGAAGCCTCTAGATCTACCTGCGTAAACTCTGGCTGCCGATCGGCCCTTAAATCCTCATCACGAAAACAGCGAGTGATCTGAAAATATTTATCCGTCCCGCCAATCATTAACAGCTGCTTTAGTGTTTGTGGTGACTGGGGAAGGGCATATACCTTACCGGGATGAACCCTGCTGGGCACTAGATAGTCTCGGGCCCCTTCAGGAGTAGATTTATATAGAATGGGGGTCTCCACCTCTACAAATCCCTGTTCAATTAGACTGTGGCGGATTGCCTGAGTTGCACCACTACGCAAGGTGAGCATCTGTTGTAACTCTTTAGTACGAAGATCTAAATAGCGGTATTTCAAGCGAAGGTCCTCTGTTGCCTTGGTAGCACCAAAGGGAAGAAAAGGGAGTGTATCTTGATCACAATAAGAGAGCAGCTTAAACTCTTTGACTGCCACCTCAATCTCTCCGGTGGCCATCTTCTTATTCAAAGCTTCTGCAGGGCGGGCCGTTACTACCCCCTGGGCCAGTACTACCGACTCTAAAGAGACCCCTTTTAACTCCGAAATATCCCCCTGATACTGCTCAAAACCTAACTGAGTAATTCCATATTTATCTCGTAGGTCAATAAAATGTAGCCCTCCAAGATTCCGATACTTGTTAACCCACCCACACAGTACTACTTCCTGTCCAATATTCTCAGCACTTAACTGAGCACAGTGATGAGTCCGCATCATCCCATCTATTAAGATCGTCATTGTCATCTCCTAAGCACATCGGCCATAATTAGAGTCCAGATGGGATCAGTTATAGCGCAACTTACCTTAAAGCTCATTAAATATTTGGTGCTCGCACTCTTTCTATTTCCAATCTCCCCCACATATGGTCAGCCCCCCGGACTTGCCATCACGCAGCTACAAAAGCTACCTCAAGGTGTAATTCAGCTACCTAGTGGTAAGAAGCTCGACACCTATGTAGCTTCCACTCCTTCCCAGCTAACCAAGGGACTAAGCGGCGTAAAAAGTAGTCAATTTGCCTCCCATCAAGCACTCTTCTTTAATTATCAAAGCGTCGCCATTAGACGCTTCTGGATGCCCGATACCTACTTTGATCTAGATATCCTATTTTTAGATAAAAACCTGAAAATTGTTGAGCTAGTACTAGGATTAAAGCATCATCCAGGCCGAAAAGGTGAGATACCGACAACCGGAAAGATAACCTCTCGCTACGCTCTAGAGCTTAGAGCTGATTCTACCATTGGAAAAAAACTGGTGGTGGGAGATCAACTTAAGTGGATTCTCCCACCTTCCGGGGGAAAAGAATTAAAAACTCGCTCTTTAGAATAAAACCTAGGTGATCACGAACCAATCTCTTCTGATAGCGGTGATCGCTACGAATCCTTTTGATCTCCAGCTCAATGGCATCATTTTCATCCAAAACGGTCTGGTGCTCCCATTGATAGGAGGTTAACAACCTTTTTTTGGCGTAGAAATCTAACACCCCCCCCTCTGAGATCGTAAGGTTGACCATCATCGCCACGCAGACCAACCATCCGGCCCTAGTTAAATAGGTCACCAATTTGCCATAGGATCTGCCTGATCTTGCCAATCTAGTTGTGGCAGCAGGTCTAGAACGAACTAGACGCTCTTGACGTGCCGATATGATCTTGGACTTTTGTCCTCCGACAGGTCGGTCTGGAAGGAACTTTGAGAGTACTCCCTCCTCCTTCTTCACACCCCGCTTTTTTAAGCTGGAGGTAAACTCAACATTATCGGCTCGTCCTACTGTACGACGCTCTGATAAATTACTATCTCGTCCTGATGCCATCTCTTGGTGGTGGCGGTGCTGTTTACGTTGCCGCAACTGCTCTAGAAACTCATCCTGCCCCTCTTGTCTTGAGGCAGAAGCAGAAATATTACGAGTACGGTCACCGAGTGTACCAACCCTGGCCCCAGGAAGATCTGCGCCTTGACTCTGCATCCCTCTTTTTCGCTGTTTTGCCTTATTCCGCTCGATCGCCCGCTGCAAGCGGTCATCATCACCAGATGATACCGCTCTAGGTTGAGCTTTGTTACGGCGACTAGATGAAAAATTAAACTCCACTATCAACATCCTGTTCAAGTGTACAACATCCTGTAATTACTTTAATTGTAACAGTGTATTAATTTTTTCTCAAGCAGATGTTAGTACTTTTCGATTGGGCGACGCGTTGTGACAGATCTCACCGTTGAATATTATTGGTTGGGCAGGAGGACAAATTTGACTTCCGCCTTATCTGCTGCTCCAGATGAATCCAAAATCTACGTATTGCCGCTACCTCAGATAAAAATAGCAGGGGGGTTTTGGGTAGGGAGTTAAAACGTAAGTAGGGGGCACTACTACCCCACTCTCCATCTAAAAATAGTTTTTTTAAGCAGTTAAAGCACTCAGCACTATAATCTTTGGTCGCAACAGTAAACTGCTTGGGTGAGCAGAAAACTTCTGCTACTGGAAAGAGATTCTCAAGATATTTGCTGATCTCCTGAAGGTGGGAGATGGCCAAAGCAGTATCTGCGATTGGTCCCAACTGCACAAGATTCGAAACACGTTCAATCCCAAAGGATTTGAAATAGATGGAGATACTATTGTTATCATGCTGCATCCACCAGCTAAATCCTGGATCACTGAGGTTACACAACGAATCCTCTTGGTAGGGAAAACGTCGATTACCAAGATGATCAATAATAACATCTGCCTCCAGCTTCTCAGGGGTGGGATAGTAGAGCAGATCCTCCACCGGATAATACTCTGAGATCTTTAAGATCCGCTGTAAGCTGGAATCATCGTGGATATTTTTCAAGGTCTGTTTGATTGAACCAGTGGCCAAGCCGCGAATAGAGAAAGTATTGGCACCGCCCTGCAGGGAGTAGATCAGCCCCGGCCCCGTCAAGCCATCCTGCACTTCAGAGTGACAATCAGCTAGCTTGACACGATTAACCTGAAAGGTCTCCTGTACTAGCTGAGCAATATCAACTTGTGAAAAATCCATTTTCCATCTCGTTAGAGTCTACCTAGTTAGTATTCTAAGCAGAATATCCGAGTTTGACAAATCGAGTTACAAAAAATTAAAGATAGTAAATAAAAGAGCTACCAGAGGATTTTGATCAAAGAGAGGGCCACCAACACAACCAATGGTGAGAAGTCGATCTCCATACCATTAGGGGGCAAAATACGACGAATCGGATTTAGAGAGTAGTTGGCAAGTCCAGATAATCTAAGGGCCCACTCCTTATTCTTATACTGGGGCAGATAACTAATAACTGTATCTGCGATAATAACTAACATATAGACATTCATTACGATGATAACGGCTGAAGTAATCACTTTAAAAGCTCCTAGCAGATGTATAAAAGTACTCTAATTTTGATACGGCCATGACAAATAGTAAATATTTAATCAAAGGATATGTGATGTAATTTACTGCTCGAGGCGGTGGTCAATTACTCGGAGTAACTTGCCAGTGCGTGGATTGCGCTCCAAATCGCAAGGAATCACTATTTTGACCTTCAAAGGCATAATAGTGCCGTCCTCCACGGCAATTTTAAACATCTCGCGCTGCTGATAAAAGTGCTGGATAATATCTGCTCCAATCTGTTTGGCATTATCAAGATTAATCCCCTCAATCGCCAAAACCAGCCTTAACTGATCCCGGGTGGTTTGACGGGTAATCGTCATCTGAAAGTCAACAATCATCGCTGAATAGGCAAGCTCTTTTATAATAGCTGCGACATCCTCGCGATTAATTGTAACTGGCCCAACTCTGGCCCCATCCTCTGAGCGCCCCTCAAGTCGAAATTTTTCACCAAAAAATTTACCATCCACCACACGGCTCTCTACCCATTTGGCCATATCACCCACTGGATAACGAATAATCGGCATTAGCGAACGAGTAAGATTGGTATAAATCAGCCTTCCAACCTTTCCCTCCTCAGTAATCTGCTGACCACTCTCTGGGTCAACTATCTCCATAATAGTACTATCGGTAAATACCCGATGTTCACGAGATGAACAATCTACATCCACGTATCCTAAATGGCCTCCATCTACCGAGGCATAGCCAATCGAGCAAATCTCTATTTTGGGAAAGAGAGATTGTATCAACTGACGTTGATCATCATAGAGTTCCTCTCCACCAAAAAGAATTTTATTTAAATGTAACTCCCGCTGATGCTTACGTAGCTGTTCCACCATATTGACTAAGGTCGAGGGCACTACTGCCAAAGTGTTTATCTGATACTGCACCAATAGAGAGACGATCTCTTCAGGAGGAAGATTACCACTGATTGGAAAATTCACAATCGGGGTTGGGCACTTCTCAAAAGACTTTTGAATAAAGAGAAATGAAGCGTAGAGATGGCCAGCATAAAAAAGATTTGCCACTCGGTCTCCCCTCTGTAGTGAGTTCTTTGCAAGGTGGTGACCAAAAATAGCAGTAAACTCCTCCCACTCTCTATTTGTATAAATAGAGAATTTAGGAGCACCGGTGGTTCCACCACTTTTAAACACTACTCCCTGGGCAATCTGCTCTGTTAGCAGGTGATTATTATAATAACTGTTGGCATGCCAAAAAGATGGTAGGTCAACAATGGGGAGGTCCTCCCAAGATATTTTGGCCAGATCACACTTCTGATATAACTCTCGATAATATGGAGATTTTTGATTGGCAAACTGCAATAGCTTCCGCGGAGCAAATCGCCTACTCATTACTACCTCGATGATCAACAATTTTGATCAGCTTGCCAACCGCTGTCCGTAAAAGATCTTCCGGCGCTACCGACCTCACATCAAACAACATCCCTTGCTCCTCCTTCCAAGCTTGATAAAGATCGTGGTAATTACTACTAACTAATCTCTCCACCTCATCTATTGCGACACTACCGACATAACTCAAGGTGAGACGGTCCACAAAATCAACTTGATCAATGATCAGTTGCATCTCCACCAAAGAGGGGATGCCCTCTTCTAAAATGGAATAAAAACGGCCATAATTTAAAAAAGTCCCTCCAGCTTTAAAGATATCGCCCTCTCTTCCTAGTAGTTTAAAGCGCCTGCCCAGCCTTTGGCAGGGACAGGGAGAGCTAACCCAGCAGCCTAAATCTCCTATCAAATAACGCTTAAGTGGTACCGCCTCTCGACTTGGAGTCGAAAATACCAAGCGTCCCACTTGTTGATCATCATCAACCGGAAGGTCCTGCTCTAATTGAATAAGCTCTAATTGGTGAAGATCCTGATGGAGATGATAGGTCCCGGTAGGTGCATCTGCACACTGATATCCCAGAGGTCCAGCATCAACACTACCGTAAGCTGCAGCCCGAATCAGAGTGACTCCAAACTCCTCTTTCAACCAACTCATCTGTTGATGGCCCATATGCTCACCGCCAAAGAATATTTTTTTCACTCCCTGATAGGCAGCCAACTGTTGATGCCCCTTTTGAAAGAGCGGAATAATATAAGAGGGCATTCCTAACAGAGTATCCACTTTTTGATCAATAATCGTATCAATCACCATCTGATAATCATTGATGGCGGCCATAGGAAATTGACAACATTTTAGTTGTTCCAAGATGGAGAAAAAGCTTAAAAATCCTCCGTAAAGGGCACCTCCAAAGAAGAGATTCATTACCCGATCCACTTTCGGTGCTAATCCTGCGGCCAAGATTCCCTCGGCGGCAAAGCGCATCTGAGAGTGGTAGTCTTGGTAACTAAATGGAGAGAGGACCGGGGCCCCACTACTCCCCCCACTTTTAAAGTAGAGGTGATTAATCGACTCTACTTGCCCAGCGACTAAACTCTGGAGTGCAGGCTTATCCATTAAATTAACATCCATCTGGCCCTTGGCATGTTTATCAACTCTGGATAGAT
Source organism: Bdellovibrionales bacterium (assembly GCA_018646675.1). GTDB lineage: Bacteria > Bdellovibrionota > Bacteriovoracia > Bacteriovoracales > Bacteriovoracaceae > JABGUH01. The sequence goes on along the minus strand of JABGUH010000005.1, from coordinate 74,301 downwards.
CGCTAATCCGGGCCAGGCTAGTGGGTAGCTCTTGATCCAATTTTACACTTATCCGCTTTAAATAACGATTTAGAGCATACTCTCCATCGTGGGGAGATCCTAAGTAGCTGTCCAGCATACCTTCGACTGAAGTTACTCTGGTGACACCTGCCTGAATAAAACATTCAATGATGGAAGCCATTCGCTCCACCTTTGAAATTAACCCAACAGTCTGCAAGTAGCGCCTTACCGGCAGTAGAGTTGAGATTATCTCCTTCATCAAAAGAGGTTTTATCCAGATGGTTCGAAATAGAGGGGAGGGAGAAAAGGTGGAGTCGTCACTAACCAGAATACGCCATTGACCGCTATTTTTATCCTCAATTAATCGGCGCTCCTTACCTATTAAGGACTCTAAACGCACCATTTCGGAGACATTTTTAATCTCTGCCTGTTCGCCTAAAGTTAACTCCTCTAATGGATCAACTGATTTTGAAACCTGGTCCAATATTGGGGCCAGGCGATTTGCCAGTTGCTCCAAATCGGAAAAACGTTGGCTTTCCACATAGATTATCTGCGGCGAAGAGCATGCCTGTTGCTCTAACGCTACCACTTTTGATGCCAAGTCTGTCAGATAACGGTCATCCTCTAAGCACCCTTGTTCTAGGTAGATGCAGGACATCTTATGTCCCCATGGGATTACTCTGGTTCCAGGCTTCACCTGCTGGGTGATTGCCGCCACCGCTTGATCGCCTCCCCACACTGTTACCCCATCAGCACAACTGAGCAGAGCAGATACCAGCTCTTGCTGGGAAGATTCTAAATTCACCACATAGAGCATTTTTTCCAGTTGTCCGCTTTCATCTTGCTGAGTCAACTGTTGCAAAAGCTCAACGTAGTAATTGGCATCTTTACTTTTTGAGCTCACTTTTAAAATGTTAATATTGCCAGATAACAGGCCCTCAATCGCACTTAAAAAAATCAGTGCATCTGCGTTGCCGGGAAGGATGTGCACTAGAGTCCCTAGCGGACGATAGGCTTCAAAAATTGCCTCTTGCAAATCAGGACGAAGTAAATCAAAGGGAGTGATTGTGCCAAGCTCACGCTTAAGTTTTAGTTTTAAGTTGGAAGCCTGTAGATAGGGCATCACCTCTAAATTTTTAGAGTCAGAGCCATCTAATTTCATCTCCAGCTTGCAACAAGCCGAATAGAGATGATCGTGGTTAAACTGACTATTCAGACCAGGGGAGATCTCCTCACCTAACGATGAGAGTTTCGACTCAAGCTGACTATCATCAATAAATTTTCCGGCCCAAAGATGTTTACTCAAAACTACACTCCACTTTTGGCAGCAAAACTTGTTAGTAACTCAGCAGCAGCAACTGCACAACTACGCCCACTTTTAACTGACGCCCTTCCCTTAATAATAAAGTAGGGTGAATCTATCTCACATGGGCAACTACTTCCAGGATATAGTACTGCTAAATCACCCATCAACACACTGATGAGAGGCATTGAGGTGATATAGGGCGAGATAAAGTTAAGCTGCCCCACTTTTCCAAATCCTAAAGGTTTCCAACTTTTTACATCGCGAATCACTACTCGGGACCAAACGGGTTGATGAAAATTGTGGTGGCGACACTCAATATATGGAATACAGTGCTCTACCGAGCCAAAACCGTCACGCAGACGCTCCGCCGGTATGCCTAACATCCGATGGGCCAATGAGTACAGCTCTCCCTTACTAACCTGCTGCTCTGCATATCCCTTCCATCCCCCTCCAAGAAAAACTAAGGAGTCTGGATGTAACTTTAAGGGAGGGATTCCTTGCTGCTCCATCTGCTGAAGAGTGAAAAAGAGAAAGGATGGAAAACCAAAAATTCTTACCGGCAGCCCCTGCTGCGAAAACTGTTGCAACCGATCGATTACCCCAAACAGATCAAAATGATGTCCACCGCCTCCCTTTAGGCGCAAGGCATAGTGAACCGAGTTGATTGGAGCATATTTACAAAGGAAGTTATCAGTATAGGCAGTCCCTAACTTACTACTCTCCTCTGGTTGATAACTATATAGTAGATAGTTGCATTTTGTATCTGTCTCAACCCATTTATTGTAGGAGAATATTTTATCCACCATTGTCTGAGCAACGCCAATCGACCACTGATCAAAATATACCTGTGAGTGCTCGCCGGAGGTTCCAGAAGATGTTAAGTGAAGTGATATCTCTTTACGATCAACACTTAATAACTCATATCGTTTAACAAATGAAGCTAGTAGTGGTGGAATCTGCCACAACTGCTCCTCTCTATCAATGGTATCAAGATCAATATCACTCGCATTAATCATCGAGGCAAATAGAGGACTACGCCTATAGTGCCATTGCACAATCTCCTTAAAAGCTGAAAGGAATAACGCCTCCCCTCCAGGTTGTACCTGGTATGGGTGCTGCTGAGATGCCCACTCCGATAGTGAGGGCAGTTCAGAGGCATTGGGAATCATCGGCAGAGGCGGACTCATTACTGGACCGTTAGAGAGTCGATATTTCTTCTTAGCCATTGATGAACATACTGATCTACAAATGGCTTAAAGGGCGTGGTAATTGACAATTCAGAGAAATCTAAAGGTACCATGGTTTTAGTCATTAAGACGTAGTCGACCATCTCCCCTTTTATCTCTCGCATGACAGGATAGATGGCAGCCGGAATAAATAGATTATCATATAAGTAACAAAGAGTTTCCACATTATCCATTCTGACTAAGGTCTCGATATAGTAGATCCCTAGATCCTTCATACTAAAAAGTAACTCTTTTAGCTGATCATCTAAATGGGAAATAGGGTGATTGGCCGCAATCAGAACACAGTAGTGATCTTTCTTGTTAAAACTGGCGTAGATCTCCATCTCCCGATACTCAGAGGTTATCAGCAGGTTAGGGTGATGAAATGGGTAAAAACTCTTATCTTGGTCGGCTTCAAATATCTGGGCAAAACGTCGTTTTACAAAACGTGGAGCATAGATAAACTCAAAGTGAGCGCTACTATCGCCATCAATATCTTCCTGCCCTTTGGGTCTACCTGCCTCTTTGTAGTCAATCTTCTCAACATTTATCTGTTGATCCGTTACCTGATTAACTGTATCTAACAGAGGAAAAAGGAAATCTGGAATGCTCTCGACTACCCGACGGGATTCGAATACATTCTCCCTAAAGACACCCATCAAAGTAAGACTCTCATAATTTTTGATCTTACGAGCATTAGGAAAAATACCCAAAGGAACAAAACTATTTTTTAAAAACATCTGTTGAGAAGCAACTGTAACAGTTCGAGTAGTAGTGTAGATCGAGTTGATCTGGTTTAAAGAAAAAATCTGCTCCTTTAGATAGGAGATCAACTGAGAAGCCGCCCCTTTTCCACGATGTGAGCGATGAACCACAACACCTGATATTTTGGCAATATTATATTTAAAGTCTAGCTCTGCTATTGCCGCAGCAAAGATCGTCCCACTTTTTTGATCTCTAATTACTGGCATAAGTATATGCTCTTGATCATTTATACACTCCAACATTTTCTGTCGGTTACTGCCAAGCTCAAGAGGATAGTCCCTACCATAGATGGAGATATAGAGACTAAGTAGTTGATTAACATCAATTGAAGATGCTCGTTCTATTTTAAAATCCATAAAAATACCCGACCATATCGCTATGGGGCCACCAAGTGGGAGCAGTCCTCTTTTTCCCACACTACCAATTACCAAACATGCAATGTATCATATAAGGGTGACCAATGGTCGCAATCAGGAAAAGATTACACAATATCTTTTACTTAGAGGCTACGATGAGAAAGAAAACTCCAAATTTACTAATAGTATTAACGGTCTTAATGGTGATCTCTGGTTTTGTCTTTGCTCGCCGTCCGGCGATAGAACCAATCAGCAGTATTGCCATTGATGGACAGCAGGAACCCTATAGTAATGCTCAAAACTCACCCGGCCACAGCTTTACCAGCGGCAAGCCAAAAAGGTTGGAGCGCACCTTGGAGAATGGTTCAACCTATACACCTCCTCACTCTCTCCTCCAAGCCGAAAATCACCAGTGGCAATTTGAAGAGAGAACTCCCGCCTCTGATAGTGGTAGTACCCCAGGAGAGATTGCACTACTGCTACTTTTCCTCAGCATTCCCTATATGGTTTGGAGTGCCGTTTTAAGGCGCGTAGAAAGCGATCATTCCCACTATACCTCTGATATGATCGATATTAAAAGTGCTAGAAAGAGTAAAGATGGGGATGACGATAACTGGGATATTCCCCAAGCATCTTAGACTAAACCGACGATTAGATCTCTCGCCAACGACCATAGTCAACATACATATAAATAGTATTAATCAAATGGTGAGAGACCATTACCTCCATGATCCCATCACGATTGTAATCCTTTAAGGAAATATTATACGCTCTTTGGTGATAGTGTCCCTGCGCATGCTTTGCCTCTTCCCAAAAAGTCGGCCCCTTAAAAGCGTTAATTTTATCCAAGCGTTTATCATCAATAGTGACAAAATAGAGACGAGAACGTCCTTTAAAAGAGAGGTAATCATGATTACCTTGATAGAAATAGAGCAATAGCAGTTTAGTCCTAGAGGAGATATCTCGCACTCTAATACGATAGAGAGAGGCACCCTTTCCAACTGCATCTAAGCGATAACTAAATATCTGATGTCCGCTATTATTATAGATAGAAAACCAGATCTCACCATCTCTCCCTTCGTACGCAATTCTCTCTTCTATCTTATCTCCATTTATATCCAAGGAGTAGAGAGGGCTTTTAGACATAAAGTGGTAACCGCTCTTTTTTTGCTGAAAAGTATCCCGCTGCTTGTATTCAAATAGCAGTTGACGAAAATAGCGTTCATCCTGTGCGTTCGCACTAGTTGTGACCACAAGCAAAAGGGTGATTAAGTAACAAATGTTATTTTTCATTCTCCTCTCTATTGTAGAGACGATTATTGCTCTTAGTCAAACAGTTGATTTTATACCAACGAAAGCGGAGCTTTAGCTGGGTGGCCAAATGAATCTCTGCTAACTATAATTACTAAGTTTAAAGCTTGCGATACTGAAGGAGAAATTTGATGAATTTTTCTATTGCTCACCTCACCGACAAAGAGTTGGTCAATATCACCTCCTACTCTCCAAATGCTCCCGCAACTCAGCAAGAGTGTGCCCTTGATCAGTTGAGTGATAAATCTTTTCACGCAGTGATCATCTCCCAACAGGACGATCAACTCCCTGCCATCTCTACCTGGATCGAGGAAAATCGAAGTAGAGTGCCAATTGATAGTGGCTCAATCTTTACTGGACCAATTGATAAACTTGCAAATATGGAATATACCCAGGCCAGGGAGCTGCTCAGTGGACTACAGGGAGGCTGGGTTGTATCCAACAATATTGAGCAAATTCGCACGATCTTCGACACTACAGACAGCCTACAAAAACTATGGCAGGACCATCGAAATAAGTGTGTTGAAAATTTATGGGATATTATTCATAAAAATATGGCCACAACTGCTCTAACCATTATCTACCACGACCTCGTGCCCAAAGAGGAGAAAAAGCGGGATAAGTTACAACTTATCTCGGCCACAGGAGAGATGAGACCAACCATTAGTCAAACTGACCAGTGGGGCACCCTACTGATGGAGAACTACTCCAAATCTTTTGAGCAGCACTTTTTTATCACTGAGTACAATCGTGAGCGAGGAGAGATGGTTATCTGTGCCTCTATTGACCGTAGCCCAGTAGTAATAATGCTAAAGTCTGATCAGATCACTCCACTCTCAAAAGCGGTGATCGAGACCGTTTTTACCGGAATGCAAAGCGTAGAAGATTGATTAAAGATGAGTACCCATTTTAGGTATTTGAATAGCTAGTCTGCGTAATCCTCGCCCATGATTAAGGCCAGTGGTCAGTCTCTACTTTTTCTTTAAGTTTGTATAATTTGTACCAAACTTCTTTCTAAATTTCTCAATTCGCCCCTCAGTATCCAATACCTTCTGCTTTCCAGTGTAAAATGGATGGCAGTTAGAGCAGATATCAATTTTCGCAACTTCTGCTGTACTACGTGTTTTAATCTCATTGCCGCAGACACAATTAATCGTTACTTCTTGATATTTGGGGTGAATATCTTTCTTCATTGCCAACCTCATGAGCATTAGGACTAGTCCTAAATATATTATCCAATCTTAACAGTATCAGACACACTTCACTGCGCCGCGCAGCGGAATTTCTAAAGCGCGCAAGTAATCTGCCTAACTTATCATTCTATGTCAAGAAGATTAGGTATTTTTTGTATTGTCAAGGCAGAGAAACAGTAGTAGCATCCCACACTTCTTATCAGGCAGTTAGAATTGTAAGATTAGCTCTAGGAGCGTAAAGTGGCAAATAAACCGAAAGGGAAAAAAGGGAAAGGACCACGAGTGATTATTCACCTCGAGTGTCAAACTTGTAGAAAAAGCGATCAGCCAGGTGTTAGCCGCTATTCGAAAACAAAAAATAAAAAGACGATGCCAGATCGTCTGTCATTGAGTAAGTACTGCCGCTTTGAGCGTAAGCACACTCCCCACAAAGAGATAAAGTAAATAGTTTAGTCTATTTGATTACTTAAATAGATAGTCTGCAAATCCATCTTTGCTATCCAGCTCTTGATATTGTTGATGTTGTTTTTCAATGTACGCGACTAGCTCGGGCAGTGAACAAGCTAACTTTTGATGAAGTTTTACAATCCTCTCCCCCTTGCTCTGATAGGTCATCATCGCCGCAAAAGAGGCATTATTCCATTGGCGATGTAGTGGCCGGCATTTTTTGGGATCAATCTGCCATTTGCGACACTCATCCTTGATCTGCGGATAGAAGTCCTCCTTTAAAAAATGCTCTAAAACCTGGGCGGCAATAGCAGGTGAGGATACTCCCACTCCTTGTTGACGATAACGCTGATTTAAAAGTTTAACCAGATAAACGATTCGCCGCGAGAGGGCCCTTGATGCCCCATTTTTTCTTTCTAACTCTCGCTGCTCCTTTGAAGTTAGTTTAAAATAACGTGTTACCAACAATTGACTAACATATGTGGCGAGATTCTCATTAAGCTCCACCTCATCCTTGATAAATAAAATGGTATGAAACAGTTCGTGAAAAATTAGTTCGGCCAGCTCTTTGCGCTTATAACGGAAGAAGGATGAGAGGATAGGATCGTTGAGATGACCGGTGGTGGAGTAAGCATAGATCGGGTGAATAACAGTTACTAGATCGTGCTCTTTTTCCAGTCTAAGGGCATGGCGTTTGGCCGACTCATGCTCAAAAAAGCCAAGATAGGGGAAGCATCCCCCAAGAGGAAAACACTCCTGATAGGCTTTGACTTGGTTAATAGGTGAAGCAATTACGAGATGAGTGACCGCCTCACCTTTTAAAAACGTGGTCTTGGAGTAGATCTCTGTTGTCGGACGATCCATATAGCGATAGAAAAAACGTTTAAAACTCTCCACCTTTTTTATCTGCTCTTTTATCTCTTGAGAGACACTCTGATCTTGCAACACTTCTTGGTTGTCCCGTGCCTGATAAATGAGTGCCCACTGCCCTTGGCCCTGTTCCACGATATAAGAGATTTTGGCACAGGAGTAGATTAGAGACAGTATAAAAGTTAGATATATAATGCGACGTAGGAAGAACATCTATAGCTACAAATACCAGGTAAACCCGGCCAAATACTTCATGTTATCTCGAGCCATTCCCCCTTTAAAGGCAGGATAGACAGTCTTGACCGATCCCTTTAAAGAGAAACGCCTGGTCAAACGAAGCTGGAGGGCAAATTCTGCAAAAACGGACTCATCCCTTCTACGTTGCCGATCTGCACGGTAGAAGAATGTACTACCATCGGTTGAATCGACAAAGGTATAATCAGTTCCATCGGTAACAAACATTTTAGCATAACCAAAACTAATGGTGGGTACCAAAAAAGCTTTTCGTGAAGCAAGTGCTTGGCGAATACCGATACCATAGACAGTTGTTTTAACAATATTGGAGCTCTGAGTAACAGAGATGGTAGTACTGGTAATCGGAATCGTATCATTTTGCTGAGCAGTATCCTCACTCTCTGAGTAGTTTAATTCGATGGCAGTTAGGTTAAAGAGGTAGATGGCCAAACTTCCTTGATAGGTTTTGCCTATGATGCTATTTTGGCGACTCTCTCCAAAGCGCTGTTTCTGATAGGAGTAACTACCTCCGAACTCCACCAAGGCAGAGAGATTGCCAAGTGGCACAATCAATAGGGTAAACACTACTATTTTACTCAACAATTTTACACTCCTCCCCCAATATTCTACCTTAAAACTAGTTCAATATTAAGGCGGGCAAAATGTTAACCCCCCGCTCCAAAGGGGAAAGCAGTAGAGTTACAGTCTAATTTGAGGTAGACTGAGAACCGAAAAATAGGCAGATATCACTCAACTTATATAACTCATCTTGATCTGGAGTAACCGACGTGTCTGAAACTGATCTAAAATCAATTGGGGAGCTGGCCGCCCTATGTAAACGGCGAGGATTTATTTTCCAAAGTTCTGAGGTTTATGGGGGTTTGGGTTCCTGCTGGGACTATGGCCCTCTAGGCGTTGAACTGAAACGTAATATCAAAGAGCGTTGGTGGCAATCGATGACCTACCGAGATGATATTGAAGGAGTGGATGCTGCGATCCTTATGCACCCAACGGTCTGGAAAGCATCTGGCCACATAGATGGTTTCTCTGATCCATTAGTTGACTGCCGGGAGTGTAAAGCACGTTTCCGAGAGGATTTAATCGATACCGCTAAAGCGTGTCCCAACTGTGGTAACAAGGGAACATTTACTGAGCCAAGGGAGTTCAATCTGATGTTTAAAACTCAGATGGGAGCAGTTGAGAGTGAATCATCTACTGTTTTCCTACGTCCTGAAACGGCACAGGGCATTTTTGTTAATTTTTTAAATGTTCAATCTACTATGCGTAAAAAACTTCCCTTTGGCATTGCCCAGATTGGAAAGGCTTTTCGTAATGAAATTACCCCAGGCAACTTTATCTTTCGAACCCGTGAATTCGAGCAGATGGAGATGCAATACTTCATCAAGCCAGGAATGCAAGGCGAAGAGATGGAGCGCTGGAAAGAGATTCGTTATCAATGGCACTTAGACAACGGTTTGCGACCTGATCGCTTACAGTGGGCACCACATCCAGCAGATAAGTTGGCCCACTACGCTGATGCTGCCACTGATATTGAGTATAAATTTCCCATGGGCTGGGGAGAGATGGAAGGGATTCACTCGCGCACTGATTTCGACTTGAAACAACATCAAGAGTTTTCGGGTAAAAATTTAAGCTATGTTGATCAAGCTGATAATAACAAACGCTATATCCCCTACGTAATTGAAACTTCAGTCGGCTGTGACCGAACGTTACTAGCGGTTCTGGCCGACGCCTACCGAGTCGAATTTGCCGGTGACAAGGAGCGAGAGCGAGTTGTACTTAAGATCCACCCAGAGTTAGCTCCCAACAAAGTTGCAGTTCTCCCCTTAATGAAAAAGGGAGAGTTAATGGAGCGATCTGATCGTATAGTTTCCAACCTAAGAAAGAAATTTAAGACTGACTACGATGTTGCCGGATCGATCGGAAAACGCTACCGCCGTCAAGACGAGATTGGGACTCCATTTTGCGTTACTGTAGACTATGACACCTTGGAGGACCAAGCAGTCACAGTTCGCCACCGGGATAGCATGCAGCAGACAAGAGTTGCAATCAATAAGCTAGAAGAATATATCAACCAACAGATGTAAAAACCAAAAAAATCAAGGAGGTTTTAAATGAGCAAACACAAATGGGTATATGGTTTTGGTGCCGGTAATACCGAGGGCAACAAAGATCAAAAAAATATGTTAGGCGGTAAAGGGGCCAATCTGGCTGAAATGTCTGCACTGAATCTGCCCGTGCCTCCAGGTTTTACCATCACCACTGAAGCCTGTATTGACTATGGCAAGCAGGATGGCAAACTTAACAGTGAGGTTAGGGAGCAAGTGCTGCAAGCCATTACTAACATTGAAAAAGATAGCGGTAAAAAATTTGGTGATAATAACAATCCCCTACTCTTCTCAGTCCGCTCCGGAGCACGAGTTTCAATGCCCGGCATGATGGACACAGTTTTAAATTTGGGCATGAATGATGAAAGTGTCACTGGCATCGCCGGAAAGACTGATAATCCCCGTTTTGCATGGGACTCCTATCGCCGTTTTATCCAGATGTTTGCCAACGTAGTGATGGGTTTAGAGATTGAAAAACTCGAAGGCGCACTGGACACAATGAAAGAGAGTAAAGGGGTAAAAGAGGATACCGAGCTTACTGCTTCAGACTTGCAAGAGCTAGTCACTATCTATAAAAAAATCATTTTGGAAGATAGCGGAACCTCTTTTCCAACCGATCCCCAGGAGCAACTATGGCAATCCATAGGGGCAGTATTTCAATCATGGAAAAATCCCCGCGCTCAAAAGTATCGAGAGCTGAATGGCTTTGATCACGACTGGGGCACGGCAGTTAATGTCCAAAGCATGGTTTTTGGTAATATGGGCGATGACTGTGCCACCGGTGTCTGCTTTACACGTGATCCTTCAACAGGTGATCGACGCTTCTTTGGAGAGTATCTAATCAATGCACAAGGAGAAGATGTTGTCGCTGGAATTAGAACACCACAGCCAATTAATAATGACTCGAAAAATGAGTCCAATAAAAACCTACAAACCCTAGAAGAGGTGATGCCGAAACTATTTGGTGAGTTGGAGGATATCTATAAAAAATTAGAGCAGCACTACCGAGACATGCAGGATATTGAGTTTACTATTGAACAAGATACACTCTACATTCTACAAACTAGATCCGGCAAGCGCACTACGGCCGCGGCCCTTAAAATGGCTGTCGACATGGTGGAAGAGAAACTTCTTACCAGAGATGAAGCACTGTTAAGAATTAATCCAGAAGATCTAAACCAACTACTTCATCCACGCTTTGACCCTAAAGCCCCAAAGGAGGTTATCACCTCCGGTCTACCCGCTTCTCCCGGAGCCGTTTCTGGTGAGATTGTCTTTACCTCTGATCAAGCAGTAGAGTTGACCGAGAAGGGCCATGCGGTAATTTTGGTTCGTCAAGAGACTAGCCCAGATGATATCGCTGGTATGGATGCAGCAAAAGGGATACTGACGGCCCGAGGTGGAATGACCTCGCATGCTGCCGTCGTTGCTCGCGGAATGGGAAAGTCATGTGTTGCAGGCTGTACGGCCCTCTCCATTAGCGAGAAGAACAAAACAATGATCGTTGATGGGACAACCTTTGGCGAGGGCGACTTAATCAGCTTAGATGGTGCCACCGGAGAGGTACTCAAAGGATCTATCCCCTCGATTCCAGCAAAAATCACCGAAAACTTCAAAACATATATGGAGTGGGCAGATAGCACTCGCCGCTTAAAGATTCGTGCTAATGCTGATAACCCCAAAGATAGCCAGGTAGCGATTGAATTTGGGGCCCAGGGAATTGGCCTTTGCCGAACGGAGCATATGTTCTTTGCCCCCGAAAGGATCATGGCAGTTCGCCAGATGATCTTTGCCACCTCGGTTGAAGAGCGACAAAAAGCACTAGAGATCATTCGCCCCTTCCAAATAGAGGATTTTGTCGGCATCTTCAAAGAGATGGATGGCCTACCGGTAAATATTCGTCTACTTGATCCACCGCTACATGAATTTCTACCTCATAGCACCGAAGATAAACAAGCATTGGCAAAAAGCCTGAAACTTGATCTAAAAGTTGTTGAAGATCGGGCCGCAACCCTGTTTGAGTTTAACCCAATGCTTGGTCACCGAGGGTGCCGACTCGGTGTTACCTATCCTGAGATCTATCGTTTGCAAGCGCAAGCAATAGCTGAAGCAGCAGCGATTAGTACCAAAAATGGGATTAAAGTCTACCCGGAGATTATGATCCCACTGGTAGGCATTGATCGAGAACTTGAGATTATTCGCAAAGAGGTATTTAACGCAGTTGAAGAGGTGCTTACGCAACAAAAACAAAAAGTTGCTTATAAAATTGGAACCATGATTGAGCTACCGCGGGCCGCAATCACTGCTGATCAGATCGCCCCACACGCTGACTTCTTCTCATTTGGTACCAATGACCTAACTCAGACTACTTTTGGACTGTCGAGAGATGATGCTGGAAAATTTCTACCCCAATATGTTGGAGATCGTCTGTTACCAGTTGATCCATTTGTTTCGATTGATCAAGATGGTGTTGGCTTTCTAATTGAGCGTGCGACTCAGTTGGGCCGCAAGGTTAACCCTAAAATGCATGTGGGCATCTGTGGTGAACATGGCGGCGAACCCAAGTCGATTGAATTCTGCCATAAAATGGGATTGGACTATGTTAGCTGCTCTCCATTTAGAGTACCTATCGCCCGGCTGGCCGCCGCCCAAGCGGTACTAAAGGAGAAATAGATATTCTGGGAATTAATCAGCTGCACCAGTTGGTGCAGCAAGAGTTAAAGCAACAGCACTTCGACTCAATTGCAGTCGGAGTGCTGAACTTCTCACAGCACACCTTTGAAACATTCGTAATCTCTCCCTATCATCAACCACTTTTTTTTGACCTGGCCAGTTTGACCAAACCACTGACACTAGGGATATCCTACCTAGTTATGCCAGAGCTTTTTGGTGAAAAGGAGCGACTTTTACTCAACCACCAAGCGGGACTCCCTAGTTGGAGCAGGCTACCGAGTTCAGGCTGGCAACAACAAATTCTAGACTACCCTGTTGCTCCATCTACCACTAACTACTCAGATCTATCAGCATTGCGATTAATGCTGGAGTTAGAAAAAAACAATGATGGCAATTTTATTTCACTGGTGAAGAAGTATTGGGATCAAGACCTGTATTACCCTGACCTACTTCCCCCCAATATCAACTGCCCACCAACTGGGATGCGAGGGGGAAAGGTTGTCTGTGGAGAGGTCAATGATGATAACGCCTGGAGAATTGGACGTCCCTGTGTTCACGCCGGACTTTTTGCCACGATTGATGCTCTTTGCAAAACTCTTTTACTAATCGACCAAAAACTAAACCTGTTGGCGACAATTAAAGATGAGATGGAAAGATCAACCGACCGATTTATTGGTGGATGGGACAGAGTCGAGAATCCGGAAAAATCCCATTACACTAGGGGTGCCTCCAATAGTACTTTTGGCCATCTCGGATTTACCGGTACATCAATCTGGATTGATATAGAAAAGAGGGTCGGACATGTGATACTCTCTAATGCAACTCAAAACTACTCCTACGATCGCAACGCTTTAAATCATCTGCGCTGCAAGATCAGTGGTGCCATTTTCAACTAACCGTTATAATATATATACTACCATTAATTGATAACGGAGTATTACCTAAGTGAAGTTAAATAATCGACTAGAGATTGAACAGTTAAAAGAGAAGAAAGGCGACTTTAAAAAGATCTTCTTTTTTCGCATCTGTGGCACCGGCATGGGAGCATGTGCATCGATTCTAAAAGAGTACGGATTTCAAGTTGAGGGAGGAGATCTGGCATTTTATCCCCCGATGAGTCACTATCTAAAAGAGTTAGAAATACCTCTACATGACCTCGGAAATGTGGACCGTGCTTTCCTACAGAGTTATGATCTAATTGTGGTTGGCAATGCCATTCCCCGTAATAGTGAGCAGGCGAGAGTGATCGAGGAGTGCGGTATAGCATTTTGCTCTTTTCCTGCTATTTTGGGTGCCCTGGTTCTAAGTGAAGTAAATGTCGTGGGAGTTGCAGGGACACATGGAAAAACCACTACCACCTATCTACTTTCTCAACTCTTTACCAAATTAGGGGAGAAGCCAGGACATTTTATTGGAGGTGTTATCAATAACACTCCACCGGCCCTTCTGGGAGCCGGGCGCTACTTTTTTATTGAATCAGATGAGTACGACAGCGCCTACTTTGAAAAAATTTCCAAATTTCGCTCCTACCAGCTAAATCATCTTATTCTCACCTCACTGGAGTTTGACCACGCCGACATTTTTTCCGATATTGATCAGATTAAAAATGAGTTCACTCATCTAATACCGCAGGTCAATTGCTCTACGCTAATAAGCGCTGACTACTCTGCGGCCCAAGATATCCACGATAAATTTCTGGCCGCAGATAACGGTATCGAATTGAAGTTATATGGAGAGAGTTCTGAGATAGGACCACATAATATCAAAAGTAGTGAAAATGGCACACAGTTTACATTAGTGATTGATCAGCAAAGAGAGCAATTTGAAACAAATTTGATTGGTAAGCATAACATCCTAAATCTTTCATCCGCTATTTTATTTGCCTATAGTGAACAGTTTGATTTGAATAATATAAAAAGATCTATTACAGATTTAAAGTTGGTTAAGAGGCGACAAGAGCTGCGTGGAGTGTATCATGGATCGCCGGTTATTGACGACTTCGCTCACCACCCCACGGCGGTAACGTTAACAGTTGAGGCAATGATCAGTCACTATCCCCAGTATCGGATTGTAACAATACTAGAACCTGGCTCAGCTACCGCCCGTAGTGATCTCTTTCAAGCACGTTGGGTGGCTGCCTTGGGTCAAAGTAGTGAAGTTATAATTATTCGGCCCCAAAGGAGTACTACCATCAAGGATGGTACCGATCTAGACTGTGATAAGCTACAACTTGACTTAAAAGCCAAGCAGCAAACTTGCAATGTTGTCTCCACTCTTCCCGAACTGCAAGCGATAATCAACCAATGCTGTGGCGATAAAAAATTACTACTGTTTTTAAGCAATGGCCCATGCCTCGGTCTATGGGAATCTGATTTTGTTAATGAGCTATGGTAGATATGCTCTGATATTTCTATTCTGTTTACAGTGTAGTAGTTCACTGTTTGCCAAACCGGTAGTTGCTAATTCCTTACCATCTAAAGAAGTGGTCAAAGAGTATCTTAAACTACATCGCAACTTTCGCCGTAAAACATGTTCACCCAAAATTGTCGCTCGTTTTGAAAAACTGTTTGCTCACAACAGGATGTATGGCCTCTATGTGCCAATGCTCGGAAAGATGGTCGACACTGCCACTATTCGCCACTTTCTGCCTGAACTAAAAAGAAAGATACGATGGATTAAACGTCAAAGAACAAGAAGCCTAACCATTGCCAATTGGACCCGTGCGAATAGCAAGATTAATAGGCTAGGACGGATTATTAAACAGCTAATTAAGATAAAAGGAGATACCTTACTTAGCAAACCAAATAGTAAGCAGATAACTCGATCACAACCATTAATGCAACAGCTAACCAAAGAGTATCAGCTATTACTCAAGAGCATCCCATTTTTAAAAAGCTTCCGGGCCCCAGTTAACCACACTTTAATGCGCAAAAAATATGACTATCATCGCCAGTTTGCCAGCACTACACACCGAAAAAAGGCAAATCACATCTTTTTTGCTAGAAAAATGTTAGAAGATGGGGCATCAAATCCCAAAACACAAAAGGGTGACCGTTATGTTAGAACGGTGCTAAATACCATCCTGTTTGAGCTGAAAAATAGTGATGCCACTTTAAGTGAAAATCTTCGCTATGACCTAGAGTATCTACTGGGGAAGTTACAAACCACCTTACAGGAAGGAAAGGGTGAGGTGGCCCTTAGACTTAAGGCTTGGCAAGCGCAGACTGAAGAGATGGTTAAAAATTACCAAATTATTCTACGATCATCACGAAAAAACCCAACCTCTACTGCCCGCCGTTATCTAAAGGGCAAGAAAAATGCCTCCGAGCGACTCAAAAAATTTTCCCTTAAATATCAATCACGCAGTTATCGCTATTGGAGTAAGCAGAGTGAACTTTATCGAGCACTCTATACCTTGGAGACAATAATTTTCAATGAAGTTGGTACCATCGATCACCCCTACAACCTTGAACGTCGGGACGTAGGTAAAGTTGTAATCAACCGACGATTTATGAAAAAATACTCTCGACTTAGCAGTAAGGACTCAATATTTTATTATCTCCCTAAAAAGAGTCGCAAGAGAGTCAATCGTTACCCCTGGCTGAACCTACTATTTAAAGAGGGTGAGTTCTCTTTTACTTACTACTATATCCCCTCCAATCTTCATATTTTTTGTCCCAGTACCGACTCACGTAGCAAGCGCATCCGCCATGCCAATCTCTCTTTAGCGTTAAAACTTCTGAAAAAGCGAGACCGTTCATTTAAAGGTATACGCTATTTTTCTCGGGTCTCCATGGTGGGAAGAGTGGACATGAGCACTATATGGAAAGGTTATCGTAAAATCGCAGAACGCCCTGGAGTCAAATTAAAAGTAGATAAGAGGCTTAGTAAAAGATTACGAAGGGGAGATGGAGAGGTTCTATATCACTTTAATGACCCTAAAAAGAGAGTCTATCAAGTGATTCGTATTAATCACAACACATATGTTCGTCCTATTACCAGGCTAGATCGACTGTATAGCTACCGCAACCCTCATGTTTTCACCTACTTTGCCCAGAGGTAACATATAAGTAACAGGAGCTTAGAGCTGCTACTGACGATTGTTACCAACTACCCCTATTTATACAATAAAAAGCGATAATACTCCTTAAGAGTGGCCAAAAGTTGGCAGTTTTAGCAGGTAGTATCAATTTTATAATGCATCATCTAACCTACAGAACGTAAGGACAAGTACCTGAAATCATATATCTATAGGAGTGTATAATATTAGATAAAACTGTATGGATGATAGTATTAAGGAGAACCTTAAGCTTGTAGTAAAATATGTCGATAACCAGTAGGTACAGAGGTTCAGGATGAGTGAGAGATAGATTAGCTATCTAGATGGATCTTGTACAAGGCATTTACTAACAACTGTAAGCAAATCGAGAGGCAGTAGTAGATGAGTAGGTGGGCAAACATCAAGCATTTGATCAAGATTGTGACTATCACGATCACAATCTTGATATTTACCGCCTGTGTGATGGATCAACCAAGCACTGTCCGTTACGATGGTGCTGAAGAGAGCAGCACCAACACCAAGATCACTAAAGTTGAGATGCTCAACGGGAAGTTAAAATTATCAGGAAAAGAGCTAGATCAAGTAATTAGTGCTAGCCTACAAACAGAAGATGGCAACATTTCACCACTTTCAGTCGAGCAGCAGACTAGTAGCAGCTTAATTCTAGCTGCTAAACAGCGAACTGCTTTAGTACTCGACCGCACACTCTCCTTAATCCTGACAGATGCTAATGGTAGCACCACACAGACAGTAGTCTTTACCATTGAAGATGGAGAGATAGCACCGAACCATCTATCAAAGGTAGGGGCACAGGACGGTCATGTACTAAAATTTAATGGCAGTGAGTGGGTTTTAAGCTCGATTGGAGGACTTACCTATCGTGGAGTCTGGGATGCCAATGATGGCCAAGAGCCGAATGGGGGGGATACTGCCAACCTACTAGGTGGTGACTACTATGTGGTTGATCCGGCAGGTTCAACAGATTTAACCGGAGGTCATGGTACTGATAGCTGGGATGTTGGAGATTGGGCCATCTGGAATGATGAGGAAAATCGCTGGGAGAAGATCTCCAACAAAATCGCCCCCGCAGAATCAGATCCAACTATTACCGAAAACAGCATTAAAGATGGAGTGGATGTTAGCGAATTACTCAACGGTAGCAATAAATATTTTATCTATAAACCTAATGACACCGCCTGTAGTGATGGTGAAATATTAATGTGGAGTAGTACAGATAGTCGTTGGGAGTGCTCTGCAACAATGAATAATGTTGTTACCCATGATGGTACTAATTCTATAAATGCACAACAGATCTGTGACACTGGGGGGGCCAACTGTCAGGAGATCTCTAAAATTGTACAGGTAGATAGTAACTCCAAGCTCCCAGCAGTAGACGGTAGTCTGCTAACAAACCTCCCTGTTACCACAACCGTGTTGTCAGGGTTTACTACCGGTGCCAATAGTGGTGTCACTAACAGTGATACTGTTGAGAGCGCAATTGAGAAGATTCAAGGTCAGCTAAATAACAAGCAGGATACAATCAGTGATCCGGTGACCGGAACCGGAACGGACAATATGGTTGCCCTATGGAATGGAACTTCTGCAGTCGATGCCAGTGCCAATATCACTGAAGCTGAGCTTAGCTACCTGGACGGAGTGACCAGTGGGATCCAGGGTCAAATAGATTCAAAGCTAGATGCAGCAAATGAAAAATGGGATAGCGCCACCGGTGGTATCAATTATGCTGGTGGAAGTGTCGGGATCGGAACCACACCAATTACCAAACTTGATGTGGATGGTTTTGCTCGTGGTGATTTTTTTATTTCAAAATCAAGAGATATCGGGCAAGGTGCCACCGTCTCTATCTCTGGTGGAACTTTGGTCGGCGGTGGACCTACCGCTAGAAACGGCAAAGGCTACTGGAGAACTACTACCACCGGAGATTCAATCACCTTGCACTTCCCCAATATATCAAATTATGGAGTCTCTGCAATCTCCTTTAACTCACGCTATGCAACTGACACAAATAACACACCAAGAGATTATACTATTGAGAGAAGTACTAACGGAAGCAGTTGGAATACAATGTTAGCCAAGACTGGAAACGCCAGCGGATATATCATTAATCAGCTTTCGGGATGGACCACTGCAGATCGCTATTTAAGAATTACTGTCAGTACCTTTAATGCCGGAGGTGCATCGCAAATAGGACTACTACAAGTCTTTACGAATGCCCCAATGTCTGATGGAGGTTCACCATTTACTACCACCGCAGGTGGAGATGCTATTCATATCGGTAGTAACGTCGGGATTGGGACAATAGCACCAAATGCCCAGCTACATGTTGTTGGGGATACTATTTTTGAAAGTGCAAGTGGTGCAATCACTGGTAATAAAATTGTAGAAGTGGCCGATAGCGGTACTCACACTACCACTGGTGGTGAACATGTTATTATGGGTACGGGAGCAACAGTCACCCTACCTGCCTCCCCTAGTAATGGCGATGAAGTTAAGATAACTCCTGCTGGTGATTGGAAGACTACCAACAGTACAATTAATCCAAACGGACAGAAGATTAGTGGTACTACAGGAAATATGACACTAAACTTTAATGTTGGCTTTAAGCTTATATATGTTGGCGTAAGTGTCGGTTGGAGTGTTAATTGATAGCATCAATGTTACTCGAGGACTCACCATGGTAGATAAAAACAGGGAAAAAATTGTTCGAAGGTCATTTTTGGCTCTCCTGGGCTCCCTGGTGGTCTTTCCAGTCCTAAGTAAGAACTCTCTCTTGACGAAAAACGGTGGCAAAAGTGGGCGCAGTATAGTTTTAAGCAATAGTGATGTTGTTCAACTCCCAGATGTTGCAGTTGGGGAAGTGATACATATTAAACGTTCAGGTAGTTGGGAAAAACATAACTGTATATTAAAAGCAAGCCACAACACCTTTAATGGAATTGATGGTAGTCTGGTTTTAGATGTAGATCGAAATTTCTCTGTTATGTATGTTGGAGACAAGGTGGGTTGGAGTATCAATATCAGTTAGGTATAAAGCATATCAGTTAAGGGGTTATGAACTCTAACAACATACTCAATAATGTAATCTCAATCGACCACCAAAAGTGCACTGGCTGCCAAAGATGTATTCCCGTCTGCCCAGTAGATAATATTATTATCAAACAAAAAAAAGCACTCCCGGTGAACGAGAGCTGCCTACTCTGTGACCACTGTGCTGCCACCTGCCCAGAAGGTGCTATCGACAACCCTAAAGCTGATGATTCTACCTTAATGTTTAACTCGTTTGAACTCAAACGAGAGTGGATGCCACCGGGACAGTTTGATCCGGCCCAGTTAGCACACCTAATGTATTCCCGGCGCTCATGTCGCAACTTTGGGCCCAAAGAGCTTTGCGCAGAACAGCTGGATGATCTAATCAAATTTGGAATTAGTGCCCCCTCAGGTACGAACTCTCAGCTATGGACCTTTACGCTGCTAAATACTCGAGAGAAAGTAGTAGCACTGGCAGAGGTAGTTTTAGCCTACTACCAGAAATTAAATAAATTGGCAGCGAATACCCTATTAAGAAAATCTCTTAGTGTAATAGGAAACAGGGAGCTAGAGATCTATTTCCGTGACTATCATGAATCAGTGGAGGATGCTATTTCACGCTGGAAGGGCCAGCAGGAGGATCTACTCTTTCATGGGGCCCCGGCGGTAATAGTTGTCGGAAATAAAACTCATGCTAGTTGTCCACGAGAAGATCCTCTACTGGCCACCCAGAACATACTACTTGGTGCCCACAGTCTGGGACTTGGAAGCTGTCTAATTGGTTTTGTAGTGGAAGCGGCAAAACGAGATAAAAGTATTGCCGGCCATCTTAAAATACCTTCTGATGAGCGCATTTATAGCGTAATTGCCTTGGGATATTCACAGGAGCGATATTCGGGCCTGCCCCGACGAAACAAGCCACTCATTCGAAGGTAAATTTAGTGAACTTGACTCTCGATAGAGAGAAGAACCTTTTTGATCTCTACTCCAGCAGTAAAACCTCCCAGCTCTCCACTGCTAGCAATAACCCGATGACAGGGAATAATAATTGGAATAGGGTTAGCGCCATTTGCCATCCCTACCGCCCGTGATAACTTTTGGTTACCAAGAATTACAGCCTGCTCACCGTAGGAGATCGTTTGGCCAAAAGGGATTGTCTGCAAAGCTTGCCAAGCGCGCTGTTGAAAGGATGTTCCATTTAGGCAGAGAGGGAGATCAAATTGCTGCCTCTCTCCTGAAAAATACTCAATCAGCTGAGCAGCGGCTTCCTCTAAATGGGTTTCACTGCTGTCGGCTGAGTTGTGTTTGCGACAAATTTTAAATAAATCCCCCGAAGTGACTCCTCTATTCTGCCAATGCAAATTGCATATCCCCTCATCACAGGCAACAATTGTTAAACGGCCAACCGGTGAATCGATCGTTTGGCTAACGTTACTACTTACTTCGATACTCATTTAATCTCCATGCCATTTAAAAATTTTTGAAAGCAAAAGTCGTCACTCTTTGACACTGTAACGGTTTTTATCCGCATTGCCTAGAAAGTGTTGAGTAGTTTATTCTAACTACTGCTCCACATTATTTGCCACCATTGGTTTAAGCAGCAGCGATAGACAGATAATCAAAGTGCAGTCAACAATGAGATGAGCTATTGGCCCCCTTAATTTTTTTCTATTCAACTGATGTTCAATCTGATCCAGATAAATTTTCTGACCAAGGAGAGTAACCAATTTAATCTTCCGGGCGAGCGTAAGAGTGATCCTTAAAGACATCCAAGCCTTCTCAGGTAATCTATAAAAAGGGTATAAATAGCTATAACTATGGGCAAATATAGGGTGGAGGTTAAGTTATTACGCAAATCCCCGAAAAAGAGAGTGAGTAAAGATTTAAAGCTACTCGTACTAAAAAAAGGACGAAAAGATGGGCGCTCCCCACTATAAAAGTGCTCCAAAAATATTTGCGGCCAACAAGTGCCCGACTGGACAAGATAAAGCAAATAGTAAGCAGGATCAGGCTACAAAGAATAAGCAGGACAAAGCTGAGATTGCCCGCTTGAAAAATCTGATTCAGGATAAACTTAAGAGTAAGTCTGAGATTAAAAAGGCAGCAGTAATTCTAACTCTGCTACTTCAAGCTGATCAAGAGAAGAGAAAAGATCGGGACTAATTAGCGACAAAAACATCAACTCGGGCCGGTGGCAGGTTACGCCAGACAATCCGAGAGCTGATCTTCTTAAAGTTGCCCCTCTTAAAGTAAGCATCCTTTTTCGGTCGAAGATCATAGGTATACTGTACATAGATCGAATCTGGCCCCATCACATTGTGAATCGCCTCCCCAATCTGATGAACACAATCTCTAGGCATTACACGTAGTGGAAGTCCCGAGATAATCGCCTGGACTTTCTGCCCGTTGGTAATATACTTTTCCAGATTGGCTGCACTGTCATGTACCGCATTTAAGACAGGAAATTTTCTATTTAATTTCTCAACCGAATCTGAGGAAATTTCAATTGGCAATACACTCTCTGGATCTTGAACCGAAGAGAGTATATGACGAGTAATTGCTCCATTTCCTGGGCCAAGCTCTACTACAACCCCATTTTCAGAGTGATTCTTCTTCAGCTCAGTCACCATATCCCGGGCCAAGTAGCGCGAGCTAGGGGCAACCGTTCCCAGACTTCGGGCACGATCCACCCTTAATTTCCAGAAATGAAGAAATTTTGAGCCAAATTTCAAAATTAACTGTTCTCCCGAACTAATAACAGAATAAAACGACGTCGAAACTCTTAACATGTGCCTCCAGAAAACGTCAAAACTTCATTAACATATTGAGCAATAATTATATGTATTATTATCTATTGTAGTGTTTTTTTTGCGATGCGCAACTCTGGGTGAACAAATTACGCATATATCTTGAGGCTTCTGGCTATCTTGATGAAATCATGGGGATTATTATTTGATTTCCAGCAATTAAGCGAAATGGTTTATCCGGCGACCAGCGCTTTTTCAGCAACCAAAGGGGTACCTCCTCCCGCTCCACAATACCTTCAAAAGTATCCCCCTTTCTGACTAGATAATTTCGTTCTCCATCCACCTGATAGCTCTCGTAGAAGTCCTCCTCGATCATCTGATGGTGCTCTATCCGGGCAATATTAAATGAAAGTAGACGCTGCTTAGACAGTGGAACGATCAACTTCTGACCATAATAGATTGTTGAACCACGTCCTAAGTGGTTGAGTTGACGAACCTGCTGGCTGCTAACCTTGGCCCATTCTGCAAAGTGGCCAATAGTCTCATCAACCTCCACCACCACATGATAGCGATTATTGCTAATTCTCTTCATCTCAAGTTGGTAAGAGTTAAAAAAGTTATCCCCTCCCTTTTTTAACATGGCACTGACTCGCTTGGAACTATCTGAACTTGGAGCTTTTCTGGCCAAAGAGGCTTTAACATTACGCTTTCTCTCTTGGGAGGTGGCCACAACTTTAGGTGATGAGGCTACCGAAGAGGGGATCTGTAACAAGGTTCCAGAATGGATAATCGATGGATTTTCAATCTGGTTGAAAGAGATCAGTCTGGACATGGTAGTATCGTAGCGGCGGGCGATGGTATATAGACTCTCTCCGCGCCGTACCCGGTGCACTCCCGCAGCAACTAAAGATTTGGCCGGTGGTGTGAAATGTTTAATTCTCTTTTGTAGTGCTACTACCTGCTTTTTATCTCTGAGCGGCAATTTAAGCTCAAAGCCGCGCGGCAGTGATAGCGGCTGCTTAAATACTGTCGGCCTTAACACTTTATTATACTCCTTAAGAACAGACTTTTTAATGCCAGTTAAACGACTTAGTTGTGAAGTGGTAAAACGGCGCTTTAGGGTAAGAGTAGAATACTGAAAAACAGGCGCTTTTTTGAGTTTAGGAAAATAGCGTTGATACTCCTCTGATAGTTCTGAGGCAGCAATAAATGTCGCGTAAAAATTCTTGGAGGCAAATCCAAACCGTCGACCTCGGTAGTGTCGAATAATATAAGAGAGATCACTGCTTCCGACCTTACGTACCGCCCGTCTGATAGAGGTGGGGCCAAAGTTATAGGCTGTCAATGCCAGTGGCCATGACTTAAAAATACGGTAGTTATCCCGCAGCAGTTTTGCTGCTGCCCGAGTTGCTTTTAATGGATCACGACGCTCATCCCGAACATAGTCTATTTTCAACTTGTAGCGGCGGGCAGTCCCTCGCATAAATTGCCAAATTCCTGCCGCCCCCACCTTAGAGTAAGCTTTGTAATTAAATGAACTCTCAACGTGAGGCAGATAAGCCAACGCTTGAGGCAGATCCATCTGATGAAAGATCTTTTTTATCCACTTTATATAGCGAAAGGATTCGGAGAGCCCTTTTCGGTAGCGATTTGTAAGTCCTCGCTGCATTCTGACCCGTCCCCGCATTCTTCGCAGGGTACTAATCGAAGGCTTTCCAATCATCTGGTAGAACTGCTGCTCCGCTTTGTTTAGATGGCCCCTTTTTCGCTTTTTATTGATAATTGAGTTTAGCTTCCTGCGTACTAATAGCTTTTTCTTCTCTACAAATCGCTGAACATAGCGTCTACGTCCGTTAGGAAGTTTTATCGTCTGATAGATAATGGATAGATCATGACTGTCATGTAAAAAGGCATGCTGACTATCGATCTGAGTATAGACTTTTTTCCAAAAATTAACCCGTATTCGCATAGAGTCAGAAACAGGGAAGAGGCGTGCCGGAAGTTTAGCGCTAACGGATCCCATCACAGTTATACTGAATAAAATAGCCAGTGCTAAAATCACTCTCATGATAAAGCTCTTATTTTATGCCAGTATGACTGGATCATCGCTTGCTCGAACTCCTGATTACTTTTGTACTGCATACCAAAAATCCCTGGCCACAACGATTGATCTTCCATGCAAAGATAGAAGAATACCTCATTATGCCATTTAGAATCAAAACTATTATATAGAGTAGAAAATAGCTCCTGCTTGATCTCCAACGGATAGGATAACTTTCCATTGGCATCAACCAGAGGCATTTGGGTAATCTTGGTATGAAAATCTCGTCTCCTAATCTTAGAAAGTACCTTTTTAGTGAAAGTAACACTTCCCATAGAGATTAATGCCACCTGCTCCACTGGAAAGCGCCGCACAATGGTCTCAACAATCTCACTGTAGAGCTCTTGCCAACCTGTAAAGTAGACCATGGGATGAAAATGAAACCCTACTAAACCACCTAAATCTACCACTTGGTGCGCAGCATCCAACCGTTGTGCCAAAGAGGCACAGCCACGCTCCTCCTCATCGATTACAGGTTGGGGATTTAAGCTCCAGGTGGCAATAACGTTTTTTGGGATCTTTTGCCGTTTAAAAATTGAGGAATTTGCTGACTTACTTTTTAGCTCTAAAATAATATTGGAGTGAGCGGCCACAAAGTCAAACAGAGTTGTGAGCATTCCCTCCTGATCACCCCATAGCAGTGAGTCTGAAGACTGGCCAGTACCTATATGGTACAATTTGTCACCATCTAGAGGTAACTCCTCAAGCCTTTTCGCTAGATCAGTAGGCGCTCCTGAATATCCCGACTCTCCCGTGGCAAAGTGGCCAATACTGCAGTAAGAGCAGTCAAAACCACATCCCAAAATAAGGTCCAGGGTTAAAAGATTACAACAGCGAGTACTCTCTGAGGCGACTGGACACTCACCTAATAGCTTACGATCAGGCTGTTGCTTCATTTGTGCCTTGCCTCTCTGACTCCCACCCAAGAAGGTAGCAGGTGGAGAATCTCCATAAACGGCCCCCTGCTCCCTTAGTTTTTTCCAGGACTCCTGCAGTTGTGGAAGGGAAAAAATACCCTGCTCTCCAGCTTGCCAAATCTGACATATTGATGGAGAGCGCCACATAAAGAGGTCACGGGCCATCTCTGTCACCTGTCGTAACTGAGAAAAGGTTAGCCGTAACTCCCGGGCCCGCTGACGTATGAAATCCTGCTCCTTAGAAGGAAGCTTAGGGAACAGAGTTTTAGGGGCCATCTGTTCAAATTTTTCAATATAATCGACCTTGGCCACTGACTGTTACCCACTTTTTAGCTATCAACGAGAAGAGAATTTTTTTACTCTTTAGCTGCCTGTCTATCCTCGCTCATCATTATCAAAATTACAATTTCACTTCTCATTCCCCATCTGTTAGGTATAAAATCAAGCAAATAGAGCAATATTGTTACACTTAGTGCCAATCACTCATTTATCACTAAAAAGAGGTTGCGGTCGTGTTTAAGATAAAAAAAGCTGAATTCCTTTCCGCGGATGTAAAATTATTTGAAATTGTTGCCCCTGAAATCGCCAAACGTCGCCAGGCAGGTCAATTTATTATTCTACGTCTGGATGAGCAGGGTGAGCGTATCCCTTTGACCATCGCTGACTCCAATCCCGAGCAGGGAACAGTCACAATTATCGTCCAGGGGATTGGTAAAACCACAAAATCCTTGAATCAAAAGGAGAGTGGTGACTCAATCATGGATGTGGTTGGGCCACTGGGAAAAGCTTCTCATATGGAAAAATTCGGAACTGCAGTCTGTATTGGAGGTGGTGTGGGCAGCGCTATCGCCTACCCTACTGCTGTGGCCCTCAAAGAGGCTGGTAACCATGTAATTACCATTAATGGTGCCCGCAATAAAGATCTTATCATCTTGGAAGAGGAGATGAAACAGTTCTCCGATGAGTCCTATATCACTACTGATGATGGCAGCTACGGACATCATGGATTTGTCACTGACATACTACAGAAATTAATCGATGAAAAAAGAGAGTTAAACTTCGTCCTAGCAATTGGTCCAATTCCCATGATGCGGGCCGTGGCAGAAGCAACCCGCCCTCACAATATTCAAACTGTTGTTAGTCTCAATCCAATTATGATTGATGGAACTGGCATGTGTGGTGGTTGCCGAGTTTTGGTAGATGGTGACTCCAAGTTTGCCTGTGTCGATGGGCCAGAGTTTGATGGCCACAAAGTGGACTTCACCAACCTGATAAATCGTAACCGCATCTATCAAGGTTTAGAACAGGAGTCTTTAAAACAACATGAGTGTCAACTGCTTGAGCAAGCAGATAAAAAAGAAGAGTAGTATCTTATCTTAATTCGGAGATAGTTATGGCAGAGTTTCCAAGCAAAAAAGAGCGCATGCAGATTAAACGACATCCAATGCCTGAGCAGGACCCGCAAGCAAGAAATAAAAATTTTGAAGAGGTCACCTGTGGATACACCGCCGAGATGGCACTGGAAGAGGCAAAGCGCTGTCTGCAGTGTAAAATACCAACCTGTATTGATGGTTGTCCGGTTAGTATAAAGATTGATCAATTTCTAGAGTTGATTGTTGCCGAGGATCTTCCTGGGGCCATGAATAAAATCAAAGAGGATAACTTCCTACCTGCAATTTGTGGCCGAGTCTGTCCACAAGAGAAGCAGTGTGAGCAGCAGTGTGTTCTCTCTAAAAAAGGTGATTCAGTGGCGATTGGACGACTGGAGCGCTTTGTTGCTGATGTTAGTTTGGAGCAAGCTGCGTCTACGCCAAGTAGTACCACCAGCAGCACAGCAAAAAAATCATCTGGCAAGAGAGTTGCTGTCGTAGGTAGTGGCCCTGCAGGTCTGGCCTGTGCCGCAGACCTAATTGGGGCCGGCCACCATGTAACTGTATTTGAAGCTCTCCATGAACTAGGCGGAGTACTGGTTTACGGAATTCCCGAGTTCCGCCTTCCTAAAGCGATTGTGAAAAAGGAGATTAACGGTCTGGCAGAGGCAGGAGTTCAATTTATCACCAACTCGGTAATTGGACGAACTATCGGCCTGGACGAACTATTTGAGGAGAAGGGGTTTAATGCTGCATTCTTGGGAACTGGTGCCGGCCTGCCAAATTTCATGAGAATTCCCGGGGAGGAGTTTGGTGGCGTCTACTCAGCCAATGAGTTTCTAACACGAGTAAATCTAATGAAATCTTACCAGTTTCCCACCTATGACTCTCCGATTATGGACTGTAAAGGGGCCACCGTTGCAGTCATCGGTGGTGGCAACACTGCGATGGATGCGGTTCGGGTTTCAAAGCGAATGGGGGCAAAGCGCTCGATGATTGTCTATCGAAGATCGGAAGCTGAGATGCCTGCCAGACTAGAGGAGATTCAACATGCTAAAGAGGAGGGAGTAGAGTTTCACAACTTGACCAACCCTCTATGTTATCTAGGAGATGATAAGCAACAACTGACCGGAATGGAGTGTATAAAAATGGAGCTGGGGCCACCTGATGATTCGGGACGCCGCCGACCAATTCCCATCGAAGGATCTGAGTTTACCACCGAACTAGATATCGTCATTGTTGCCATTGGAAATGGTTCCAATCCACTGCTATCACAAACCAACCCAGAGATTGAGACCAATAAGTGGGGCAATATCGTCGTCAATCCCAAAACAATGGCCACATCTCGAGAGGGAGTCTTTGCCGGTGGAGACATTGTTACTGGTGGCGCAACGGTTATTCTGGCAATGGGTGCTGGGAGAACTGCTGCCGCAGCGATCAACGACTATTTGGAGACAAAATAATCGCTCCTCCAATATACTGAAAGTCCTTATCACCGAGTGCGCCGTAGTCGTATCCCTCTAGCTGATCACGTAGAATATCTAACATATATTGGGTGATATTTTTTACTTTGTTCATCCCAAAATTAATAATAAAAGAGTCAATACTATTGGTTAGCGACTCTAAGTTGCTAACCTTGCCAATTTTAGAATCAACCACCAGAGCGACAAACTGCTTAAACTCATCCAGAGTCAAGCCCATTTTCTGCTGACCTGCTTTATTGGTCTCCAAAAGAAAATTGGCAAAACTTGAAATCATTACTGCCTCAAAATCTATCTGCTCCACTTTATAGTTGAAATAGAACTCATCCATCACACGCTGATCTTCAACCAGAGACTTAAACTCCAACTCAAGTGCGGCGACAAAAGGTTGAATCTCGACGACTAACTCAACTAACGGTTGCCAGTCTCGATAATATTCTACCTTATTTATTGTTTGAGATTCACTCTCACGGCGGCTCAGAGACGGTGGACGCTCTAAACTGTCATCAATAATTTCGTTTAAATAGCGCCCCAAAAAAGATCTGGCTTCAATCTTCTGATGGTGGTGCTCTGTTAGAACACGCTTTATTTTTTTGAGTTCAAGCTGTACCAATGACTTTCCAATCCGATAGAGATCAATAAAATCAAAGCTACCAAAGATTCCCTCATCCTCATCTGTAAAAACTCTTTGCTCCAAGACATAAGAGAACCCCAACTGCATCCATCCCCGCGCCTCTTTGCCAATGGTTGAGATGGTTAATGGCCCCTGCTTCAAAGCATTTTCCAAGCTAAGGCTACCGTTCACAAAACGGATAAAATTAAAGTAGAGATAGTCACTACGTTTACTATCCTTTACTCGGACTAACTCTTCACGCACTCGATCCATCTGGTCGGTATATGGAGCAATGGCATTACTACTTAACAGTTGCTGTTTACCGAATAGATCAATGGTACTGGTATTGGGCACTCGACTGCGCACAAAGTGCTCAATCCATGAGATATTAGGAAAGGTACTGAATAGTTCTAATGCTTGGTAGTAGTCTAAAAACCCACTATCTAACAGTCGATCGCTCTTCTGCTGATACTCTGTTTCCTGCATAATCAAAAAAGAGTCAACAGTCAGTTTAAATAGAAATGTATAGGCATTCTCTTGGCCCCACTCAGAGTAAAGGCTGCGAATTAATGCCTGAACCTCTGAAGCATACTCAAAAGAGTCATCGTATTCAAATAGCAATAGATAATCGTCAGACAAAAAATAGTTATTATGCTCTGGATATTCTGGCTCCTCTTGATCAAAGGTCCAGACATTAAATTTAGCTTTTAAAAAGAGATGGAATTCACTACTTTTGGCAAACCCCTCTCTAATTTCATCCTGCTCCACCAAGGAGTAGCAGGTAATCCAAAACTCAAAACTTTCCAGATCAAGGTCATCCTTCTGCCACAGATCTAAGTCCAAAAAGATTTGGCGCTGACGCAAGGAAAATTTATCCAAACAGGATGCCACCTGTGATGGTGTTGCTGCTTTTAAAGCAGTGTAAAGGGGTTGTACAGGCAGATTTGTTAGATCTTGTCCCTCCTGTATTAGATTTAAAATATCAGGCAGCGTATTGTACGCTTTTGCCTCCAACTTCATTAATATGAGAATATCTTTTGAGATTACCAAAAATTAAGCCACTTTAGATGATAGTTCAATTAAACGATATCCAGCACTATAAACTGAGCGGATATCTAAATGAGTGTTCTGAGTTAATTTTTTACGAAGGTTACTAATATGAGTATCGATCACCCGATTACTAACATGAGAGTTAGGTGGCCACATCTTATCTTTAATCGTCTCCCTGGAAATAACCTCATCCTCGCTACTAATCACAAATAGTAACAGAAGCTTGTACTCCAAAGGAGTTAAGTCTAGGTGATAATTATCACCATCCTCTCCTTGGCAAGTGGCCTTATGGGCAACAAGATCGATCTCAATCCCTCCCCGATTCAAAACAGAAGGCAGGGATTCGCGCTCCTCTAAACGTACCTGAACACGAGCGCATAACTCACGGTGATCAAACGGCTTAGTAATGTAGTCCACCCCTCCCATCGAAAAGACAGAGAGCTTCGCCTGGATCTCCTTGCAAGCAGTTAAAAAGATAACTAAGGGATAGGAACGTAGAGCATGGCCGGGTCCCACCTCCAGATCATCACATAGCTCCATTCCACTGCCGTCAGGTAGACCCATATCCAGCAGTACAACCTTATATTGATGCTCTGATAATAGAGTACGAGCCTCTTGAAGACTCTTGGCAAAATGGAGTTCGTATCCATCCTTTAAACTGATGGCAATAACATCCCGACACTCCTGTGAATCCTCAACCACTAATACTTTGATCACAACTTCACCCAATGAACTATATCTACTTTTTGCCTAATGCTTACGATGTAACTTATCCCTAACTTGTTGGTTCTTTTTCTCTAGTTGTCGCTCTAACTTTTGAATCACATCATCAATAGTCTTATATAGGCTGTCTTCGGCAGAGGATGCATGGTAGCTCATACTATTCCAACTAACAGTTACCTCTGAGTGGTGAGCACCCCGATCGACAGAGCACTTCCAATCAACATATATCTTGCCATCAAAGTACTTCTTTAACCTACGTGCCTTTTTTTTAATCTGCTCTTCAATCGAGGGGGTGGACTCCAAATGTCGATAGGTAATATTTAGCTCCACCAATAACCTCCTTCAAAAAAATATCTATGACTATTGCTATTAACAATAGATGTCTGTGGTAATTTGCGATCAAGTCTAGCCATATCACCCCATTCATGCAAGGAGTAACTAGTATTACATATTTGCAATATAAGAATAAAAGCCTTTACTTTTATCTGAAAGAGGCATAAAAAATAGTGATAATTATCAGGAAAACATGTTCAAACATAAACTATTTAATAGACTCAATATGTTTGGCAAGTCAACCAGGAGTAACGCATGACACCAAGGCGAAATAGTCATGAACTTGAGTGCGACAAGTGCGATGCACTACAATGCGGAGTCTTCTCCAATATCGTAGGAGATGATCTGGCCAGTATCAGCACTTGTAAAGTTACCAACCTTTATAAGAAGGGCCAGACCCTATTCTTTCAAGGAAATCCACCATACGGCCTCTACTGTATCAGTGATGGTACCGTCAAAGTATCTAAAATTGGGAATGATGGAAAGGAGTCGATCGTTAGAATGGCAAAGGGGGGAGACCTAATTGGCCACCGCAGCCTCTTTACCGAAGATTATTATACAGCGACTGCAACTGCTTTAGAGGACTCCACCATCTGCTTCATTGATAAAAAATTCATCTTCAAGGCAGTGGAGACCAAGCCCGCGATCGCCATATCGATCATTAACAAGCTTAGTAGAGACCTTGGTGCAGCGGAGAAGAAAGTGGCATCCCTCTTTCAAAAAAATGTCCGCGAAAGACTAGCCGAATTGCTTCTATGTTTAAAAGAGAGTTATGGCAAAAAGGGGGAAGATGGCAGTTGGGAGATTGGCATCAAGCTGACCCGTGAAGAGATGGCTTCAATGATTGGAGTTGCTAATGAGACGCTGATTCGTTTTATGACAGAGTTTAAGGATGAAGAGATCATTACCCAAAAAGGTAAGACTATCTACGTTATCAATGAAGATAAACTCATCGATTTTGCTGACCTATATTATTAAGTAATCCAGTTTTACTCTTTTTTATCAGAGCCGCACTCAGGCTAGAATAACGCGAACTTTAACTAGCTGGGTTATGCGCTCTCTACAATTATCTCACTTTGAACCACAACATCTTCATCGTATTAAAGATTGTTACGATATCTTGTTATTTAAAAAAGATGCATATCTTTATTATGAACATCAAATTCCTCACAGTGGAATTATTCTACTCGAGGGTGAATTGATTACCTATCGCCGAAAAAAAGAGATCGACCGTCTCCCCCCGGGTAGCTTTATTGGGCACCAAGAAATTATCCAAGAGAGACCATCCGCATTCGCTGTAAAGATTCAAGCGGGATCCAAAGTTATAATGATCGATAAAAGTACAATTAGAAGTGAATTAGAAAAATTAAAAAAATACTGCTCTTAAAATGAAAGAGGGGCCTCCTGCACAAGGCCCCTCTTTTTCTTCGCGGCATCCTGCCTAAAAGAGCAAGTAACTTCCTATTACTCACCCTTTGATTATAACCGATATTTGATAGGAGAACAGAAAAAAACATTTGGGCAATCTTTGCCCGACTAATCAGTTTCTTAATCGAGATAGGTAAAGATCGTATCAATAAA
This sequence comes from Bdellovibrionales bacterium, assembly GCA_018646675.1. GTDB lineage: Bacteria > Bdellovibrionota > Bacteriovoracia > Bacteriovoracales > Bacteriovoracaceae > JABGUH01. The sequence continues at coordinate 41,767 of JABGUH010000005.1, read as the reverse complement.
ATTGACTTTTAAATAGGCAGCTCAGTAGGATAGAAGTGTAATTATAAAATTGGAGTACAAAGTTAATGTTCACTTTTATTAAGCATTTATGGCATAGACTGTGGGACCGGCCCAATATCCAAACGTTTACCTATTATATTCCGGCTCCTCCTCCCAGACAGACGGGCTACAGAGAAAAGGAGTTCGATCAACTATTTTATAATTTTATTAATCGGGGTTACCATATCATTTCAGTCAACACCGAGACCCATCACAGTCAGGATCATTCCGGGATGTGGGTAATCTTCACCGTTAAAAATTGTAGCTGCCACACCGAGGATTTGAAGATGGATGATGATTTCTCCATCTACAAAAACGACCAAGAAAAGTTTGATCAAGTCGAGGGTTTTTATCCACTTAATGAGTAAACATTATTTGAAATACATTCTCCCGTTACTACTGCTGCTCAACTCTTGCTCCTATCTAATTAAGATGGAGGAACAACAAGCTTCACTGGTTGATAAAGTTCAGTCGCAAAAAACAGTAATCTGTATTCCCTCCAATAAACAAATTAGTGTCGTTAGCTCTAACTCCAACGCAGTCACTAGTTACCTTGGTGCTATAAAGAAGATATCAAAAGATAATAACTTGTCGCTTACTGACAAGTTTGTACTACTCGCCCTCTGGCAGATGAATCTACGTCCTGATCTATCCTCCCCCTACTCTCACCTTCAACTACTCCATACTGTTAACGGTAAAAGTAACTACACCAGCTTTACGCCAATTGCGTCCCAAATGACAGAAGATGATGTCGCCCACCAAAGTTATTTAAATGGGCTGGAATATTTACTAATTAAAAGCCAAAGCCGTTACTCTTTGATCCAGATAGCAGAGATGATGAATTATAATTTCCCCAAAACGGTAGCGATTGACTCTACAATGGAAAACTTTGTTCGGGACAACCAATCTGAATTAAAGAACTCCGCAGTCCTTACAAAATACTACTTTAAGGGCGGACAACCCTTACGTGCAGGTGAGACTCTTCCACGACTCAATTTTTCAAAAGTGATCTCTTCTTATTTTAAGCAAAAAAAACGTACCGACCAGACGCTGGCAAAAAAAAACACCCATCTGTTTACCTACCAGCCTCTGAATAACACCGCAACAACCGCCCAGTGTAATATTGATCTAAACTTGTATCAACATAGAATATATCCCATTGCACCTTCGAAGATCACCGGAAATAGTTTCGGCATTATCCATTCCAACGGTGAGAGTTTAATTGCCATCTCTTCACAACTAATTAAAAATCTTGCATCTTATCAAAAGACCCTTCTACTCCATGATAAAATACGGCCACAACGAACAGTTCCTTCTGTTTTATGTAGTATTGAACACCACCAACAAAAAAGCCTCTATGCAGTTATCTCCACTGGCGAACGAGATCCGGGCCAACCTCTATACCAATTAATCACTAACTGGAACTCCCCCCAACATTCGATGGTACCAGTAGAGCAACTACTCTCTCTACCTCGCAGACTGCACCTAGAGAACCCCTCTCGACTTCTTTATGAATCATCACGAGGAGATAAAAAAGAGATGATGAAACTCCTACAGGAGAACAGAGTGCTACTCCATACTAGGTCCATTGGCATGATCTGGATGGCAGCAAATTTTGATCACCAACGCCCAGCTGCGATGATAATTGACCCGCGCCACCAAGAGGATCTAAACTGTCAATAATTAACTTTTTTTTAATTTAAATACCCAAGATATTGGGTAACTTACTCTATTATTAGGTAATTACAAAAGTTATAAACAGAGCGTAAAAACATAATTACTCTAGCTAAAAAAATTATTACTTGTCCTTATGCTTTTCTATCTGTAGCGTTTTAGTGTCTTCTATTATTGACTTAGGATTGCACTATATATGTTGCGAATAAAATTACTATTCCTCTTTCTGCTTTTTCTATATTCGGCTACCCTGCTGGCCGAATTTAAAGTTGCTTCCTACAATATTAGAAATTTTGATTATGACTACCGGCGCAGAACCCACACCAATAAAAAATCTCTACTAAAACTTCTCAAAACGGTAGATGCCGATCTCTATGCTGTTCAGGAGATTATAAGCAGTGATAATTTTATAAGTTTTGTCGCCAATAATCTGCCCGAGTACCAGGTTAAGCTAACCAATTGTGGTGGTGCTGGTAGACAGAAACTGGGATTTATCTATCGTAAAAGTCTTCTAACCTTAGTCGATTTTCAAGAAGACAAACGCCTCTCAATGAACATCTGCAGCCGTGGTGGCCGGCCAGGTGCTGTGGGGCACTTCATTTTAAAACAGGAGGGAGAGCGTCCGGCCATCCCCTTTATTGCAGTCAATCTTCATCTAAAAGCAGGCAGTCTGCAACAGAGTGCAGATATCCGGGCCAAGCAGTACAAAATCATCGAGCAGATGCGCCAAGAGTATCTGGCCAGTGGAGATGAGAACTATATCTTCCTAGGAGATTTTAACACCACCGATTATAATCTCGGTAACCACAACCACCAAACATTTATTGACTTTGTTGCAAAAAACAACCTGATTGATCTTACTCAGGACATGGGCTGTAGCTACTACTGGTGGGGTGGACGAAATGGTAATGGCAAGTACCGTGGAGTACTAGTTGATCATATATTGGTTAGTAACACCATGCTTGATCTATTTACTGGGCAGAGAACCCAGCTCTATGCTCACTGCCAACAGTACTCCTGTCAGGACACCCCTTATGTGGAGCTGGGTGCGAATTTTAAAGAAGTTAGTGATCACTGTCCACTTGTAGCAACTCTGTTGTAACGAGAAGATTAATAAACAAATAAAAGGGAGTTTTGTACCATAATGCGCTATCTATCGTTTGACTTGGAAGCGACCGGCTTAGATGATCATGACTACATAATTGAGTTTGCCATGGTTCCATTCGATGCTACAGAAAAAACCATTGCAACAGATCTGGGACGTCACTTCTACATTAGCTGCCCAAGCTTTGAGGAGTTAAGGCCAAAGCTTAATCCTTGGGTAGTGAAAAATAATTTTGAGCTAATTAATAAAGCACACCAAGATGGAATTACAATCTCCCAGTTCAAGCAAGAACTAACTACCTATCTGACTTCGGCTAAGGTTAAAAGTTATTTTAACCTTGATGGTGGCGATCAGATTATCCTATTTGGGAAGTCCTTAAATGCTCTGGACTTCCCTCTGTTGAACCGGGATCTGGGGCGTAGTTGGATTAGAGAGCACTTCCACCATCAGACACTAGACCTATCATCTGTTGCCATCTTTTTGGCCGATAGAGAGGATCTACCGCAAAAGGCTCGGAAGGGTTCTGGATTGATGGAACATTTTAAGATGGGAGAGGTAGCACACAACGCGATGGACGATGCTGTAAATACTGCTAAAATCTATTTTGAACTATTAGGTGACCTTTAGGGGGGCCTAAACTACTCTAAAATCTCCAAGACAGAGCGTTTTTTAAGCTTGGTTGAGGCTGCGTTTAAGATAGTTCTTAGGGCCTGAGCAGTACGCCCCTTACGCCCAATTACTTTACCTAGATCTGATTTATCAACTCGCAGCTCAATCACTGTTGTCTGCTCACCAACAATTTCCTTCACTTCCACGGAATCAGGCATATCAACTAGTGACTTACTAATAAAACCGATTAAATCTTTTAACTCACTGCTCATCTTTTACCACCCTCTTGGACTTGGAGCAAAACAGTATTATCGCACAAGAATCCACGACAAACAATCTTAGCTTAGATTAGATTACGACTCAAAGCAAAGAGTCAAAACCTAGCTAGCAACATGAAAACTTGCTTTTGACAAAAAACCTACTGAATCTCTATCTTTTGAGCTTTTAAAAGGGAGCGAACGGTATCTGAGAGGATTGCCCCCTTGGCAACCCACTTCCCAATCCCTTCAGCGTTTACCTGGGTTAGAAGCTCTTCACGATTAGGATCATACTGTCCCAAACGCTCTAAATATCGACCATCACGAGGAAAGCGTGAGTCTGCTGCAACAATAGAGTACACAGGCTTCTTGCTCCTGCCACCTCTGGCCAACCTAATTTTAATCATCTACCTACTCCTACGGCTAATTATAACTGTAACTATAACCAGCAATTTCTAAACTAGTTCAAGGATAAAGTCAACTCTCATGCCCTTTCTGACAGGGAGTTCTATCTCCAGCCATCTTCTTTACCGAGTGCGTCAAGAGAGGGAGCAGAAAGTTAATATTTTCCACTGCTCCCCTAGGGCTACCTGGAAGTGAGATGACTAGTTTCTCCTGAAAAATCCCTGAGACTCCCCGCGAGACTAGAGCGTAAGGGGTCTTACTCTCAGAATAACGGCGCATTCCTTCATCAAAGCCAGGAAGGGATCGACTATATAGTGGTTTTAGTGCCTCTGGAGTAACATCATCAGGAGATATCCCTGTCCCTCCACTAACCAAAATCACCTGGGCACTCTTCTCTCCCAAAGAGATTATGGCCTCTTGAATACTATTGATCTGATCCTTAACAATCAGAGCATCAACCACCTCTCCTTTGGCTTGCTGCACAATCCATTGGGATAGCTCTGGAATAACTTGGTCATTACTATAACTTCTAGAAGTTGAGACAACGACAATAGCAAATTTAAGGCCCTGATCACTAGCTAGCATAGTACTCTCCTGAACTCCCTCCACTTTTATGGAGAAGACGGACAGACTCAATCGTAATCCCCTTCCAAATTGATTTACACATATCATAGAGGGTTAGTGCCGCAATGTTTGCCGCCACTAATGCTTCCATCTCAACCCCCGTCTTCCCATAACACTCAACAATTGATTCAAAACGGACCTTCTGATCAACAAAATCATAGTTGATCTCCACTTTTGAAAGTGCAAGAGGGTGACAGAGAGGAATCAATCCGGAGCAGTTTTTGGCGGCCATAATTCCGGCCACAACTGCAACTGAAAAAACATCCCCTTTTTTAGTTTCGCCACTTGTTTGCAGTTGGTGATAGAGGTCTCGACCAACTTCTATCACTGCCTCGGCACGAGCATGACGTTTACTACTATCTTTAACACCCACATCTACCATATGGTAGTTGCCGTGACTATTAACATGGGTTGATATCTTACTACTACTCATGACCAGCTACCCCCCTAAGATATTCATTCGGTTCTCGGAACCAATTATTCTCTCTAGTGGTTTAGTCGAAATGACCTGCGCTAAGAAACGAACAAAATTTTCTTCATCAAACTCTAATGATCGAATATACTCACGAGTATCAAAACCATCACTATTCATCAAGCAACCAAAAAGCAAGCCTTTAGCAGAAAGACGAAGACGAGAGCAATCCTGACAAAAAGGTTTATTCTCTGAGGCGATAATTCCAAAGCGAAGCTCTCCTACCTGATAGAGCATTGCGGTCGAATCGCAAGGAACAGGTATAATCGTTACGGTTCCTAGCTCACGCTCCACTTTCTTTAATACTTCTAAATAACTAACATGGCGATAATGGTGTTGATCATTACCAGAGCCAATGCTCATCAACTCCAGAAAACGAGGCATCACCCCAATCTCATTTGCATATTTTATGATGGGTATTATCTCATCATCATTCTCCCCTCGAATTAAAACAGTATTAGTCTTTACCGGAATATCAAGGTCACGAGCTGCCTTTATCCCACCCAGTACTCGTTGCAAACCAGTTTGCTTACACATCCGTGAAAACCGTTCGGGGTTTAATGTATCTAAACTGACATTGATCGCATCAACTCCGTAACTATGAAGCTGATCAACACGTTGCTCTAATAGTAGAGCATTGGTTGTCAGACCAACAAATGGGATACCTATCTTTTTTAAGATTGAGATTAATTTGCCAACTCCCTTACGAAGAAGTGGCTCTCCACCGGTGAGACGAACCTGATCAATTCCCCCCAAATCTGCTAATTTAGCAACCAAATAGATAATCTCATCAATCGACAGATACTCTTCATTTTTAGGGAAATTTGGGTGCTCTGGCATACAGTAACTGCACTTTAGCTGACAACTCTCAGTTACCGAGATTCTCAATTTATGAATGTTGCGGCCATGGCTATCTAGCATCTATATCACTCACATCCTAATAACTTCCACCAGACTGCCGGCAGAATAAGTAGTACCTCGATCCCCACTAAGACGAATAAGGGCATCAGCTTTTGCAAAGGAGCAGAAATCTCCTGAGCCATGATCATGGATGGGCAGAACTACCATCCCTTGCTCACTGGCAGTAATTTTTCCATTAATAAACTGGTCCGGTCGAGGGCTGCGTTTCACCCAATCAAGAGAGATAGGTAACCTTAAAGTTTTAGGCTCATCACCATTCTCTAACCCTAATCCCACCATTTGATGAATAACAGGACGGACGAAGAGATTAAAATTGACTTGAGTAGAAACAGGGTTCCCCGGTAATCCAAACACTAACACGCCACTGTCACTCACCCCAAACCACAGTGGCTTGCCTGGTTTAATTGCAACTTTATGAAAGACCTGGGTTACACCCAACTCCTCCAAGACTTGAGGAATGTAGTCATGAGTACCAGCAGAGACCCCACCGGAGAGCAGCAGAATATCTCCTGCCAACCCTTGGCCTAAGTGCTGTCGCAAATAGGAAAGGTCATCTTTTAAAGTACCAAGGCGTTTGGCATTAGCACCGGACCGTTGACAAAATGACATCAATACATAGGAGTTACTGTCACGAATCTGAACTGCGGTTGGGATATCTTCCGGAGCAACTAGCTCATCTCCTGTCGAGAATATATTAACGACTGGTTTTCGCTTAACCCAGACCTCACTACTACCCACGGCCGCCATTACTCCCATCTGCGCTGGAGTAACACAAGAAGATGCACTGACTAACTCTTCCCCCTTGGCCGCATCTGCACCAACAGGATGAATGTTAAGACCACAAGAGTAATCTCGGCCGCTTTGCAAAAGCGCCTGAGGTAGTTCTCCACTTTGCAGTTCAAAATGTTCTATCTGCACCACAGTGTCTGCACTGGCCGGCAGTGCTGCACCAGTCATGATATGAAAGGCTTGATTCGGGGCCAAAGAGTTATTAACTTCCATCCCCGCCAACACTTCATTTTTTATCTCTAAAGGGAGAGTTGGATTAAAATCACTATGCTTAAAAGCAAGACCATCCATTGCTACCCGATTAAATGGCGGAAGTGGTCGATCCGCAACTATTGGTCGAGAGAGTACTCTGCCCAGACTCTGCTCTAGCGCAACACACTCCTCAGACATAGCATGAGCTGTATTGGATAAAACAGTGGCCAGGGCCTGCTCATAATTTAACATCTTATCGGCTCTCCTGCTCAACGACCAAAAGAGATTCTAGATCGGCTTGATGGTGGTTATGGTGCTGACACTTAACCCATAACGGAGCCTCTTCTCCTAAATAGAACTCCTGTTTCCAAACAGGTAGGTCCAGCTTTATCCGCTCAATAATATAGCGACAGGCTTTGAAGGATTCATCTCGATGACCGGATGAGATCATAATTAAAACAGAGCTCTCACCAATGGCCAACTCTCCGTAACGATGCTGGACAAAAATCCCACACAAAGGAAGCGTAGCGGCCACGGTCTGACAAATCTCAGTGAGTACACTCTCACCCATCTCTGGATAGCAATCATAAAAAAGCTTCTCTACACTCTTGCCATTGTGATGATTACGAACCTCTCCTACAAAAAGGTTAACAGCACCGGCCGCAGGATCAGAAACAAACTCATACGCCTTGGAAATATCTAAAGGGGAGGAGGTTATTTCACATTTAATTTTACACTCTACTCTATTTTCCATCTATCCTCCAGAGACCGGAGTTATCAGTGCTAACTCATCTCCAGCTTGTAGCTTGGTGGAGCGGTCAACATACTGATGGTTAACGGCAAAACGAACAGTGTGACGAAACTGCTCTAATGAGTAACGAGCAAACAGCTCACTCTCCAACTTCCCCACTGTCAGCTCACCACTCTCCTGCTCATCTGCAGTAATCGCACGCCACTCCTCAGCCTGGCCAACCGCCTCTTTAATCATGGCAAAATATCTAATTTTAATTTTCATCAGCGATACCACTTAAATTCTAGTGAAATGTCCTATCTATAAACGCGTGTAATGTAGCCGCATAAACCTAATTCGACAATGCCCCATAGAACTATTTTGCGATGCTAACGCGCGACGCATCAATTATATTCTCTAACTCATTAATACTATTAAAAGAGCGGGTTAACTCAACTAGCTCCTCCTCCAACTCTTGATCTCCCACTTGCTTGATATTAACAGTGCTGAGAATTTTGCGAAGAGATAGATCCCCCTTGGCAATTGCGAGTAACAAGGGAGCGATAATTTTAGGATGATAGGCAGCAACCAAAGGATTGATTGCTCCATGCTCTCCCTTTTTTGCAAAAATGGGAGAGTAGATTGTGGTAGCAAACTCAATCGGATCAACTAACTGAGTAAATGTGGTAATAAACTCTGGAGTTAGCAAAGGCATATCACTAGGAAAAAATAGTGGCATCACTCCCTGGTGTTCCATCAAAACCGAAGCAACACCCCCGGCCGGGCCAAAACCAACAATACGATCAAAACAGGGCACTCCCTCTAAATCATTGATAATCGCTTCACGCTCTCCCTGCATCTGTTCACGCCGGAGCGAGACAATTACCTTTTGTTCACCACCAAAAGCCTGCTGTACCACTTTTATTGTTCTGGCCAGTAGCGGTACACCATCTATCTGTACGAGATCTTTGGGGACTCCCATTCGTCTGCTCTCCCCCCCCACCATGACGACTGGAACAATCATTGGAGACTGAGAGAAGATAGTATGGAGTAGTTGATGCTCAATCTCCTCTAAATCTTCTGATAAAAAATTGGGGGGGCCAGGAAGCTGCTGTTTTAAGTAGTCACAACTCTGCTGGTTGCGCCCGATAGTTCCCACAATAGTCGCAGGGTCGACTGTTGGAATCTGCGAATCTTTGGCGACCAAGAATTTTTTAATTTTGGACTCCTTGTGGCCCTCAACGATCACAAAGTGACAGTGGCGAAACTCTTCAATCAAAGTAAAATTGCCACTGCTACCCATTAAGGCAAACTGCTCGGCAGAGCTAATTAGCACGGGGTTCGCCCCAGCGGCCCTAATGATAAAGCTATCTTTACCTGGAGTATCAACCTCAAACTGGTGGCCATCATGCTTAAGGTAGCCAACCCTAAATCCCTGCCCGGAGAGTGAAACCATTAACCGCTCAATCAGAGTACTTTTGCCACTACCAGAAAAACCAGCAAAACCAATTAGAGGAGTATTGAGCATCTCCAATTTTTCTAGTAACTTCACCCTTAAACTACCCTAGATTTTGGGCAAGTGGGTAATCCACTTGCTTAACTACCTACTACTTACTACAAGGATTAACGGATGGTGAACAAAAAATATGTCGGTGCCCATGTTAGTGCTGCTGGAGGCGTTGAAAATACCCCTCAAAATGCGGCCACGATTGGTGCACGTGCTTTTGCCTTTTTTACTAAAAATCAGCGCCAGTGGAGCGCCAAGGCAATAACCCAAAAACAGACCGAAGAGTTCTTAAAAGAGCTGGAGGAGCATGGATTCACCCCTGAGTCAGTGCTGCCTCACGATAGCTACCTAATCAATTTAGGCCACCCAGATCAGGAAAAACGAGAAAAATCTCTCGACGCTTTTGTGGATGAATTACAGCGCTGTGAACAGCTGGGATTAACCTATCTTAACTTTCATCCTGGTAGCCATCTACGAGAGATCAGTGAACAGGAGTCCTTAAAGCTGGTTGCTGACTCAATTAACCGGGCCTTGGATGTCACATCCTTCACCAAGGCAGTAATCGAAAATACAGCCGGTCAGGGTTCAAATTTGGGGTATAAGTTTGAACATCTCGCTGAGATTATACGCCATGTGGAGGATCAGGAGCGAGTTGGAGTCTGCCTCGACACCTGCCACACTTTTACTGCTGGATATGATCTGCGAGATCAAGAGAGTTACAATCGGACGATGAAGCAATTTGAGCAAATCGTTGGATTTAAATATCTAATGGGGATGCACCTTAACGACTCCAAGCCAGAGCTGGGAAGTCGTAAGGATCGTCATGAAAGCATTGGTGAGGGAAAGATTGGCCTTGAGTGTTTCCGCCTAATTATGAATGACCCCAGAATGGATAATATTCCAATGGTACTAGAGACCCCTGACTCCAGTCGATGGCCTTTAGAGATAGAACTACTCTATAGTTTAATTGAGTAAAGAGACGTAAGCTAATTAGAATAGCTAAATGCCCTCCACTTCTAACTGATTATGATAATCTGTAGTAAAGTGGTGGACCTTGGTAAATGACCTCTCTAAGCTAAAGCTCAGGCTGTTTTTTATCCCAATCACCCCCTCCCAGATAGTTGTAAAGGAGTTGCCAATTGAGTCCTGATAGATCTCCTCAAGTTGACGTAACTGCTGACCTCCACGCATAAAGTGGGCCTTCCAATAGCGAGAGAAGAAGACAGCCTGACTTACATTCTGCTTTTGGGCCCCTTGCGAGACTAACTTGGCAAAACGCTCCATATTCATCCTGATTGTCATATTAAATGGATCTAGGGTGATGTGGTCAAAATACCAACGAGGCTTACTGCGTCCAATCAATATATGGTTTACCGTAGTGTCTATCTGCTGATCTATCCCTGCGTAGCGCTGATCATGATAAACAGCCTTTAAGGCAGTTGTCCACAAGACACGGTAGTGGTTAGGATATTGATAAGCTTGCTGCGCTAACTCCTCCATGTTTGCACTCACTTTAATAGCAGTAGGTAAGGAGTGATTAGTTTCATCCTTACTGCTAGTAAAATGACGGGCAATCTTACGACAGCTTTGTTGATAAGAGCGATTGTCACTATCTAGCTCCGAGCCTAGTTGCCAGCAGAGAGGTAGAAAAAGTTTTGATGATGCCTTGGCAAAACTCTCAAGGTCATGATGCCGTTCCAAACTGGCCAAATAGATATTTACCGCCGGTGAGCGATAGACTCCATGGAACATCTGAGAAGCGGCATGAAGCCTAATGTACATCATTGAGTACATAATCACACCAGATATGCCAGCATCCAACAGATAGCCAACCGCTGAGATCCTTCCTAAATAGAATATTCTTTTTACCATCCGATGAAGTAGTGGCATCCCACTTTTAAAAGCAGCAAACATCTCCCCTCGAAAAAGAGTTTTGGAGATGAACGCGGTAATAGTCCGTCCACTGACAAAGTTGAATGCCAACTTGGCAACTCCCTTAATCAGTGAAAAGAGACGAGGGCTACCCAGCCATATTAGAGCATGGCGACTTAAATCCTGGCGAACGGAGCTAATGATCTCTCCCTGCCTCCCCTTTTTAATTACCAGACTGGTCAAGTGACCAAATACCCACAATTTCTGCATCTCGTCTCGTAATAGATCACTGATTGCCATCTGATCAACAGCAAATCCATCACTTAACTTTCTCTGCCCAACATACGCCTCTCCCCATCGGTTTCGCTGGTTACGACAGTAGGTATAATAGGAGTGAAGTAGATAGAGTCGCTTAATTCCGTAATGAATCCCTAGTGCCATAAACAGAGTATCAAAAGTTAGTGCCGCCACTCCATGAGCAACAATCGACAGCAGGGAACCTTTGATTTTATTATGGATTGTACTACCGATTAGTGCACTTGCACTTCCACCAATCAGCGCAAACTTTAAATTGCTCTCTACTAATATACGTTGCGACAGAACCTCAAAATCAATATCTGTAATATTTATTTTTCCCTTTACAGGTATTTTATAGAGGTCTGGATGAGAAGTTACCTCTTTTAACACACTATCAATCATCTCCAAATTAAGCTGATGCAGATGCTCCATATTACTGTTAAGCAAGCCCAAACTAGAGAGACGGTCTGAGATCTCATCTAAAACCAGATAGCTCTGCTCAATCATCGGCGATGAGCTACTTTTGGGAGGTAGCGGAGGATTTTGCTCAGAAAGGCTAGATATTTTTCGTCCTCCTTTATAGCTATAGCCTGATTTTCCCTGCCGGGAGGTCGATTTGGATAGAGAGATATTCGAGTCGTACTCTAAATTCCAGGCACCGTCTTTATAACCTGCCACTTTAAACATCTGATAGACAGCAGTGGCCACCAAACGAGCCTCGGACAATTTTTTTAAAGTGATATCACCACGACTCGTTCCTTCAGTAAGTTGCTGCTGCCAAAGAGAGTGATAATCATCTACTAATTTAGTATATACCGAAGCACCAATCTTGTTCTGTTGATCACCACTACTACTGACCATCAGATGACGAGAAGGAGCCTTGCCAATTTTTTGTTGTGGGGATTCTAAATCTTGATCAAGCACTACTCTATTAACTCGATTCTCAATCTGATTAATCTGGGATGTATGCAGCAGTACCCCTAAGAGGAATATCAGTGACCATAAACGCAAATTTAAACTCTCCATCCACAGTAATAAGCTAATAGCGAATCGACATTTTTAGTGCAAAAATTGATTTTTATAGCAATGTCAGTAAGTAGTAGCAAAATGTGCCATTAAAAATTAGCCCACGCTTCCCTTGGGTAGAGAGATGGTAACAGCAGTACCTGAAGTAAGGTCGTGATTTTCTATACAGCTGGAGTGAATGGTGATAGAACCGTTATTTAGTTTGATATAATCTCGAATCATCCCCATACCAAATCCTGACCCAGGCTCATCATCAGTACCACGCCTAGATATCTCGCTTCCTCCATCAAATATCTTTTTCTTGATCTCCACAGGTATACCAATGCCATTGTCTCGAATCGTTATCTCCACCTGATCTGCATTGCGACGACCAAGGGTACGAACCGTGATATAGATAGATCCCTGACCGTCACCTTTGGTAAATTTAATTGCATTGGAAATAACATTTGATAAAACATTCATTACTATAATGTTACGATCAACCAAGACATCAATATCAACGGGATCAACATCCACACTCCAAAATATCTTCTTTTGATTAAGTTTGTTTAAAAAATGACCATGAACCTCTTGTAGCATATCCACTACTTTGACTACGGCAAATGATAAATTATCCTTTTGGTATGCAACATTCGCTTCCAAACGTACATTATTTATAATTGCTTGAATATTATTACAGGCAAATAGAACCTCTTGCCAATCTGATCCGTGGTAACCATCCCGTGCATGTTGCTTAGAAATAGTTTGAATTACATGGAGCTTATTCACCAACTCTTGAGATAGAGTCTTGAACAGCCGCTTCAACTTGCCACGCTCTGACGTGACTGCCTTATACTCAGTTTTACTATTATCAAAACAGTAGTAGTGATAGGACAGCCCAAGTGAAGCCACTAACAAATGTACTATAGCTCCAAATAAAATAGCACTGTTATAGTGAACAGAATAAGAAGTGAACCCCCAGTTAGCTGCGTAGTAGAATCCTATTCCCAACAGGAGAAACATCCATGAAAACAGATAAAAGCGAGCTTCAATATTATGTTGATATATTGCATGCAAGGCACTGGAAATCACCAACAGAAAAGAGAAGAGGATAAAGATATTACTGGTGATCTCAAGAAAATGGCCATAACTATGATAAAATAGAGGAATCGATCCCAATAGAGCGAAGATCAGACTTAACCAACTAACAACTCTATATGGCCAGATCCAAATACCATAACTACGTACGGTAATAAAACGACTACCAAAAAGAAGCGACGCAAATATCGCATAAAAAGCAAAAACGCTTAAATGATAGGGAATCAGGGATGATCCTCCTAAAAGAGTGAAAATTGGGATCGATCCCTGTAAACCATGAGTGATCACTGCCAAAGTAGAAGCTGCAAAAAAGTACAGAAGATAGATTGTCTCCCTTCCGTAGAAAAAAAGAGTTAGGTTCAAAGTCAATAATGCAAACAATACTCCCCACGCAATTGCGCTATACTGGTTAGTCTGCTCAAAATTTTTCTCAACAAGTTCATTGTGTTGTAAAAAGATTTTGGTCTCCAGACGATTGTATGAGGAGTGCCTAAATAGGTAGGTAATTGACTCCCCCGCCTTTAAATTAACTAAAAAAATCCCCGCTCCCCGCTGGTCAGGCCACATAGAGCGAGGCTGATAGGAGCCAGCATGATCCAATAATATTGTCTTGTTCTCATCATCTAAATAATATCGGTCCAGCCAGCCAGTAAGTGGGGAGCTAAAGACAATATAGCGTTTAATCTGTGTTGTAAGAGTATTTTTGATCGCCACTTGAAACCAAACTGTCTCACTACCCAATTCTCGCGAGAGGTAATCGGCTTTTCCTAAAGTAAACAAATTTCGCTCCACCACTGAATCAATATCCAATAAACTGCGGTCAACATAACTGGAAAAATGTGGTGTTAAATCAATTGAAGCTGTGGATTTATTCCACAGATTTAAGGCCAGTACTCCTCGTGTAGTACTGCCAAAAGCCACACTTGAAATCAAGGCAGAATAAACCAATATAATAGTGGCCAACTTCATCGGCATCAATGCTCCTCAAAAAACAAAATTTTTGTAAATTATACCATATAGAGAAGTGGGCAGATGGAGATGACCATATTTACCCTTGATAAGAAACATCTCTTCTACCAGATAAATAGTAGTTATCGCTTAGTTTATACCCACAATATATGTTACCCAGGATTCGCAGTTCTCCTCATCGGAAGATCGATAGAAATTTCCATCGCCGGAACCATCCTCCTCATCCACTCCTTCCCAATAGGTATGTACCTTAGAAAAGCCTGCCTCGTTCATCACCTCGACGACCTCTCGAACACTCCACATACGCCAGTCATAGGTAAAGACATTTTTATACTTAGTCCCATCTTCATATTTAAAGTGGATGTGATATAGACATTCGGAGGTTAGAGGATTGTAGCTTTCACAATCCCAAAAATAGGAGTAGTCATCATATTCGGTCTCTTCTTCCACTGGAGCGTAGCTATCAGTTCCACCAAAAATATCAATAAAAAAAGCCCCTTGAGGGCTCAACCCCTTTCGTACCTGACTAAAGTATTCAAGCAGTTTTGCTCGCTGCTTAAAAATGAAATAGGAGAAGTTGAAAGCAACAACAATATCTGACTTAAAAGAGCAATCGTTAAGTACATCTGCCTCAACAAAGTGCACTCGTTCTCTTGCTTCCTCAGATAACTTGGTTAGATGATGTTGCTTCCCATAGCTAATCGGTTCATAGTCAAGATCAATACCGTAGGCATGGTGCTCTCCACTCTGATCTGCCCAGCCACAAGCCAACATGCCGGTTCCGCAAAAATCTTCACGTAAGACGAGAGGGATACGCCCAAATTCACGTTCATACTCCTGATTTAAAAAATCAAGATCACTCTCATGACACTGAACAGATCCCTCATAAAGTTGATACTTCTGTTCAAGACTTAACTCACTTCCACTTTTTTCCATTTAGCTTGCCTCTTCGATAATATGAGATGACGGGGCCCACCGCCTAATACAATTTAACCTCTTTGACCGTTGACCCAAAGTGTCGATTAATACGATCTTTGCACTGAAAACGTAGATCATTCTGTTGATAGACAGAGCGGGCCAGATCAATAAAACTCTGGTCAAACTCTCCCTTTTGTTCCTTAAGTCGAATGTCGTCTTCAATCCCCCACAAAGTAAGGTTTACCTCCCGCAACGGGTCCATAAAAAGATCAATATCTTTAAGTTGCAGATCCGCAAGGGTCTTAGACAAAACCTCCATCTCAATTCCAATCTCTTGAGCCTTGACCTGATCTTGAACCTTCTTGGCCTTAATCTCTAAAATTGTAAGTTTATCAACCAACTCACCCAAAGATACCTGGCATATCACCTGCATAGTACATCTCTCCTTTGTAAGTGGGGGTGTCCTCCAGAGTAGTAGACCATTTCGCTTGGAAAAACTCAAGAAAAAGTTGCTGTTAAAGCGAAGCCTGAGCTCTTTTAGACTTACGAAAGAGACGAAAAAGAATGGGGGAGTAATTTCCAATTGCAGGAGGAAGTGCCTGGCGAAAGAAGAGAGAACAGCGTGAAAATTTCACCTGCCCGCCAGATGGACGAATAGCTTTGTGAAAAACACGTGTGATATAGAAATGGGAAGATAGATAGTTGCTCGGAGTCATGACTGGCAACTCATCTAACCCAAACCGCCTCATCGCCTTGATATGCCCTTCGCTCAAATAACGATTTTGATAAGATTGCTCTATCAGCTCCAGTGACATTTCACTACGGGCGCGATTAAGCTCGGCCAATGGCTCCCGAAAGCTCTCCACCATCAGGTAGATCCCACCGGGTAAGACCTTAGAGGCAATATTCTCCAAAGCTCGAAATTGTTGTTTATGAACCAGTAGGTTGATCACCACTCGTTCAGTAATCACAATATCAAACTGGCCATTGATAAAATCAGGTTGTCGACAATCTCCAGCTAAAAACTCCGCTTGCTCCAGATTGCGAGAGAGGGCCAACTCTAGAAGTTCAGGAGTAAACTCAACTCCAACGCAGTTTAAAGTGGGAAAGCGAGCGGTCAAATAAGAGAGGAGATATCCATTGCCACACCCCACATCCATAAGCTTGAAACTCAACTGATCTGGACGTTCAGCAATAAAACGTTCGATCTCTTTTTCAATAAATTTAGTTTCACTCTCTCGGACAAAGGGATCATCCATCGTGCAGGTAGCAGCTAACCCATTGGCCTGGGCCACCTGACGATAATGCTTTAAAATAATCTGGTCATTACTCATGATATCACTATGGTATTTTTTCTACTTACCCTTTTTTTTCCGTGTGCGCCGGACTGGAGCAGCGGCGGCCACCCGGTCCCGCTCTTGATCCTTTAGCCAACGATTAAGTCGATCCTTGACATCTTCTAACTCCATTATCAGATTTTTCTTAACCAAAGCTGGAGATGCGGCAATCTTCTCACACCGTTTAAGCTCTGCTGTATCCTCTTTGATCAGCAGCTTGCGTTTGGCCACTTCATCCTTCGTCATGCGATAGATCGACATATCGGCCAAATAGTCACAGCAGGTGAACTTGTTTTTTTCCAAATGGAGAACAAATGTCTTACGATTTTTAGTTTTAGTTGCCTCAACATAGTGTTTTTGACGAATAAAACGTACTACTTCGTTATTGAGCTTAATCTTTTTACGATAGTCTGCGGCCAATAACTCATACCTGATACGCACAACTTCCAAACGCTGAGCAGTAAATAGCTCAATAATCTCCTCCGGACGGCTAAAAATACGGACGCCACCAGCGGAAATCAAGGTATAATTTGGAACCATGGAGGAGGTAATGCCAATCGTCTTCTCAACTTCGGCCAAGGGCGGGGTCTGCCCACGCTTGAACAGCAACTCAATCAGAATTTCATTACCAACAGATGAGTCAATGAAGTCTTTCAAATAGTCCTTATCAATAAATTTGGTCAGATGACGATAGATCTTGGTCGCATCATAACCACGGGGCAGCTCAGTGATAAAAATCTGACCATCCCTTTTCTTAAAAGTCATGGCAAACTGAAGTTTCCCCTGCTTATCAACTTGGATTGGCAACGAGTAGTTATTAACATGGGGTTTGATTTTCTTTGCCTTCCCTTTCTGGATAAAACTAATCATCGAGGCGATGACATCTTTATGGCCAAAACTGGGAATATTTGATGAAAAACCAGTACCTATTCCCTCTGCTCCGTTCAGTAACATTAGTGGCAATTTGGGTAGTAGTGCCTCCGGCTCCAACACCTTCTCATCATAGTTAGGAACCATATTTATCTGGTTCATATCATCGAATAAAAGGATCTTGGCCACTGCCCCTACTTTACACTCAATGTAACGACCAGCTGCAGGTGAGGTCTCCATCCGCTCACCAAAATATCCCTTTTTATCAATCAAGGGGTAATTATTTGCAAAGGTGTAATCCTGTGCCAAGTTAACAATTGTCGACTCAATTGAAGCCGGACCGTGGGGATGCAGGGTCAGGACTAAGCCCGTGGCCGCAGAGACCTTGATTAAACCCTTGTTCTGGTTACGAAAAAGGGTAAAAAGAATACGACGTTGCCCCGGTTTTAAGCCATCTTGCAAATATGGGATCGCCCGATCCATCAAGGTATAGATTTGATAACCGCGATACTCCTGTCGTACTAAATCTTCTAGTGCAATATTATCTTTTGCGTTAATCTGGAACTCTTCTACCACCACCGTCTCCTCTCTCAACAATAACTAGATAATCTCATCTGAGTCATGGTGATCCATCAGTAACTCCTTTCTTAAGGAGGACTCTTTACCAAAGCAGATATTTAGCATGCGCTTTGCTGCCTGAACATCTTCGACATCAATTATCGTAAACTGATCACGGGCCAAAACATACTTAAAGGCTTCAGGTGACATCTCACCCAACCCTTTGTTACGTTGAATCTCTCTGATTTTCTTTCCCGATTGTTTTATCTTTTCCAACTCTGTCTGACTCTCGGCATAGGCTCTCCCACGCTCCAAAATCACCTCAAATAGTGGTGCCTTGGCAACCTGAATCATCCCCATTGCAAACAGTTCCGGCCAAAAGGCGTAGAAAAAATTGGTCAACAAAGTGTTGATGTGTCCACCATCGACATCAGAGTCAGCCAGAAAGACAATATTGGCATATCGCAAGCGGCCAGGCTCTGCCGGCTGTCCAATGGTCAAGCCGATAGAAGCCATAATGTCAGAAAACTCCTGATTGTTTAATATATCGGAAATTGAAGCCTGGGAGACATTCATCGGTTTCCCTTTAAGAGCAATTCCCCCTTGGTAGAGTTTATTTCGGGCCGAGCGCAACCCACCAATCGCCGAGTCTCCTTCACAGATAAAAAGCGTACATTGATCTCGCTTGCGTCGTTCATTGGCATCCAGCAACTTCTCTACCCGCTTATTTTTCTGTTTTTTGCCCTTCTTAGCGGCATCCTTCATCACTTGAATACGATGCCGTGACTTTGCTCGCTCCATCACCAGCTCTAAAAAGTCTTTATTCTTCCTTAAAAAGCGATCCACATTATTGCGTATAAAGCGATCTATCCCTTTTTCCAATGATGGATCTCGTACCAACTTACGCTTGGTTTGCGACTCAAATCTTGGATTTGGCATAGTTATCCCCAAAATAAAGGTTAGCCCTACCAAGATATCGTTATCTGCGACGGTTAGTTTCTCCTTTTTGGCTGACCGTTCTAGTTTGTCCTTGATACTATTGATAAAAAGTCGACGAACCCGATCATGATGAAAGCCACCATCAAACGTTGGGGTGGAGTTAACAAAGGAGATGAAACGCTCACGCTCCTCTGAAAAAGCGTCAAGTGTAAAAGAGAGAGATAGATCAATCTTCCCTTTAACGTCTTTACCATGTTTACTCTTGGTTTTATATTGATAGACCTCATCTCCAAAAAGTTGGGAGGATTTCACATCAATTCTCTGCGCCAGCTCAAATAAGCCTTTACGGTAACAGTACTTCTCCTTGTTAAAATAGAAGATTAACCCCTTATTGTTATAGGCTAGATCGATAATCCTCTTGCGTAGTAGATCTTCATCTATCAGATTATTCCCATAGACCTCCGGAGAGAGTTTTAACTCTATTTTGACTCCGGAGTGGCCTTTAAAAGGCTTCGCCTTTCCCTTGGTAATTTTATTTGCACCATCGGAAAACTTAACTGTTTGCTCTTTCTTGGTGTTATAGTGGCGAACTGTTACCTTGAAATGGTCGCTAGTTAGACAAGTGGCCGCCGCTCCCAAACCGTTTTGCCCCAGGGTCCGTACTAAATTACCATCCTTATCACACTCCTCATCCTTGAACTTGGAGCCAGTTCGAAACTCTGAATAGACCTGCTTAACCTTAGAGAGCGGGAAACCGATACCATTGTCTTCAACAATAACGGTGGTTCGATCCTCTGAGAGGTAGGTCTGTATCTCTGTTACATGGCCGCGATAAAACTCATCAATACAGTTATCTAAAATCTCCTCAATCGCCTTTGATTTCGCCTGATGAAAGCTAACCATCCTAAATTCAACGGAATGCTCACTGTATATATAAGTATTTAAGTCTTCTAACTCATTACTTCCAAAGACTAGGGTGATCCGATTCCGACAGTGCCAACGCTGATCTTTACTCTCAATTACCGCATCTTTTGTCTTACCACGTCTACGTACCTGTTCAATCGCTCTCATTGGCCTCCATGGCGCATGGCGCACTTAGTCCCGTTCTTAAATCACAGCTTGCGTAGATTAAAAGGGCCAGCTACCACTGAAAAGACGAGGTGCAGCAAAAAGATATAAAATGAGCGTTTTAAAATTGTAAAAAACAGGTTACTTTGTTGTGTTTATATATTTCACCACTATTAATAATAGATAGCTGGCCAAACTTAAATTCAAAGGATGTCTGATTGAAGGTCTTGAGGATCAACAGTAACGATACTCACCATATTCGAAAGCTACTATTGCGTAACGAATATCCCAAGAAGGAGTGTGTCTTCGAACGTGATGATGATGACTTAAGCTTTCATCTAGGTGGATTTCAAGAAGGGAAGCTGGTTAGTATCGCATCCTTCTACTTTGAACGACATTCAGATTTCCCGCAGGAGAATCAATTTCGCCTGCGAGGGATGGCAACTCTACCTGAGTACCAAAAACAGGGAATGGGTTCAGCGCTAATTCGCACTGCCTTTCCTATGATTAAACAGAATCAAGCAGAGCTTTTATGGTGCAATGCTAGGGTCTCGGCTCAACCGTTCTATCAGAAATTAGATTTTCAAATTTCTGGAGATCCTTTTGAGATTGAGGATGTTGGCACCCACCAATTGATGTTCAAGGAGTTATAAACTCATGGCCACCACCCATGACCCCATCCTGTTACATCTGGCCCAAATGGCGATAGATGGTATCTCTAAAAGCTTTCCCGAGCTAGACAGTGATGAGATGACTTGTGAGATACTCTATGAGCAACTCTCCCCTGCCCCCAACCTAACAATGGGTCACATCGCACTCCCCTGCTTTCCATTAGCAAAGTTGTTAAGAAAGTCTCCACCACAGATTGCCCAAGCTTTGGCCCCCAAGATTGAAACTGACAAGATTATTAGTCAAGTCAAGCAGGTTGGCCCCTACCTCAACTTTATCCTAACACCTCAATCACTGGGGGAGATGGTGGTTGAGCCGATTATTTGTGGTGATTATTTTGAGCGACAGCTAGTATCAGAAACTCAAACGATCATGCTAGAGTACTCTCAACCGAACACACATAAAGAGCTCCATGTAGGACATATGCGTAACCTTTCACTGGGAAGTGCACTAGTCTCTCTGAACCGCCAGGTGGGTAATAAGGTAGTGGCGGTTACCTATCCGGGAGATGTTGGTACCCATGTGGCCAAATCCCTCTGGTATCTAAAGAACTGCTATCAAGGAGATATTCCCACTTCCAATCAAGGGACATTTTTAGGAAAGATCTACCAAGAAGCCAATCAGACACTGGATAGTGAGCAGGATCTGGGACGCAAGGAGAATAATAAGGAACAACTTACACTTATTTTGAAAGAGTTAGAGCAGGGAGAGGGAGAGTATTTCAAACTGTGGCAAAAGACTAGAGAGTGGTCATTAGAGCTGTTTAAAAAAAGTTATCACTGGTCCCGGGTAGAGTTTGATCGCTGGTACTGGGAGTCCGAGATGGATCGCCCCTCTATCGAGATGGCGCTAAACTACTACCAGCAGGGAGTATTGATCAAAGATCAAGGGGCAATTGGTATGGATCTATCCAAGGAGGAGCAAGACCTTGGATTTTGTATGCTGATTAAGTCTGATGGAACTGGACTTTATGCGACCAAAGATATCGCCTTAGCGATGGAAAAACTTCAAGAATACCAACTGGACAGCAACCTCTATCTAGTAGACAAACGTCAAGCGTTTCACTTCCAACAGGTTTTTAAAACACTAGAAAAACTGGGTTTTAAACAAGCTAATAAGTGCCGCCACTTAGCCTATGACTTTGTTGAACTGCCTGAAGGTCCAATGAGTTCCCGGGCCGGAAACATTGTTCCACTAATGGAGCTGGTTGAAAGTATGGAGCAGAAGATTAAGGATGACTATCTCCATAGCTATCAGAAAGATTGGAGTAAAGAGCAGATCAACTCTACCGCCAGTGCTATTGCAGATGGTGCAATTAAGTACGGCATGATCCGTATTGATAATAATCGCAAAATTGTCTTTGAGATGGAGGAGTGGTTAAAACTGGAGGGAGAGACTGGCCCCTATCTGCAGTATGTTCATGCCAGAATTAACTCTCTAACCTCTAAACAGGCATTTAATCCAGAAACTCCGGTTGATTGGAAACAACTGGAACAGCAGGTTGAGATCTCATTGATGCTACTGTTAATGCGCTTTAACCAGGTTTTAGTCCAAGCGGCCACCCAGTATAAAACCATGGCGATGACCTCTTATCTCTATGACCTTGGTAAACTCTATAACCGCTTCTATGCTGAGTGTCCGGTGGGCAAAGCTGATACCGAAAAACGCAAAGAAGCTCGTTTAGCACTCTCTAAAGCGTGTCAACGAATACTGGCCAAAGGGTTGGAGAGTCTCAATATTATTGCACCGGAGCAGATGTAAGATGATGCAAATGAATAATAATGAAGTAAAAAAAATTTTACTGGCAGACGATGATGAACTGATATGCAATCTTTTCACACTCTTTGTTAAAAAATATTTCCCCCATGCTACAATTACCTGCTGCTTCACAGGTCAAAGTACTCTAGAGAAAATAAAAAATGATGGCCCTTTTGATCTGCTACTGATTGATCAAAATATGCCAGAAGGCACTGGAGCAGATGTATACCAGTATATTAAGAATAACCAGATTGATACTCCATTTGTATTAGTCTCAACGGATAATATTAGTGCCCATCCGGAGTTTGATGATCTTCTGGAACATAACCCAAAAAATGGTTACCTACAAAAACCAGTCAGTAAAAAGCAGTTTTATCAATTAGTTGCCAAATATATCTAAACCTAACAAGGTATTGAAGGAGTTTACCCATGGAAAGAGTTGTCGAATGTGTTCCCAATATCTCAGATGGAATCAATCCCGATGTCTATAACACTGTTGCCCACGCAGCAGAGCGGATTAGTGGAGTTAAGCTGCTAGATATTGATCCTGGCAGCACTACTAATCGTACGGTAATTACTCTGGCCGGATCACCGGAAGTGATTGTTGATGGAGCATTTGAACTAATTAAAACAGCCTATGAGATGATTGATATGCAGACCCACAGTGGTGAACACCCGAGGATGGGAGCAGTTGATGTCTGCCCATTCGTACCTGTAGCAGGCGTTACAATGGAGGAGTGTGCAGAGTTGGCACGAAAATTAGGAAAACGAGTGGGAGAGGAGTTGGGAGTTTGGGTATATCTCTATGAAGCTGCTGCCAGCAAACCTGAGTGGCAGATGTTACCGAATGTACGTGAAGGTGAGTATGAAGGTCTGGCCGCCCGAGAGGGAGATCAAAAATGGAAGCCGGATTTTGGGTCGATAAAATTCACCCCCAAATTTGGCGCTATGGCAATTGGTGCCAGAAATTTTTTAGTCGCCTATAATATAAATCTAAATGGCGCAAACATGAAGATGGCCAAGGATATCGCTTTTAACCTACGTGAGAGCGGTCGTGCCAAACGAGAGAGCTATCCCGATGGTGAGATTATTCGCCATCCAGATGGAAAAGCGGTCAAGATTGCTGGTCAGTTTAAACACTGCAAAGGGAGTGCTTGGGTAATTCCTGAATATAACTGTGCCCAGATCACCATGAATCTAACCAATATTGATGAGACCCCAGTCCACATCGTCTATGACGAGGTAATGAGACAAGCAACCCAGCGGGGTATGCGAGTTACCGGCTCCGAGATTGTCGGTCTAGTACCACTACAGACCATGCTGGAAGCGGGCCGCTACTTTCTAACCAAGCAGGGAATGTCTACCGCTGTCTCTGAACAGGAGATTATCAATGTCGCAATCAGTAGTCTGGGTTTAAAAGATGTTGCCCCCTTTGAGCCAGATCAGAAAATTGTGGAGTACCGTTTTAAGCGTAGTGATCGCCTAGTGGATCAGCAGATAGATCAATTTGTCGATACTCTGGCCTCAGATCTTCCGGCCCCCGGTGGAGGATCAATTGCCGCCTTAAATGCCACCCTTTCTGCCTCTTTGGCCACCATGGTGACCAATCTGACCTATGGCAAGAAAGACTATGCTGAGCATAACAGCTTAATGGAGGAGGCTGGTATCAAAGGACAGCAACTCAAGATGTGGTTTTTGGCCGCGATTGATCGAGATACAGATGCCTTTAATCTAGTGATGGATGCCATGCGACTGCCTAAAAAGAGTGATGAGCAAAAGGCGGCACGGGATCAAGCAATTGAAAAAGCCAATCAGCACTGTACTTTAGTACCTCTTGAAGTGCTGGAAAGATGTGTCGAGCTAATTCCAATTCTAGAAGTTGCGGCAAAAAATGGAAATCCGAACTGCGCCTCTGATGCAGGTGTCGGTGCCCACTGCATGAAGACCGCGGCCCATGGGGCGGCCCTCAATGTTCGTATTAATCTTAAAGGGATTAACGAAGAGCAGTTTAAGGCGAGCAGCCTTAAACGAGTTGAAAATGCACTATTTGCAGTTGAGGATGGTGCGAAAAACATCCTCCAGCTGGTTGAGCATAACCTCTAAGGTCTCAATCTTTATCTACTTTTCATATAGTAGTAGATCCCGCCAGTAACTAGACCCGCTAGGATAATCGGGCCGGCGGCACCTAGGCCAAGCCCTAAACCCAAGTGAAATCCACTACCACTAATCGCAGCCGCTGGCTTTGCCGCGGCCGTTTTTGCCGCAGTTGCTGGTATATCAGCATTTACATTTAAAAAGCCCACCTTGGTCATACCACCAGGACAAGCAGCGCCCCCCTTAATGGCCACCATTTTAACCTGACCGGTAGCTCCTCCGCCGTTGACCATGCCGCCATTCTCAATGGCGGTCTCCACAGCGTTTTGGCCAGCAGCCTTAACCGTTACTGCTCCTCCGCCGTTTACAACACCACCGGTTTCTGCGACTGTCTCAATTGCATTTGCCATCGCTCCTGCCATAACTTCCTCCTAGATGCTCTATAAGTTTTCAGAATAACTCAATTCTAATCTTAATTCTAATCTTAATCTGATGATTTAGGCGTAATTTTAGCATATTACATAAGTTTGCTTAGGGTTATGCTAGTAAATTGATAATTTGCTAATAATCTGGTCTAAAAAAATAGTGCCCCAACCCTTCTATCAGAGCTTTAAGTTTCTAGTGCAATTGCCCTAGTGAAGGTTACCTTTGGGGCCTGTGAATTTAGGACAAATTTGCGCAGCGTTTCGCAAAATAGTACCGGTTACCTTTTGGGGTTACTTGGTCTATCTTGTCGCTAAATCTATATTATCGAGTAACTCAGCGAGAGTATCCACCTGATTTTTATCTAATAAGTAGTCTATCTGGCGACGAAAACTATTTAGAATTGCGGGTCCTTGAAAGATAAAAGAGCTATAAATCTGCATCAAACGTCCACCATGCTTCCAAAATTCCCACACCTGCTCGAATGAGGAGACTCCTCCCACCCCAATTAGCTCAATCCGGGGAGTCTCACGCAGCTCATCTAGGATCTGAGTTCGCACCCTCTGAGCCTTGGCCGCTAAAAGACGGCCCGAGACTCCCCCCTCTCCTCGTTCCGAAAGGACAGTAGTATTGGTGGCGATCACTCCTGCTAGCTTATACTCCTTAATAACTTCCAGTAGAGCAGAGATCTCTTGCGGCTCAAGGTCTGGTGCAATCTTAACCCAAAGAGGACAGAAGTACTCCCGTCGTCCCCGCTCCAGTGCATCTAAAATAATCTTAAAGTTATCCACCTCTTGTAAACTACGTAGACCTTCAGTATTGGGTGAGGAGATATTAATAACCAGATAATCTGCCCCGCGACAGAACTTCTGATAGAGCTTTTGGTAGTCAAGGGCCGCCTGATCATTGGAAGTTACTTTGTTCTTGCCTAAATTGACTCCCAATACTTTACTATTACGACTGGTATGAGCAATGTTCCGGGCCAAAAATTCCATTCCATGATTATTAAATCCCATCGAGTTACGAAGAGACTCATCTGCGATGTAACGATGTAGCCTGGGACGAGGATTACCGGACTGGGGTTTAGGTGTAACTGTTCCAACTTCAATCGCACCAAAACCCAAACGGGTTAAAAAATCGATCGCCTCACCATTTTTATCCAATCCAGCAGCAAGTCCAATCGGAAAACTCCAAGAGTTATTATGCCTAGTCTTCAAAGTGTAGCGCCCCCCACTAAGATCACCGCGCTGACCACCATATAGCTCAGCTAAAGGTGGGGCCAGCTGCATCAACTTTATTGTCAGATCATGGGCCCCTTCTGGATCAAAGGTAAAGGCGAGTTTTTTGAAGGTCTTATAGAGCATAAAGCAAATATGTCCTAAGAGTTAGGGTGAATACCTAGTACAGTTGAACAAAATCTCCCTCGATCACAGATCCCCCAGAGTGCAAAATTGCAACTGAACCATCCTGGCCAAAGTAATCCACAATCTCAATCGTTCCTTTAATCTCTCCCTTAGAGACCCCAATTAAAGCACCGGTCTCAGGATCAAATATCTCATTACCTTCGGTTATCACCCTTAGAATATCTCCAATATTGACGCCACTGGCCCGCCCGGCATTGACATAGATTTTAGTACCGATGATCTTGGCCACTCGCCCGATCCAAT
Organism: Bdellovibrionales bacterium; assembly: GCA_018646675.1. GTDB lineage: Bacteria > Bdellovibrionota > Bacteriovoracia > Bacteriovoracales > Bacteriovoracaceae > JABGUH01. The sequence continues at coordinate 14,901 of JABGUH010000005.1, read as the reverse complement.
CCATTTTAGAGGAGATCTCTAAAATTTTGGGAATGCTCTTTCTGAGTGCTACTTTGACTGAGTAGCGTAGGATATCCTGACGATATTTGGCTTGATCTATGCGATTGGATGAGAAGAAGCGAAAACTGCTATCATCAGCATAACCGCGTACAGTCTCAATCAATAGTTCACGTCCAGAGTTAACATCAAACATCCGGACCTCAACCTTGGACTCAGTATAGGACTTTGTCTCACGCACTAACCCGATCTCATCGGTCTTCTCTCGAATTCTTGCTTCAATCACCCGCCCCAGCAGAACAAAATTTACCCCTGCCACCTTTGCCTTACGGGCCAGCTGAGCTAACTTCACTCCCCCACCTGCATAAACTTCTTTGGAGCTACCAAATATCTTTTTGGTCAGAGGATCAATGATAAACTCTCCAGTCCGTCCCAACTCCCGGCGCAGCTCCTCCGTGGCGACAATTCCGAGATCCTCTCCACCATAAGGAGACTCATTAAAAAAAGTCAAAAGGGCAACTTTTTTGCGAATGGAGCTAAAGTGCTGGCGTGAAACATTGCGATCAACTCTGCCGGATCTACTTCTCTTAATCAGTCGATTGGCACAAGACGAGACGATCAACAAAAGAGTGGTGATTAAGAGTATGTTAACGATAATTGACCGCGATTTAAACATAGCACCTCAACTCTTTACCATTAAATCATCTTTCATTAAAGAGGAACCGAGGCAGAAGTGCCATTAGGCACAACTAGTGGTTGCGACTCCCCTTTCTTCAATAGGGTAATTGTATAATTATTATTGCTCTTTTGAAAAGCAATAGATTTTCCCTGGGACAGCTCCACCCCACTTAATTGGGCCAACATCTGCTCAATCCCATCCCGTGTACCAGAATAACGAAGCGACATCTCTCCTTGAGTCTGATGAATTGAGACAATAGAGCAACCCACCTGATGAGTAAGGCCCCGCCGTTCCAACAACGTTTTTAGGCGATGGAGATCCTCCATTGAATCTGCCCCTCTGACATAAAACCTAAATCGTCCAACCTGACCAGCTACTCTGCTAACACGGATATTTTTCTTGTGGATCTTTTGTAGTGACTGCAAGGGAAGCCGGTAGATCAAGCTGGCAATATTGGAACTTAGGGTGTGGGTGTCTTTAAAGGAGAAGGAGCGAATAGTTCGCTTAATATCCCCATGCCCCAATAACTCACTATTCTTAAGTTTAATAATCAAGAAATCGCCATCAAAGGCAATTTTTCGACTTAACGCCAAGCTCATCTCCCCTACTTTCTCAACTCTAATATTTATTTTTAACCATAAAGAGGAGGAGATCGACTGTGGCGTTATAAATGAATCCTCTGAAATATCATTACTACTATCAGACTCCGACTTGGTCACACTTTCATCTTGAACCTGATCAAAGTTGTTAACCAATAAATCTGTTAGGTTGCGATGTGCATCTAACCTTTTATCTAACACAAGGTCACTTAGAACAACTGAACTGGAGTCATCACTAAAAACATCCTCCAACCACTGCTGCCAGTGTTCACGTACCACCGATGTTACCTCCGAGCTGGCCTCAACTCCCATATCATTAGGTGTCATCTGTTTGAACTCAAAGTGAGTAGAGACAAAAATGTGGTCATACCTCAAGCTCTGCTCATTTTGTCCAATAATATTGCGATAGATATTATAGAGCAACTTACGACTAATTTTACTCTTAATCACTATCCGACGCTGATTGGGAACCATGGTAGATCGGCTCATTTTAAGTACGGTATAAGCCTTTACCACTCGTGATAGTTTTCCAAATGTTATTTGCGATGAAAAACTTAGCTGACGCAACTCTTTTTCAAATGCCTCCATCTGCTTTACAGTCAGTTTATTTTCTACCGTCGGCGGCTCCGTGGTTATCTCCAGTGGGTCCTCGATGATAGGAAGCCCGTAACGTTGCCGCAATGCCTGCTCTTTCGGGGTGAAATATTCAGTGAATTTTTGCTGGTAGCTCTGCCAAAATAGCTTCTCATCCAGCCCCATACTGTGTAGTACTTGGGTTATCGCAGATTTATATGCACTATTAAGTAGCTGCTTTTTAATAAATGCTAGTGAGTCATCCTGATGAGATAAGAAATTTCCCACGCCACGCACATAGCTATCGCGCTGGTAATCTACCTTTTTAACACTCTCTGCCCAGACAAAATTAAGAGCGACCAGCGACCAGATAGATATCATCAACCCCATCGTTACTTTCCATATCTGACTTTTCATCACCCGCACTCCCTAGCTCCACTGGAATCCACAATAAATTTTACTGCATCACGCTGCAAAAGCTCATTCACCCTTGCCGCCATCTGCGGAGTTGCACTAATTAAATATTCTGATGTTAGAGGCATACGTGCCCTACCAACCCCATTATCAAACACCAACTGAATTGGCACTGTTCCCCGATAGCTTAAAATTACCTCTTTAAGACGTTCTAACTTCCGATTCGAAAGGTCTGCCATCTCCAGCTCCAGTCGTACTGCACACACCCGCTCCTCTGTCTGCTCACTCAGAAGCTGAATCCGTTCCGGAAATAACTTACGCGGATCTTCTTGCAGATTCACAGTTCCGACGACAACCACAGGTTCGTCCGTCTCTAGCATCTCCCGATACTGCTCAAAAACTTTGGGAAAGATCACCATCTCAATTTTACTGCTTAGATCCTCTAATACAGCAAATGCCATCTGGTCCCCTTTACGAGTCATGGTGATCTTCATACTGGAGATCAGACCTGCAAGCACCATCTCTCGCTTATTGTGACCCGGCAGTTCCATTGCAGCAGCAATATCCATACTTGAGAGTTGCTCTATCACTTTAACAAATCTCTCTAGCGGATGGCCGGAGACATAGATCCCCATTAGCTCTGCCTCATAGGCTAGAATTTGGTTCTGTTCAAATTCCTCTAGGTCGACAATCCCCAACTGTGCCTTGGGCTGAATCATATCCTGTGATTCAACCATATCAAATAGTGAAGACTGTCCCGATAGTGCCTCTTCCTGAGTTTTACGCCCATAGGCCAGTATCAACTCTAAGTGCTCTAACATAGTTCGCCGATTCATCTCTTCACACTGATCAAATACTCCAACTTTGATCATCGACTCCATCGCTCGGCGATTCACACTCTGGTATGGAACTCTTTGGCAAAAATCGATCAACCCTTGATAAGGGCCATTTTTCCCCTCCCGCACGCGAATTATCTCTTCAACAGCTCCACTGCCTACATTTTTTATCGCTCCCATCCCAAAACGAATATCACTATCGACAACATTAAAAAGCCAGATTGATTGGTTGATGTCAGGTGGTAGAACTTCTACACCGCACTGTTTCGCATCACTGATATAGATTTTAACCTTGTCAGTGTTACTTAGTTCACAGCTTAATAGACCAGCATAAAAGGGGGCCGGGTAGTGAAATTTCAAGTAAGCAGTTTGATAAGCAATTAAAGCATATGCGACAGCATGGGACTTATTGAAACCATAAGCAGCAAAGTTGGCCATTAACTCATAAAGACTGGCCGCCCGATCCACATCGAAGTTACGCTCCTTGGCCCCTTTTAAAAAGATCTCTCGATGGCGATCCATCTCTGAAATTTTCTTCTTGCCCATCGCCTTACGCAACATATCTGCCTGCCCAAGAGAGTATCCAGCGACGATCCGGGCAATATTCATCACCTGTTCCTGATAGACAATTACCCCATAGGTGTCCTTCAATACCGGCTCCAGCTCCGGAAAAGGGAAGGTCATCTCTTTACGGCCATGTTTGATATCAATAAAATCATCAACCATACCAGACTCTAATGGCCCCGGACGGTAGAGAGCATTGATCGCTGTAACATCATCTAGCGACTCTGGCCCAATCCGTTGACAAAGCTCAATCATACCAGCCGATTCTAACTGGAAGACACCAATGGTATTGCCACCGGAGATATACTGATAGATCTCAGGCTCTCTTAGGTTAATCGCCTCAATATCAAAGTCAGGATCTAGATCACGACGGATAAAGTCGGATGCCTGCTGAATTACGGTCAGGGTCTTCAATCCTAAAAAATCAAATTTCACCAATCCAGTTAACTCACAGATGTCCTTATCAAACTGCACCACCTGCTCCCCCTCTTTTCCACGAAAGAGTGGACAGTGCTCTACTAGGGGCCGGTTGGTAATCACGACTCCAGCGGCGTGGGTGGAGGCATGCCGCAAAAGTCCTTCTAATTTCTGAGCGATCTCAAAAATTCGTTTGATTTTCGGATCCTTATCGATCAGCTCATTTAGCTTGGGCTCCACCTCCAGGGCTCGTGCCAATGTGATATCTAACTCATTAGGAATCAATTTAGAGATAATATTAGATTCAGCAAAAGGGAGGTCATAGACTCTTGCCACATCTTTAAATGCTGCTTTTGCCTGTAGTTTTCCAAAGGTGATGATCTGCCCCACTCGCTCACTGCCATACTTATTGGTTACATAGTCGATCACCTCTTGGCGACGATTCTGACAGAAGTCTACATCAAAGTCGGGCATCGAGATCCGTTCTGGATTGATAAAACGCTCGAACAGTAGATCAAATGGGATGGGATCAATATTGGTAATATCCAAGGCATAGGCCACCAATGATCCGGCCCCTGATCCTCTTCCCGGACCGACAGGAATATTGCGCTCCTTGGCCCACAGAATAAAGTCAGAGACAATTAAAAAGTAACCGGGAAATCCCATATCACCGATCATCTTTATCTCATCTTCAAGACGCTTAAGGTAGATCGGCTTTTGCTGCTGCTCCCAATCACTACGTTTAATGATATTTTTAAAGTGGTGCCCATTGAACCTGCGCTCTAACCCCTCTCGACTGACGCGGCTAAAGTACCCTTGAACATCCTCTTTGGTCTCAATCTCAAAGTCCGGAAGGTGATAGATCTGCTGGCCTTTATCATCAGTCCAGCGCAAATCAAGATTACACATCTGCGCAATCCGTAGACTATTATCGCATGCCTCTGGAACATCTTTAAAGTTAGCACGCATCTCTTGTGGACTTTTAAAATAAAACTCATCGGTAGAGAGCTTCATCCGATTCTGATCTGATAACAACTTTCCTGTTTGGATACAAAGTAGAACTTCGTGGGCCGCAGCATCTTCACGCCTAAGATAGTGACAATCATTGGTTGCTAATAGAGGCAGCCCGCTCTCTTGAGCAAAAGAGATTACCTTTTTATTTACTACCTCTTGCTCGGGAATACCGTTGTGTTGAATCTCCAAGTAGAGGTCATCGCCATAGATCTCCCGTAGACGATGAATCGCTTGGTGAGACTGCTCATCTCGATTCAAATAGAAATTGAATCCTACCTCTCCTTTCAAGCAAGCAGTTGACGCTATGATCCCCTCTGAGTACTGCTTTAATAACTCAATATCTGTGCGCGGCTTATAGTAGAAGCCTTCGAGGTAAGCTTTGGAGATCAACTGACAAAGATTGGCATATCCTTGGTTATTTTTACAGAGTAAGACTAGGTGGTGAATACGGTGGCGGGACTCCATTTCATCTTGAGTTGATAGGGCCTGTCCCCGCCGTGGAGAGATGCGATCAAAGCGAGAACCGGTAGTAAAATAGACCTCGGCCCCTAGAACCGGTTTAATGCCAGCAGCAGATGCTTTAGTATAAAAATCGATCGCCCCAAAGGCGTTTCCATGATCTGAAATTCCCACTGCAGGCATTCCCAACTCTTTGGCACGCTCAAACAACTCACCGGGACGAATCGCTCCATCTAATAGTGAGTACTGAGTATGCAGATGAAGGTGCACAAAGCTTTGGGGATACTCTTGAAGTAGGTCGACACTTTCACTCATAATTGCTCATTCCTAGAGGTAGTAGGGGCAAGTGATGCTACCAAATAGTTACTCTTTACGCTAACCATGCCTCCTACTTTTTTTAGATATACTTTAGTACAGATTTGAACCGTAGGGATGTTAATTATAACGCACGGCGCCTGCTAATGCTGCGCTGTGACTTAAATGGTATTTTTACATACCCCCTTCCCAACCAGTATCACTACTCGCTATTGGTTGTCCGTATTCTAGAATTCTAATAATTTAGAAGCCCTTTACAATTAGGAGTAAAACCGATGTTTCAAATTAATACTAGACACCTGCTACGCAATGCCATGGCAGGATCTCTTCTCTCATTTACCCTGCTATTCTCAGCACAAGTCGTAGCGGAAATCCCTGAAAGATTGAATAATATGATGGTCGGAGTAAGAATTGCTGATCTATCTATTACCTCGCTGGCGAAAAATGTTTTCCCCGAATTTGGCAAAGTAAGTGAGTTGATTGAAGACAATCGCGGACAATTTCTTCGCCATCAAGCCAAAGTAATTCACAATATCTTTCTAACAGAGAGACCTGTGATTAATGGAAAACAAGTTACCCTCAAGCTTACCGCCTTTATCCAGGATCGCAGCTTTACCGGATTTGAGCGTTTTCAAGTAAGTTACCAGCGTATTAAGCGAGATAAGTTTAAAGATGTTTCCACTCGCCACTTAGAGAGCATTAATCTAGCTGACACCTTCTTTAGAGCGGATGTATCCCTAATAAATAGAAAAGTTGTACTACGGGATCGCTCTCATGGAATTAGCATGGTTTTTCCACTTGGAGTAGGAGCAATCGATGAGATGGTTCGCAATACCGGTAAGTATGAGCTACTAACCCAGACAATTGCCAACGGAAAAATTGAGAAGAAACGTCTTATCCAATCCCGTAAGCGTCCCTCTTACTATAAAGGCCTGCCATTTATCCGAATTACTGGTGGTGATGATAAAGTAACTGCTATCGGCTTTCACATCCGTCAAAATAAGAAAGAGTTGCAACGCTCATTTGTATCCCACGGTTGTTTACGAACCCGCAAAGCAGATCTGCTCGCTTTTTACAACCTAGCAGAGTATGGTCCTCAGGACTCAATCCCTCTAAATATCTCCTACCGCATCCAAGACAACGAAGGGGCAAATCTTGATCACCCATGGGGTAAGATCAATGGCCGCTATAAGACCGTCGTCAATGTGGGAAGCCCGGATGCGCCTCGTTGTCGGCGTAAAAAAGAGTTCTTCTGGTTTCAAAAGGTTCCAGCACTGGTACTAATCGGAACTGTCCACCGCCCGGTGCCTCTTGAGATGTTTAATGACGATCAAAACTATATCGAGTACCCTCTTCGCAAGTGCCTAACTAAAAAGCAAGATTCAATGCTAAACAAGGTCAGAGAAGATATGGAGAAGGGGCTGATTAGTGCTGAAGAAGAGAGAATTACAGCAGAAAAAATTATTAATAACAAAATGTTATAAATTATTTTTATATCTAATAACGTTACTGTTGATGCTGCCGCTGATAACGGCGGCAGCATTAGCAGATCAACCACTAAAGCTCGCACTGTTTGATACCCCTATCTGTCAAAAGTATAACTACACTAAGATCTACCCGCATATCACTATCGCTAAAAACATCTGGCCGAGTAGTGTCGAACCTAACGATCGTCCCTGCCCTGAAGATATTGATCGAAAATTTTACCGCTCTTTCCATGGGCACTATGTCCTTCGAAATATCTTAAAAAATATCTCCAGTAAGCGAAAAATTATTATTCATCCTCTGGTACTCTTTGACCACTCTGGCAAGCAGCGACTGGGATATTGGAGTAGCGCCCTAAACTGGTCAAAAAAGAACAAAATCAACCTACAGGTGATCGCTGCAGGTCTACCAATTTCAAGGCCCAATAAGTTGAAATTAACCGCCCCCAGCTTGGTTGCCGCAGGTAATATCGGTTTAGGCATCAACCCTAAAACTATACTATGGCCCCAGAGTAGTAAGTCACAGCTGATGATACTGATTGGTAGCTTCCTACCATCAAAACTTCCGACCCCTTATAATGGTGGAATCTACCTCGACCCTAATCAACTTAACCAAAAACTGATTAATTTTGCCTTCGATGGTGCAGGTGAGAAGAATATCCGTTTTGGAGGAACATCCTACGCTGTTGCAGTAGCGGCGGGAAGAGTGATCTCCGCTTGCCATCAGCAGCTCTCAAGGCTAAAAACGTGTATAAAGAGAGCTGCGACTAAATTGCATTTTATCAACAGTGCTCGTAGTAACATCTACACCCTTCCTTGATCGGCCACTTAAGATGGTACTTCTAAAAACTCTGGCCCACCAAATTCTCAGCCAAAAAGTGAACGTCGGAGATATTGTAATCGATGCCACAACGGGAAATGGCAATGACACCCTCCTTTTAGCAAGAAAGGTTGGAGCAACAGGGAGAGTCTTTGGATTTGATATTCAACCTAAAGCAATTACGGCAACAACTAAACGTCTAACGAGCATGTACAACCTAGATGGAGTTACTTTAATTCAAGCTTGTCACACCTTAATGCCATCATTTATTCCACAGGAATATCATGGCAGAGTGAAGGCGATCACATTTAATCTGGGCTATCTGCCGGGCGGCGATCCTCAAATCATTACCCAACCGTTGATTACCTGCCAGGCGATTCAAGGTGCAATAACTCTTTTAGCTCCCACCGGGATCATCACGATCTTGGCTTACCAGGGACATGAGGGAGGAAGCGATGAGATTAGTGCCATCGCAGGAGTTATGCAGCGACTAAGTGATCAAGGATTTTTAGTCCGACAGCACACTTCACCAGCACCGGGACCGATACTTTTTCTACTCTCTAGGGAGTCAGAGGCTACTGCTCTCTAGTCTTGGGTTGATTCTCTTGGGGGGCCCTGAGCAGCTCAAAATACTCCTTCTGTCGATCACTACGCTGCTGGTTATAGATTTCATCTCCCAAGCCCTTAAGACAAGCTTCAAGCTGCTGGGAATGGAGACAGGTCTGCTCTAATTTTTGTACGGTCAATTTATGATCTACCCACTTATAGCGATTCATTGTAGCAAGAAATTTTTTACTAAAATCGGTACAGTTGTGCTCCGTTCTTAACTCACTCATCTCTTTAGTAGTTAACTTATTAACCCACGGGAAGATGCTGGCCATCGCTTCACGCGGATCGTTATATATCCGATAGTCTGCGATCCGATTATAGGAGTTAAAAAGGGTTGTTATTTTAGTCTCTGCCTCTCCTTGCTGCTGCTCACTTATGCCAGTCGGCAGTGCTTGGCAGTGCCCCAACTGTTGTAGAATATTCTGATCAAAGTCTTCAAGAATCTGATCAGCAAACAGGTCACCATGCAGCCGTTGCGCGACACTGGCGGTAACGATAATTAACCCTGCTGCTAGGGTAATAAAAATAACAGTACCGGCCAACGCCAAGGCGACCTGCCCTGCAGTTAAGGTCACTGCTGCCGCTGTGACTGGTTCAGCGTAAGCGGAGCTGATCACCGCCTCTTGTAGCCAGTTAGAGGTTAACTTTTCAACCACTGGCGGATGTTGCTGTAAAAATTTTTCTAATAACTCTAGCTCCCTATCCACTGAATTAAGATTATTCATATTGTAGGTGTACTCTCCAACAGAGATGGTCTTTTTTAAAAAATCAACTTGGATACCTTTTAATAGATAGTTACCTACTTGAAGTGCCAACTGATCACCTTCCAAGGTAATCTTTGGTAACTGTTTGATCCCTTTTGTGCGCAATGTTTTTTTAAAGCGGTTAAAGTGTGGTGCATGCATCAAAGGAGAATCGAGATTCCAGCGGTCCTGATTATAACTATCTACTCCCTGCTGAATTAGTTGGTGATAACGCTTAATTGTTTTGGGGCCAAGGTGGGAGTTAGTTAGCTCCTCTGTCGCTAAAACCGGCATGGAAATCGCTACCAGGATAAATAGTTGAATAATAATAAAAGGGACTACTCTCTCCATTTTTGCTCCAGCCTAAATAAAAGCATCTACGATCCAATAGCTTGGTCAATCACCTATATCGACAGAATTGAAATTTGACTTAAATACTCAAGTGGTTTTCTGGTGGTTATATCCTGAACAATTAGGTCAACAAACAGGAGCAGGATGCGAGGGAGACAAGCAGGAACAGATTGGACTGATAATGTCCAATCTGCTCGTCCTAAAATCTAATTATTACTATCCTGATCACGCCGCTCCACATATTTATATGGTGTGTAGTTGGTGATTATGCGCTCAAACTCACTCTTATAGCTATAGCCACCACTGTAGGTAGCAGTGCGAATCCCATGCTTTTTTGCTACCTTACGGGCCAGCTTATCTATCTTGCGATTTCTTTTCGCGATAGCATTGTTAAATGAGTTGGATAGCTCGTTGTCACGTCTTAAACGGCTGTGATAATCTAACGCATCCTCTGCTGTAAAGGCGACAATGCCACTTACCAAAGCACTACTTAGGTTGCTTCCAGTTTGCCCGCGAAGGGTATTATATAGTTTAAGACTTCCAAAAATTTCTCCCTTCTTGTCACATTTACGATTCCACAACCAGCCTGAGCAACTCTCTCCATAAGCATCCGAGGCATTTGTCAGCTCCAAAATTACCCGGGTATTAAGCATTTGGAGGAATAAACGAGCGCCATCCCCTTTAAGGTCTCTAATTTGGGCCGCTGACAGCTCCTTAATTGTATTAGCTAGCTCCTCTTCTCCCATCGAGAACAGGGCGCTCAATTTCAATGCAGTTCCTATCTCGCGAAGATATTCAAAACGGGTAAATGTACTCATGTTTTTACGAAGTAACTTATAGGATTTTTTACTCACCTTAAATTTACTAACCGCATAGATCGGCTGCTCTAACTTATCCTCTCGCCCCTCTAAATTAAGCTCTGGTTTAAAGACAACATGGTTTAAGCCTTTAAGGGTACGCCACGCGGTGGATGACTCCCCTTGGCCAACGAGTGAAACTGCAGCACTATCAGAAGTTTTTAACATCGCCACAACACTCTGCATGTCACTACTATCCAGTCCCAATACAACAACACTTTTATTGCTTAAAGGCTGACCCATCAATTTGCGATTCTCGCTGATCGAAGTATCAAGTAGTGAGATAAGCTTAGTACCAAGTGAGGGGGTACCCAACAGATGTTGGTTAATCTGCTGAATGGCAGTTACCACCTGATCAGTATCACGATTAGAGTCGATCACTAACACCGGGGCCCCTTTTTTAGCGATAAATGGAACCTTGGCCATAATCGGCAGCTGATCCTTTAGCAATGCTAGTGTTACACCATTTTTTACCACTTTTAAATCCAGTGACATCCGACGAAAAGCATCATCCTCACTAACAACCAGGATAGACGCCCCATTTTTCGTAGTAGTCGATTTGCGCTCTAGCCGTGTAAGAGCAGAAAATTGATTGGTAATATCTATCCCTTGTGAGTTGGCCGTAAGTAGCACTTGGATATCACCAGAAGTGTTGTCATAAGCTCGATTGGAGTTATTTGAAAGTGTAACTTGCACTTGATCAGCAGTTCCAAGTAGCAGTGTCTCTGTTAATTTTAGTTGATCAACTGCTAACGGGTAGCTAATTTGGTAGTACTCACTGCTATTACGCTTTAGGGTTTGGGTAGCACTATCATCATAGTGCCGTCCAAGAATTTTTGTTAAACTTGAATCGAACTCTGCCTTGATCGATAGCGTCGAGCGTTTAGCATTCGCTTGAATACCGTCAATGGTTGGTGTAAAGGCGCGTACCCCGTTTACGACTGTTGCCACTGACTCAGCGGGGATAGTAGGAAGAGTGATCTGTTTTCCACTACCATCACTGACAACTTTTACATTAGTGGCAGCTGTTTTCCCATAATTGACAAATGTCACGCTGTAGATCATCTGCTCCTCTGGTTGAAACACTCCATCCCGTGCGGCCACACCGTTAATGCCACCATCAACAATGGTATTTACTACAAATTTCAAGACCGGGTTTTTTGTATAGATCTGATCAACTTGATCAAAACGTAACTGTCGAAAATGTTCGGTCTGACCAGCAATATTGCTATCATAAGTAGATTGCTCATGTTGTTGGTAGTAATCTGCACGAATTTCCTCGTAGCGACTTTGGTAGCGCCTCTCCTCAACTGCTGCATAGGTATTCCGGTAGTCACTAGATGCACGATTAGGGTCTTTGGTAAAGCGTACTCTAAACTCAGCTCTAAACTCATCACGAATGCCGGGATAACGAGCATTAAACATCTCCTCTTCCCCATCTGCCTTACCTCGGACCAAAGACTCTTGGTAGAAGCGATCTAATGCCGTGTTATATGCTGTTTGATAAGCACGGTTATAATATTGTTGATAGATCGTTCCAATTAAATTTAGGAATTGCTCCTCCATGGTAGGGAAAAATCCAGCACGATAACCGTCTACAACTGCTCGACTCACTAGTGTGCGAGGATAGTTAGCGGCAAGATCATCACCACGGTAGAGAGAGATATCATAAAAATCTCGCGAGTATCGAGAGCTACTACTACCACCAGGAAAGGATGGAATCCGATATGAAAAGGTTCCCTGAAAAGCTCCATCCACATTTACTTTTTTCAATTGACGATCTTCATATTTAGCGATCGCCTCAGTCTCACCTCGAGGTGTACCAACTTCACTACCACGTCGTTCAGCACGGGCCAAACCATCGCGCTCCCCCTGGGCACGTCCAACCGAGGGTGCATCTGAATTGTTGGCGCGAATAACTCCTGCCACTCTGCCTTCGGCAGTAGCGGCAGCAATATTACCATCACGGGTACCAAGACGAGTTCCATCTTGCTCACCCTCCGCTTGGGCACGATTTTCACCAATTACTTCGCCTTGAGCAAAACCGGTGCGATACTCACGTTGCCGTCCTTCGCTACTTCCACGCTCCACACCATCACTATCTCCATCTTGAGCACCAATCGTCTGACCAACATCATAAGCGATCATCTCGCCCTGTGCTCTACCATCGTCACGACCAGCAACGAATCCGGTCTGGTTTATCTCTAAAATTCGATCAATTAAGTTTCTACGTACTTGACGACGACGGGCCTTAATCTTATTCAGCTCGGCTAATAAAATCTGCTGACGCTGCTTAATTTTACTAACTAACTGGCGCAGCGGGGAGATCTCCTGTTTAACTACTTGTAGTTCACTCTTTAGACTTGCAACTATTAAAATTTTATTGTCAATTTTACTGGTAATTTCAACATTTGTTTTGACTGCGTTTACCCGTTTAAGCTCCTGCTTTTTAATCGTTTGAGCGAGCACCTTTCTCTCATCTTGGAGTGTGGATAAACTCTCCTGTTTACTATTATGGATCGCTCTTGCCTCATTTAAAATAACCTGTGCCCCCTTTAGGGCCAGCTTTAGATCACCACAACTCTCGGTACAAGCATCAACCTTTGCTTTAACCTCAACCATCTTCTTCTTCGCCTGCTGCTGAGCGACCTGAGCTGCGGCCACTTCAATCTTTTGTGCGGTAATTTGATCTTTTTTGGTTTGTAATTTTACTCTTAGAGGAGGCAGGGCCAAGTCAATCTTTACGATCAATTTCTCTTTGGTGCGCTTAAGCTCCACCAACTTTACCATCTGTTGATTTAACTTTTCAATTTTACTATTTAGACCATCACGCTTTTTCTGGAGCTTATTTAAATCGCCCTGTTTCTGCTTTAAACGATTGCTCACCTGTTGGTGCTTATCTTTTGCTTCGACCAAACGGGATAAAACCTTGGAGAGACGACGATCTTCTGCTAAACGAAAATCACCAACTCCAATATAACTCTGTCGCCAGTTGCGACCAGTATAAAAACTATCTCCACGGTTACGCTTAATATGATCATTCGTAATATTTCGATCGTAGGAGTTCCGGCCCCCCTCACGCGCCTCCACCGTTTGATTACCAATTAATATGGCACAAATTGTTGCGGAAAATGTTGTCGTGCGAAGTAAATTTGATCCTAAGTAATTGATAATACTCATAATTGTCTCCCTATGCTCCATCGAAGCTACGCAATATCAGGAGAAATAGTATAGAAATCAGCAATTTGACGCAACGCAAGTTGTAACAATTATACAGCTTACTCTAATTTTGTACCGGTACCCGTTCCTGCTCCTGTTTGTTTCCCTCGCATCATGCTAAATCAATCTGTTCCTGCTCCTGTACCTGTACCTGTACCCGTTCCTGTACCCGTTCCTGTACCCGTTCCCGCTCCTGTTCCCGTTCCCGATTCTACCAACAATCACCTTCTCCCAATATAATCCTCCCCCATTTTTTTGTGGGGGGCCTTTCAGGGTGAACCCCCCAAAAAAAATGGGGAAAAACCTTAAAATGAGGAGTGATAAATTATGTTGCAAAATTTTAGAACCTACCAATTAGCAGTTGAATTTTACCGAGCGGGTCAGAAGATAAAGATGCCGCGTCACCTTCGCGATCAGTTTGATCGCGCCAGCAGCAGTATCTGCTTGAATTTGGCGGAAGGGAGTGGGAAGAGAACTCCGAATGACCAGCGACGATTCTATGACATTAGTTTGGGATCACTTCGTGAATGCCAAGCCATTTTAGAGTTAATCGGCAATCAGAGTCTGACCGCTCTGGCCGATCACTTGGCAGCATCAACTTATCGCCTCTGTCAAAGCACCTCCTAGCGAGGAGGTGCTTTAATTAGACAGTAAAGTGATGCCCCCAGTCTATCTGCTACTTGATAAGCCTTAGTATTAACAAGTGATGAAAGGATTAAAATGGATTGGGACTCTCGTAGACTTCCGAGTGCAATATGAAAATACTTTCGTTGATCACGATAGGTAGCCTTGCCATAGCCTTCACTGATATTTAGTGCAATTGAAGATGATGCTCGATCCATCTGATCTTTAAGATGCCTAGATAATTTCATTTTTTGACACTCTTGATAAAATGTAACTGATAGTTGGAATGTTCGTGAATTTTGTAACATAGCTTTTACTCTCCTCATT
>JABGUH010000011.1 GCA_018646675.1 Bdellovibrionales bacterium | reverse complement strand
TAAGGGGATACAAGGCAGGACGATTTAGCTTTAACGTCAAGGGGGGGCGCTGCGAAGAGTGTGAGGGCAATGGAGTCAAAAAAATCGAGATGCACTTTCTGCCAGATGTCCATGTCACCTGCGGCCAGTGCAAGGGTAAAAGGTATAATAAGGAGACACTCTCCATACTTTTTAAGGGCCAGTCAATATCAAATGTCCTACAGATGACAGTAGATCAAGCAGCCGATTTCTTTAAAAATCACACCAAGCTAGTTCGTATTTTGGGTACCCTGCAAAGTGTTGGGATGGGCTACATACAGCTAGGACAACCGGCAACCACACTTTCCGGTGGTGAGGCTCAGCGATTAAAACTCTCACGGGAACTGGCAAAAAGAACAAAAGGTCATACACTCTATATTCTTGACGAACCAACTACCGGACTACATTTTGCTGATATCGAGCAACTACTGACCGCAATTCAACAGTTAGTCGATAAAAATAGTACAGTTTTGGTAATTGAGCACAATCTAGATATTATTAAGTCTGCTGATCATATAGTAGACCTAGGTCCCGATGGTGGCGATCGAGGTGGCCAGATCGTCGCACAAGGCACTCCTGAGGAGCTGGCCCATAACGGTAAATCCCACACTGCGGCTTATCTGCGTCGCCTACTGCCCAAGCAGATCTAACTATCCGTAATTTTGTATCATTGGATCACAACAAACTCCTCAAGTTTATCATCTTTATGTCGATATAGGATGACGTAGTAGGTTTAACTGTGGTGGATAAAACCATTTACCCAAAAAGGGACCGCATTATGAATAAAAAATTCTCCGTACTCACTCTCGTAATCTCTATATTGACAGTGGTAATGTCGACTAATGGATTCTCGAAAGTAAGTGGGATTATCAATTTTCAAACTCCACAAAAGGTCGTCTCAGGGAGTAGCAACAAAGCCTATAATGCTACTGTGACCCAAACAGAAGTAACACCAGTTACGACCCAAACCTGCGAAGATGAAAATTATATTCCACTTAAACTATTAGATATCTTGATGGGTCAGGGAAAGCTTAAGATTGAACCAACCTTTAGCAATGGAAAAATAAAGTTAAATATTGTTATTGATAGTATTATTACTAAATGCTTGGGACTAAGTTTTGAGCTATCCCAAAAAAATAACCTGATATTTATTAGTGCCCGCAATACATTAGACCTTCGTGGATATACAGGCGATACAGTCAATCAAAAATATGAGTCCTGTCTGGCCCTAAACAGCGACGGTGAAATTGATGCCAATGGGCTGAGCCCCAGCAAAGTCGTCTCCAAGGTTGAGCAAGAGTACCCCTTCGATAGTAAAAAACCAGTCCAGATACTATTTGGTTCACCAGACAAGCTAGGCAAGCAGTATGGCCCATTACATGGTTGGATTGGCTTAAATACTGATGACGTAACTAATAGCTGCCTTAAGTATGAAGATTTAGAAGAGGGGGGATCCTACATTTACACCAAACAAGATGTAGAGCAGACTCGACTGCTAAAAATTTGTAATAGTGACTACAACACTTTAGCTGAGGAGTTAAATCACAGGAATATTGATGATTTAAATAAAACTACGGAGGTGCTACTTCAAAGCCTCACCTCTAAGCTAGATAACGCCTTGGAAAATAATCTTGAGGATATGACAGAGACAATTGTAGCAGCCAAGCAGTGTGAAACTATTCGAGATGACCTAGACGCAAGCAGCGAAGAGTATCACTCCTTGATCAGTTACGTAGGAAAATATAATCTAGGACCTAAAATTAGTGAACTTAAAAAGCTAACAAAGCAAAAAGGTAAAAGGGGTAAACAAAAGAGAAATGAACGGGTCAAAGAGATTCGTGCTGAACTTAAAAAAATTGATGATGCGATCAGTAGTGATGCGATCAAACGACTACAGGAGTTTAGCTTGGGAACACCGGCAATGGATATTGCTAAGGTTAAATATCAAGCCAGAGCTTACTATAAGCATCCACTGGCCCCAAAAACAGCCGAAGCCAAACTTAAAAACTCCCTTAAGAGTGTTGTCAACTACGGTAAGTTGGTTGGTCTTGAATATCGGGCACGTAAGGGAGATACCAGCGGTCCCAAGAAATTGGCCAGAAAGATTAAGAGCTTGGTCGACAGGATGAAAAAGCGAAATCAGAAATATATGAAAAAGGAACAAGATTATACAAAAGCTTGTAGCGGCGGATTACTATTTGGTGATAGTACTCTTTGTGAGGAGGCAAATGGATCCGAGGGTATGAATAAAAGAAGAGCTGCTTACCAACGACAGCGAGCAAAAGATACCAACAAGCTTAAAAATTGGACCGAAAGACACAAACGTCTAGACAGTCTAGTCAAAGGTGGCGGCTGTAAAGATGATGATGAGTTCGCTGAAGAAGGCGATCTATTTGATGATGACGATGACTTCTCAACTGGTAGTGACACCTATAGTAGTTCAAGTAGTGATGCCTATAGTCGAGGGACGACCACACCTGCACCGATGAATGGACCAAATCCTTTTGCTGCACAACAACCCCCGCAACAGATGATGGGTCAATACCCACAACAACAGCCATATAGCGGATACTACAACCCACAAATGCAAGGCAATGGTATGATGGGTCAGATCCCTTACAGCGGATATGGCATGCAGAACCAATTTGGTAGCGGTTTAGCGCCTAGCTATCAGATGGGGATGCAACCCATGTATAGTAACGGTTGGAATCAGTTTGGCCGTCAACCTGCAGGTTACGGAGTAATGGCACCACAAATGGGGATGCAACAACAACCAATGATGATGAATCCCTGGATGAGCACTACTGGTGCCAACCCCTTCGGGCCCTAGGCTACAATATGCCAAGAAGCTAAGTAGCATTAGGTATTGTGAACATCTCAATATATCAAAAAGATCATCGTTGTATTCAGGATATGATCGCCAAGCTGCTCACTTTTAGTAGTGACCCGGCCAAATACTCCTACGAAATACCTAATATACTAGATAGGACTAATGCTAAACTCTATATTCATCTGATCACTGAAGATGCCACTATATACAACCAGCTATCCAACCTTGGCATTCCAGAGATCCATCAGGCAACTGCCCGCATCTGTGATGAAGCAATGGTGTTGACCAAGGAGTGGAATCGCTATTTTGCTAGATGGAGTACAATCGAAAAGATTAAAAAAAAACCAGATGACTTTACAACCGAAACCCAAAGCCTAATCACCAAGATCAAAAAAAAGATAACCGTTGAAGAGAGCTTACTATTTCCCCTTGCAGAAAAATACCTTTAGAACTCTACGGCCAAATTCATCTGCATCATATAGGAGTTGGCAGCACTGTTGGGTTTAGTGGCATCATTGGTATAAGCGAAGTAGTCACCAGTAAACAGATAACCAAACTCACCGCCAATCGTAATCTCACTGTTCCAAAGATAGTCAAACGAGGTATCAATCTCTACTCCCATCTCTTGATCTTGTGAGACCGTAGCATCGAATTGACGATTATTAGTGTGGTTATAAGCTTTTGCTCCTGCTGTTGCTACCTGTTCTGCTCGAGCATAGATAACTGCTCCCTTCCAGATCCACCTCTCCTTGGTATACTCAGTATATAGCTTAAGATACTGGGTATTCGAAATGTAGGCATCAAAGAGATGGGGGGTTCCTGCAGCGTCTGGAGCTGAAACTGCTCTAAGATTATAGCGAAATAGTAAGTTAGCAATTTGAAAATTTGGATTAAGATAGGCGGCACCAAAACCTGACTCTCCTCCATCATCGCCTTGAACTGAACCCAGTCCAACTCCAAATTTCCATCGATCACTATAAACATATCTAGTGTCAGTAATTACCGCCTTCGCCTTATACTTTGCTGAACTGCCTGCGGTATATACTGCTCCCAGGTCTCCACTAAAAAGAGGAACTTCAATCGAAAACGTAATGTCTTGGAAGGATTTTCTAAAGTAGATATCAGTTAGTTTAGTATCATTTTGTAACAACTGAATTGGGGCCCCATCACCATCAACATCGGAAGAGTAGTCACCATTTTGAGGCCCGCTAACTTTTTTAGCGTAATAGAGACCAAAGGCAAAATCACGGTCGGGATTATCATAAAGCAGAGAGAAACCATACTCTTTGGCATCAGTTGCAGCAGTTAAGCTGCCGTTCGAACTTACTTTGCCCCAAAAGGGAGTAATGAAAAAGTTATTAATCTTAAGCTTCAACGAGATTCCGTCACGAGTAAAGACATGACGATCCCAACGACCATAACCATTATTAACAACTGCGCCAAGTCCCCAATGGTCAGAGTGGCGACCAATTAGATAGGTACCGTTGTCTGAAAAAAGCTCTACATAGAGTTGATTCCAGTAGAGAGAGCTACCGGCTGGATTAGTAGTATTGAGGTAGTAAAGAGAGTGGGCGACATTTGTCTCTCTGGTTTGATAGACAGAGTCACCTAAGCGGCCACCTCGTGCTGTACCATTTGTCAGCTCCGCCTTGATGGTGGCAGCATCATTAATCAAAATTACTGGATTGAGCTGAAAAATATAGGTCTGGAATGAGGCGTTGGCATGGTTACCGGCACCTAACTGTAGTTCCTGGGTTCCATTTGCTCCCACATCTTCAATATTAGTTACCTGGCCGGTGGCGTCCATACGACGGAAGTTATCAATCAGTGTCGTATCCACCCCAAACTTTCCATGCCAATCAATCGGCATGGCGACTGCGGTTAGAGCAGATGTGAAAAGCAATATAACAATAAGCGACATTCGTTGCTGCACAGAGAGACTCCTTTTTATTCCATGTTTACTATCAGTGGAAAAAAAATGTACCAATAACCTATGATAATATATTGAATAGATAACCAACTGGCAAATAGATCATCCAACTCCGCTCTGATTGGCGCATGGAGTCATAAATGGGGTTGAAAAAAATGAACTATTCATCTATTTAAGGAGTGGTAAACAGAGTGAAAATTGTGGGCCGAAAAAAGGTGTGGCTTATACTGCTGTCAGCAACGACCGCTCTAATAACGCTAATAACAATTTATATCGCACTAGTTGTTGGAGAGATCTCTAGCTATAATCTCAGCTCCATCCCGGTCTCCACCACTAATCTACCCAAGTCACAATTGGAAGTCGGTAGCATCGTCAATTACCAAGATTTAAAGTCGTACTTCCAATTTTCTCACCTAGGTAAGTCCAACTTTCAACTATGGCTGCGGGAGCTGGAGCATCAGGGCATTATTTCGAGGCAATCCTCACCCTTGCACTCAATCTCAATTGAGCAGGAAGTGGCCCTCCCCCCGCTCTTTCCTAACGAGTGTACTACCGTATACTGCTATCAGCATAAATTACCCTTTGATCTTATTCCCAGTATTTTCTGGAAAGGCTTGATTGGTATTGAGGACAATCGTTTTCTTCACCATTTTGGAATTGATTTTAGATCCATTGCACGTGCCTTCATTACTGATATTATCCAAATGCGTATGGCTCAAGGGGGCTCGACTCTCACCCAGCAACTGGCAAAAAACCTCTTTTTAACTAACCGCCGAACAATTGAGAGAAAAATTAGGGAGATGATCTACTCTATCTACATTGAGCTAAATTACCCCAAGGAGAAAATACTGGAAGCCTACTTTAACCATATCTATTGGGGAGCAATCCAGGGGATAAGGGCAAAGGGGATATATGCTGCCTCGATCTTCTACTTTAATAAGCGGCCAGCAGAAATTAGCCCTTACGAAGCATCAATTCTAATTGCCATGCTAAAGGGACCCAATTTCTACCACCCCCTACGTCACCTTCAGCGACTCCAAAAAAGAACCTCCCTTGTCTATGGTAAACTTGATAAATTAAACCTCTTTCCGAGTAAGGATGAACGAATTTGGGGCCAGGAAAGATGGCAACAGTGGCAAAAGCAATTAATTGCTAGAAATAACAAACGTGATCTACTGGCATTGTGGTCAATTCATCAAAGGCAAAAAAAATCTATCAAAACTACTTCACCTTCACTGCTCAACCAGTATGAACAGTTTGTATTTCATAAATCCGCATTCCAACAACTACAAAGGGTAAAGCAGCTTATCCCCCTCCCCAGTAGCTCTTTTGCGATTAAGGCAGTGATTGGAAAACCTTTTGATCAAAATAGTGATCCCTACATTTTCTACTCCAAGCTGGAACGAAATATTCAAAGCGCCATTACCAAAGAACCACATCAGATTGGAAGTATCATTAAGCCAATAATCTACTCCATCTATTTTGAGCTAGGACAAGATCCTTCGAACCTTGTCTCTACCCGACCGATTACTCTAAACCTTCTCTCTGGTAAGTGGAAACCGAAAGAGTCTAGCCGAAATCTACCATCTGAATCTACTTTAGCAGTGGCCCTCCAGCGTTCATTTAATCGACCAGTTATTCGTATCGCACAAGAGGTTGGGTTCTCTACCCTAGAGTCAAAATTACTTGCTTATATACCTAAGCTACAAACTCCATTAGCAGAGTATCCAGCGCAACTTCTTGGCTCCATCGAAATGTCACTTAATGCTCTATATCTTACCTACCAGAAGTTCCTCTATCATGAGTGCAGTAAGATCGATGGCCCTGATATTATTAGCAGTAAAAATGTGCTTGGAATTCTATCTGATCCAACCAAAACAACAATTCGCAAAAGAGTTGATCAATATCTTGGCCAGATGAAATTTCTTGGCAAGACTGGCACCTCAAATAATAGCCATGACAACTGGTTTGTCTTTTTTGACGGCGAACTGCTGGGTATTATTTGGCTGGGCATTGATGGTCGACAACCAGATCAAAATATTCGACTATCTGGTAGCAGTACTGCCTTTCAGATTTTCCAACACTGGATCATGGGCCGCGGAAAGCAGTTTAACCAGTTTCGTTGTCCGAAAGTAACAATTCCTGCAAAATAGTCGTAATTACAGGAAGTTAAAGTTATTGCAAAAACAATTTTCGAATAGTATATTGCTGACAAAGTGTAGGGGTGTCGACAAGTGGTAAGTCAGCAGATTTTGATTCTGTCATTCGCAGGTTCGATCCCTGCCACCCCTGCCACTTTTTTTTAATTTCAACCTCTAACCTCAAGTAAGAGCAATATTCCCATGAGAAAAATAGCCTTAGTCAGTGGAACTTCCAACCATCAGCTATCAAAAAAGATTGCTCACCACCTAGACATTCCTTTGGTGAATCCCAACATCGTCACTTTCGCTAATGGTGAAATCTACTGTGAAATTGAGAAGAATGTGCGAGGGGCGAACGTCTTTGTACTACAAACCGTCTGTCCGCCGGCAAATGATAATTTGATGGAGCTATTAATAATGATTGATGCTCTTAAGAGAGCATCGGCATCCTCGATCACTACCGTTATGCCACACTATGGATATTCGCGCCAGGATCGTAAAGTAGGGCCCAGAACCCCGATCACTGCCAAACTAGTCGCTGACCTATTAACCGTGGCCGGTGCTACCAGAGTAATGACAATGGATCTACACGCCGGACAGATCTCCGGATTTTTTGATATTCCATTTGATAATATCTATGCCTCACCTGTTTTTCTAGATTATATCGCTGAAAACGATGTATTGGGAGATAAAACGGTCTGTGTCTCTCCTGATAGTGGTGGAGTAGAGCGGGTTCGCTTCTATGCCAAAAAACTGCGCTGTGACCTTGCAATGATAGACAAGAGACGCATTGGTAAAAACGTTGCTAAAGTTATGAATATTGTTGGTGATGTCAATGGCTTTGAGTGCCTAATAATAGATGATATGATCGACACAGCTGGAACCTTGATTGAATCAGCGAAAGCACTCAAAAAGGAGGGAGCAACCAAGGTTATCGCCTTTGCTACTCACCCAGTCTTTTCCGATCCTGCCATCGAGCGAATTGCTGGCAGTGATATGTTAGATCAAGTAATCGTCACCGATACCATTCCCCTTACTCCAGAAGCTAAAAAGGTTAAGAAAATTAAAGTTCTCTCGACTGCAGAGATACTCTCCAAAGCCATCCATAGAACTTTCAATAATGACTCTGTTAGCTCACTCTTTATCTAATCGCTATCATCCATCTGCTCTGGTGGTTATGTAATGGTTAAATTGATCACTTTTTTAGGAAATCCTGGCCCAGAACATGTTTCTACTCGACACAATATCGCCTGGATGATCTGTCAGCGGCTATCCTTCACCAATCAATTGGTATGGAAATCGAAATTTAAAGGACTATACGCCTCCCACAACGCCAATGATGAAAAATTTATCCTTTTAAAACCACAAACCTATATGAACCTCAGCGGTGAGAGTGTTCTTCCTTGCATTAATTTTTTCAAAATTGATATTCAAGATATACTGGTCGTTCATGATGAACTCGACTTTGAATTTGGCCGTACTGCCTTAAAGGATGGGGGAGGACTGGCCGGACACAATGGACTGCGTTCCATCGCAACTACTCTTGGTCGTCAGGATTTTCTTCGTTTGCGCCTGGGAATCGGCCGGCCACAACATGGATCACCCCACAGTTTTGTACTGTCCAGCTTTAATAATGATCAGCAGATCGACCTAGATAAAATATTAGATGGGGCCGCAGAGATTGTGGAATACTTCATGCGGCATGGGCTTGCCAGGAGCGCAACTAAGTACAATAAGAAAAATTTTATTAACGAATAGCTTATCGCCAATGAGGAAAAGAGACGATGGGATTAAACTGCGGAATAGTAGGACTACCCAATGTTGGGAAATCAACCATATTTTCAGCCTTAACTGCCACCAAGGTAGAGGCAGAAAACTATCCATTTTGCACCATCGAACCAAATGTCGGAATTGTACCAATTGACGACCCTCGTCTTAAACAGATAGCCCAATACATAAAGCCAAGAAAAACAATCCCGACCGTTGTTGAGTTTGTAGATATTGCCGGATTAGTTAGAGGTGCATCAAAAGGTGAGGGGTTGGGCAATCAGTTTCTAGGTAATATTCGAGATGTTGATACAATTGTCCATATTGTGCGTTGTTTTGAAGATAGTAATGTCGTTCACGTTAATGGAAGAATTGATCCCATTGATGATATTGAGATTATCAATATGGAATTAGCTCTATCCGACCTAGAAGTGGTAAACCGTCGTTTAGACAATATTGGAAAATTAATCAAATCTCATGATAAAAAAGTGCAAGGAAATGCCAAAAGCTCTGTTCCTATTTTAGAGAAACTACAACATCATCTAAGTGATGGTATGCTGGCCAGAGCGGTAGGACTAACCACTGATGATTTGGAATGCGTCAACGACCTAAATCTAATCACTCTCAAAGAGATGCTCTACGTATGTAACATTGATGAAAATTCAATTGACAACAGTGACCACTCACTTGTCTCTTGTGTTCAAGATTACGCTAAAGACAACAATGCTCGGGCAATAACCATCTGTGGTAAGCTAGAAGCAGAAATATCGGCGCTAGACTCTGCGAAGGAGCGTACAGATTTCTTAAAAGATGTTGGTATTAAACAATCTGGACTATATCAACTAACCAGCACGGTTTATCACTTGCTTGGATTACGTACTTTTTTCACTGCCGGTGAAAAAGAGATTCGTGCATGGACTTTCCACGATAAAGACAAGGCTCCGGCAGCCGCGGGTGTTATCCATAGTGATTTTGAGCGCGGCTTTATTAAAGCAGAGGTGTACCACCTCAATGACCTGACTAAATATGAGAGTGAAGGCAAAATACGAGAGAGCGGAAAAATGCGAATTGAGGGAAAAGAGTATCTAGTACAAGACGGGGATATTATTCACTTCAGATTTAACGTATCTTAAATCTTTCGCTCCTTCCTTTTCACTACCGGGTTCTCCATGCAGGTGACGATAGTAAAAAATATTTCTAAAGATCAGCTTCACGTAGAGGCGAGTCTCACTAAAGGGAATAGACTCCAGATCCAATAGCAGGTTATCAGAAAAAATATTTCGCTCCTTCCATTTTTTGAGATTTCCCTCGCCAGCATTATAAGCAATAAGTGTATAGAAAAGGTTTCCATCATACTTCTTTAATAATCTTTTTAGGAGCTTGACACCAATTTTAATGTTGAGGTTGGGGTTGTGTAATTTATTTTTACTTATATTCCGGTGGAACATTCTAGCGGTTTTGGGCATCAGCTGCATCAAACCCCTAGCACCGGCGGAGGATCTGGCGCGAGGATTAAAAGCTGACTCCTGCCGAATTAAGGAGAGCACCATTAGTGGATCCATTTTATCTTTGGTCCGACGTTTAATCTGAGAAAGAAATGGGCGAGGAAAGAGATCTCGCATCACACTGTCACTAAAATCTAGATGGTTTTTGTCTAGAGCATTTGCTATCACCCGGAACATAGTCAGGTAACTTTTCCTCTCTCTTAATAGTGTTAGGACATGAATAATTTTTGAGCGATGAAACTCCTGCTCACTTAATCCGTTACCAACCATCATGCCAACTACGCTATCTTTTCGCTCCAATTGCATTAGGCGATTAAGTGAAAAATTCAAAAGCTTAAAATCACCAATTCGATCCCACAGTATTGAGCGGGAAAGTATTTGGTTAAATTTATTTGAATAGTAAGGCAACGGTATCACTCTCGACTGGATCAGTCTCTTCTTGCTACTACTACTGCTGTACATTTCCAGATGCTTGCCGACATCTCCTGGTAACATTTTAAGTGCAAGGATTGCATAAAAATTTAAAGGATCAGATTGAGCTGTTTGTCTAAAAAGCGATTGTGATACTTGAGACGATCCTGCCAATTTTTTTGTGTGGGACACCCAAAACTTTAATTTTATGGGCAACGTATTAAATCGATTTAATAAATTATGAGAGTCAATAATTAGATTAGCACTCTCGGGCTTGCCGGCAACAAGATTCCCCCATATAACACTAAATAATGATTCGTCTCGTTCTGCCGGCGGGGCTATCTCCACGGCATAACTCAAAAACTCCAGTCCACTCTTCACCGCCGGAGTCCTCAAAAGAGATATACCCAAACCAGATATTATTTCGTAGGTCTTGGTGGAACTAATATATGATCTATTCTGAAAGTAGTACCCCAGCAGATGGGTCGATCCCTCTTCCGCACTTGCCCATCGTTTTTGCTTAATATCACTACGTAACTTACGCACTATCTGCTGAAACTCCTTATTTAGGAAATTACTGGTTATCCTGATATAGTCACTATTATTCTCGAGCAACAATTGACTTTCGCTACGCCTGTGCTGCTTCTCTTTTAAGAATGGCAGCATCCGAAACTCACTACCAATTACTTTTGATAGATACCGGTATTGAGGATCGTCTGGATCAATTTTTCCCGCATATTTAGAAAATTCCTTCTGTAAGCTTTTTGCTCCTGAAAGATATGATGGAATATATCTCTTTGTAATTCTTTGAACAAGGTGTGGCAGCAGACTACCCGCTACGCCTTTATACCTATCCAGCAAGAACAGAAAACGACGTTTACATATATTATCCAGACCGGTGGCCAGCAGGTGCTTAATAGGAAATTGAGTACTATTTGGAATAACAATTTTACAGTGTTGGTTAAATCTAGCTACATCCATGTCGGATGGTAGCGCTGAAATATTATGAGCTGAAAGCAATAACGAATGATAGCCATAAAATAGTTCTGATTGAACTGAACCACTTACTAATTGTTTAACCAATTTGTTATCAAGTTTAAATCTCTCTAAGCCTCTTAACATCTTTTTAAAATTAAGAGCATAGTTGATTTCATCTCGGCTGAACTTGCCAATTTTTCGCTGTGATTGCTTAGTGGAGATATCAACATTTGCAAGCAGATGGAAGGAAGCCAGCACCCAGACTAAAGAAAAGAATACCGCTCTTCCAAACAAAATGACCTCCTAATTCATTTTATTGCTCAGATAGACATTTTACCTAAATGGGTAACTAGAAGACAGGATAAAAAAATATTTCCTTAATTTGCCACTATTTGACATGGGTAACTGCTTAATTATTGGAAATGCATAAAGAAAAATAGTTTGAGAGGAGTGTTATTATGGTAACCGGGATAGTTTCTGATCAATACCTTCCAATAGTGTCAGCTGCTCTCCTGATAACTGGCCACGAAGTGTTTGAATATCGCCCTTGACCTCCTCTAAATGGGAAAAGCACTCCTTATGCTTTAGATCAATGTGGTCCAGCGTCAAATTGACCTCTTCTGCCAACTCCAAAAAGTGGTCACCGCCACGAAATTTTAACTTTCCTCGCTCACCGTGACGCAGTCCTTTTAGGTAGAGCATTGTCTTATAGATTGGACCTGCAACCTTGTGAGTAAAAAAGATTGATATAACAAACACCAACATAGTAAATCCGAGCTGCCAAACAACAAGCACTGTAATAATTGCCATCTGCTTACTTTCAAACTCTTCAATTAATTTAGGTGATACCTGCCCTAAGTGCTGAATGACTCTTTCCAGCAAATCGTAGATCGTCATGGGATAAACCAGACTTGAAATAAACACCAACAAGCAGACGAAAAAAGTAAATTTCAACTGAAACTTGGGGTTAATCAGGTAATTTGATCTTCTGTTGAGCACGTTACAAATAATCCTTTACAGCTACTGATTTTCCAGTAAAAAAGTTATTTGTATATATAATATTATCTTTTGCAATAAGATACCAGAAGTAATTGTTAGGAGTTAGCGAGATATGGAAAAATTAGAGAAAATTCAAGCCGCATTTAAGGAAATTATCGACCCATCTACCGATCATTCGTTAGCAGAAGGTCAGAGAATCATTAATATTGAAGTAAAGAGGTCGGATACTCCCCCTCATCAGGAGCAGATATTTATTCACTACCAACGTGATGGCTTAGATATTGGAATGAAAAGGGAGTTAGAGGGGATAATAGTTGAACGTTTAGGTCGTGATCTCGACCCTGACACATTTTTTCTTCTATCACACTCAGAGCATCAGCAACCTCCAGCTGGAACTCCTTCCAAAGGGGAGGACCACTCAGACCATCAGCATGACGATCATCAAGCGCCGGAAATGAATGCCCCAGCAAGAGTTGACTCCATTAAGCGTATTATTGTCATTGCCTCAGGAAAAGGTGGTGTCGGCAAATCATCATTCGCAGTCAACCTTGCAATCTCTCTTAACCAGCTTGGAAAAAAGAGTGCCTTATTAGATGCTGATATCTATGGGCCCTCACTTCCCATGTTACTAGGTAAGCGTGATGTCAAACCAATCGCCAATAAAGATGGCAAGGTAATTCCAATTCTCTCTCATGGTATAAAATTTATTAGTTTTGGACATTTCGTTGGTGAGGATGAACCAGTTATATGGCGTGGCCCAATGTTAGGAGGAGTTCTAAAGCAATTTCTCTTTGATGTAGATTGGGGTGAGTTAGACTACCTACTAATTGACATGCCCCCCGGTACTGGTGATATGCCACTCTCCCTCTCCCAAATCGTAGAGGTCGATGGGTCTATTATCATATCGACACCTCAAGATGTCGCCCTGCTTGACTCCAGAAAAGGGCTTAATATGTTTTCCCAAGTAAATATTCCTGTTCTAGGCATGGTGGAAAATATGTCATCATTTATTTGTGATGGATGTGATAAGGAGCACATGCTTTTTGGTAGTGGAGGTGTTCAAAAAGCGGCAACCGACCTATCCGCTAAATATTTGGGGGGAATTCCCTTTGAAAAAGAGTTGGGATTATCATCAGACCGGGGAGAACCATATATGAGTAATCCAGCCTACAGCGAGCGTCCAGTCTGGAACGCCTATAAAAATATTGCCCGTGAGATCGATCAGTTAGTTGAAGTTGGGGCCGCTGCCAGCCATAATTAAATCAGTAACTCTACAAATGGTTTTTTGAAGGAACTAAAACAATGATAACAACCCTTCCAATGATTATTAGTGAGCAGTCCCTATTAAAATTTACTGGCCGAGTAAACCTGCTGTCCGTTTCAAACAGTGGCCATCTAGGTGCTATCTTTTTTAAACAAGGTATCTTGGTCCACGCTAGATACAGAGAGCAATTTGCAATCCGTGCACTTGAGAATATTATTACAGAGATTTATAAACATCACACTGAACAGATTTTTAAGTATGTGATTGAGCCTGAAATAATATTCGAACATGAACACTCATTCTCTCTAGACGGTGACGAATTCAACCAGCTACTGATAAAAATTCACCGTGAATACGATCAACTCTTAAAACAGCGCCCCTCCGACTCCCTGCAGATCAAAATTAATGCTACTTTTTTACACCAGGGAGAGGGGATTGATACCAATGAGTTCGACCTTTTAAAGCTTCTCTCTTCCCAGCAAAGCATTGCCGACCTCTCTGCTCAGACCACGCTAACAGAGTTTGAGCTATTAAAAAGTATAATCTCGCTACGCAAAAAGGGAGCGATCCGAGTTTTAGCCATTAGCTAATTTGGCCATAGTCGAGGGTGCCATAGCTGTATAAAATTTAAACAGCTGTCTGTACACTGGGATATTGCTGGGCGTAATTTAAGACATTTGCCTCCCATCAAGATCAGTTCCACTAAAATAATCCTCTATTTTCAATATGTTATGCCAAGGGGCGTCTAGCTTCTGCCTCCAGGGTAGTTGGCGCCTATATTGCAACGTGTAAGAGGTAGATGAATAGTATTTTGATTTTAGGAGTGGGTTATGAAAACTTACAATTACTCATTAAAACCGATCTTGATGGCGAGCCTTTTTTTCTCCTTTGCCATGCTTGCGGCGACACTATCGGATTACATCATCTACTCTGATAACTTTATGGAAATTAAAGATATTAAGTTGGTAAAACGATTGGATGATAGCAGCTTTAGAGATGTTGCATCCAGCAGAAGACTGGCTGAACGTCCCAAGGTTCTCTTTATGCCTATCAACAAAAGTAATCGGGAACTGATAAATCGTAACTGGCTCATCTATAACTATATAGATGCCGAGGATCAAAATCATCCTGCCAGTGAGGTAACAACTCTACAACTGATTGGCACATCTCTGGTCCAAGTCGGAAACAACTTAAGCGAGATCTACTATATCTCCTTTATGTCAGATTCAAGTAGCAGAATAGCTCTATTTCGTGCTGTCGAGGGTGGCTATGAAATTCTAGAAGCAAAGGTAATTAATATACATGAACAGACGGAGACACTGGCGATAGATGATACTACAATTGAAAGCAGTTCAGGTGATACCACTAATAACCACAGTGCCCAAGGGGTCAATTTCAGCAAAAATGAAGGGGAGTTTGTCCTAGAGCACATCATTTATACTAACAAATCTGGCCAAGTACACAAAAATTTGGATATTGATGGTGGCATGGCAATTAGTAATGGCCAAATTGAAAATCTAATTGTTTCTGCCCAAAAAGCAGATCAGGAACTGGAGCTTGAAATACTGGTTGCCAATATTAATGATGGTGGACAGTTTATGGCTGAAGTTAGCAATAATGATGTTCCCGTTAGTGGGATTATCAGTAACGCTGGCAAAAGTTGGGTGATTCGCATCTCTACTGGCCAAATGGCAGGATTTACTCTTAAGTTTAGCCGCGAGCAAGACCTTCCAGAGCACTCTCGGGATAATTTAGAAACAACATCTAAAGAGGATAACACTGTCCAAAATGAACAAACTGCTGTGGAAAGTGCTGACGAGATGATTTTTAGAGCGGAAGAGATGCTAGATGAGGCGGCACTCAATGAAGATGAAGCCTTAAAAAACAGAGCACTTCTGTTGCTGCAGAAGGGTGAGAGACAAGTTGAGCAGGAAGAGATAGCAGCAGAAGAAAAGGCGGAAGCCGCTGAAGAGCAATCCGAAGCCATAATCGAACGAGCTGGATTCGGTTTTGCTAATAACGGCAACCGATAGATTAACTCTTAGTCCCTACAGAATTTTTTTTAGCTCCTCATTCAAGATTGGCACAATCTTAAACAGATCACCTACGATCCCATAATCTGCCTTGGTAAATATTGGTGCATCTGCATCGGTATTGATAGCAACAATAACTTTGGATGTACGCATTCCAGCAAGATGCTGGATCGCACCAGAAATCCCACAGGCGATATATAGTGTTGGAGAGACCGTTTTACCAGTCTGCCCTACCTGCATAGAGTGGTCTGCATAGCCAGAATCAACAGCTGCCCTTGATGCTCCAACTGTTGCTCCCACTGTATCTGCCAACTCTTCCAATATATTAAAATTAGCGCGATCTTTCATTGCTCTACCACCAGAGACAATAATATTGGCTTCTGTTAGATCTAGTTTTTCAGAAGCGCCCTTAATTATCTCCTTAATCACTGCACGAATATCACCAGAATTAACACTGCCCTCAACAAACTCCCCCTTACCAGCGGTTGTCTGTTCTGGCAGTCCCAATGCATTTGGACGTACCGTAATAAAATGTGGCTTACTGCCGCTCAACTCCACCTTGGCCAGACATTTACCAGCAAACATTGGGCGGGTTCCACTGAAATTGTCTCCATCAAAGATAAAGTTTGTTACCTCTGACGCCATTCCAGCATCAAATACTGCCGCTAGACGTGGAACCATATCTTTGCCCGCCGACGTTGCCCCAGAGAAGAAATAGTCATAATTTCCCCCCTTAATAAAATCACTTAACGCATTAGTGTAGCCTTCAGGTGAATACTGCTCTAGGCCCCCTCCCTTTATTAGGTGGATTTTTCCAGCTCCATATTCCGCCAAACTCTTCTTGGCCTCATCTGATGGTGAATGAAACATCACAACCTCAACCTCATGCCCAGTCACTTTCCCTAGTATTTCAAGGGTCACGTTCTTAACGCCGTCACCTGCTCGCTCAGCTAATACTAATATCTTTGCCATATTAAAATCCTTTGCTGGTATAGTACCCAGTCCAAAATTATCAGATAACCTTCGCCTCATTTCTTAGAAGCCCAACCACATTACCGACGACAGAAGCCTGCTCACCTTCATCCATCGCATCAAACTTTTTCCCTGGTGGCTTTTCTGGTGGGAGTTGAAAATCTGAGTACTTAACCTTGCGATCATTCTCATCAACGCCAACATCTGCTAAAGTAAGAGTTGTCAGCGGCTTCTTCTTCGCCTTCATAATTCCTGGCAATGAAGCATAGCGTGGAGTATTCAAACCCTTGTTACAGGCGATAAGCACAGGTGCTTTGACCTCATACACTTCTTTACTGCCTCCCTCACTATCTTTTTTCAAGGTTAAGGTATCACCATTCATCTCGAATACAGTTACAACTGAGACAGAAGGAATGCCTAACATATGGGCCAATAGCCCCGGCACCTGTAAACAGTCATCATCAATTGCCTGTTTGCCAGTAAAGATCAAATCTGGGGTCTTGCCCGATTTTTCAATTGCCCCTTTGATTGCCTTGGCAGTCATATATGAGTCCAAAGGCTGGTCACATTGCACGAGAATCGACTCGTCTGCTCCCATTGCCATCGCTGTTCGAACTGCTTCTGTACTTTTTACCGCACCAACCCGCACAATAGTGATCGTACTATCACTATTGGCTGCTTTTACAAGCAAGGCTTGCTCAACTGCATACTCATCATATGGATTCATTATCCACTTGATTGAGCTCGTTTCAATGTAACTCTTGTCACCAGTAGGAATAACCTTCGTCTCGGTGTCGGGAACCTGTTTTACACAAACAAAAATATTCATATATCCACTCCTGTCATAATACTGCCATCCAGACCAATAATGGCCATGCTATTATATCGGCGCGAATATCTTTCGGTCAACTGAACACTGCTCAAAAAAGCTATCTAATCATTTGAAGTGACATTTCATAAGGGAAAGATTGAGGAAAATCATAAATTTTACATAGAAGTGGATAACTGGGCAATTCTCGTAGGGGAATAACAATAAAGCTGCGATCAAACAACCTCGGATGAGGCAATACTAGATCTGGGCCCTTAAATGGCATTATACCGGCAAATATAAGGTCAATATCAATATTGCGCGGCCCTTTGGGAATACCGCGTCTTCTCCCCATCTTATTTTCAATATTCAGGACAATTTTTAAAATATTCTCTTGGGGCATTGCTGGCAATACAAACTCAAGTAGCTGGTTGTAAAAGTTAGGTTGATCAGTATAATCGACTGCACGAGATTCATAAACTCGACTCTGACCCTTCATGACGAAATTTTGCTCTAATAACTGAACGGCTAGGTCGAGATTGGCAGAACGATCGCCCTGGTTAGACCCCAATGAGATAATCAAGGGAGTGGAAACCTGCTTCCTACTCATCCTTCCTTTTCTCTGTAGAGTTCTTTTTCACCTCTTTTTTGTCTTCCTCTTGCGACTCTGCTGAGTCTAAAAATTTATTCACATAAGAGGGGATTGCGCTGCCCTTAGGCAATACTGGATCTGACTTTACCCCGCACCCGATAATATAAAGTACAATTAAGATAGATAGAAAAGTAAATTTAAAATTCAAAACTTAACCCACCACTGATCAGATCTGATCCCGCATCCAGACGAATGAACCACCCTGGTACCAATCGCTTTAAGAGGGTAACCCCAATAACAAACGCCGATTTCTTAAGATTCTCCACTTGCTGCAACTCCGCATCTAACTCGGCTTGTAGCAAGGTTCCCAAGCTGTTCTGTTCTCCAGCCGATGGACTGCTGGCACCAATACTTTGGTAACCAACATATGGCTGGATAAAAGAGTAGAGGGGAGCCTTGATAGTATACTTTATGCGGAAGGTCATGTTGGTCATCTTGGTATCCAAACCATTAGATGGATAACCACTAATTAAATTTTCACCGTAAAGAAATTCAGCCCAAACATTATCAGCAATCTGATAGGCCCAACTACCATTGAACTGCTCGTAGGAAGCTGAGGAACCATCATTATCCAACCCCTGAATCCAAGCATATCCCCCACTAATAATATTATCCGTCGCGATCGCCCGCCTCTTGTTTTGAGACATCTCCATATCATCTTCTGATAAGATCGAAGTACCATTAAAGAGATCCTCATCCCCATCAATTAGTGACTCATCTGCTTCATCTTGGTTACTTTTACTCTTACGGTAATAGCTATCATCACCTCGCAATACCTGAATTGCTCCCCCAGGGGCCAAGCGGCTCCATCTCTCCATTGAATAAATTTTTAAAATTTTTATCCCCGAATAGGCACCTCTAACCTTGGCCACCAAAGCTCTGGCCACTAATTTCTCATCCAGTAGGATCGAGATAAAGTCACCGGGATGAACAAAGTCTGCTGCATTAGTTAAAATAAAAATTCTTTTCGAACCAGATATTTTTATGATTTTCTCATCAGATAGCAGTATTTCACTGCTTTCTTGACTGTTTTGCTCAAGATCTGCGATGACGGTTGCCCCATTAGCGTTAGGGGCACACAACGTAAGGAATAGAACTATTAAGCAACAATAGTTGAGAAAATACATATGGATAGCATACTACTTTTGTTGCATGGTTTCCACTATTTCATGAGTAATTACCTAAAGATGGGGAAAAAAAAACCGAAAAGTGTTTGAGTATGGAAAGTTGACCGATCAATAGTTAACACATTTCGAAGGGGTTGTTATGCGATACTTTAAAATTCTACTAATGGTTTTTGCACTACTGCTTGTTGCATGCTCTACGACTAAAGAGGGCAAGGTAGAAAACAACAAGATGGATAATGTGGCCGCCAATCAGGAGATTGATGAGTCAGACTTTATTATTGAGTCTGATGACAATAGCGATGATTCTATAATTGAAGAGGTGGATGATGTTATGGCTGAGTCAAAACAGCTGGAGGAGCAAGATGAGCTAATTGCCTCTAATGATGATGACCTTCTAGTTGATTCCGAACAGGCATTAGAACAAGAAGAGGATGAACTATTGGCGGCGGAGAGTGGTAGTAAGCCAACAATCGGCGGCATAATGCAATATAAAGTGAAGAAACACGATACTCTGATGTTTGTTGCTTTTAAAGTGTTCGGTGACTATTCACAGTGGAAAAGGCTTGCACGAATGAATCCGAAAATTAAGAGCAATCAACTGCGGGAAGGGAGTACTATCAACTATCAGGTTGAGGGTGAAGCGTTTGTATGGAATCCCCAAGGTTCACCCTATCTTATACAGGGCGGCGATACACTTGGAACCATCTCTAATGACAAATATGGAACCGATAACAGATGGAAGGATATATACAATAACAACCGTCAGATGATTAAAGATCCAAATTTGATATTTGCAGGATTTACTCTTTATTATATTCCAGATAGAAATGTAGCTTCCCAATAAAGCTATTTGCATTTTACTATGCTAAAATAGAGGCATCCTTAACGGATGCCTTTTTTTTTACTATTAATTTGGAGTATCCATTAATAACTGACACAGCATGAAAATTACTTCGCTTTTAATATTCCTCGTCCTCTTTAGTTCATGTAGCACTTTTAACCGCTGGAGAGAGATGTTAACCACTGATACTGACCAAGCTGTTCTGCTGTCATCTCACCATAAAAATGACTATGCCAAGCATTTAGTATCGCTTGGTGATTCCTACGTGAAAAGTAGTGGTATCAAATCGATTAGACTTGACCCAAAGAGTAGCCGCTACCTCCATGCACTATTTAGAAAGATCAGTGAGAACAATGAATTACTACTGGCCAAAAACAAGCAACCTTCATTTACAATAATTAAAAGCAATCTACCATTCCATTTTTCGCTACCGGGACATCGCTTTTATTTTTCATCCGGACTAATCAGCAACTACTTCAAACATGAAGAGCTACTGGTTGCAGTCCTTACATATGAGATGATCAAAAGTGATCACTTAATTTATAGAAAACAAACCAGAGTTCCTGTCGGTTTCATTTACACCAAGCAAATACTTGAACTAACCAGAATTCCATTGAAGTATAAAATGGAGATTAACCACTGGGCGTTTTTTGCTATGAAACGTGCTGGCTTTGACGCCTTTGCCTACCTTAACTGGTTACAGGCTCAAAACAAAAATACCCTCGACTTCTCCCTGCTGCTTGGGAGCGAACAACAGATTTCCAAGGAAGAATTTTTATTCAAAAAATTTATCATCCAGCAGGGAATACAAGAAAAAGATATACAGATTCTGCGCAGTAATTCATCACCACTATTCTATCACTTCGTTAACACCCTAAAGAGAAAAAATCATGAAACTTGAGCAATCTGAGAAGTTCTTTGTCTCTGGACTTTTTAATAACTCTGTTAAACTTAAAAAGGCAGAGGAGTGCTTAGTACTAGATATTATCCGTCTTGCTGGGGACGCCTCCACTCGTAGATATTACCGCGTTGAGACAACCAGAAAGGCTTATGTTGTATGTTTGGATAATCCTATTCCCAAGGGAAAAAAATCAAGTTTTATGGAGATCCACCAGGTTCTGCTTGAAAACGGAATTAGAATTCCCCAGTTGTACGATTTTGACCCCCAACACGGATATTTTCTTGAGGAGGACTGGGGAGATATAACTTTGCTACAACGGCTCGGTCAGATAAATTCAGCCGAGGAGGAGCTCTCCCTGTACCAGCAGTGCGTTGAACATATGATAAGCCTGCATCAAATTAAGGCAGAACGCTATCCAGACAGCAACTTCCGGCACCTTGCATTTGATCATACCAAGCTAATGCAAGAAGTTGATTTCTCTTTAAAATTTTTCTGTGATCACTTTTTACAAGCCAAGCTTGGCCCAAAAGAACGTGAGGTAATTCGTTCTGCCCTTGATAATATCTGTCAAAAATTAGAGCATGAGACGCGAGTCTTCACCCACCGTGATTATCACTCCAGAAATATTATGGCGCGTGGCTCAGAGATGGCAATTATTGACTTCCAAGACGCAATGATGGGCATACCCCAATATGATTTAGTATCTCTCTTAGATGACTGTTACTACGAGCTCAATCAAGATAACTATCAGCATCTTAAAAATTTTTATTGGGAGAATTCGTTAAAAAATAGTGGCCATCAAGAGAGTTTTGATGAGTTCAACTATCTATATGATCTAATGGCAATTCAAAGAACTTTGAAGGCGATAGGCAGCTTTTCATATATTGTTACACTACGAAATGACCAACGCTACATTAAATATATTGGATATAGTTTTGAAAAATTAAAACGACTTCTAATCAAATACCCTAAATTTAACAAAGCACGAAAGGTTATCTCCGGACTATATTATGCAAATTGATTGCATATTAATTCTATCTGCTGGCCTAGGAACCCGCATGGGGAGAATCGGGCAACAGCTGCCGAAAGCGTTGCTGCCGGTTTTTGAAAAGAGACTACTTGATATACAGATTGAGTACGCCAAACGGCTTAAACCAAAAACAATATTTATTAATCTTCATCATCACTCCGGGGCAATTGCTAATCATATTGAACAGAATTACAACTCATCCTCACCGCCAATCCGACTACTCTTTGAAGACCCCATTCTTGATAGCGGAGGAGCCATTCACAACCTCAAGCAAGAACTTGCTCCATCCTCTCGATGTACTCTTTTAACCCTTAACGGTGACCAGTGCGTTTTCTTTAAAAATCCAGCCATCCTTCAAAATGCCTATGAACACAGCAGTGAGTACACCTCTGTGTTGCTGCCCATCTGGGTTCAAAATTCAAAAGAGATAAAGTATAACCAAATTATTACTAACGACAATGAGCTTCAAGACATTATAAAGTCTGATCAAGTAGAAACAGAAGGGCCCTTCATGACCTATTCTGGCATCAGTTTTATTCGATTAGATAAACTAAATCATCATACCGGTGCATCGCGTTTTTTTGATACTGTCGCCAACTACCGTCAAGACATTGTCCGGGTAGAGCCAATCGGCAAAGATGATTTTGAATATTGGGATTTCGGGACATTGGCGAATTACTATCGCTCAATTTACCAACTGCTAAATTACTACCGCCACCGACAAAAAACATCTTCACTCCTTGTTGAGCTAGCTTGCGATATTGGACTATTAGATGAGAGCAAAATCGGAACAGATGCAACTCTATGTTACAACTCCTTCAATGGTAGTATATGCCTAAATGGTTTACCTATAACGCGAGAGCAGCAAGTAAAGAACAGAATAATTACTATTGGAGACGAAAAAGAGGAGAATTTTAATCGTGGTAACGGCATTGCCTTTGAAAGTATTTTTGAGCAGGTCTATACTATTTGAACATATTAATTATCAATAACTAGAGATCAACTTCCTTCTCAATCTCAACCAGCTTGATACAGTTAGTTGGACAAATCTCAACACAAAGATAGCATATTGTGCATGCCCACGTTTCTACTGTATATTTCTGGCCATTTTTAATGATCGCTCCCTCTGGACAGATGAGATGGCAATTGTCACAGGAGACACATCTAGAAAAAATTTTTAACTGCTTGTCCATTATGCCTCTAAGAAGTTATTGGTTTCCCTTCTCTCCAATTGTCGATATAATCCCACCACTATTAGCTAACTATAATTATAGCAGAGTTGTGGAATGGGTGTTGCATTAAGGAAAAGAAATCGTGTTGTGGTTACTAGCGCACTATTTGTTGTGCTTACACTGTTATTTACGGTGACTATTGCTGCACTCCATAGAAACGGATCTGTTGTGGAGTGGAAGGAGGCGGTACTCTTCTTTAACAGAAACTGGTGGTTGGCACCATCCGCACTGATTGCCAGTACGGCAATTATTAGGGCCTCACATTATTCACGCCTACTATACTCAATCCATATTATTCTAATTATCTCTGTCATCGCTCCACTTTTAATTGACTCTTTTGATAAATTAACAATGTTTATTTCATTTCTCTTTCTCATAATTAGCTATTTTTATTATCTACTGTTATCTGATGAGCTAGCTGACGCCATCTATAACCCTAAATACAAAAAAAGTGATCTCGACATAGTTACCAGTAGACATCTAAGTGCGACCATTATTGACAAAAATGGTTTGGAATACCCTGGCATTCTAACAAATTGGAGCTCCACAAGCTGTTTTATTCGCCTTGATTCTCCACAAGCTAAACCAAAACGCGCCGTAAAATTAAAGGTGAATTTCCAAGGTGCCACTTTTGTCGATTGTGGTAATATAGTTAGCAGGTACTACTCTGGAGTCGGTATGCGCCTCTTGGCCACAAAGCAGACTGAAGATAATGATAACTTAAAGTGGCCGGAGTTATACCAAACTTTAACCGCAGGAGGCTTAATAACCTCTTATCCAGTAGAGTCCGTGGAGGATTGATGATGGCCAGATATCTAATTACCTTGATAATTTTTATTTTTATATCTGCATGTAATTTAGATAATAGTCCCGAGAGCGCTTTGCGCACCTTTGTGAGTAACCGCTTTGCAGGTAACCAAAGTCGAGAAGAGCTACTTGACCTGACCACTGGTAAACTACATCAACAGATTAAAGGTATGGATGACACCACCTTTGCGACTTTTACTCAAACCAGCAACCTGGACTCTAAAAAACTAAAGATATCGCTTAATACCTGCCAAGAGGAGCGATGCTTTATTACATATACCCTTAACTATCTGCAAGATCATAAGAGAGGCAAAAACAGGAAAAATAAATCTGGCTATGATATTGAAGTAAAGAAAATTGCGGAGCTACATTTTATTGATGGAGATTGGAAAATTGCCTCTGTTAGCAATATCAAAACATCAATTGATGCCAAAGAGCCCATTAGCCCCTAAATTAAGAAATAACTGATTGTTTAAATGGCTTGGTAGTAGTCTTTCAACATCTTGGCATCAACTTCCAAGTTGGGACTATTAGAGATTACATAACCGCGACAGTCTCGATCCTTAAACGCCCTAATAAGATCCTTCCAATTAAACTTGGAGTCCTCTAGATTAAGATGCCGTAAATCACCTTTGGAGCTAGAGCTAATACCGGAAATGTGAGTATGCATGTTCTGCAATGCTCCATCACCCAGCTCCTCTTCCAGTTTGTCCAATACACAGCAGAACTCATCGTAGCTATTATACTGCCCAGTACGTGCATAGAGATGAGAGAAATCCATACAAGGACGACAAGATTTAACTGATTTTGTAAGATGGATCAACTCTTCCAAGGAGCCAAACTGGCTAGTCTTGCCCGTAAGTTCTGGACGTAGATCAATCTCAATATCCAATCTTCCAAGGCGTTCTTCGATTACATTAAGACTCTTCTCTACCAGATCAAACACATCATAAGGCGAATCTTTCATATAAAAAGCGGCGTGAAATGTCATAGACTCTGCACCACAGAGATCTGAGATTTTAGCCGTCTGAATAATTCTTTCAACCGAGGAATCAATTTTATCCTGCTCCCTGGCATTTAAGTTAATATAGTATGGGCCATGACTAGTAAGGGGAATTCCAAGCTCAAACGAAGCCTTTCTTAGGCCAGAGGAGACCTCCTCTTTCATTCTAACGCCGTGGGCAAACTCAAGCTGCATGCAGTCCAGACCTAAAGAGTGAATCTGCTTCACACCATCAATTGGATTGTTCTTTTTAGGTGTGCTATTAGGAACTCCTGCCGTACCGAAAAGTAATCGATCAAAATCCATCCGCTCTAATCCCTTCCCTTAAAGAGTCACATATATAAAAGGTAAATCCCAACATTATTCAAAACTAATTGAAACGGTTTATAGCCCTTCCCTGTGAAGTTGTCTATAATTTATCAGGCGAGTGTAATAACAACACTGACCACATGCGACATAATTGCCTGCCAGCTGTCTGCGAAATGGAGTTCAAATATCGGAATACATATCTATCAAATCCTAACTCTCCTGCAAGCCTCAATTGTAATTGCGGTGATTACTCTTGGAGCTAATGCTCTAGGATTGCCCTATTTAGGTGCATTTGGAATTATTGCAGTTGTCTTGATTAATCTATTTGGACACTTACCTATACTTTACCTCCTAAAGGCTCATCCTATCCCCCATGACGCTGAAGATTGTGAACTAATCAGCAGAATCATCCCGCTTGTCGGCTCTAGCACCATCAATATCTATCAAACACCGTTTGCGCAACGCGACATCGCACTGGTTCGTACTCTCTTTTCTGGCAATATTTTGATTTTAGGCGAAGGACTTAACCAGCAACTTAATCAACCTGAAAAGAAAGAAATTTTTCTCTCTTCCTTATTGCTATTTCGCAGCGGAATTATAGCGCTGCGCACAACAACTACACTACTATTTATTGTGGCACTTTTACCTATCTATCTGACCGCTGTTTTACACCACCATCCAGGCAAGATGCGCTGGCCACTTTACGCTATCTACTATCTGCTACTACCAATTCGCCTGCTCAAGCTTGTAACAAATCGACTCTTATCTGTAATGAATAAGCAGCTAAGAACTGCTACCGGCCACCACCAGGGTGATCCGACCCTACTATTTGATCTATTGTCTAAAATAGAGGGTGATCAACGAAAAATATCAATTTTACATCAAGATCTACTTGAGGGCATCTCTCTTACAAGAAACCACCATAACGAAAATCCTCTTGATCTAAGATGGTGGTACCCACCATCAAAATTTATCCCTCACTCCAGCGTAAGCAAGAGATAGTATGAAGATAGGTAGAGTCGATCTAAGCCGCTTATATCCAATTATATTTACTATCATCTTTATCTTCATGTTAACGCAATATCCGCTCTCTTTTTTGGAGTCTGTTTTTTACGATCTGATGATTAGATATGATTTTGGTACATCTTTCCATGACCGAGTTGTCTTAATCACCTTAGATGAAGAGAGTGACAGCTTTCTAGGTGAGCACTATCCGTATACCTATACAAATCATCAGCGCTTCATTGAGCGTCTATCAAAGGACAAACCGCTGATTATCAACTATCTGGTTCATCTTAATGAACCAGATACTCCAGCTGAACAGAAGAAGATGTCCGCTTTTAAAAGAAGTATTCGAAAATTTACTGATCAGGGTGGTTTTTTTAGCTTTGGTGACAGCATAGATGCTTGGGGAGATATCCTCCCTCCCCATAGTCTACGCGATATAAGTCACTTAAGAGCAATTATCAATGTAGACAACGCACTTTTTGCTAAAGATGACGTATCAAGACGAGCAATTCTAAATGTCTCCGGAGAGGATACACTGCACCTAAATACCGCCAACCTCTACCGACAGATCCAAGGTGAAAAGCCTCTCTCCATTTCAGATATTGGAGGAGCCTATTACTTAAGAGAAGCAGATGCCACCTTTACTCTCTTTCGTTACAATGTCTCTCCCTTAAAGAACCATGACCAGCTTCGACGGATCAGTTTTCATCGTGTCATAACCGGTAACTTTCCTAAGAATTTTTTTACTGACCGGATTATCCTTGTTGGATCTAGCTATATCTCAAATGCCAATGACTATGTCCTAACCCCCTTTAGCAAGGAGATCTACCAAAGTTCCAAATTAGCAGTCCACTCTGCAATTATCTCGTCTCTCATTCAAAATAAAACAATCTATCAACTACCTCGACAAGTAACTACGACCTTAACCATTATTATGGCACTGGCACTCTCTTTTATTCTGGCCCGTTCCAAACCAACCAAAAGTATGGCGATCACTTTTACAACCCTGATGGTGCTTATGGTTTCCAGCTATCTACTGTTCTCAATCTGGGGCATTTGGGTCTACCAAACCCACCTGGTTCTCACTGTTTTAGTTGTTTAC
Source organism: Bdellovibrionales bacterium (assembly GCA_018646675.1). Lineage (GTDB taxonomy): Bacteria > Bdellovibrionota > Bacteriovoracia > Bacteriovoracales > Bacteriovoracaceae > JABGUH01. The sequence continues at coordinate 18,873 of JABGUH010000011.1, read as the reverse complement.
TACGTCTCTGCACCATTTCAGGCGATCAAAGAGTATAAAATTCGCTATGCGATTCAAGAGGAGAGTAAAATTCTAAAGCAGGTTGAGAGCTTAAAACAAAATTTTATCTCCCTGATGAGCCATGATCTTAAAACACCTGTCGCCAAAATTGCTGGTCTGGCAGATGTTATGTTGCAAAAACATGGAAATAATCAGGAAATTGGTGGCAATCTTCACTCAATTATCGACTCTACCAAGGAGCTTAACCGATATATTACCTCTATTCTAGATCTGACCAAGATTGAATCTCGCAAGCTAAACCTCTCTACGACCTCGGTCGATTTAAACCAACTGGTGGAATCTGTAACGGAAGGGCTAAAATACCAAGCAAATCAAAAATCCACCTCAATTGAGCTCAAGCTGGCACCACTCTATCCAATTGCACTAGATACCAAGTTAATGGAGCGTGTAATCGCCAACTTAATTGAAAATGCAATCAAATATAGTGGTGAGCAATCACAAATCTCCCTCACAAGCTGGGATGATGATCAGTGGGTCTATCTCTCCGTCACCGATAACGGAGTGGGGATACCGGAACAGGATTTGGCCCATGTTTTTGATAAATTCTACCGGGTCAAAAACGATTCGACGCACTCAATCAAAGGGAGCGGCCTTGGCCTCTACCTAGTAAAATATTTTGTAGAGTTGCATGGTGGAACAATTTCAGCTAAATCAGTATCTGGAGAGGGAACAACCTTTACGGTGAAGCTTCGCAACGCTTAAATTTTTTAGGAGTAAGAAATGCATCGAGTACTAGTAGTTGATGATGACAAGGTTCTACAAGATTCACTGAAACAGGCTTTGGAGTACCACCATTTTTTTGTCAATGTGGCCAATAACGGTAAAGAGGCTTTAAATGCTGTCTTTCGTGATAAGTATGATCTAGTGGTAATGGACGTCAACATGCCAGAGATGGATGGAATGGAGGCCCTACAAGAGATCAAAAAATACGATCCCTCAATCATTGTTTTAATTCTAACTGCCTACTCCAATGTCGGTGATGCAGTAAAAGCAGTTAAGGATGGTGCCTACAACTACCTCGAAAAACCAATCACCTCAGATAACCTGATTGCCCTAATTAAGCGAGCCTTAAGAGCACGCTCTTTAGTCGAAACCTCCGCCTTCTCTGCACCAACACTTTCACTGGGTGATAAGAATGATGACAAATTTGTTGGTAAATCAGATGTTATGCAAAAAGTTTTTAATGTTATTTCCAAATTAGCTCAAGTCAATACCCCGGTTCTAATTCGTGGAGAATCTGGTACCGGCAAGGAGCTCGTTGCAAAGGCAATCCACTACAACGGCCCCAAAAAGGATGGCAAATTTGTTATTATTAACTGTGCAGCCATACCAGAAAACCTGATTGAATCAGAACTTTTCGGCCACGAAAAGGGAGCCTTTACTGGGGCAAGTGAAAGAAAGCTCGGAAAATTTCAATATGCCAATGGGGGAACGATCTTCTTGGATGAAATCGGTGATATCTCTCCAGCTATGCAGGTAAAACTACTGCGCGTACTACAAGAGAAAACTTTTACCCCAGTGGGATCAAATCGAGATGTTACTGTTGATGTTCGAATTATCGCTGCCTCTAATAAACCTTTTGAAGAGATGATTAAGGAGAAAACCTTTCGAGAGGATCTCTTCTACCGTCTAAATGTACTACCCGTCTATCTCCCCCCTCTAAGAAAGAGAGTATCAGACCTGCCTCATCTGATTGACTACTACATTAAATACTTTAATAGTCTACATGGATTAGAGATCAAAGAGATCTCTCCCGAAGCAATGAGTTGTATTGCTAAACATAACTGGCCAGGGAATATACGTGAACTACGTAATGTCATCGAGCACTGTTTTATAATTGAATCCGAGGAGATTATCTCCGTAACCTCACTTCCAGAGACTCTCTGGCGACCACCTGCTGGCAGTGATGAAAACCCTACGATAAGCCAAGAGCAGGAAGAGGGTGGGGGAGTTATCAATTTCCAAGATATCCAAGACTCCGTTCTAGATGAAAAAAGTGAAGATGAGCAGTCCGAGCTTGATAATTATAAGTTTACCTTTGCGACTAAAACCGATGACAATAAAATTAAGATGAATTTTCAACATGCCAAGGATATGTTTGAAAAAGAGTTTATTCGCCATGCTCTAAGGCTTAACGGAGGCAAAATTAATCAAACTGCTCTCAAGGCGAATATTCCCAAGAAAACCCTGTTAAGAAAAATAGAAAAATATGAAATCAATCCCAAGGACTTTCATTAATGAGAAGAGTTCTTGGGATGGCCATTTTGGCAATCACTATCATTGTTCTTGATCAAGTCACCAAGCAGTTAGTCCAAACTAACTTTACCTTGGGGGAGAGTCTGCCAATTATTGATGGCCTATTCAATCTAACCCATATTAGAAATCCTGGAGCCGCCTTTGGTTTCTTGGCCAACGCAGATGCCTCTATCCGCAAACCACTCTTTCTATTTATACCTGTAATAGCATGTGTCTGGGTCATCTGGCTGATCTGGCAGACCCGCCATAATAACTTTATGCTCTGTACCGCTTATACTCTGATTCTAGCTGGTGCAGTCGGTAATTTGATTGATCGCTTTAGCATGGGTTTTGTCGTAGATTTTCTCGACTTTTATTGGAAGAGCGCTCATTTCCCTGCTTTCAATGTTGCTGACAGCTCGATCACCATCGCAGCCTTCCTGCTAATTATTGACCTACTATTAAATATTAAAAACAAATCGCCAAAAGCCAGCGATCACTAACTTGTCATGTATCCAATTCTTCTACAGTGGCACGATATCATAATCTACTCCTACCCACTCTTGATGGGCCTCTCTTGGGGAGTGGCGTTCCAGTTATCCCGTTGGCTACTGCAACGGCAAGAACAAAGCGAAAGAGGACTCACCGGCATTTTTATAGGAGCCTTTATCTTTGCCTGGCTGGGTGCTAAAGCGCTATTTTTACTTTACTCAGCTGGAAATGATTTTCAAACCTATCTAGGTTCGCCCGTGTTCTGGCTAGGAGGCGGATTTGTCTTTTATGGTGGATTAATACTCGCTTCACTATTTATTTTAATCTATTCCAACCTCTTAAAAAGATTTGACCATAATAATCTCTACCTACTTATTCCTGGCCTAATGGTTGGACATGGAATTGGTCGAATTGGCTGCTTTTTGGCCGGTTGCTGCTTTGGCCAGCAGTGTCGCCTACCGTGGGCAATAGAGCTGCACGGCGCCATGCGCCATCCGGTCCAGCTTTATGAAGCTTTAAGCTTGTTACTAATGTCCATACCAATCCTCTACCTAATCCTAGTCAAAAGATGGTCTAACTGGAGCATTATTGCACTCTATTTTACTCTCTACTCCCTAGTCCGCTTTTTCCTAGAGTTCTTTCGCGGAGATATTGTGCGTGGAGTACACGCCGGGGCCCTCTCCACCTCACAATTTATCTCACTGGCGGTGATTATCTTAGTGGGACTAATTTTTCTTCGTAGAAAAACTAGTATATAGTCGTAACGCTTATTGTTCAGGAGGTCATTGATGTCACAACTACGCTTTGTTACTGCTGCCAGTCTCTTTGATGGTCATGATGTTTCCATTAATATTATTCGTCGGTTGCTACAAAGTAGAGGTGTTGAAGTTATTCACCTAGGTCATAATCGTTCTGCACTTGAGGTAGTCAGTGCAGCGCTACAAGAAGATGTCCATGCTGTGGCCCTCAGCTCCTACCAAGGTGGCCACAACGAATACTTCGCCTATATCCGTGAACTCTTAAACCAAGCAGGTGCTAGTAACATTAAAATATTTGGGGGCGGCGGCGGAGTAATTACTCCAACAGAAATCAAGGTATTAGAAAGCAGATATGGAATTGAAAAGATATATACTCCAGATGATGGTAGTACCCTGGGGCTAGATGGAATTATCGACGATATGATCAAACGCGCCTCAGGCTCTACTTTGGACGGAATTGATTTAACCAAACTCCATCGTACTGCTCAAGTAGGAAATCTCGATCACCCTCAGTTGGCCAAGATTATTACTGAAATAGAAGATCTAGGTAACTCCGCACCAACTGGCACAGATTGCAATACACCTGTCCTGGGAATAACAGGAACCGGAGGCGCGGGGAAATCATCATTAATTGATGAATTGCTGCTACGATTTCACCACCATCTAAGTGATAAAAAAATCGCACTGATCTCAGTCGACCCAACTCGCAAGCGCGGCCAAGGGGCCCTATTGGGAGACCGAATTCGTCTTGGCTGTGCCATTTATCCCAACTTTTTTATTCGCTCTTTGGCCACTCGTAACTCCCGAACCGAACTTAGTCCGAAAATCAGTGAAGTCATCTCTTTCATGCGTGGACAAAATTTTGATTTAATTATGGTGGAAAGCTCAGGTATCGGACAAGCTGCAGATGAAATAACTAAAGTTGCTGACTACTGCCTTTATGTGATGACCCCAGAGTATGGAGCAGCAACCCAGCTGGAAAAAATAGAGATGCTGGAATCAGCGGATATGATTGTTCTTAATAAATTTGAGAAACCGCGCGCCGAGGATGCATTACGTGATATTCGTAGGCAGTATCGTCGCAATCACAAGCTCTTCCCTGGCCATCCCGGCGACGTGCCAGATGAGGAGCTGCCAATCTTTGCCACCATGGCTTCAAAATTCAATGATCAGGGAATTAACTCGCTATTTGCCAATATTGTCTCACACTTCGCAATGGGCGACACTCCCAACTTGGAGATGTTAAATACAAACGAGTCTTCAAAGCAAAATATTATCTCACCAGAACGGGCACTCTATCTAAGAGATATAACTTCAGCCTGTCGTAATTATAAGGACAAAACCCAAGAGCACTTAAAAGCACTAGAGCTTTACCAATCACTTCTGATTGTTGCAAAAACATTTGAGAGTTCTGAAATTAAGAAGAGAGTTACCGAGTCTCATCTATCAGTTGCTCCATTGCTGGAACAAATTGAACAACTAGATAAATTACTTGCAGAGTATAGCAGTGGTAAGTTTAGCTACACGGTACGAGGAAAAGAGTATCAAGTAGATACCAAATTCACTTCACTCTCTCACCTGGCGATTTCAAAAGTTGCTCGCCCTAAACTTTCTTCCTTGGTCGATAAATATAATTTTTTGCGAGAACAAAATCTACCTGGATTCTTTCCCTTCGCTGCAGGTATCTTCCCTTTCAAACGCTCTGATGAAGATCCAAAGCGAATGTTTGCCGGAGAGGGCGGGCCCAAAAGAACCAACAAAAGATTTCACTATCTCTCTGCCAATGACCCGGCGAAACGACTTTCAACGGCGTTTGACTCTGTCACTCTCTATGGAGATGATCCAGATAGAAGGCCGGATATATTTGGCAAGATTGGAGAAGCTGGTGTCAGCATTGCCACACTAGACGACATGAATGATCTTTTCTCCGGTTTTAATTTAGTTGATCCCAACACGTCTGTCTCAATGACAATCAATGGCCCTGCACCAATCATACTTGCCATGTTTATGAATACGGCAATCAAACAGCAGCTTAGTGAGGGCGAGCGAGACGATCCGGAAAAATGTCTAAATGTCATGCGTCAGGTGCGCGGAACAGTACAGGCAGATATTCTTAAGGAGGATCAGGCACAGAATACCTGCATTTTTTCACTGGAATTTGCGCTACGGATGATGGGTGATGTGCAAGAGTATTTCTGCCAACACAAGATAAAAAACTACTATACTGTCTCTATCAGTGGATATCACATTGCTGAAGCTGGGGCCAACCCAATCAGCCAATTAGCATTTACCCTGGCCAATGGATTCACCTATGTTGAGTACTACCTAAGTCGTGGAATGAAGATTGATGATTTCTGTGGCAATCTATCTTACTTTTTTAGCAATGGCCTTGATCCAGAGTATACTGTTCTAGGCCGAGTTGCCCGCAAGATTTGGGCAATCACCATGCGTGACAAATATAATGCCAATGAGAAATCACAAAAATTTAAGTATCATGTGCAGACATCTGGCCGCTCACTTCATGCCCAGGAGATCGATTTTAATGATATTCGTACCACCTTACAGGCATTTCTCGCTTTAAGTGACAACTGTAACTCCCTGCATACCAATGCATATGATGAGGCAATTACCACTCCAACCGAGGAGAGTGTACGTCGAGCGATGGCAATCCAGATGATCATTGGTAAAGAATTTGGAATGAATAAATGTGATAACCCATTACAAGGTTCCTACCTCTATGAGGAGCTTTGCGATCTCGTTGAAGAGGCAGTGCTCAAAGAGTTTGACTCCATCTCAGACCGTGGCGGAGTATTGGGAGCGATGGAAAGTATGTATCAGCGCTCAAAAATTCAAGAGGAGTCTCTCCATTATGAATCGCTCAAAGACTCTGGAAAATTACCAATTATTGGTGTAAATACCTATCTAGCAAATCAAAATAATGGCGAGGAAAGTGAAACAATTGAACTCTCCCGTTGTACCGACCAAGAAAAGCAGGATCAAATTGATCGTCTGGAAAATTTCAAACAACGCCACGAGAGCACTTCCAGTAATGCGAAAGAGCAACTTATTAAGGTGATTTTAGATGGCGGCAACATATTTGCAGAATTACTCAATACAACTCGCCACTGTTCACTGGGAGAGATTACCCACGTACTCTATCAACTAGGTGGGCGCTATCGCCGCAATATGTAGGGACTAGGATTAATAAATGGAAAAGCATTCTAAGTTATACACAAAAACGGGCGACCTGGGAGAGACTTCGTTAGTCGACGGGAGCAGAGTTTTAAAGAGTGACCAACGGCTGGATCTATATGGAGATATAGATGAATTGAGCTGTCTGATTGGTAAGGCAATTAGCACCATCTCCCAACAGGAAGGGGGTGAGCATGAGCAAAAAACAATGCAAGTAATCCAGTCAGCACTATTTGACTTGGGTAGTCTCCTGGCATGCCCTGAAGAGAAGCACAACAAATATCAACTGCCCGGCATCACTCTTCAGCTGTCTGAGTTGGTTGAGCGAGAAATTGACCGATTAGATCAGATGTTACCCTCGCTTGATCGATTTATCCTACCAGGTGGAACCTCCGCTGCAGCAGATCTTCACCTCTGTCGCGCCGTGACCCGTCGTGCAGAAAGAAAATTTGTCAAATTCTCCCTAAATTTGAATAATCCATCCTGTTATCAAGCTGCCATCATCTTTATCAACCGACTATCAGACTATTTTTTCATCCTGGCCAGAGTGTTGAATCACCGCCTTGGTTGTTCGGAGATTGAATGGCAACAGTCAGCATATACCCACTCTGATTAATGGGTTAAATTTAAACCTCAGATCAACGAAAAAAGTCCACGCCTAGATCGTTATTTGCTATAATTTAACCTAGATATAGATATGTAAGCTTAGTAACTGAGCTTGTCACAACTCAATCAAGGATGATTATGTTAGTCACTATCTACGGGAAAAATGGTGAGAAGTATGGCGAATTTCCAGCGCCTGCTCCAATTCGTATCGGTCGCATCATTGACAATATTCCCAGCAAGGATATCCCCTTTAAAAGTGATATCGATATAAGTAAAACATTGGAGGAGTTAAAGACAAAATTCCAAGTCAATGCAGAATCAATACTGATGTTAGATGATGATGAGGAGTTTCTTACCAGCTCTAAATTTTGGCTTCAAAAATTAGGACACTATGTTGAAGCCTACAGCAATGCAGATCAAGCCTTTATGCAAATTTCCAACTATCCCAATCGCTATCACCGCATATTAATTGATCAGAATATGCCTGGGATTAATGGTGCAAGCTTTGCCCAGTCAATCGAAGCTCTCTCTCACAATTTTAAAATATATATCTTAACCGCCAATGTGGAGTCTGTTCCTAGCTCCTTTACCCAAAAATATCCCGTAGTAAAAAAACCCTGTAATATGATTAATATTGTTGGTGCTGCTTCCAAAAATCATATCAGCCGTGAACGTACCACTAACTACTGAGTTTATGAATAATCTTTGCCCCAACATATACAGGATGTATTATGGAAAGTGATCAAATCTCTCTTAATGACATACTACAAGTTTTTCTTCGCCGGTGGAAAATACTTATCATTCTGGCCCTGCTTTTTGTGCTAGGTGCGCTTGTTAAACATAAGTTTTTTCCTGTCTACCCTGCCCACGGAATCATTCTGATTAAAAGCCCCTATAATAGCCAGTACCACAATCTGTTGAAATCAATTACCTCGGAGATTGGAGAATTTGCTCGTGATCAGAGTGGCTCCAATCAAGATGTGGCAAAACAGGCTGTTGTGTTTCTTGAAACCACAAGCTTCTACCGCCAATTGGCCCTTGATATTAATGATTATTATTATGCACACCCAAATGATCAACATTACATTGACTCGCGTTTTAAAAAATATTTCAAGCTAAGTGATCATGAGAAAAGAATCGAATCCCTAACGTCAATACTGCGTTGGGTTTATAACTTTAAAACTTTCAGTGATGGGCAAATTCGCATCAGCTTAAAAACAAAAAATCGCCACCTCTCTTTGATCCTGATCAACACCATACTGAAAAAGGCAAAAGAGGTAATAACCAAGCGAGAGTTAGCAGATATTGGACAGGCTGAGAGATATTTTGAGCTGGAAATTAAAAGCATTAAGGAGAAACTAGACAAAATTGAAGCGGAGATCATTCTAAAAATGCAGGATAAAAAAATGCTCTCAGTTGACATTGAAAAGGGGGAGAGCTCCAGGTACCTAACCCAACTTAGAAAGAACATCCACGATATTGAGATAACCCTTAACGAAAATAAAAGAGCACTAAGGCAACTGAAGGCAAAATTTAAAAAGGGACACCAGAGGGTTCTTACCAACAAATTTAGCAAAGAGGCTCAAAGCCGAAACATTGAGGAAGAAAATCGTACGTTAATATCAAAATTAAAAACCTATAAATCATATCTAAAGGCTTATGGCAAAAAGCAACGCAGCTTGCTCCCCTTTCAACATGAGATTGACACTCTCCGGTCCAACTATGCCTTTGAATATAAAATCTATGAATCATTCAGAAAATCCATGTCGAAGCTTGGGCTGCAAAAGACATATATTCTAAACAAGGTTGAAATTTTGGAACCAGAATATTTAAGTCATATCCACTCCAGCCCACAATTATTAACCATGATTTTCATGGCAATGATGATCTCTCAAGTACTGGGTATGGGAATGATCTATACCTACGAACTATTTCGTGTCCGCTAATCTAAAATGGGAATTACTACGTCTATGACTACTAAAACGCTACAAACAATTACCCTCTGTTGCTCACTACTGCTCTTTCAACTTCCTGTTCTGGCTGCCGGTGCAAATCGTGATGTCAGGCAGTTCTCCATGGGCACACCTTCAGAGTTTGTATTTCAGTCATTTCCTGGACAGAAGCTAATCAATGTTAAACTATTGGGGGCGGTCAAGAAAGCGGGGCTCTACCACATTCCGGTAGGAATGGATATTACCACGCTTTTCTCTTTGGCAGGGGGGACTACATCCGATGCCAACTTAGAGGAAATCATCATTAGTAATTACAATAAAGTAGCGACTACTAATACCAAGGGTAGTGGGCAGGTAATTAACTTTGAGCAGAAATTGAAGGAGGGGCAAGCTGCCCCATACAAATTGGCTGCCGATGATGTAATTCTAGTCAAGAGGATAGATCCACTAATTAGCAATAGTACCTGGCGAATATTCTCCATTGTCTCTGTCTCTCTGACCTCTATTCTGACGGTAATGGCAATAGACGATCGCCTATAATTGGAATGAGTACCCGAACAGCCTTATATAATGATCAACTAGCAACACCATTTAAGCCGTTCTCTATCCGTAGGTTAACTCTCTACAGCTCAATCGGGCTACTGCTACTAGTCTTTTTATCCAAGGTCTCGCTAAAGTGGAGCGGATTAATACCGCGAACTCTACCACCTATCTTCTTTCAATATGGTATGCACCCTTTTATTAATTTTGGGCTAAATTTTATCATCTTTATTGGATTGCTTATTGTATGGAATCGAAGTACAAGTCGCACCACCGCTGGAGCTACCTATAGTACCTATCTATATCTATTGCTGGGAACACTGATCGTTCAAACTTTTTTTCAGATCTCCTTAGTCAATGTCTCTTACTCCGCCTCCATGCAGTTGGCTGGAGTTGGTATGGCCTTTGTTTTGATTACTCTCTATAGTGTAATCCTGCCATCGCTCCTCTCTGTTGAAACAATGGTTTGTTGCTTAAAGTGGATCACTCTTGGTGCAGTAATTCTCTCACTCTTACTACTTCCTGTCGCTGGAATGGAGCTATTTCGCGGCGGACGTTTTATCGGTATTTTTAAACATATTCCACACATGGTATCTACCTCTACATTTGCTTTTATCTTACTGTTGCCTGATATTTTTGCCCCCCAAGATCACTTCACCATTTGGCGTAAAATTTTTAATATCTTCGCTCTCCTATTGGCGACACTGGCAGTAATTCTAACCTCTACTAAGGCGGCATTTGTAACAATCATCGTTGCATTTTTGGCTGCCATTATTGTCTTCTCTTCTAAAAGAAAATCTATTCGTCTATTCAAGGTCGCCTTTCTAACCCTCGTTATGCTAGGTGTAATCCTTTTTGGTGTACAAACAGCTCGCTTTCTATATGAGATTACTACGGGACAACGCTCCTTTGGAATGAGAAGTGCTCAGAATGGAATTGAAACCAGACTAGATGAGGTCTACCGTGGAATTAGATCTTTCAATCAAAGCCCATATTTTGGCAAGGGGTTGATGTATAAGTTTATGGGGGGTCAGGATAAAGGGATCAAGGTGACCGGCTATAACTCCTTCAAAGATCCTCACAATCTCTTTGTCTCTGCTGGAGTTATTGGTGGGTGGCCGCTATTTATCCTCTCTATCATTGGCTATCTATTAATGATTTTTGGTACTTTAAGAGGTCTTAATGACACAAGTCCGGCGGTTAAGGTCTGTGCTATTTTTCTGCTCAGCCACCTACCGGTATTTATCATCTATCACGCCCATTTCTCCCTCGGAGGCATTGGTGATCGTATCTACTGGCTCATCTTTGGCTATCTTGGAAGAGGGAAACTGTCCTAATACAGTGTAATTATTTCACACTCACTTCCATCTAGTTCCTTTTTAGGTTATCAACGTCCAACTTTACTATCAATGGAGCTTATGATGTCTGTTTTAACACAAATAAGAAAAAGTGACGTTGTAATCGCAAGCTTAGTTACTCTAATTGCGGTTATTAGCATTATGCCACAGCTTTAAGCTTAATAATTTAAGCTAATCCCAATACTCTTAGCCTACTTTTAGGGGTAAGGATATTGACTTGTCCAGCGGTGCAGCATGTTTGTCAAAATAATATTTTTCCTTCTTAATCTCATCTTTATTGCTACAGCCTCTCTATCTGCATCAGATCTTATACTTAGCGATGATCTGCCCCCAGCTGATGGCCTTACCCATCAAGCAGTTGTAAATACAGAGAATATTGAGATTATTCACGACTATAATATCTTCTACTCCCACAAAATCGAGCTCGATCTAATTCGTATGGACCAGTCTGATGTCTCCTTTTCATCCTTGATACAGCCACTAAATAATACTCAGCACGCCTTGAATGATTGTGGAATTAAACTAATTGTTAAGTCGGCCACTACCTATAAATCCCACCCATCCCTGTTGGTGTGGGAGGATCTGGAATTTTCAAATGAGATAACCAAGTGGGAAAATTTTTTTTTCCAGGATCGGGCAGACTACTCTACGGGAGTTGTTATTGTTGACACTATTAACTGGAGTGACGATCCAGAGCTATATCACGGTATCGGCTACGCTCCCTTTCTGGCAGATAACTTGGCACTAGCTGGCGCCGAGCGTAATTTCTACTTGAAAAAAATTGCTGGCCACCTTGTTATTAGTCGCTATTTTCAAGAACATACTATTGCACATGAAATTGGGCATGCTATTTTTAACCTCCGCCACCACCCCAGCGTAAATAATATAATGTATCCTTCAAATAAAAAAGATTTAGCTGTCTTCTCCCGGGAGCAGTGCCAATTGGCGATAAAGTCTCCCCGAGTCATCCCTCTCGATTATTAATGTTGCCCTATATTTATTACCCACAATCTATTATGAAATATCGCCCCGTGTTACACTCGCAGCCTGTTGAAACAACTTATTTAGTATTAATTGGTCATATAACAATATAACCAGATTATGTAAGGAACGTTAAACTATGAAAAGCACTATTAACTTTCCAGCTTATGCGATGTTGATGGATATGCCCCACTTTTGGAGCAAAACCAAGAAGCGCTCTCCCATCATGGCGGCCGCACTATTTGATAACCGAACTTCTGATAGTATTAAAAACAGTGAGAAGGAGTATCGACGGTTACAAAAAGGAAAGAGCGAACGTATCTTGGTTAAAAATGCCAAAAAACTTCACGGCATGGTATCAGTCTCACCAGCAAAGAATGCCATGTTGCCGATTCTTGCCGCAGTCATTCTCTCTAAAAAACCTGTTCATTTGATTAATATTCCAGACCTTAGAGATATGCATGCGTTAATCTCCATCCTAGAAGATATGGGAGTTAAGGTAAGCAAAAAAGGGCGTACTACAACTTTCGACGCTTCCAATCTAAAAACAAATATAGCAAATAGTGATCTTGTTAGTAGTATGCGAGCTTCAAATTTAATTTTGGGACCACTACTTGGCCGTTTAGGGGCTGGAAGAGTTGCACTACCTGGTGGATGCCCAATTGGTGGGCGACCGATGGATATCCATCTTAAGGGCTTTGAGCAGTTAGGTGCAACGATTACTCACGGTTGTGACTTTATTCAAGGGATATCTACAGGATTAAGTGGTGCCGATATTAAGTTAAGCTTTCCATCCGTTGGGGCCACTGAAAATATTATGATGGCAGCTGTGTTGGCCAAAGGCAAGACTACCATTTCCAACGCCGCTTTAGAGCCAGAGATTGATGATCTGGCAAATTTTCTAAATAAGATGGGGGCAAAGATCAGTGGAGTTGGAACTACCTGTTTAACCATTCAGGGCGTTTCAGAACTACATGAGGTAACCTACCAAGCTATCGGAGACCGCATTGAAGCAGCAACCTATATTATTGCGGCACTAATGACCAACTCAAAGGTCAGAGTTGAAAATATCAATCCTCAACATATCCAGCCCGTTATTAAAATTTTAAAAGATATGAACGCTTCAATCCGGGTTGAAAAAAATATGGTTGAGGTTCGTAAATCAAAGCTAAAAGCGGCAAAGGTAGTAACTCTTCCTCATCCAGGATTTCCTACAGATGTACAAGCACAACTAATGGCGCTAATGACCCAAGCAGAAGGGAAGTCTGAAATTACTGAAACCATTTTTGAAAACCGTTTTATGCATGTTGAACATCTAAAACGAATGGGTGCCAATATTAATATCAACGGAAAAACAGCTACTATCGTCGGCCCAACTCCCTTGGAGGGGCGTCCAGTCACCTGTACTGACCTTAGAGCAAGTGCTGCCATGGTGCTTAGTGCTTTAGTTGCCAAAGGGGTAACAGAAATTCGGGATGTATTCCATATGGATCGCGGTTATGACCACCTAGAAAGAAAAATGGGCTTATTAGGGGCGTCGATCAGTCGTATCTCATAGTCTAGTTTGGCTATCTAAATTATTGTTTGCCTAATAAAGTTATTTCTCCTTGTCTTTATGGTAATGACATGCTCTTATGCAACCATATGGATTTCATCAATTTATCATGGGAATACATTAATAGCTTTTCCCCCTTTTTACTCTTAGGACTACTGCTGGCCGGGATAATTCATGCGGTGGTATCAGATCGCACAATCATTAAACTGCTCGGTGGAAAGAGTATTTTAACTGTAGTCTATGCAGCAATTGTAGGAGTGCCATTACCACTTTGTTCCTGCTCAGTAGTGCCAATGGCAGTTAACCTAAAAAAGCAGGGTGCCAGTAATGGTGCGACCTCTTCCTTTTTAATCTCTACTCCAGAGTCTGGTGTAGACTCAATTGCCATGACCTATGCCATGATGGATCTTCCCATGACAATTATACGGCCTGTTGCTGCCTTTCTCTCCGCCATGCTGGCCGGAGTGGCCCAACACCTATTTAATGACTTTGAAATGGCAAAGAGTGAGCCTAACGTCACCAGTTGCTGTAAAGGAAAAAAAGGATCATCCAACAGTAATAGTACTGTGGCTCAATCATCTTCACTATTTAATCGCACCTCAAGCTTTGTAAGCTCAAGCACTAAATACGCATTTGTAAATTTAATTGATGACATGGCTTACTGGATGACCTTGGGAATTGTTGCTGGATTACTAATTAACTACTTTATTCCAGAAAATATGTTCTATCACTTAAATGGGGTTTGGGGAAAATTAGGCATTATACTGATTGGCATCCCGATGTATATCTGTGCCTCAAGCACAACACCTTTGGCCGCCTCCTTGGTGTTAAAAGGGATGAGCCCGGGCAGTGCAATGATTCTCCTGTTGGTCGGACCTGCAACAAATCTTGCAAACATGGTCGTCTTGCAACAGTTCATTGGTAAAAAAGGGGTGGTAATCAATGTGCTCTCCATCTCAATCGTTGCTCTAATAATGGCTTTTGGCATCGACTATGCTTATGAAACATTCGAGTTGCCAATTAATTTTAAGGTTGGTCTCCATCATGAGGGTGGGGCCTCTCTATTTACCCATCTCTGTTCAATCCTACTGGTTATTCTACTTGGCAAGGGCCTATATAAAAGTAAGATCAAGCCACTGTTTAACTAACTATTTCCAAACTAACCGATATGACTATTTTCTCTCATCCACCTCTGGGGGCATAACACACTGTTTTTATATCAAAATATCAGAGGCGCGACTATGCCAACAATAAGTTGGCTATTTTAGAATATAATTACAAAAACATAATATGTTATCTGATGCTGTAGTGTAATAAAAAATTCAAAGCCATTGTACTGACAATGCATAAAGTACAATCGCTTGCCATCAAGCCAACTACCTACAATTTTGACTAAAAATATCAAGTAAGGGTAGATGATCTATTAACCTGTAAGTTAATCAGACTAAATGTTTTAACCTTTGTGCACAATTTTAACCTGCTAGATTTCTAAATAGTGCTAAAATCTTTATGTATAAGTAACGAAATGTATAAGTAACGAAATGTATAAGTAACGAAAAAAGTAGATTGTGGCTTGATAAATTGTTTACTAAATATTTTGATTATTAAGGAGGATCAACCATGGTGATAACGACAGCTCGAAATATATTCCTTCACATGTTGGTAGTTTTGGTAATAGTTGTTATTCCCATGGATACTATATTGGCCGCTGATGCCGTATATATTGGAAGAGTTATTCGACTAATTGGTAATGTCCATAAAATTAATACCATTTCGGGAGAGGAGTCCACACTTAAACTCGGCGACAAAATTTACGAGAAGGACCAGATGGTGACGAATAATTCATCATATATCAAAATACTTATGAAAGATGATACCATCTTTCAACTTGGCGCCAATAGCCATTTTAAATTTGATAAATTTAAGTTTAAAACCAAGAAAAACCGTAAAGCAAAATATAAACTACTCTATGGCCAGCTGCGGAGTCTATTTACTGTCAAGGCAAAAAATAGAGACAATTTAAAGCTTGAAACACCAACTGTCTCCATGGGTATTCGTGGAACAGAGTTTGCGACTCAGGTCTACCGGGGAAAGCGGGGACAGGCGAAAACTGACGTTGTCCTTTTTACTGGCAAGCTCGCTATAAACTCAAAGGAATTAAAAAAAGTTGTGATGATGAAGCCAGGCCAGATGTTTAATGCTGCCAACATTGCGACTAAGGCTCCTGTCATAACCAAAGCTCCAGTAAAAATGTTCAAATATCTAACCACAACAGTTAAAAAGGGTGGGGTGGTCTTTATTAATGATGCAGCAAATGAGAAAGACCAAAAAGATCCCAACTCATTCCTACCCCTGCCACCTGCCCCAAATAAGCCGGTCGATGATACAACATCCGACAGTAGACCAGAAATTAATTCCACTCCACTATCCACTAAATGTGGAAGTAATGAAATTAAAGTTGGTAACTCCTGTATGAAGAAACCAAGTGCGAATCCTCAAGCCAAAATCAAATGCAAAAGAAACGAAGTATTCACTGGTACTGCTTGTGTGAGAAAACACAAGCCAGAAGTTCTGGTCCCGATCACACCCAAAAAGTGTAAAAACAATGAAACTCTAATCGGTGGGTCATGTATCAAAAAAAATAAAGCTCCAACTCCGATCACACCCAAAAAATGTAAAAATAACGAAACTCTAGTTGGCGACTCCTGTATAAAAAATGAAAGAGATGGGAGGACCAGACAACAGTCACCAACACCGCCAACTCTGGATACGACTCCGACCCCAGCTCCCCCTCCACCAAAAGTCTGCGTCAAGTGGCATACTAAAGGTGCCAAAAAAGGGGAGTGCAAACAGTATAAATAGAGTAGAAGTTAGTCTGTAAGATACCAAGCAAGTCCTCCTAAAATGGAGGTCTTGCTTTTTTAAGTTAGGACCAGCAATACAATAATATTACGGTTGATTAATAATCTCTGTCGCCTCTGAAATGGCAATTTTTCCTTTCTGGCCGCCCATACCATCCTGCTGACGAGTACGCTTAACCCACCAATTAATTTTTGGTGCAATCCAATAGGTTGTACTAACCTTTCTCTGTTCAGTACGACCCAGCAGACTGATAGAGCTTGACTCATAAAAATTTACCACATGAGTATCAAATTTACCGGCCGACACTAACACCTGTTCCGGCTTACCCACACTTAAATGCCAATTCATAGTTCCAACCTTAATATAATTTCCTGGCAGACAGCCCATTGCATCCGTGGAGGGGTTTTGAAATGGGGGACAGAGCAACTCAATATCTGTCTCTCCTTGGCTCTTTTTGCCCTCAACTAGGGGATAAATTTTTCGAAGATCATCTAATTGATAAGCAAAACGAATTTTAGGGCCCTTACCAAAACCAATTTCAATCGGAAGAATGGATTGAAACACTCGTGAGACAGCACTATTGCTCTCAGGATATAGCTGCTGCAATGCAATCTCAGTT
This sequence comes from Bdellovibrionales bacterium, assembly GCA_018646675.1. Classification (GTDB taxonomy): domain Bacteria; phylum Bdellovibrionota; class Bacteriovoracia; order Bacteriovoracales; family Bacteriovoracaceae; genus JABGUH01. The sequence continues at coordinate 1,663 of JABGUH010000011.1, read as the reverse complement.
ATTCCCGCGCCGGTCTGCCCAATTATCGATTGAGCGATGGTTGAAAATTTCTTAATCTGTTTAGGCTCGGAAACAAACCAACGAAATAGCCCACCCAATATATCGTCAACATCATCGTCCAAAAATTTATCCTTAACGATCTGCATATATTTAATCGTTAGATTCTTCTGCGGCGATACAAAGGTAAACTCTGGTAACTCAATTGCCACCGGTGGCGCCATAACGGAGTTGATCAGGTTGCTAATTTCATGGTGACCAGGATGCATCAGACGCGATTTAGCATAACACTGGAAAGCCTGGAACGACCTGTTAAGCTCCTGCTCAATCTTTCCCAAGCTACGCCAAACATCAGATTCAAATGGTTTGATTTCCAAATAACTATAAAAGTCCGCAGCGCTTTTTGCTAGCTCCCCCATCTGCTGATAAAGCTTTCCACGATAGTAAAAGGTGCTAGCAAATGTAGGTTTAATCTGTAGTGACTTTGCAAATGATAAGAGTGCTTGCTCACTCTCATTTAACTTGTAATGGCAGTAGCCTTTGTAAAAATGAGACCAAGCGTAATCCGGTTCAATTGTTAGCACAAAACCAATATCCTCAATCGCCTCACGATAATTTTTTAGCTGGCCATAGGCGTAGGCACGACCACGATAGACCCGGGCCATGGTTGGATCAAGTACCAGTGCTTGGCCAAAAGTGACAATCGCTTCTTGGTAACGTCTTAAGTCTGAGCGTAAATCACCCAAACGATAGAGAAAATTCGCACGCTCTTTGTCGCTCAGACTCTCATCCTCTAAAACCTTGGAGCAAGCGACCTCTCGCACCTCGTCTGTCAATTTCCGATTTTTACACTGCTTTTGTAACTCGACAAAGTCATTTGCCGCAACTGTACCAACTAATGTAAGTAGTACAAATGAGATCAAAAGATATCTAACCATTGTGCTTCCTCCGCAATTAATTTATACACCTTAGCTACTACCCTAGAGCCATGTAATCTAGATGCTATGTAAATTTGGCTAAATAGGTGAGCCAACACCTTTATTAGCACAATGAATACTCATCGCAAAGCTTGTATCTGCCTGATATCATGTCCCGCAACTAACAGCATTTTAAAATATACAAAGAAAATGAGTACTCAAAATAGCGGAGGGATCGCATTCTGAATTATTCCACAACCAAGAATAAGCCCATATTACGTTAAATAATATGGAAACAAGCTAGATATACTTCTGACCATCTCCCTTTAAAACTTTATTGGTGCTATATTTTCAATTCGGCAAGATAGTCATAGATATTTTTATTAGCGATTATTTTATACGATATTGAATTGTGTTCGGACCGGCCAGTCATGAAGCGTACCGCAAATGACTTAGCATAATTTTCAGCATCCTCCCTAGATGCCCACTGATAAATCCCTTGGTTAACTCCAGTTCGCTGATCGCACATCCAAAATTTTGCCCTAAAACCTGGCAACCCCACAAAGAAGGGGATTGGAAATATAGAGAAGAGCTTGTTGGTTTTTATAGGTGTCCTTCCGGTTAGCGAGCGTGACAACCGATCACATATCTTGTAACGCCCTACCCACCGACCGTCTGGCAATTCCAAGCTGACGAGCAATCTCCGACTGACTTATTTTTGATTCGTACATTTTAATGATGGTATCTTT
>JABGUH010000017.1 GCA_018646675.1 Bdellovibrionales bacterium | reverse complement strand
TGAATGAGAATGGTCGTAATTTTTTTCCATTGAATATTGAACCAGTGTTAGATCGGATGGATGGTGTTGCTAGATCTGCTTATTACCAACTGGCTGATGAGGGTACGGCACTATTGATCCAACGATCACAGCAAAAAAACTCGTTGAGCGATCAGCAGCTAATCTCTACTTTGCGCTCACGGCTTGAGGAGTTGGGGTATCATCCGCAGAAAATTCAAATTGTGGGTGAGATTCCTCTGGACGATCGTCATCACGCTAAAATTGATTACCGTAAAATTCAAAAAATATATGGGAGTGAAAGCATGAATGCTAGTAAAACGGACTCATTTTTTATGCGATTTTTAGCCTATACCCAAGAACGTTTTCCGCTGCCAGTGATTGGCCTATTTGTCGCTCTGTTCAGTTTCAATGCCTTCTATTTAATTCAACGGGTTGCTCTATCTTCAATCCAAGTCTATGTTAGTCCTGCGATGGTCACTGCTACTGTGGCACTCTTTTTTGTCTTTTTTCACCTGCGACTAATGGATGAGTTTAAGGATTTTGATGATGACTGCCAAGCCTATCCTGAGCGCCTACTATCCAAGGGGGTGGTAAAACTTCAAGAACTTGGGGTTGTAGCGGGTGTCTTAATGGGATTAGAGGTTCTGGGGAATATACCATTTGGTCAAGCAGGAACCATTTTAATCGTACTGGTGGTGATCTACTCCTGGCTGATGTTTAAAGAGTTTTTTATCCGTGAAAAGTTAAAAAAGTCTATTTCACTCTATCTACTTTCACATCAGATGATACTTCCATTCATGGTCATTTATGCGACCAGTATGTCATTTGATGGCTGGAGCTTGAGCCTTATCCTCTCTCCCAAGGTGTGGGCGGTAGTTGCGGTAGTCTCACTTCCCTCTACTCTGTATGAAATTGCCCGTAAAAGCTGGTCTGCAGATCGGGAGCAGGAGGGGGCAGATTCATATACGAAAGTATGGGGGATTCCCTTAACTTGCTCTATTTTGATTTTTTTATATTTTATATTGTTGGCAATTGGTGGTTTGGTGATCAAGGGGATAAATGGTCATATTGCAGGGCTCTATCTGCTAGTGGTCATCTCTTTGGCTGGGCTGATCAGTGTAGTGCTGTTTTTACTTAATCCGAATGAGCGCAACTCTAAATTAGTTGAGGGGGGAGGAAGTGTCACGTTACTGGGAGTTCATCTTGCAATGATTATTAGTGCATGCTTATAGATGTGAGTAATTTTGCTATCAGGTTAGACGAGAGGAATTCCGCTTCTCTTTTTGATTTTAGTGACGGTGTCTTGAATGACATTGGTAATTAGCAGCCGACCAGAGAGTAGAACGAAATTGGAAGTAGCGGCCATGTGGCCTAAGTTTTTAAATAAATTTTTCATAGTGGCGCTATAGTACGTGATAATGTGACGAGGTTCAAAGTATAAGTGGTAAAGTGTAACTTCTATAGGATCGATGGTCCGTAACTAACTGATAAAAGATGCAAAAAGTCGCTGTATTTTATAATCAACACGCTTCAGGCTCCAATCGGAGCATCTGGATCGAGCAGGTTAAGGAGATCCTTTTTCGTAGCGATCTGACATTCTACCCTATCTTAGGTCCAGTGCAGATGAAGGCGGATGTAGACGAGCTGATAGAGAGCAGAATTCATATTGTGGTCTGTATTGGTGGAGATGGATCGGTTAACTTGATGATTCAGTACTTGGTACATACTGATATTTCACTATTAGTGATACCTGCAGGGACTGCCAATGATTTGGCGCGTGAGCTGGGAGTGGTACGTAGAATTACCGACTCAATTGCCGCAGTCAGGTTAAATAACTTCAAGCAGATCGATCTATTAGAGGTAGATGGACGCTATTTTGCCACCAATGGTGGGTTTGGCGTAGGGGGAAGCGTCACTCACTTGATCAATGATCTACGAAAAAAAATTCATCAATTTAAGTATGTGCTGCGAATACTCAAGCACCGTGTATATACTGCTGCTCTTCTTTACCAATCCCTCTTTAGTAGTTTGACTTTTCATCACGTGAAAATTGAGTCAGATAAATATTCGGGAGAGATTAGAACTGCTTTTACTCTAATCACCAACCAGTCTAAAATTGCTGGGGATGTGGAGCTGTCTCAAGGGGCGGCCAACAATGATGGAATATTTACCGTGTTCTGTCTGGCCCATGATAATAAGATGGACTTGATCAAAGGCTTTTACCTAGTTCTATCTGGTGGGGCAGTGGAAAGTGATAAGAATATTATTCTATTTGAGACTGATCAAGTTACAGTGGAGACACTGGATGGCACTACTATGCGATTTTTTGGCGACGGTGAAGTATTTGGTGAGTACCAGAAATTTACAGTTAAGCTGCACCACAAATCCCTTAATGTCTATATTGTGGATGAGGAAGTAGCATGACCAGAAAGCGAAGAGTTCTTATTACTGGAGCGACAGGGTTTTTGGGAAGACGTTTGGTCAGTGCTATCTATCGTGACTACGATGAGCTACTACTGCTAGTCCGTAAGGAGTCTCTAGCGAGAGCGAAACGACTTTTTAATAATATCTCGAACTGCAAATTTATTGTCGGTGATCTGACCGATTCTGAAATTTTGGATGATGAATCTGATCTGAGATTGATTAATAACTCCCCCTTTGATGTTATTCATATGGCAGCTCTCTATAGCTTGGAGGTCTCAGATCACCTTGCCTACATCAACAATGTTGCTGGCACCCAACATCTACTACATCTGCTTGAGCAGTGCTCACAGTGCATGGTATTCTACCACATAAGTACTATTGCGGTGAGTGGTGATTTCAAAGGAGTATTCTACGAGAGTGATTTAGATTGTGGCCAAAGCTGGAGTAACCCATATGCTCGGACCAAATTTGTCGCCGAAGAGCTGGTACGTTCCTGGCAACACCAGGTTACAAAAGTGATTATTCGTCCAGGGATAGTTGTAGGGGATAGCCAGAGCGGTGATTTTGATAAGATTGACGGGCCATACTACCTGCTAGATAGAATGCGACAGCTTTGCCATAATAGAGGTATGAGATTATTGTCTAAATTGATCTGGATAGTGCCCTTCCCTTATGATCCCAAAGCGAGTCTACCGCTAATAACGGTAGATGATGTCGTCTCTGGAGTCCAACAGATAGTCGCATTGCCACCGCACAATCATCTTTTGACTTTCCACTTAACTGGAGAGTCCTCAGGGGTTCCGGTGTCGCTATTCTTAAATGATATGTTGAGATTTTTTAAATTGACCCCTAGAATAATTCCTATCGGTCGTAATACTCCGCTAATAGGAAGGTTCGTATCACTGATTGGTTTGCCTGAAAAGGCTTTGGATTATCTATTTCAGAGTTGTCGCTATGACCAGGCGAATGTGAAAAAATATTTACCAAACCTGCAATGTAAACGTTATGCTGATTTTAGCAAGAGGATGTTTAGTAAGTTTTTATTATGAGAAAAATACTCGCCCTAAGTCTTAGATCCTCAAAGTATAACTACGACAAAGTTATTGTTGTTGGTCAAACTACAGTTCGAGTAGTACATTTTGGCTGTGAGTGCAATGATCGTCTATTATGGGATCTGGCCAAGCACTATGACGGCGAGTATGATATTATTGCCATCGAGCCATCATCCTTTAGTAATGTAGAGGAAATTGGCGCACGAACTATTTTTCATAGTATTTTAGTCGCTGGCGAGAAAATTAAAAATACCTATATACCATGGGTACTGGATGATCTAGTTCGTAAGGACCCAACTCTATTTATCAAGAAGCGTGTTGGATTGATCTGTGCAAGTCAGCAGATGGTTTTTCTTGATTTTTTTAAGGAGCACTGTAGTCGTATCTATTCGCTTGATCCCTACCTGCATTTAAAACTTCCATTTGCTCTAAATGGTATCGACCAGATTCGCTCTTTTACCTCTAAATTAGAAGTTCTAAAGCTGTTTGGCCGCAGAAGGAAAAATAAATTTGTTCCAGTTGCAAAAAAGCTATCCAGTCGCTTCTCAGAGTATATGTCAGCTCATTTTTTTGTCGGAAATGAATTTCTGTTTGACCTATTGGATAAAGATTTTCTCTACGGCAAGTCAGTTGTATTGAGTACATATAATAAGGGGCTAATTGATGAACTTACTCGCTGTGGTGTAGCTCGTATCATATCTTGTCTGCCACAGAAGTACGAGCTGGACTACCTTAATTATGCAATAGTTGAAGCGATTATGTTGGCCTCAACAGCTGAGATGAAACCACTATCACTAGATGATATTATTAGTTGGATATCTCAGCAAAATATTAAGCCACAAGTAATCAACCTACGCGCTCTGACCACGACCCGAAAAGCGAAACGTAAGTTCGCATTTATCATTCATCCTCTCAGTAAAGATTACTATTTTAATGCCCCCGCTCTGCGCCCCCTTAAGCCTTTTCGCTCAATCGTTGGTGGTCTGTTGGAGCGGGTGACCGCCCACCTGACAGGTATTTACTATGGAAAAATTACTGGAATAGTTAGCCAAGCTGACAGCGTTGAGTCCGAGTGTATTATCTATAGCGTATTTGAGACACCTAAAAAGATGATTGAGAGCAAGCCGGAGACAATTTATCGTAAGTTGATAGATATCTGTGAGGTAGCAGAGCGAGAGGGGGCGGAGATTATTGGTCTGGGTGCTTACACCAAAATTGTGGGGGATGCGGGGGTTACAGTTGACCGTTTAAGTCCGATTCCGGTTACAACTGGTAACTCACTTTCGGCAGCATCCACATTGTGGGCAGCAAAAGAGTGTGTTCGTAAGATGGGTTTTGTCTCTGTAAATCAACAAGGAAAAATTGAGTCAGCGGCGATTGTGATTGGTGCTACTGGGAGTATTGGGCGGGTGCTGGCCAGAATTTTGGCCAGCATTTTTTCTCGTTTAGTAATTGTGGGACGTCGACCAGCAAAATTATTGGAGTTACGTCAGGTTATTCTTCGGGAATCACCTGAGTGTCAAGTAGTCGCTGCCAGTGAAGCGGATCAATATTTGGATGATTGCCACCTAATTATAACAACCACCAGTAACCAGAGTGGTCAGCGATTGTTGGACATTCAGAAGGTTTTACCGGGAGCTGTTATCTGCGATGTAAGCCGCCCATTTGATATCACCAAAGAGGAGGCCCTAACTAGACCGGACGTCTTGGTGATGGCCAATGGTGAGGTGGTCTTACCAGGCAAGGTTAAAATAGATTGTGACCTCGGTCTACAAGGCAAGGTCGTCTACGCATGCTTGGCTGAAACGGCGCTGCTATCGCTAGAGGGACGTCTCGAATCTTTTACTCTCTCTAGAAGTATTTCGGTTCGTAAGGTGAAGGAGATCTACAAAATGGCAAGGAAACATGGTGTTGAGCTGGCCGAGATTACCGGTCCGACAGGGTTGATCACCGACTCAGAAATTGATCTTTGTCGCGAGCATGCTGAAGCTCGGTCGCGGCCAACTGATTAGCAGATATTAGTTCAATCTAAATTACTATAGTATTACTTTATTTTGGTTATAGTTATATAAGGTAGGGATTAATTGCCTCACGCTTGAATAATGTTGAAATTACAGCAGAATGAAGATGTAACGTTTTATTCTTGTAACTGCTGGGATTTTCACATGAAATACAAACTGCTTTTATCACTCTTTTTACTCTCAATTTTTTCACTGCAGCCAAATATTCTCGCACAGGCTCCAGGTGTTTTTGCAGATGGCATTCTATTTGGTCAGTCGGCAGCTTTCAGGGGCAGCTCAAAGGCATTGGGGTCTGAGCTATATCGTGGATCACAAGCCTACTTCGACCACATTAACTCTCAGGGGGGAGTGGCCGGAAAGGAAATTAGAATTTTGCCTTTAGATGACGGTTATGAGGGAGATGTTACGCTCTTAAATACAATCAAATTGGAACAAAAGCATAAGGTGTTTGGGCTATTTGGCTATGTAGGGACGCCGACGATTGTTAAAGCTTTACCAGTTATTCAAAAATTCTCTCCTGGTGGCTTATTTCTATTTTCCAATTTTACCGGTGCTCAACCTCAGCGTGAAGCACCTCACAATCAGTATGTTTTTAATATTAGAAGCTCTTACCGTCATGAAACGAAAGGTTTAGTTGATCAACTGATAAAGGTAGGAATTGATCGCATTGCTGTTTTTATTCAATATGATGCCTATGGCCGCTCTGGTGCGGATGGTGTCAAAAGAGCTCTAAAGGCATATGGAAAAAACATTGTGGCTGAAGCAACCTATGTTCGGGGAACTAAATATGGTAGCAACATGAAAGAGCAAGTAAAAGCGATGATTGAATCTAAGGCGCAAGCGGTAATCTCCATTGGTTCCTATGAGGCTTGTGCCGCCTTTATTCGTGATGCACGTTTAATGAACTTTAACGCACCGATTGCCAACGTCTCTTTTGTCGGTTCAGACCAGCTATTAAATTTACTAAAAGGTGACGAGAAGAAAAGGGGAAAAGTGCTGACGAATAACCTAATAAACTCTCAAGTCGTTCCTCCTTGGGCAGATATAACGATCCCTCTGGTAAAAGAGTATCAAGCCATGATGAATCGATATAATCCCAAGGTTCCAAAGGATCTCAAAGATTCAGGCTATACTCCTTCAAAATTTAGCTTCATCTCTTTAGAGGGGTACTTGAATGCAAAAGTACTGGTGGCAGTTCTAAAAAAAATGCGAGGGGAGTTTACACGCAAAAAGTTTATGCAGACAGCAAGATCAATCACCAAACTTGATGTTGGTTTAAGTAAAAAGATTGATCTTAGCGTTACGGCTGGAGCTTTGGCTAAGGTATTCTTCACTGAGATTAAAGATGGAAAATACTCTCTAATTGAAAACTGGAAAAAATTTAGAAATTAGGACAGTTAATGAGAATTATCAGAGACTCCATTGCGATTAAAGTTTTAATTCCAACTGTTTTACTATTTATAATTAGCAGTTTCGCTTCATTTGAATTCTCCAAGAGAACATTAAAGACAACACTAAAAGATGAGTTTGTATCCAAGGGTCACTCCCTTCTTAAGGGGCTCTCTTCAGGTATTCAGGATACACTACTTAATCGAGATGCATCGACAGTTCAAAATTTTATCGATCAATATCGTGATATTGCTGGAGTCAGCTTTATTATGATACTTGATGAGAATCATCATGTGTATGCTCATACCTTTTACCCTAAAATTCCGCAGGAGTATCTTCAGCTGCATGAAGAGGAGAAGACAGTTGTCGCGGGTAGAGGCAATCAGGCTGACTACACTGAAAAAATAATTTTAGGTAAAAGATATCTTGTGATTAAAACGCCGATATTGGCCGGTCTGTTAGGACATGTATATTTAGGGATGGGGCTGGAGCAGAGGGAGCGAGAGGTCATCGCTCCGCTGCTCTATGAAAACCTTTTGATTAATCTTATCGTTATCATTGTTGGTGTTATTATTATATTGCTCTACACTCTCTATCTGCTCGGCCCCATCTCTACCCTGACTCAATTTGCCACAAAATATGCTAGTGGAGAGAGAGATCATGGGGAGCTGATAAATAAATCATTTATAAGCAGGAAAGACGAAGTTGGACAGTTGGCCCAAGCTTTGGATCGCATGTTATCGGTAATTAAGGGACATACTGATAATTTGGAGGGATTGGTTGATGAGAGGGCGCAAGTTATCAAGCAGCAACAGATGCAGCTTCTGGCCACCTCGAAGTTGTCTGCATTGGGTGAGATGGCAGGAGGAATTGCTCATGAGATTAATAATCCATTAACGGTTATGTTATCTCGGGCGAGAATTATCCAGAAAATAATGAAAAAAGACTCAATTGAAAACAGCACAATTGAAAAATCGGTAGTAGTAATATTTGAAACGATTGAGAGAATAAGGAAAATTGTGTTAGGACTTAGGGTTGTATCTAGAGACTCATCGGCTGAAAAATTCGATACCAGCACATTGAAAGAAGTATTGGAAGACGTTATTAATCTAAGTGGGGAAAAATTTAAAGCCTACGGTATTCAGCTAATCTATAACTATGATGAAGTAGGGATGAATACTAATTTTATGTGTAACCGAGTTCAACTATCACAAGTTTTTATTAATCTATTTAATAATTCATTTGATGAGATTAGTGACTTCAGTCAGAAGTGGTTAAAATTTGAGACTAGCCTAAACAAGCGTAATATAACGGTAAAACTGACAGACTCAGGGAATGGGATATCCCAAGAGGTTCAGGATAAAATATTCCAGCCTTTTTTTACCACGAAGGAGGTCGGGAAAGGGACTGGATTAGGGTTAAGTCTATCGAAAAGCATTATTTTACAGCACCAGGGGGAGTTCTTTATTGATAATGATTCAGCTAACACCTGTTTTATAATTAAATTACCAATTACCCAGGAAGAAAAAGTTAGCTAATGGAGTTTACCATGAAGAGTAACAGTGAGATTACAGTTTTGATTGTTGATGATGAGGATGACATCCGGGAATCAATTTTGATTGAATTGGAGCTTGAGGGATTTAATGTGAAATCAGCTTCTGGTGGGATCGAGGCGTTTGAATTAGTGCAGAATAATAAAATTGATTTTGTTCTCACCGATGTCAGAATGCCACAGGGTGGCGGCCAAGAGCTACTAAGTAATATAAAAGAGAGAGATATTAACCTTCCAGTAGTATTGCTGGTTACTGGTTTTACCGAGTTATCAAAGGATGAAGCGGTAACAATGGGAGCTGTCGACTTGATGGCCAAACCGATTGATATTGATAAGGTTGTTAAAATAATTGGCCAGTACCGGGCGCAGTACCCCTAGAAAAGCTGCCGCTGACAGCTTTTGTTATTTGGAATATTCTAAAATAGTTTTGTAAAAGCTGTTTTCTTCAATTGGCTTACCAATAAAGTCACTCATTCCGGCCGCAAGACATTTTTCCTTATCACCTCTCATCGTATTGGCGGTTAATGCAATTATTGGAAGATTCTTTAAACGCTCCTGCGCTCTAATCTTACCGGTAGCAACATATCCATCCATTATTGGCATTTGGCAATCCATTAAAACCAGATCAAAACTTAACTCATTTAATCTATCTAAAGCTTCTTGACCATTTTCAGCGACAGTTACATTAGATCCCTGTTCAGATAAAATTTCATAAAACAGTTCCAGATTCATGTCGTTATCGTCTACCAGCAAGATTTTGACTCCACTAAGCAGGGTGCCGCTCTTTTTATGGTGATCATAGTAGTCATCTCCTATCTTGCTTTCAACCTGATGAGAGGTTTGATTTTTTCCGCGCGGTACCTTGAAAGCCAGTATGAAATGAAAGGTAGTACCAGATCCTAGGCAAAATCGCAAAATAATATCCGCGTTCTAACTATCTTTTGTAAAAGTTGGTCTTGTCTTGTAATAGCAGAGGATATCTCTCGGGTTTATCTAGTTGAATACAGCTGCTCTGCGGTCGCACTATTGGTAAATTGATTGAGGAAATCTCTGGTCACAATGGTGCTTTACTCAGCTTGCACCTCTTGCCTTGATTTGTTCTATTTTAGTTTTTTTTCATGTGGAACTGTATATGGTTTAATTAATATAGTAATTTATTGTAATGCTAAAAAGCGCATCAATAAACTGGGTAAGTGCTGGGAATAGTATTAGCTCTTTAGAGCTAATTGACATAAATATATTTCTCTCTGGAATGCAAAGTACCAACACACCGAACTGTGAGTCTAATTGCCCCCTGTAACTATTATAGACGACTTACCCTACCTACTTGATTTTCCCCTTGTAAATCTGTTAGGTGTCTACATATTAAGGACAGTATAAAGTTAAAATAAAGGAGAGCTAGCAATATGAAACTAGAATCAACAATTCGATTGGCCACCGTAACCTTTGTTCTTTGTATCTTTATTCCCATGGCTTGGGCTTACATTGGGATGAGTGACTATGACATTGTCGATCAATATCGAAATGCTGGTTATCCAACCTTGGATTGCCATCTAGATGCCACTGACTGTGGCTCTGAAGTACTGATGATTCCTCATAACGAGATTCCAACAGATGTTATAGAACTGGCAAGGGAGTACCTTAATAGTGAGTATGCTGGCGATACTATTATTTTTCCAGATGAGGGTCCCCACTTCCAGTTATACGATTTAACCCACGTCTCCGACGAAGCGTCCGGCTTCGCCATCTATTTTAAGGTCATCTACCATGGTGGATCTGGTGAGGATGGGGTGTATCTCTACTACACTAATGGGCTGGAGTTTGTTGGTGAACGCTGGATAGATGAGTTATTGTAAAAAAAAGAGGAAAGTACTATAGAAGTTATTGCCTAGGGATTTGTTCCTCCCACTCGTCGCATTCTGCTCCTCGCCCCGGAGACGGGGCCATTCGCTAAGTCACACTTCGTGTGTGACTTACTTAATCAAACCTGCCGCTGGCAGCTTTGACCAAGCCGCTCACTCTATTCAAATCCCAGACGTTTGTATTTCAAACAAATTAGGCAGTGTGCAATATATGATTTAGAAAAATGGCTGGGGTGGAGGGATTTGTTCCTCCCACTCGTCGCATTCTGCTCCTCGTCCCGGAGACGGGGCCATTCGCTAAGTCACACTTCGTGTGTGACTTACTTAATCAAAC
>JABGUH010000013.1 GCA_018646675.1 Bdellovibrionales bacterium | reverse complement strand
CTTGGGCCCAAAGAGTCGATCCGCTTTCATCGTGCTGGTCAATACTTTGAGAATCTCCATAACAAATATAAGGTGTTTAGAAGGCTATAACTTGCAACTCCCTTTTGTTGTTTATTAGGTATATTCAGTAGTTTGGCTAAAGACTGAGCGATATTTTCCGATAGTTAAACAAGCTATTGCTAAGATTTAGGTTTATAGGTTTATAGGTTTAGGGGTCTCGTGATGAACTTTTATAAAGTCTCTTTGGGTCATCGGTTAGCAGTATTTATCTGCTCTGGGCTGTTGGTGATAACTAGTGGTTGTCTGTCGCGTCAAGAGAGAGTGTTAACCGTCTACTCTGGCCGAGGACTAAAGCTACCAGTTGCCGAGTTAATTAAAGCCTATGAAAAGCAAGAGCAGGTTGTAGTTAATGTGGTCTATGCAGGAAGCCATATTCTACTAAAAACAATCAAAAAGAGTAAGTATGGTGACATCTTTATCCCTGGCTCAGAACACTATTTAGAAAAAGGAGGCAGCTTAATTGTTGAGAAACATCCGCTTGCCCTCCATGTTCCGGCATTTTTTGCTAAAAAAGGAAATGAGAAAAATATCAAAAGCTACGCTGATCTACTGAAGCCGGGAGTTACAATTGGTATAGCCAATCATGAGATGGCAACAATCGGCTGGATTGCTGAGCAAATATTATCAAAGTTGCCACCAGACCAGAGCTTTCGACATAGTATCACTTCTTGGTCATCCTCTAACGCAGCAGATCTGTTTGAGTTACTAAATAGTGGTTTGGTGGATGCAGCCTTGATCTGGTCTGATCAAATACATTGGGAAAGAGGAGATGATTTGCATCTAATCACCATTCCGGCCAAGATTAACTATACTCAACAGATAGGTGTAGGGCGACTTTCAACCAGTGGCCATGAAGAGTCCGCTAAAAAATTATTTAATTATATTGCCACTAAAGGAGAAGCCATTTTTAAAAAACATGGCTTTGGAGTTAAGCCTTGAGAATAAAACATAAACTTCTAGTCAGTTTAATCTCGCTCTCCTTAACCTCAATGTTGGTGGTGGGCGTTTTTTCACTCTTGGTACAGCAAAGGGTTATAACCTCTCTTGACGCCTCGATTAGTCATGATCTACCCGGAAGTATGGCACTAACCCATATCTCACTCTCAATCTATAAAACTTTACAGCTACTTAATACTTATGAGAATAGTCCATCATTTAAGGTACAAAAACAGATAACGACCACTCTCTCTGAACTTGCGATTAACCAAACACTCCATACCCTACATCACAATACTTTCCATAAAATTTTCAGACATGATAACTCTATCGATCACGCAGAGTGTACACATCACCATGATGCAGAATCGATCAATCAAGATGTTAATCAGTTTATTCGTGGGGTTAATCGCTATTTATCATTAATAAACCACAAAGCCGATAAAACAGAAATTAAGCGGGCCCAAATGAAGGTTAGCCATTTTGCTGACAACTTTCTTACTACTAATGCGCCAGAGGTATCAGCAGCGCTGTCAGACACCACGAAGACCCTATCTAAGGCCGTGCAACTATTCGATAACTATCGTCTAATTATATATATCCTTATAGTTGTTATGATAGTTATCTCGATAATTATCAGTGTCTTGTTGGCCAATGTAATTTCAAAACCTCTCAACATACTAATGGATGGAGTCAAGAAGATTAGTGCTGGCAACTTTAAAACAATAATAGCGGTTAAGTCTAAAGATGAATTTGGGGAGTTGGCCCATGATTTTAATCAGATGAGCCAAAACCTAGAGCAGTCATATTTTCAACTGCAAGATGAAGTTAGAGTAAAAGAGCAACTGGCCACTAAGCTTGAGATACATCGTAATGACCTAGAACAGACGGTTGAGCAGCGCACCGAACAGTTAGATGAGCAAGTTAAAATTGCTAATCAGGCCAACCAAGCCAAATCAATGTTTTTGGCCAATATGAGTCATGATATTCGTACTCCGATGAATGCGGTGATCGGATTTACCAATTTAGCACTTGAAACCGACATTGCTCAACGCCAAAAAAACTATATTCATAAGAGTAATCAAGCGGCTAAAGGTTTACTCTCACTAATTAATGATATTTTGGATTTCTCAAAAATAGAGGCCAATCAGTTAACTCTAGAAGAGAGTAAGTTTGAACTTGATAGTGTGATTGAGGGCAGCTTGGCCCTATTTAACTTAGATGAGTCCAGTCAAGTTTTACGGGTAGTGGCTGAGATTGCACCAGATGTTCCTAATCAACTGAGAGGTGATTTTCAGCGACTGCGTCAAGTGCTGATTAACTTAGTTGGCAATGCGGTTAAGTTTAGTGACAAGGAGACACCAGTAAAACTGCGGGTTGAGCAAAAGGCGATTGATGGCGAGATGGTAGAGCTAAAATTTACCGTCCAAGATAGGGGTGTTGGCATTTCTAAAGAGCAACAAAAGAAGATCTTCACCCCTTTCGAGCAAGTAGAGCAGCCCACAACGCCTAAGAGTTCTAGTGGAACAGGGTTAGGTCTACCCATTTCTAAACAGATTGTGGAGAAGATGGGGGGAGAGTTGTGGGTAGAGAGTGAACTAAATGTTGGAAGTTTATTTCACTTTACCATCTGTTTAAAGTTGGCATCAGGTGATTATACCATGCCGGAGGATGATACCCAAAGAGCAGTTATTGATTTGAAAGGAACTCAGATACTGGTAGTTGAGGATAATGAGATAAATATGGAGGTGATTGTTGAAGTGCTAACAAGTAAGGGGATAGTGGTACAAAGTGCTACCAACGGTCAAGAAGCCTTGGATCTGCTGGCGAATGAAACATTTGATCTTGTATTAATGGATTGTCAGATGCCAGTCATGGATGGATATGAAGCAACTAAACAGATTCGCAGCCAGAAGTCTCTTCAAGGTTTACCCATAATTGCTCTAACTGCAAGTACGATGAAAGGTGATAAGGAAAAAGCCCTAACAGCAAAGATGGACGATCACATTGCCAAACCATTTGACAATAGAGAGTTACTACAAACTATTGCCAAGTGGGTGAATAAAAAAGATTGAAATTTGTCAGTCAGGAGATCTTATAAATCGTGAAGTAGTGATTGTTGACGATCAATCAATTGATTTTCTTACAAAATACTATGAGGCAAAATTATCTAAAGATTCTGCTGCTGTTATTATGGTTTCTACCGATGACTCATTAGCTCTTGCTGGTTCTGCGCTCGATTTAGGAATAGATGATATCTTTACCAAACCGTTTGAACTCGATCTTATAAGGAATTTACTTGGTTCCAAAAACACTCAATGACACACCCACAAGAACGTAACCTAAGATTGCCATGCTATTGAAAATATTGAAGAGATTAGTCAAACTACACTATCAGTTCTCTTGTTGATATAACAAAATTGCGGACCGTTAAAAAGAGAGCTAGTATCTGCTAGCGGACGACAAGCCACAGGGCCACCGAAACAACGGATTTTGATCGTATCATGAAAATTGTAATGTGCTCTCCAAGATCGACGGCCAAAGGTCTGGAGCGGAAGGTCGCAACGAATAGGGATGGGAAGCTGTTACTATAGCAATTTACGCGAAACTTAGTAAATCCTCAGGCAAAATATTTAAAAGCTGACAAGAGGTGAAAAGTGGAATTGTGTTTTACTTGATCTATTGAAGAGAAAAATAAACCAAGTAAATTCCTTACACTCCATCAAATACAACCACCTCTACATGCGAGCTTTAGCAGATCATCGTGATGACTGGGTAATGAAAAAGGAGATCTATCATAAGGAGATCGCCCCAAACTACCAGATTGAATTTGTCATTGAAGATAAAGCTTCCGTCGTAAAAATGTGGAGAGAGCTTAATCTAGTCTGTCTTCAGTGTGACTGGGGCGATTTCTAAAAAAGCTAGTTTCTAACGATAGCGATTTAAAATCTAACTACTACAAAGAGTCAATATAGTCAGAGAGTACTTTTAGCTGCTGACAACTAACTCCTCGCTCTTTTCCAATTTGAGTGGAAGAGCTTAAAAAGTTAAGATCAGAAGCCATCTGTTCTGTCTTTTTACTCCTCTGATACTCTCCTTCTCCCCTCTGATAAGCATATTTCATCAGATCAACACTACCACCCACTACAGCACCAGTTATTCCTAATAGCGTACCGACGGTAAATCCAACAACCGTTTTTGTCTTACTTGATTCAGGTGTAGCATCTTCAACTCCATTAACACCTAAGTTAAAACCACCTGTTGCAAAACTCTGAGTAGTTTTAGTGGAAAATTGCACCTCATCTTCACTGTCTGAAAAAGCGAGTAGCTCCTCTTTAGATAGATCAGAGTCTACTGTTAGCTTATGACTATCTCCAAAAGCAGTCTGACAGACTAGGGTTCCGCCAAGTGAATTCTCATCATCAAGAAGATCAGAGTTTCCATAGAGAGTACTATTAATAAAAAGTGTTGAAAAAATTAATCCAAGCATAACGGTGTGAAGTTTTAACATTGCGTTTCTCCTTAATTAAGTAATTATCAAATATTAAAAAAGTAGTGGTGCCACCCACTTAATGTAAGGTAAGATACTAAAATTACTAAAAAAACTTGTATGTAGCATGACACTATTTTATCAATAGCCGAAGCCTTGCGCAATGCGTCATGTATTAATTACAATTGGGTATTAATGGCGAAGGTCGATTACAAAGGGCTGCTTTCCTGTTCGCACGTTACGGGTCAAAAGATCCGGGGTAACCACTTCAACAATTAAAGGAGAGATAACTTCATCATCTTCCAAGGAGAAAAGGAGAGCTCTATCTTTGCTGGGGCCGGTAACCTTACTACCGCCGCTTTTACTAGAAACTTTGAAAATTTCTACCACATCAAAATACCCAAAGTAGCTCAAAGCTTTATCAGGCAGTATCAGCACCTATTAAATACATTAGGCACAGCTCACAACGAGATGCCTCGCGAGAATTTACTACCATAACTCTTCTATTATCTAATTACAGTAATATAGAGAGGGAAAATAACGCACATTATCAATATTTATGACCTACATCATGTTTTATTGTGATATAATGAAATGGTTAAGTGAGTAAGTAAAGTAGTGACCAAAATAACTAGTTTTTTAACTAAATTATTAGAGGTGGCCATGAAAATAACAACAATTCTTCTCACATTACTATTAACCAACTCGATGCTCTACGCCTGTGAATGGGAGAGCAACTCGGAAAAGAGCAATTTAAGCTCCAATAAAGTATCAAAACAGCAAAATAAACTTAGTCAAGAACGTACCCATATATCTTCAACTACAAACGTTAGTTCACGTAAACCAGCATCTACAATCAAGGTTGCGCGTTTGCGTCAAAACTGGAGTGACTCTAACTGGACCGAATAACTTTCTTTCGAAGATAGCCTGAATTAACACCCCTTTACTCTCTACACTATTATATAGTCGAAGACTAGCGAAGCTAAATACCCCCCCCCTTAAAAAAAGGACAGCCAAAGGCTAGCTTTATAAATTAAAACTCAAAATACTCTTCACATTATAAATATATTAGGGAAAACTTGGAAGACTTCTATATTAAGAGATTTTTTCTTAAAGGAACGGCCGTTAGGCTGCTCATTTAATAGAGGGGTCATTTTTAGTATAACCGTAATTTGACTAATATGTGCCTAATTGCTCCTATCCTTTATCATAAAAATTGTAATGTGCTCTCCAAGATCGACGGCCAAAAGGTCTGGAGCGGAAGGCCGCAACGAATAGGGATGGGAAGCTGTTACTATAGCAATTCACGCGAAACTTAGTAAATCCTCAGGCAAAATATTTAAAAGATGACAAGAGGTGAAAAGTGGAATTGTGTTTTACTTGATCTATTGAAGAGAAAAATAAACCAAGTAAATTCCTTATGATGGGTGGGTAAATAGCCGTAATGACTTTGGTCGTGACTCAATCTACTAAGTTTCCAGTTACACAATTATAAATTACTTCATCACCTCCATCTCATAGAGAGAGAAGTAGTCATCCGCAGAGTAGCGGGTACAGTAGATACGAATTCGCTTAACATTTTCTTGAGGGGTAAACCAGACGTGGGCACGATTGCGACGACTATTACCCGTAATGGTTTTTACATAGTGCCAGCTACCAGAGGATCTCTTTACTCTAAATTTATAATTTCGACAGTAGTGACTACCAAAAGTTAACCGTACTTTAGTAACAGTTTGAGCAGAGTTAAACTTAAGCTCCAACCACTGACTCCCCGTTTGATTGGTTCGATTACGCCAGAAGGTGCTACTATTACCATCGAAAGCACGATAGGGAGAGCGATTATTGCCACTTGAAGAGGCACTGGCAGAGCCGTTTAGACGAATATTCTTACCCGTGCGCAGCCCAAAACCCATTACAATACCATTTGTCTCAGCGGGAAGATCACTGGAATCGTTAGTACGAAAACTAGGATAGTAATACTCATCAACCACCCGTCCTGCGTTGTTACCCTCAATCGTCCAAAGTCCTCCACGACTATCAACTCGTTTAACAATTCCACTATGGGCACGTCCCGGATTGGAGGCCCTGCTAATAAAGACATAATCACCAGGTTGCGGTTGCAGACGGCCCCAATCTCCACCATCTCGCTCTACGTATGTTGAGTTATCGCTAAACCAGTCACGAATTTGTACCGTATTCCACTTCATCCACCCTCCGAGAGATCCACCAGTAAAAGGATATCCCGCTTGATCGTAGACCCAAGAGACAAATTCAGAGCACCAGTTATTAACCCCATCAGCTTGATAACGACCATCTGGTTCAAAACCGGGATCACTATCATCATTACCCAACTCTCCTCTTGCAGTTTGAACGATGCTATTTCCAGAGTTGGTGGCACCTAACTCCGTTGTGGAAAAGAGTAGAGAGATAAGAGTGACTGCTAGTAGTAAAGTATATTTAGACATTGATTGTAACCTCCTAGGCGGATAGCCTGCCGCACTGAATTCTAGTCGGTTTTGCCAAATAATACAAATGGAGGTGGTAGAAAATACCTTAACTGCCCTACTTGAGAGGTAGTGATGATTGAACAGGCAATAAGCGGGAACAGGAACAGGAACAGGAACAGGAACAGGAACAGGAACAGGAACAGGAACAGGAACAGGAACAGGAACAGGAACAGGAGCAGGAACGGTATATTCTTGGTATTTAGGTAACAGATTATACCGAGCAATAAGGTAACACTTCTAAACAAAATGGTCTGATATAATCTTCTGATAACAGGAGGTTTGTTATGCCATGGAAGGAGTCCACTGCTGTGAATGAAAGAATGAAGTTTATTTATCGATTAGAAGATGGGGAAAAAATGACTGACTTATGTCGTGAATTTAATATCTCCAGAAAAACCGGTTACAAAATTTATAATAGGTATAAGGACAGCGGTTTATTGGCCCTTTATGATAATAAGAGAGGGCCAAGAAGAGCAGCTAATAGGACTCCTGACTATATTCAGTCCCTGATTTTGAAAAAGAAAAAAGTAAACCCAACATGGGGAGCACCTAAAATTAGAGAATGGCTAGTAAGGAAATATCCAAGTGAAATAATCCCAGTTAAAAGTACTGTTCACTGCATTCTGGATAAAAATGGACTGGTAAAGAAGAAGAGAAGAAAGAACAGCTTTAAGGCGATACCTACCAATCTTTCTGTTCCATCTAAAGCAAATGATCTCTGGTGTATTGATTATAAGGGGCAGTTCAGACTAAGAAACCGCAAATACTGTTATCCTCTAACTATCACCGATCAAGTCAGTAGGTATTTACTGGCCTGCGAAGGTTTTTCTTCTATTCGTTCACTTGACTCTCAAGTGGTGTGTGAAGAGCTATTTAGAGAGTATGGTCTGCCCAATGCAATACGAAGTGATAACGGAGAGCCTTTCTCCTCTCGCTCAATTTGGGGGTTAAGCTCACTCTCTATCTGGTGGCTACGCTTGGGCATTAAGCTTGAGAGAATAAACCCAGGGCACCCAGAACAAAATGGTCAGCATGAGAGGATGCATAGAACCTTAAAGGCCGATGCTACTAAGCCGACAGGCTTAAACCTTTTACACCAACAAGAAATTTTTAATAAATTTAAAGATGAATTTAATCTAGAAAGACCGCATGAAGCTTTAAAAATGAAAACTCCAAATGACATCTATAAAAAATCAAATAGATGCTATCCTGATAGCTTGCCTGAACCTGACTATAGTGGATGTGATCTTACAAAAACAGTGACTAAGTGTGGCAGTGTAAATATCCACAACAAGGATAAACTCTTTGTCTCGACTGCTTTTAGGGGACAGCCATTAGGATTAACTGAACATGATGGCAATATATGGCAATTAGACTTTATGGACTATACCCTTGGTTTTTTTGATAAAGATCATCGGAGATTAACCCTTTCGGATAGTCCATTTGATATTAACTTAGGGAGTGTCACCTAATTGCTCGGTATAAAATGTAACCCAAATTAAAGGTTGTACAAACGGAACAAAAGGTAACCGGTACCTTTTAGTTAAATGGGCAAATATCGGAACCAGAAACAGCAAATGTTATTGCACCAAGTCCCAAAAGTCGACTGGCACTAACATCTTATTCTTTCCAATTCCTGGTTGAAATGAAAATGGATCAAGTGACTCATAAATTGATTGTTTTGCATACTAGTTTATCTACTGAAAAGAAAGCAGCATCATACATTCTAGCCCGATAGTAATACGGCCCACTCCCT
>JABGUH010000018.1 GCA_018646675.1 Bdellovibrionales bacterium | reverse complement strand
TAGCTGTGATAGATTTTTCTTGGGCATAGGCTTCTCCTTTTGCAAAATTGGTTGGTCGTACTTCCATATTTTACACTAGGAGCCCTATGCCTGATTATTTTGATTTGCGCTGAAAGTCACACAGAGTTGTGTGAAGAACCTCTAATCAATTTATATTTGAAAAAGTACAGGATTCGAATAGAGTGAGCGGCTTTGTCAAAGCTGCCGGGTGGCAGGTTTGATGAAGTAAGTCAGCCCGGATGGCTGACTTAGGGATCGGCCCCGTCTCCGGGGCAAAGTAACTGGAGGTTACTTTGCGGGAGGAACGAATCCTGTGTCCTCCGCCATTAATTCAATTTTTGCTCTTTGTGACTAACGTTTTTTGACGATTGGAATTAGTTTAACACTAACAGACACTTCAACTCTAAACTTACCAGATCTAGCGTCTTCCAGTTTTACCATCTCGGATGTCATTTGAACTATTTCTCTCTTGGTCTTTTCGAGCAAGGTGACGATATCTCTTTCGGCAGCTCTGATTGATGTTGAGGTGTTACTTTTGGATGAATTCCAGTTTTTCTGAGCATAAACATTAGTAAATGCTAAGCTTGAGATGAATATAATGCTGATGATATAAGTTGTAATCTTCATAAATACTCTCCAATAGTTCAGTATATTAGGGCGGTCTCTGATGCCCGGGGTTATTAAGTACCAATAGAGAGCGGTTTTTGCAAAGAGTGTGAAATATTAACAGTTACTACTGCTCAACTAGAAGGCGAGAACTGCTGCTACTTGAGAATAGTTAGTTGTTCTTTGTTGGAGGAAGAGAGTTAACCAAGGAAACTCTCAATTTGTGTGATCGGAATGTGATCTCCAATATCTTTTCCATGAAATTCATTAACAACTTCAAAATTTTCGTTGATCAGAAAATCAGCCGGGATACGAGATGGATCACCCTCAATAACACCTGGTAGGAAACCCTTTAGCATGGCCTGTGTTCCAAGCTTCATTACGTTTAAGGAGGCAAAACCTTTATAGTCATTCCCTACTTTATAAAGCTCATATAGCTTCTGCTCAGGATCAGCTATGATTGTAAATGGTGGTTCCTGCTTTCCAACATAGCGTTTAATGTTGTCAGGGCCACTTTGGAAAACCGCTAATATCTCAAGATTTTTCTGTTGCCACTTTTCGTAGTTGGTAATCATCTCTGAAATCCTTAAATTGCATAGAGGACAACTAGAGTAGCGAAAGAATGCAAGCCAGATTTTTTTACCTTTATATTGCGATAAATTAATCGGCTCTCCTTTCCATGTTTGACCACTGAAATCGCTAGCAACTCTATTCATAACACTATCCTCTTCATACTGCTTAAATCGGAAATTAAATGATATTCTCAAAATATGGGTGGAACTTAAAGTATTTATCTATCAGAGCACCCATCTCGCATGTATTTTTAGATAGTTATCCGCTTTGACTGTGTACTATTTACAGCTATTACCAATCGTTATCGCGCCATGCGGCACCATGCGTTATAATTCGCCAGAAGGATTACAACATGAGTGTTGATTCAGTTTGGAGGCAACTTGCACAGCATGGTTTTAGCTATATTTCTAATTATGCTGTCTGTCGGTTCACTTTGGGCAGAGTCAGCAGATAATACTGGCCCTCGGTTGTTCAACAATGCTCTCGATATGACAATTTCCCAGATTGATTTTAAGCGGCCAGATAGTGGGGTTGGGTTTGCGGGTAAAGCAGCGATTAGTAAATTACTAATGTTTAAAGATGACATGACGATGTCACTTGATAATAAAGAAAATATTTTCGACTCCCAGATCTTTATTCGCAAGAATTTTGTCGGCTTCAAAGGGCGCTATACCAATATTGGTTTCTCATTAGCAGAAGGCCACACTCTCGACATGATTAGGAATGGGGATGCTACTGACTCTAGAGTAAATATGAATGCAAAGAGAATTCATATCTCAGCCAAACATATGAATATTCAACTCAACCATATTCATCTGGGATTAGAAAAGTTCAGGCTCTATTGCAAAAAACACTTAGACTACCCTGATATTAGCTCCGAGTCTTTTGTAGCAGCCTGTTTGAATAGTTCGACGTTAAATGCAAAAAACGAGGGTGAAATTAGTCCTGTTCGTATCAAATTTTACAATCAAGGTACCTCAGACGAGAAAGTAGTAATTGATACCAAACTTGATTCTCTTGAGGTGGTAGATAACAATATCTCTCTTAAAGGGGCAGATAGTAAAATTGATATTATAGATAACTATTTGATCCAGACCGGAAAATTTAAGCTTAATTGTGATAAAAAAGGTGAGATATTAGAGTTTAACTCGGCAGAGTTGATCTCCAAGTGTCAAAGTGGCGTAGATATTGTTACGAACCAGCTAAATGTTGAAAATAGGATTTCAGGAACCAGCTTTGTAATTAATCCAGAGACAATCCAGATTAGGGAGGCGCAATTTACTTTGAACGCTCCTCGTTTAGAGATTGTTGACCCCAAAGAGAAGACCGTACTACATAATTTACAGATGAGCTGCTTTAAGGACAAAGAGACTGATGCTTTGGAACTTGATAATGTAATTGATGAATGTCTGACATCGGCGAATATTAATATTGAGAGAATTGATACTGCTGGAAACAATAAAATAAATGAGTTGCACAATGGTAGTGGTCCCAGCTTACGGGATCTACTGGAGACGGCTGGTTTTGACACAAATAAGGGCACTTCTAAAGCAAAAGTCAAGGATCTAGCGGCAAGTGTAAGTAATTCCAAGCTGAAGCTTGCCGCCAGGGTTCACTTTTTGTTTAAGCATTTTAAACTAAGGGTGGAAGGTGATCTAGAGTACAATCGGGAGCAGGATTTACTAAAATTGGTCCCGACCAAGGTGAAACTGCCATTTGGTATATCTTCCAAGAAAATTCTGCTGTTTTTTGTTAGGAAATTTATGGTATCAGAGAGTGTTACCGTGGTAGATGATGTTGTTCATATTGCGCTTTAGATGATATATTTTAATTTTGTGAGAGGATAGAATTATGAAAAAGACAACCCTACTAGTAATGATGTTTGCGATAATTGTTTCGGCTACATTGTCAGCAGAAACATATGTTTGTAATAATAATCGCTACGGCATTCAGATCTTTAACCACCAAAACATGGGACATACTGCAACGGCGATTATTTTCCAGGATCTTCAAACCAATCGAGAGGTTACATTTCGCGCTCAGGATGTTAGCTACGTAGTAACTTACGGTGCAGCATATAGTGCTAGTACCTTTGGTCAGGCAATCCAGGAGATAACTCTTAGTATCTCCAACTTTGACATTCAACCTGGGCAGAGTACTCAAGCGGTATTGAATATTAGAAGTCGTTATGGTGATAGTGCTCAAGGGGTAACTTGTACCCGAGGTGGTGATAGCCTCCCCTCAATGTTCTAAGCTGCTGATTAGTTGTTTGATTTGAAAGTAAGGTGTTAATTCGTTCTCATTTAGAGATTTTGCCATCTTTTTTAAATCATATTTTTGTTTGAAGTGAAAATATAGCTGATCTCTTAGCTGTTCTTCCATCCAAACTCTAGTCTGTTTTTCTCGTTTTTCTATCCATTTACCACTCTCTTTACTTTTTAAAGTAAAGCGTTTGATGGTCTGGAAAAGTGTATCGACTCCTTCACGGTTAAGGGCAGATCCCATATGGACAGGTGGAAGCCAAGTATTTTCAGTATCGTTATCTTTGTGTGAAAAATGTAGTGAGTTTTGTAGCATCTGCTGATGATTTTTGGCAGCATTGAGTAACTTTCCATCAGCCTTGTTGACAAAGATTGCGTTAACTACTTCGAGTATTCCTTTCTTGATTCCTTGAATCTCATCTCCCTCATGAGGCATAGAAAGGAGTAAGAAAAAGTCCACCATATCTAGCAGCTGAAATTCAGATTGTCCTACCCCGACTGACTCGACTAAGATATGGTCGAAACCTGCGGCTTCACACAGTAGAATTGTCTCACGGGTATGGTGTCCGACTCCTCCTAAAAATCCCTTCGCGGGTGTTGGGCGGATAAAGGCATTGGGGTCAGCTGCCAGTTGTGCCATCCTCGTTTTATCACCGAGTATACTTCCACCGTGTAATTTGGAGCTGGGGTCAACAGTTAAGACTGCGACACGGGCCCCCTGTTCTCGTAATAGGTAGGTGCCAAATGCCTCAATTAGAGTAGATTTTCCTACTCCAGGAATACCGGTAATGCCAATGCGTAATGCTTTGCCGGTTTTAGGATAGAGCTCTTGAATAATCTGTTGGGCGGCCATATAGTCTGGCGCTAGCTTGCTTTCTAGCAAGGTTATGGCTTGGGCCAATGCCCTCCTGTCTCCATTTACAATTTTTTCAGCTAAGTTCATTTAAAAGATCCATAATTTCTGTAATAGCATCTGGGATTGGATGCCCGGGACCAAATATGGCACGAACACCGTGCTGTCTTAAAAATTTATAATCTTTTTGAGGGATCACTCCTCCACATGTGACGATAATATCATCAGCTCCTTGCTCCTTTAGGGTCTTAATTAGCTGTGGTACTAAGGTTTTATGGCCGGCGGCCAGCGAGGAGACTCCGATTAGATGGACATCATTTTCGATCGCCTGTTTTGCCACCTCTTCTGGGGTTGAAAAGAGAGGTGCCAAATCTATGTCAAATCCTGCGTCGGCAAAAGCAGATGCAATAATTTTTGAGCCACGATCGTGTCCATCCTGGCCCATTTTTGCCACTAACATTCGTGGGCGTCGGCCATGAATCTGTTCAAACTTTAATATCGAATTTTTAATCATGATCCAATTCTCATCCTCTTTAAAAGTTTGGCCATAGATACCAGTTACCGTCACTCCTTGAGCCTGATAGCGGCCCCAGTGCTGTTCCAGCGCAGAGGTAATCTCTCCGACTGTGCAGCGAGCGGCTGCTGCCGTGATAGCAAGTTCCAAGCCATTTCCTTTTCCCGTCTCTGCATAGAGGGAAAGTGCTTTTAAGGCATTCGTTGCCGCTTGGGGATCACGCTGCTGTTTGATTTTAGTTAGGGCGGTCATCTGTTCTTGGCGTACTTTAGTATTATCAACTTCCAGTGTTTCAAGTAACTCCTCTTGCTGCAGGCGATATTTGTTAACACCAATGATGGTTTCACTATTACTATCAATTCGTGCTTGCTTGTTGGTAGCAGCTTGTTCAATCATCCTCTTGGGCTTGCCACTCTCAATTGCCGCGACCATTCCACCATCTTTTTCCATCTCTTTGATGATAGAGCGAGCCTGCTCGGCAATTTGGGCGGTTAGAGTTTCCATCATATGGGAGCCACCCCATGGATCAACCACTTTTGTAATATTGCTCTCCTCTTGTAAAATTAGCTGTGTGTTTCGAGCAATACGAGCAGAGAACTCTGATGGCAGGGCCACCGCTTCATCTAATGCATTGGTGTGTAGCGATTGAGTGCCGCCAAAGACCGCTGCCATCGCTTCAATAGTAGTGCGAACAATATTATTATATGGGTCTTGCTCAGTCAGAGACCAACCAGATGTTTGGCAATGAGTACGCAGTAGTCCGGATTTTCTATTTTTGGGACTAAACTGTTCAACAATCTCATACCATAGCATTCTGGCGGCCCGCAGTTTAGCGATCTCCATATAGAAGTTCATTCCGATACCAAAGAAAAATGATAGTCGAGGGGCAAACTGGTCGATATTCAGACCAGTGGATAACGCGGTTTTAATATACTCTTTACCATTGGCTAAAGTTAGTCCTAACTCTAGCGCAGCATCTGCTCCAGCCTCTTGAATATGATATCCAGAAATGGAGATAGAGTTGTAACGGGGCATATTTTGGGAGGTAAACTGGATAATATCTGCCACTGCTCGCATCGACTTTTGGGGCGGGAATATATAGGTATTACGAACCATAAACTCTTTTAAAATATCATTTTGAATTGTTCCTCGTAGCTGCTCCAGTTTAACCCCTTGCTCTTGGGCAGCAACAATGTAAAAAGCAAGAATTGGTAGAACTGCTCCATTCATCGTCATAGAGACTGAGATGCGGTCGAGGGGAATGCCATCAAATAGCACCTTCATGTCTTCAACGGTATCAATTGCGACTCCGGCTTTGCCGACGTCACCGATCACTCGAGGGTGATCAGAGTCGTGCCCACGGTGAGTGGCAAGATCAAAGGCGACAGAGATCCCCTGCCCTCCTTCGCGTAGAGTCTGTTTATAAAATGCATTTGATTCAGTGGCGGTGGAAAACCCTGCATATTGGCGAATTGTCCAAGGGCGGCCGGTATACATGGTGGCGTGGGCCCCACGAGTATAAGGGGGTAGGCCAGGGAGAGTGTGGGGAGTGACATTACTATTTTGATGTTCGCTATCAGCTTTAGTGTAAAGAGGCTTTACCTGAATACCCTCTGGTGAGTGCCAGCTATGCTCACTAGGTGATTTGCCTTTTAACTCTCGTTTTGCCAGCTCTTCCCAACTACTATAATCACTATTTGCCATTACTAATTATCCTTATGTTCGCTATGGCAAGATACTATGGCATAACGGTGCAACTGTCCAATGAAGCGGTGCGCATGTCTGGCCTGATCGGGGGAAAATTAGTCCCTATGGAAATCAAAATTCTGAGATGTGATATACTGTTGTAGGTATAAGGATTATCTGTAGGAACTTGGGAGGCAGTTATTCAGGGCGGAGCAAGAAATATTGATAGTGATAAAATTATAGTTGAAACCAGCTTGCAATCTTTCTTTTTTGACCAGATGGACCAGGTCAACAAACGATCCATTAAACCTTTCTCTCAAGAGATGATCTACTATTTGAGTCGTGTGATGGATCGTCTTAATGATCCAACTACTCTCTTTGAGCAAACTAAGTCTGGCCAGCTACAGAATCGGGTGATGAGTTTGAAGTTATTGGAAGCTGGCAGTATGAGGAAAAAACAGCAAAAACGTATTTTGCAGGATGTGGGAGAAAGTGCCCTTTTGCTTTGTGGCTTTTTTCACCGCTCTTTGGAGAACCGCTTGGTTGATATTGAGTACTATCAGAAGATGGGTGCGACGGCTTATATACGCTTGAATAAAATTGTACCTGAATTTTTCGATATACCATCCTTCTATCGTGGGGTTGGAACTTCTTTTAAAGTACTGACAGATATGATGACGGTGGTTGCACGAGATTTTTTTGATGGGTCAGCACCACCGACCGGGGTAGTTTTGATTGTGAATAGCAAAGAGAAGCTACCGAAGGCATCCTAAATAACCGATGAAATTTTACTGATTTGAAACAATGCTTGAGTAGCGTTTTTTTGAAAATATTTTTTTTATCTGCTGATTGAAATCATCATAAGCTAATTTATCGATCTGTTGATTGGTCGTGTGTTGAAAATCCAACTTTTTAAGTTGCAGGTAGGAGATGGAGTAGGTGCTGGCAAAGTCATCATTTGTTTGAAGGTTTAAGCACTGCTCCCCTTTAATCATCTGCTTGGCCTTTAGAAAATTGCTTTTAGATATTCCGCGTGTAGCAATTCGTTCAAATAGACGATTGATCTCTTGGGTTGCCTGGTCAACCTTGTCGTTGGCGGTTGCCATATATATTCCCCAATATCCACCATCATAGGCTAAAAATTGAATTGGATTACAGATATAACATAACCCCATACGATCACGAAAATTGATAAACAGCTCGGATGATTGGCCGCTAAAGATAGAGGTCAGTATGCTTACTATCCTGGCCTCTTGGGAGTTGTAGTGTTTGATTGGAACACCAATCACAATATGAGCTTGCTCTCGTTGATTGGAGATAACGGCATGTTGGTCAGAGGCTGATTTATATGGGATATGAGAAATAGGTTTTTCTGGACGAGAGGGAAGATGCTTAAGCATTGGAGTCAGTGTAGAGAGAACATTGGATAAGGGGCGGTCTCCGCAATAGGTAAAGAGAATTTCGCTTTGCTCAACATTTTTAAGATGACGCTCTAAAATTATTTTGCGATTTATTTTACGGACAGATTTATTAGTTCCAATTGCGTTCATAGCGTAGGGGTGCTGACTAAAAATTTTACTGTTAAATGTCTTAAAGCAGATACGTGCAGGTTCAATTTGTTGTATCTCAAGCGCCCGACGAGTTAGCTCTTTCTCTAATAGGAGCATTTTGTTGGGAATGGTTGGATATAGGAGGGAGTTAACTAGTTGGGGGATTAAAGTATCAAAGTAGCGACTAAGGGTGTGCATAGTAATGCCGTAGGCATTTTTGCCGGAAAAACCACTTAAAATTGCAGCATGCTGTTCAGTTAAAGCTTTAAGCTTGTGATAACTAATCTCTTTATTTCCCTTAGTGATCATGGCGGCGATCAGGGGGTGGATACCGTTATCACTGCTATTTTCTGCCATTAGGCCACCCTTGAGGTAGGCGTGGACAACTGATGTGGGAGTAATTAAGTTTTGGCGGTAGATCAGGTTGATGCCTGGTTTGATGGTATAGACTTGTACGTTAGGATCAAACTTTGATCGGCAGCGACTTTTGACTATTTTTTGGGGTTGTTCAGATGAGCGTGGAGTGTGGTGTAGTTTCTCCAGTCTTACTTTTAGGCGATTCATTACGCCTTGATATTTACTAGGGTTCTCGCTAAGCGGTAACTGTAACATTAAGTGAGGTTGGCGCTTTGTAATTGTTTTTAGCGCCCGATTAACCTCTTTAGTAGTACAAGACGATAGCATAGATAAAAATATTTGATCTCCATCCAGAGTTCCTGTTTGCACAAAGCTATTACCCAACGATGAAAGATATGATTCCAGCATCTCCTGTTCATAAATTTTAGAAGCGGCGTATTGATTTTGTATTTTGCTTATATCATCGTCTTTAAATCCCTGTTTAATCACCTTGCCCAGTAGATTAGTTAACAGGGTTGTTACTTTCGTCAGTTTTTCAACCGGACAGGAGACAGAGAGGTAGTGGGCAGCTCCTTCGGTCATAGTTAAGGAGGAGCAGGATGCACTATTTGCTTCGCCTTGGTTAATCACCAGCTCTTGGTAGAGTAGCGATCCCTCCCCTAGTCCCAGACCATTAATTGCTAGATCCTCTGCCGCTGAACTGGGTGAGAGATAGGGAGTTCCCGGATATAGAATCATTAACTGGCACATTCGCACATTTTGTTGGTGAATCTCAATATGTTTGGAGTTGCGCAGGGAAAAGGGTGGCATTTGAGATTTAACTCCTCCTGCGAGCCGGTTTTTGCTGATGATCTGGTTAATCTTGGAATAGCTGATGCCACGTTCTTGCAAATTTCCGCCAACTAGCAGTAGGGCATTTTCTCGATGATAGTGGTTGCGCCAGAATTGCTTTACCTTTTTCAGGTTGAGTTGATTAATACTCTTTTTGCTACCAAGAATCGGGTGTCGATATTCCTGGTGAAAAAAGGAGTGCTGAAGTTGTCCAAATGCATATTGATGAGGATTTTCTAGGGCGCGCAGAGACTCTTCTAGTACAACCTCTCGCTCCAGGTCGATATCCTCTTGGCGAAAAATAGGGTGGGCCACCATATCGAGCAGAATATCAGTCGCCGTTAGTAGATATTCAGATGGGGTATTAATGTAGAAGCAGGTGTAGTCGAAAGAGGTGAAAGCGTTGATCTCCCCACCAATTCGTTCAATCTTCGCCGCTCCACTTGAGCCGGGCCATCTTTTTGTTCCCTTAAAGAAGAGATGCTCTAAAAAGTGTGCGACTCCATGGTCATTATTAGATTCGTTGGCACTCCCTGTACGAAACCATAGCTGAACAGATCCCGCCTCCAAGCCAGGAGTGTCCACCGCCAAGGCATGTAGAATATTAGAATCACCAATTTTATCAATTTGTAGCATCGGAGCTTTATTCTATTGGATAAACAGGGTAAAAAGTACCAGAAAATGAAAAAAATTAAATCGCTCTATTTACATGTTCCACACTGTTTACGACGCTGTAATTACTGTGACTTCTACCATTTGTCCGGCCCCAATCCTGATTGGGACTCTTTTGAGAGCTACCTTTATGCTTCCTGGCCCAAACATCAGGAACTTCTTCAGCAGAGAGGTTTTGCGATAGGAGAACTTGAGAATCTCTATCTTGGTGGAGGGACTCCTGCTTTGTGGGGAGAGAGAGGTGCGAAATTTTTAACAAACTTTATCTTAGAGCGTGGGATTGTACTCTCGCCTACTGTAGAATCTACCTTGGAGTTAAATCCAGGGGGGAGAGATCTACCAGCAGTGGTTAGTGCGTGGGAGCAGTTTGGGGTCAATCGTTTCTCGATTGGAGTACAGTCACTACGTGATGAGTTTCTTGAGCTGTTAGGACGTAATCATACTGCACGTAACTCCCACCAGGCTTTAGAGTATTTCGCAGATAGGGGTTTAAACTATTCGGTCGATCTAATGTTGGGACTCCCCTATTCGGCTAAATTTAAACGTGATATTGCTGACGAGTTAAATAGTATTTTACGATACTCCCCTCCTCATATCAGCATCTATATTTTAACTACTAAGCCTGATTATTCTCACAATGGGAATCTGCCTGATGAGGAGTGGATTCGCCAGGAGTATCTATTGGTTTCCAAATTATTAGTTGCGAGTGGCTATCAGCACTATGAGGTCTCTAATTTTGCTCAAGCAAAACATAAATCAGCACATAACCTTGAGTATTGGCAGCAACAGACAGTAGCAGCTTTGGGCCCCTCTGCTAGTGGATTACTTTTAAATTCGGATCGCCCTAGCGGCGCCACGCGTTATCGATGGTCTGGCTACCCTGCTGATCCTCGATTGGAGTTGGAATGTCTCAATGTGAGTCAGCTGCAGCTGGAACGAATCTATATGAATCTAAGATCTGAAGTTGGATTAAACTGGGGGCAGGAGTTTAATCAAGAGCAACAAGCGATTTTTGTAGACGATCTACTGCCGAAATGGAGTGAGCGAGGATATCTGGCCAAGCAGCCACATGCGCATCGAGTCGTGCTGGGTAGCTTAGGGTATCTGATGTTAGACTCTTTACTAGAGGATCTCTATCCCCTACTGCCGGAATAACATAAAGATATTATTGACTTCCATCTTACCGTGCGGCGCGACATAAAAATAACTATTTTCATCCATTGACAGTAAGAAAAATGGTCCCATCTTATCTGGTGAGAGGAGATGAACTTTTAACCCGTAAATCTTAGAGGGTAGGTTAAATGAGCGATAAGAAGCAAGAAGTAGAAGTAGACGCTGAAGTAGAGGCTGAGATGACTCAAGAGGTGAATGAGGATGGCCAACAGGATCACGACCAAGGCGAAGAGACTGAAGAGAGTAAAGTAGAGTCGATTGAGCCGAAAAAAGAAGAGGTAGATTACCAACAGAAGTATTACTACTTAGCAGCAGAGATGGAGAATGCTCGTAAGCGTTTTGAGCGAGAGAAAGAGGTCTTGAGAAAATATGGGAATGAGAAAATTCTCTCTGGCTTAGTTGATGTTGTTGATAATTTGGAAAGAACGGTTGGTTCACTGGACGGCGAGTTAGATGAGAAGATGAGCAATATTGTTGCAGGAGTTGAAATGGTGCAAAAGCAGCTCTTAGGGGTTCTTAATGACAACGGATTAGAGCAGTTGCACTCTTTGGGAGAGATATTTGATCCTAATTTCCATGAGGCGATGGCTCAACAAGAGGCGGAAGGGAAACAAGATCAAGAGATTATTGTTGAATACCAAAAAGGATATGTATTAAATGGCCGTCTATTGCGTCCAGCCAAGGTGGTGGTGGCGCAGGGAAGTGGCAGTTAGTTGGATAGATATTAGTTATCAAGAGATAAAAGGAGATTAGTGATGGGCAAGATTATTGGAATTGACTTAGGAACAACCAACTCATGTGTTTCAGTTCTAGAAAATGGTAAATATAAAATTATCGCCAATGAAGAGGGGCACAATACTACTCCCTCTGTTGTTGGATTTTCAAAAAATGGTGAAAAATTAGTTGGTCAGGTGGCCAAGCGTCAAGCTGTGACCAATCCAACTAAAACTGTTTTTGGCATTAAGCGTCTGATTGGTCGGAAAGAGACTGCTCCAGAGGTTAAGAAATTTCAGGATGTCTCACCATTTGATATCTTCGCCAATAAGAATGGTGATGCTTGGGTTAAAGTTGACGCTAAGGAGATGGCTCCTCAAGAGATTTCAGCTTTAGTGTTAGGTAAACTAAAGAAGGCAGCAGAGGACTATCTGGGAGATAAGGTAGATGAAGCGGTAATTACAGTTCCCGCTTATTTTAACGACTCCCAAAGACAAGCAACAAAGGATGCTGGTCGAATTGCGGGGTTGGAAGTTAAGCGAATTATTAACGAGCCAACCGCTGCGGCACTAGCTTATGGTCTTGATAGTAAGAGTGATAAGAACATCGTCGTATTCGATCTGGGTGGTGGGACATTTGATGTTTCAGTCTTAGAAGTAACTTCAGATGGTGTATTTGAGGTTAAGGCCACTAATGGTGACACTTTTCTTGGTGGTGAAGATTTTGACTATCGAATTATTAACTTTTTGGCTGATGAGTTTAAAAAAGAGCACGGTATCGACTTACGGCAAGATACCATGGCACTGCAACGTTTAAAAGAGGGGGCAGAGAAGGCCAAGCATGAGCTATCAAATGTTACTCAGACTGAGGTGAATCTTCCATTTATTACCGCTGATGCATCGGGCCCCAAGCACTTGAATATAAATTTAAGCAGGGCAAAATTTGAGTCTTTGATCTCAGACCTAATTGATCGTTTAGATGCTCCCTGTAATACTGCGATGAAAGATTCCGGTTTAAGTACTAGTGAACTACATGAAGTATTGTTGGTCGGAGGTTCGACACGGGTACCTGCAATAATTGAAAAAGTTAAAAAGATCTTTGGTCGTGATCCAAGTAAGGGAGTACACCCAGATGAAGTAGTTGCTGCAGGAGCAGCGATTCAGGGCGGTGTTTTGGCCGGCGATGTTAAGGATGTATTACTATTAGATGTAACTCCACTCTCATTAGGGATTGAGACTCTTGGCAGTGTGTTCACCAAGATCATCGAAAAGAATACGACAATTCCTACTAAAAAATCACAAGTGTTCTCTACGGCTCAGGATAATCAGCCAGCAGTAAGTATTCATGTGCTGCAAGGTGAGCGTGAGTTTTGTAAAGACAACAAAACCCTAGGGAAATTTGATCTAACCGGTATCTCTCCTGCTCCGCGGGGAATTCCTCAGATTGAGGTCACCTTTGACATTGATGCTAACGGTATTGTTCATGTTACCGCCAATGACAAGGCAACTGGTAAGTCTCAGGATATTAGAATTACCAGTGGATCTGGACTAACCGAAGAGGAAATTGAAAAGATGGTTCAAGAGGCGGAAGCCAATAGTGAAGCAGATAAAAGGCAACGCGAGGTAGTTGACACTCGTAACCAGCTTGACTCAATGGTCTTTGCATCAGAGAAGATGATTAAGGACGCTGGGGATAAGATTTCTGACCAGTCCAAGCAAGAGTTGGAAGAGGCGGTCAAGGAAGCAAAGGGTAAGCTGGAGAGTGAGGAGATTGAAGAGTTGAAGGCTGCTTCAGAACGGCTACAGAATGTTTCGCATAAAATCTCTACTGAGATGTACCAAGCTGCAGGTGCCGCAGGTGCAGAGGGGAGTGCCGATGCCGGCCCAGGGCCAGGAGCAGAAGAAGCAGCTCAAGAGTCATCCCAGGAGAATAAAAAGAAGGATGAAGATGTAGTTGATGCTGACTTTAAAGAGGTCTAAGCGGAGAGAGAGTGTTTTTTTATGTGTTGTGAGAGGACTCTGTCCCAAAGGTCGCTAGATGAGTGATAAAAGAGACTATTATGAGGTTTTGGGGCTATCCCGCGAAGCTGAAAAAGACGAGATAAAGAAATCTTATCGTAAGTTGGCAATGAAGCATCACCCGGATCGTAATCCTGATGATAAAGTTGCAGAAGCCAAGTTTAAGGAGGCTTCTGAAGCAGCAGATGTTCTACTAAATGATGAGAAGCGCTCACGTTACGATCAGTTTGGCCACGCAGGAGTTAGTGGACAGGCTGGAGGTTATGGTGGTGGCTACGAAGGTTTCTCTGATTTAGGAGATATTTTCGGAGATATCTTTGGAGATATTCTTGGTGGCCAGCGTTCCCGCGGTGGACGTCGTAGCCGGATGCAGGTGGGGGGAGACCTTCAACTAAAAGTAAATGTCTCTTTTGATGAGGCAGCATTTGGCATTAGTCGGGTTGTCTCACTAAGTCGTCATATAGAGTGTCCAACTTGTAATGGAACTGCTTGTGCTCCTGGGACCTCACCTTCAAGCTGTGGTCATTGCCATGGCCAGGGAGAGGTGAGAAGGCAGCAAGGTTTTTTTACCATGGCAACCGTCTGCCCAAGCTGTCAGGGGCAAGGGAAGGTGATAACGACACCTTGTCCCAAATGCCGAGGTAATGCTCGCATCAGTCGTACTGTAGATTTAGAAGTAAAAATTCCTGCCGGCATAGATCATGGCCAAAGGTTAAAATTATCTGGAGAAGGGGATTCTGGCTTAAATGGTGGGCCAAGAGGGGATCTCTATGTTCTCGTTTCTGTTAAAGAGCATGAATTTTTTGAGCGAGAAGACTTTGACATATATTGTACTGTTCCGGTTAGCTTCTCACAAGCGGCATTAGGAACAGAGATGGAGGTTCCAACCTTGAAGGGGAGAGTCAAGGTAACCGTGCCTGCTGGTACACAATCTGGAAAGCGAATGCGCTTAAAGGCAAAGGGAATTCCAAGACTTGGCGGCCATGGTCATGGGGATCAGATTATCTCAATTCATGTTGAGACTCCAACTAAACTTTGTGGAGAGCAGCAGGAGCTTTTTCAGAGGCTTGCTATGTTAGAGAAGCAAGAGTGCAACCCAATGAGTCGTAAATTCTTCGATAAAGTCAAAAATCTTTTTCAGTGACGTTTTAGTTGCCGACACCTTAGAATAGTCAACACAGGCGATAATTTATCCTAAGCTGAGGAGAGATGAAGCTATTAAACTATAATCTACTGTTGTTAGTGGCCCTATTGCTACAGCTAGGGTGTTCCGGTATTACCATGCTTGCTCCCGGAGAGGCTTCAAGCCTCTATCGAGACTCATTTTTGGCATCAGTTAATAGTGCTAAGAATCTCTACTCCCGTGGGCACACTGATGATGCATTAAAACAGTTAACAGCGATTAAGGAGCAGGGCTTGCTTCCGACCGAGCGATCTTTGCGGCGTAATCTAATTGGTGTAATTCACTTCTCTGCAGGGGAGTATGAGAAGGCCATATTTAACTTTGACATGGCTTTGGCCACTTCCCGTTTGGACGACTCATTAACTGGCCAAATTCAGTTAAACCTTGCCAGTAGTTACTACAAGCTTGATCTGGTGGATAAGGCTTACTCAACATTGTTACTGTCTGATGTCAAAGCTTTGAGGCAACAAGAGGCAAAGCAGTACTATTTATTAAAGTATAAATTATCTGGGCAGCTAGGAAGGGAGATGGAACAGCTTATCTCCCTGGCAAACTACCTTTCAGATCTAGTTGATCTTGACCAGATCAAACAAGATCCATATTTTGATACTTTAACTCGCGAATTTTTTAAAATGGATCATCGCGAGAAGAGTGATTTTCTAGAGGAGCTCATCGATCCCCCCAGTGTTGTAATTGGTTATCTGGGATACTTAGAGATGGAGCAACTCTACTATAAAGGAGAGAAAGAGCGAGCAAAAGACCTATTGGAGTGGTTGATGGGTAAGTTCCCCTCTCATGAGAAGCTTCGTCTGCTACTACAGGGATTTGAACTGAAGACCAAGAGTATTTCCCGGATGGACCCTTTAGCAATCGGAGTGGTTTTACCGCTTAGTGGCAAGCGATCATCCTTTGGAAAACGCTCCCTTGATGGAATTGATTCCGCTTTTAGGCGTCGATTTACTTTGAATCAAGATGAGACAGACCCTTTGAAGCCTGCCTCTTCAAAGGGCAAATATCAGCTTCATATTCGTGACTCCGAGGGAAGTGCAGTTGCTGGTGCTTTTAGAGTTAAAGAGCTAATCGAAAAACATGCTGTCTCAGTAGTAATTGGGGGACTCTTTTCTGGAGAGGCAGAGCGAGAATATTTAGAGGCAAAAAAATTTGGTGCCTTTTTTATCTCACTCTCCCAAATCTATTTGCCCAAAGAGCAGAAGGACTATCTATTACTTGAAGTTCCCGGATCGTTGGAGTCGCAGATTAATAAGTTGTTCTCACCGGAGTTGTTGGAGCGTTGGGGAAAGAGGGGGGCGATTATCTACCCACGTAGCAGTCGTGGTAGATCCTACAAAGATCTCTTTTGGAATAAGAGCAAACTGCATGAAGTGGAGGTAAATGGTGTTATCTCCTACGACAAGTCCCAGACTGATTTTCGTGATCCGATTAAGAATATTCTAGGGTTGAAATTCAGACGTGAGCGCAAAGAGGAGTTTGATATCTTCAAAGAGATTCACACTCTAGAAAGTAGGCGTTCTGCTCGGAGAATTCAAACCCTCTCTCCCCAAATTGATTTTGACTGGATCTTTGTTCCAGCTTTTCCAAACGAAGCGATCCAACTTTTACCATCATTTAGCTATTATGATGCTTATGGTTTAAATATTGTAGGAGGACCGAGTTGGCTCTCTAATTCACTTTCACGGGAGAGTTCTCGTCTTGGCCCTCTCTTTTTTATTGGCAATGATAGTGCAGATCAGCACCAGCAGAATTTTGCTGCATTTTTTACTAATATTTATAAAAGGAAGCCTCGTTTAATAGAGATGCGCTCTTTTGACTCCTTCAATATTGCTGATTTTTTTTTAAAAAATATATCTTCAGAAGAAGTAGTCGCTCGAGAATTTCTTGATCGTCAGATTCGAGCACAACAGTCACTACATGGAATAACTGGTAGCTGGATATTAGATGATAATTTGTGGATCAAAGAGATGGCCTTGATGAGGTTATCAAGAGGTCGAATATCCAAGTACACTTTCCCTCCCCCCAAGCTTGAGCAAACAGAGGTAAGTTCAGGTGAGCTACAGAATCAACCAACAATTGATAACAATAATCCGGCCGTCGATATGACGGAAGGTACTAGTGGTGTGACAGAAACGATGTAAAGTAGTGCCTGATCGGCTTACTTCTTTTTAAGCTTTCTTTTTTTCAGCAGCAGCGGAAATGCGCCTTTTGATTCGAAGCTTTAGCTTCTCTTGAGCTTTTTTGCGATTCATCTTTCCTGTTGTTTTCTTTCTTCCAAAACCCATTATAAAAACTCCATTAAATTATTGGACATCAAGCATCCAGCAAGTGACGCATCGTAATGTATATTGCTTTGATATGCAAGTAAATTGCATTGAGGTGGTTGCGCGCAGCGTTGCCGTGGTAATCAAAACATTAAGAAACGTGTTGTCAACAAAACTGGTCAAGTGATACTCTTGAGTTCGTCAAAAACCCGCCCAAGAACGCTCGATTGGGGAATTTATACTTCAATATATTTCGGAGTGGGCCACATGGCATAAGTACCTTAAATAAAGGGTGATTATTATGTTGAAAAAGATATTAAATTGGTTTTCCAATGATTTAGCAATCGATTTGGGAACAGCAAATACCCTTGTTTATGCCAAAGATAAGGGAGTAATTGTTAATGAACCCTCCGTTGTTGCTGTTCATGTAGGAGGCAAAGGAGTGAGTAAGGTTTTGGCGGTTGGTAGAGAGGCTAAAGATATGTTGGGCCGTACTCCTGGGTCGATCAAGGCGATTCGTCCAATGAAGGATGGGGTTATTGCTGATTTCGAAGTTACCCAGGCGATGCTGCGCTATTTCATCGACAAATCCTTTGCTGGTTCTAAACTGGTCAAGCCAAGAATTATTATCTGTATTCCTTTTGGTATTACTCAGGTCGAAAAGAGAGCAGTTAAGGAGTCAGCGGAACAGGCTGGTGCTAGAGAGGTATATCTAATTGAGGAACCGATGGCAGCAGCTATTGGCGCCGGTCTACCGATTACTGAGCCATCAGGAAATATGATTGTCGATATTGGTGGTGGTACTACTGAGGTTGCGGTTATCTCCCTGGGGGGGATCGTCTTTTCAAAATCAGTTCGAGTTGCCGGAGATAAATTTGATGAAGCGATTAGCTCTTATATCAAGAAGAAATATTCACTCTTGATTGGTGAACGAACCGCTGAAAATATTAAAATGAAAATTGGCAATGCTTATCCTTTTGATGATGAAGTTAAGACTCATGAGGTTAAAGGACGTGATCTAATTGCCGGAGCACCAAAGATCATTGAAGTGACCTCTGATGAAATTAGGGATGCTTTGTCCGATCCTCTGACAGAAGTGGTGGAGGCGATTAAGCTCTCTTTAGAGAAGACTCCCCCCGAGCTGGCCGCTGATATCGTTGACAATGGAATAATTTTAGCTGGTGGTGGATCTTTATTGGCCAACCTAGATGTGTTGATCAAGGAGAAGACTGGACTTCCGGTCTCTTTAGCAGAAAATCCATTGGAGAGTGTCGTTAATGGTTGTGGTGAAGCTTTGAAGTCAATTGAGCTTCTCCGTCAGGTGACAACTCTCTCTTAAAAATGAATAGTAAGCGAGCGGCTTTTATCCAATTAAGCTCTGCAGAGACTCAATCAAAATTTTCTCAATTGAACCGTGCTGATCGTAAGGTTACTATTTGGACAAGAGGTGAACTGCCTGTTGATCTGATTCTTGACGCCTGGGATGATGACTCTTTAGTTTTAGATGATAGTGGTTGTTATCATTTGGTGGCATCTTTTTCTAGTGGCCAGGAGGGCGTAGTAAAACCTTTTTTGAATTCCAAGTTAAAACTTTATCTATATTTTAATATTGGTGTTGTTGGATATATTATTGAGCTGAAGTCGGTTGTCGCTAATAGTGATAAAGTTAATCTCCAAATTATTGCACCACTACTTCGCCTTGATAAGCGTGGGGACGAACGCATCCTTGCTTACCCTCACCGTAATGCATATATCTATCTATCGGCAGTTGAGTTTGGTGAGAGTGAGTCTAATAGGCGAGATAATGTTCTCCCTTTTGCCTCAATGGTAAAAGATGATCGCCGTGATGAGTTTATCAAATATGGTAAGATGTCAAATCGACAGCGAGTTCATCCTATGCTTGAAGGCAAGGAAGTCGTTGGGTTTCGGGTTCTAGATTTCTCTGTGCAAGGGGGAGCTTTTTTGGTTAACCGGTTGGAACGGGATCTAGTTTCTAGTTTTTCCTGGCCTCAAATAGCTTACCTTGATTTTGAAGGACAGCTATTTGAACTGGATGGTTGTAATTTAGTTACTATAGTTGACTATCTCTTTTCCAAAGCACCGAGTGTTCCGATGTACAAAGTTGCAATCTATTTTGATAGTCCAGGAGAGCAATTTAACCAACTGATTGAAGATCTGTTGGG
Organism: Bdellovibrionales bacterium; assembly: GCA_018646675.1. Taxonomy (GTDB): domain Bacteria; phylum Bdellovibrionota; class Bacteriovoracia; order Bacteriovoracales; family Bacteriovoracaceae; genus JABGUH01. Next base: position 12,280 of record JABGUH010000018.1, on the reverse strand, counting down.
AGACAAACCGGAGATATCTAGCTTAGGGGAGGAGCTTGAACTTTTTTTTAATCCCGAGCGTTAGGTTGAATCTTGCGCTAGTTATTTTGCTGATGATAATATCTTCCTGTGCTAACTGGGGGCAGGCAGGTCTTACCCGACTCGAATTTCAGAAGAGCATCTTTCGATTAACCGATCTTTATACTGAGACTCGTTTAGTTCGCGAAAGAGGAATGAGTCAAGGGGAACGTTTTACAGTGAAAAGGAAGGTTACATCTTTAGCCAGCAACGAACTTATTTTAGAGAAAAGTATTTCAATTTCGAAAATGGGTACACACAAGAACGGTTTTACAACATTGGTACCAGAGCGTTCACAATTTCAAGTCTGGTACGATGGAAAACGCTATTTTAGCGATATTAAAATAGATATTGAACATAACAAGGTTGAAGTTAGTTTAAAGAGTCCGGAGAAGAGATGGAGGGGAAGAAGAGAGGTTGCACTTCCTGGAAAGGGAGGAATCTACTGTTTCTATAGCCAACTGATTGAGTGTATCAGGGTGACCGGATTTATTGACAAAGCGATTAAAAAGGGAATGGGGGAGATGAATTTCTACCTTATTATGGATGGTTACCCTTATTGGCACCATCACTTATCAAACTTAAAGTCGGAGGTTATTTCGGTTGCTAAATTTAGTCTAGATGGAACGAACAGGCGGGATGAGACCTCGTTTAATCTGGAGTTTGGTGGGCAGGTAATATTTTTTCATGTTGATAAAAATAGATCGTTGATTAAGATGTTCTGGGTTGCCCAGGGGATTTCCATTGTTAAAGAGAGTAGTATAAAGTGATACAATATAAGCCGCTTAAAACAAGATGTGGTCACAGATGATAAATCAGTTAGGTCAGCTATTCATGACGGGAATCAGCGGTTATTCGTTGACGCCCGAAGAGTCCAGTTTCTTAGAGAAGGAGAATATCGGAGGAGTTATTCTCTTTACTCACAATTATGAGTCAACAGCTCAGTTGGCAGAACTGGTAAATCAGATTCAAACTTTGCGTGATGACTACCCCCTTTTGGTCGCAGTTGATCATGAGGGCGGCAGGGTAATTCGCTTTAAACATGGGTTTACTCAGTTTCCAGCGATGGGGGATATTGCTTCTTTAGAGTCACCCAAAATGGTGTTTCGTATTCATCAAATTATGGCTCAGGAGCTAAGTGCATGTGGAGTAAATTTAAGTTTTGCTCCCTGTTGTGATATTTTAACTAATCCCAACAACAAGGTAATTGGTGATCGCTCCTTTGGTAGTGATGGTGGTATGGTTTCAAAGTTTATCTCATCTGCGATTAGAGGATTACAGACCTCAAACGTTATGGCCTGTGCTAAACATTTTCCAGGCCATGGTTCAACAACCAAGGATTCACACTTTGATCTTCCTGTGATTAAGTTATCAGAAGAGGAGATTTTGAATCAGGAGCTAGTCCCATTTATTAAAGCGGTAAAATCAAAAGTTGATTTTGTTATGATGGGGCACTTGATGGTTGATGCGATTGATCAAAAGCTTCCTGCTTCACTGAGCCCTGCTGCTCACGAATTGCTGCGAAGCAATCTCAAGTTTAAAAAAGTAATAATTTCAGATGATCTTCAGATGAAAGCAATTACCGACAATTATGGTCAGGATGAAGCCGCTTCATTGGCACTAATGGCTGGAACAGATATTTTGCTCTATCGTGATATAAGTGAGACTCAGCAAGCGTATGAGGGAGTTCGTCGAGCATTGAAGACAAAAAAGATCAAGAATGATCTTATTCAGGAGAAACTAAAGCGGATTGTTTCAAGAAAGCGGGAGTATTTATCGGATTTTCGCCCAGTCTATATCCCTCAGATTTCTAAATTAGTTAATAGTAAGCAAACTCAGATTTTGTTAGATGAGATCAATAAAAATATAGCCGATAAAAAGGCTAGTATTTAAATTTTTCGAGTTAATCTCTCTTATATACTACAACTAGGTTATTCTTTCCTTTTATAGGGATAGGTACCCATTTTTATTGTTTCTGTTAGTCTATAAGTAATGAAAAATAGATTCGGTTTTCTTTTACTCATTGCACTGCAGCTTTTGGCTAGCTCTATCTTGTATGGCAAATCCAAATCTATTGTCATTCCCAAGGAATCTAAGGCGGCCCAAGTGGCGCGCTATCGACAAGAGTGCTTTGCTAACCTTGATGAAAAATTAAGTTGTCTTCCCTTAGGAGAGATACTCCTCTCGGCAGGTAAGGACGCTGCGGCCAAAAAGTCATTTGGAGAGGGGTGTAAGCATGCCCTGAGTGCTCGCAAGGAGGGTTGTCGTGGTAAAAGTGGAGCTTTCATAAAAAATTGTTCTATTCACGCAATGTATAGCTGTATTGAGTTAGCAAATATGTGGGCAGGGGAAGGGGACAGTAGTAAAGCAGATAAAATGTATCAAAAGGTTTGTGATACAGGGATTCTCGAAGGATGCCAGAAATTGCGGGGAAATCCCGACTCTCCCATACTGTTTTGGGGTTCAATAATTTTGATGGGCTTAGCCTGTTTAATTATTGCGGCAATGATTTTTTACGATGAATCACAATTTAAGGCTTCTGAGCAGTTAGAGGATAGTGCAGGAAAGGGCAAACCAACAAGGGATTATGGAATTATCCTGAAGTACTCGAAGCCTTTCTTTAAAAGGTATCTTTCCCCTGTAATATCAACGATGAAGGGTAAAAAGAGAATTAAAGAGAGATATCGTCATCGTTTGGCAACTGCCGGTTTAACTGATGAGCTGACCAGTGAAGATTTTTTTGCATTCAAACTCTTTCTAATCCTAGGTTTCCCAATTGTATTTATGATACTACGAACATTTTTAGAGGAGGAGTGGCCATTATCATATGTTCCTATGGTGGGGGTCGCAGGTTTCTTTTACCCTGACATTTGGATAAAGGGAGTAATTGACCAACGGAAAAAAGAGGTATTAATTGCATTGCCTTTTGCGGTTGATATGCTTGCTCTCTCTGTGGAAGCAGGACTTGATTTTGTTGCTGCAATGAGCAAGGTAGTTGAGAAGGCGAAGCCGAATCCCTTGCGGGATGAATTTGAGATTCTACTGCGTGAGCTAAAAATTGGAGCAAGTAGGGCAGAGGCACTACGAAATATGGCTTGGAGAATTGACATGATCCAGGTGGTATCTTTTAGTGCAACATTGATTGCTGCCGACTCAGTCGGGGCATCGATTGGCCCCATTTTAAAATCTCTGGCCGGTGAGATAAGACAGAAAAAATCAGCTGATGCAGAAAAAGCTGGCGCCACAGCTGCGACTAAAATTTTATTTCCGATACTTTTTCTGATCGTCCCGGCGGTCTTTCTAATTGTGGCCTCTCCGATGGTAATGGGCTTTTTGACAGGGAAGTGATGGGTAAGCGACAAACAACTACAATAAAAATTGCCAGCAAGGAGATTGCGTTGGGGAAGAGTGTTGTGGAAGCAAATACAATAGCATCTAGAATGATTGGATTACTGGGCACTTCCAGTATGAATGATTTTGATGGGCTGTTGATTACAAAATGCAATTCGATTCACACTTTTTTTATGAAATACGATATTGATGTAATTTTCCTAGACTCGGGCAATCGGATAATTCAAATTATCAGATCAATTAAACCGTGGAGAATTACTCGAATCTATTTTAGGGCCAGTAAAGTATTAGAGTTGAGTGGTGGAACTTTAGATGAAAATGTTCATATTGGAGATCAGGTAGAGATATGTATAAACTAGTTGCAGTTGCCGGTCGGTTACGAGGTCAGGAATTTCCGCTTGAGAATGACACCAATACGATTGGTCGTGATAGTGAAAATGATATCTTTCTAGATGTGGATGGTGTTTCTAAGCAGCATCTAAGAATAACTGTTACCGATGATGTTGCTTATCTTGAAGATATGGGTAGTTCAAATGGTACCTTCATTAATGATAATCTAGTCAAACGAGCCACGGTTAAAAATGGCGATAGAATTACTCTGCCGGATTTGATTTTACAAGTAGTGCATGTTCGGGAAAAGAAGATCATTGTAAAAAAACAAATAGTTGATCATGAAGATGAGGAACGGGATTTTTTAACGCCACCGGTAATGCCAGAGGCGATCCCGGGCAAGTTGTTGCATCTATTTAAATATCGTTTGATGCCAGTTTTACATGGGATTAATAAGGAATACGAGTGGAAATTTCTTTTCACTATTCTATTAACAGCATTTATTTTTGTCACAATCTCACTTACAATTTTTCCGGTTTTGCAGGATAGCAAGAGGTTGCTGTTATATGAGACAGCAAAACGGGGTGCTCACTATGCAGAAGAGATTGCCCGTCTGAATAACAAAGCTCTGGAGCGTCGGGATCTTGATAGAGTAGATACTGCCTTTTTAGATAATGAGCCTGGTGTCTCTTCATACGAATTGTTTGATCTTGAGGGACGAATAGTGCGTCCCATTGGTAAGATGAATGAATATATCGCAGACACCTTTTCAATTAAGGCCAGAGAGTGGGCAGTTAGTACAGGGAACCAGACGACGCGTGTCTATAAAAAGGCTCTACCGGGTGGACAAATTGGTATCTCTCAAAAAATCCTAGCCTATGATGCTAGGACGGGAGTGTTTGAACCGGTGGGTGTCATTGCCATACGTTTTGCACCAAGATCATTGGCGATTGAAGCAGCAAGAAATTCAAAAGTATACTTGGAGGCGCTCACTACTTCTGCTATTGTAGCGGTTATCTTTTTTGGAGTGGTCTACTATCTAACAGTACGTCCGGTTGATGAGCTATATTTTCAACTTGAAGAGGGGATGCGAGGGAAGCGCAAGAGTATTGAGTGCACCCTACTAATGTCAGAGCTTAAGGGTTTAACAAACTCAATCAACACACTGCTACAGAAAAATCGTGAACTTTCACGCGACGAGAAGGATGACTCTTTTCAGGAGATGGAAGAGGATTTCTCTTATGTGAATATTTTGACTGAATTTCTAACTGGCTCAGATTCACCGGTAATGATTCTAGACTCATCAAAACAGATAAAGAGAATTAACTCTATGGCTGAGGATTTGATGGGTATCCGTGAAACCGCATCAATTGATTTAGCACTGTTAGATGCATGTCGTGACAAAGGAATTGCAGCTACCATTTTAGATCTTTGTGATCAATCGGCCAATAGTGATGGGACAAGCCAGAGCACAACATATGAATTGACGGGCATTGATTACGATATATTTGTTAACTCCTTGATTGGTAAAGATAATTTCGCCAAGGCATTTTATGTTACATTTAGGAGGGAAGAGTAAAATTGAGCAGTAATGGCGTTGCAATTTTCAAAAATTTCACGGCACCACAAGTGGTGGGAACTCACTATCGTTTGCTTTGTATGACAGGTCCCAATAAGGGCCTTTCGTATTTTATGTCTGCAGATCGCATTGTAATGGGAAGAGATAAGGGGTGTGAGATCGTCGTGCTCGATGCCAAATCTTCCCGAGAGCATGCTGAGTTAAAAAAAATTGGTGATGAATATATTATTAGCGATCTTGGATCTAATAATGGTTTAGTTGTTGGTAATCGCAAAATCACTCAAAAACAGCTGTCGGATGGCGACAGTATCGTTATTGGCAAGACCGTTTATAAGTACAGTATCGTTTTGGTTGGGGCAACAGATGGGCTGGTTGATGGTGAAAATGGCGAGAGACCAGATTTGGACAGCAACGAAGATAGTCCGGCTGATGGCAAGAAGAAAAGCCGACTATTTGTTATGCTGTTTCTGGTGGTGTTGCTTGGGATGTTTCTATTTGACGACTCAGATAGTGGACGAAAAAAGAGTAAAAAAAGTTTGGCGCCTAAAAACATCACCACTGAATTTGCCAATATTATTAGAAAGAAAATCCAGGAGGAGGATCGTGAAATAGAGGACAAACTTCAGGTGGTGATTCACCGCGGGTTGCGCGAGTATCGTGAAGGGAACTATTTTAGATCGATTGCGGAGTTTAATTTAGCCTTGGTTTTAAGCCCTAATGATGGTCGGGCAAGCTTCTATCTCAACAAGGCAAAGCAAGCACTAGACGAGGAGATTGAGGAGCGTTTTTTGCGGGCTAAACAAGAGGCTGATGCATTGAAGTATGAGTCATCTATTATTACCTACTGCTCAGTAGTAAGATTGTTACAACTATATACAGAGGATCAAAGATATAAAGAGGCATTGACAAATATTAAGGTTATTGAAAAACGGATGGGGAAGCTAGAGGGTGAAGTTAAGTGTTTTTAGTGGGGCAACCCAATTAGAGCAATTTGACCTAGGACAGAGTGTCTCCTCTGAAGCAGAGGAGTTGCTACTATATATTGGTCGTGCCAAGAGCTGTTTTATTCAATTAGATGATAATCGTGTGTCCCGCGAACATGCTCAGCTTATTTGGAAGGGTGGTTCATGGCACATTTATAATGGATCTGATTTTTCTGTTACAGAGTTGAACGGAATTGCGGTTACCGAACATATGCCATTAGCCAATGGTGATAGCATTACAGTTGGCCCTTACTCGATCAAGGTGTCTGACAGTGGCGCAAACACAAGAGCTACAACTGGTTCTCTTGTTAATAATATAGCAGCAGATAAGTCCCAGGATATATCGAATGATATAACCAACACTTTTGTGCAGCCTGAAGACAGTGAAAATGAAAAGGGCAGTACTGACCAATCATTTGATCAGAGTGAGGGGAGTGAGGATAATTACTCTAATAGTGACACCAGTCTAGAGCCAGTTGAAGAGGATGACCCTTTTGGATTACCTGAGGAAGAGTCTGACTATGGCATGTCGATTCCCGAAGTGGATGATGATAAAACCAGAGTTTTGCAGTCATTTTCAACCGTTGAACTTGAGATGTTTGGAGAATTTGCACCCTATGATCGCTATGTTGTGGATAAACCAGAAATATATATAGGCCGAGACAAGAACAGGTGCCAGATTGTATTGAACGATAGTGAAGTTTCAAGTCAGCATGCTAAAATTACCAAAAATATTTTATCCTGTGTCATTGAGGATCTGGGCTCGATGAACGGTGTTTTGTTAAATGGTGCTAGGATTAATCGTTCAGAAATAGTCGGTGATGACGAGATAATTATTGGTAGCACTACCCTTACCGTGCGGATGGTATCTGCTATCGCAGAAAGTGAAAAAAATAGGTTGATGCCGGTTGAGGAAAACCAAGTAATAGAAGTTGAGGAAGAAGAAGAGGTTTCTGGTGCCTTTGATGATGATACTCAAAGTGATTTTAGTGATTTTGATGAAGCCCAAAGTGGCAGTAAGAGCACATCACTTTTTTCTCGTGACTCCCTAAAAGATCCAGTCAAACGAAAAAAAATAATCTATGCTCTAGTTGGTCTTGTTTTGTTATGGGTGATGCTAGATGATGGTGGCGGTGGGAAGAAAAAATCTAAAGCTGTCGCCAAGGGAGGCAAAAGTCATTTACTAGAGTCTGGTCAAGGTGGAGGCAAAAAAAAGAAAAGTAAAAATGAGATTAAATTTGAAAAATTGAGCAAGGATCAGCAGCAATTTGTTGACGCTTCATACTTGCTTGCTAAGGAGATGTTCGAGCATGGAAAGTATAGCGAGAGCATATTCGAACTTGAAAAGGTATTTTCAGTAATCCCGGATTATAAAAATGCAAAGCAGATTCATGTATTGGCTAAGCAGGGATTGGCCAAACTGGAGGAGTTAGAGAGAAAGCGTCAGGAGGCGATTGATCGTAAAATAAGAAAGAAGAAGACCAAGGAGCTAACTGTCAAGGCAACCAAGGCAGTCAAGGAGCATAATGTACCTTTAGCGGAGGGTCTTTTTGTTAAAATAATGGAGCTAGATCCTGAAAATTTTGATGTTCCTCAGCTTAAAATTGAACTAGATGCCTGGAAAAAGGAGAAGGAGAGAGCTGATCTGGAGAAGGCTCAAAAGGAGGCGGAGCGAAAGCGACAGTTAGATCTTTTGGCCCCAGGCAAGTCATACTATCTGCAGAAGGATTGGTATAAGGCGATCAGCAAACTTGGTCTTTTTCTAAAAAATAGAAAATTGGATGAGGACCTTATTGCGGAAGCGGCTCAAATGTTAAAAGATTCCCAAGATAAAATGAAGTCAGCGATTGGCCCAATGTTGGGTAAGGCGCGCTCTTTGAGAGAGGGGCAAGATCTAAAGGGATCATATGAGCAGTATATGGAGGTGTTAAAGCATGATCCCTCTCACAAGGAAGCACTTGATGAAATGGACGAGATTCGTGATATTTTGCACCTACGCTCAAGCAAGCTTTACCGTGAAGCCATAATTGATGAATCTCTAAGTCTTTTTGAGGCGACGAAAGAAAAATTACAAGAGGTGCAACAGATATCTCCCATAGATAGCGAATATTATCGCAAGGCAACTAACAAATTAAGAAAATATCTGGACTAATAATTTATGATTGATTTAAAAAGTTATGCCGCACAAACAGATCAAGGACCATACCTTCAACTTAATGAGGATGATCATTTAGTAGATCCTGACAATGGATTATTTATGGTGTTGGATGGATTTGGTGGTGGAGGTATTGGCGATAAAAGCACTGAACTGGCCAAAGAGGCGGTGGGTAAATTTTTTACCAGAATTGGAGATGATCCCGACTCCACTATGCCCTTTTTCTATAGTGAGAAGTATTTACTAGAGGGGAATGCACTGATAAATGCCATGCACCATGCCCACCGTATAGTTCGGGAGCACAATGCGGAAAGATCAATTGAGAAGAGAGGAGCGGTCTCTGTTGCGGCCGTGGCCCGGTCTGAAAATTTGGTCACATTTGTCTCCTGTGGTAATAGTGTTGCCTATCTGTGTCGCAAAGGTATGATTGAACAGTTTATCTCTCCGGACAGTTTAGGAACGCTGATTTTCGAGCGACATGTTCATAATTTTATGAGTTGCCCAATGAGTGCAATTGGTCTTTTCAAGGATATTCATCTTCAGATTCGGGAATTGCGTGTTCAACCGGGTGATCAAATTGTATTGATGACAGAAGGAGCCTACAGTCGTTTAGGCCCGAAAGAGATAAAGCATACAGTGGTAGACAATCACTTGTTGGATCAAGAGAAGATTTCAGTCGTTTTTGAACTGGCCAACAGTCGTGGCAATATCAGTAACCAAACAATGGTGTTGATGCAGTATTAGAACTATCTCCCTATTATCACTCTCTTGGCTGCCGGTAGGTGGATTTTTGTTGCTAAGTGGTGATTCTTGATTGAAAATATGGTCGAGGTGACAGATGAAATCAAAAGTTCTGGTTGCTGATGACAGCCCAACCATTCAGAAGGTAATAGATATAACTTTGGCCAATGAACCATGTGAGTTGGATCAGGCATTAAGTGTGGAGCAACTTTTTGAACAGTTGGATGCCAACCATTATAACTTAGTATTGTTGGACTTCTGTTTATCAGAAGAGATGAACGGGTTTGATCTGGCCCAGAAAATATTTCAAGAGTCTCCAGGTTCTTTGGTTGTTATGATGTTTGGCACCTTTGATTCATATGAACAGAGCGAGCTAGATGACATCGGTATTTTTGATAAAATTGTTAAACCGTTTGATGGCAAGAAATTTATTAAATTGTGTCGTCAGGCTTTCAAGCAGGGTGCAGTTGAGGTTGAGGTAAAACAGGAACCGGAGCAGGTTCAAGTTCAAGAAGAAGAGAAGGAAGTGATTATTGATCCAGAGAGATTGGAAGAGGATATTCTGGAGCAGATTGCAGGAATTAGTGATGAGCATGAATCCGTTGGTAGCGATTGGTGTGTAGATATTCCATCCATTGAGCGCGACGAGGATGTTGATTCCTTGTCAGATAGATCAAAGGAGTCGGTAGAGGATAGTAGTGAGCAGGTGCAGGAGAACGAGCAGGAGCAACTTCAAGATGAGATGCATGAATGGGGATTCGGAGTTCCTAGTGTGATCGGTTGTGACAACAAAGATGAGTTAGAGGGAGCAGTACCGGCAGTAATCGAGGAGAGTGAGTCTGCTACTGAGGCTGTTAATGGTGAGCAGTTGTGGCAGGTTGATCATGGTGAGGAGGAGATTCCTCCAATAGAAGTGGCCACCTCTCAAGTGGCTGATCCAGTCGAGCTTACTAATGAAATGAGAGAGGATATTGAGCAGCGAGTAGCATCGTTAGTTGAAGAGGTTGTTCGAAAATATTGCTCTGAGACAGTGGAGCGAGTTGCATGGGAGATAATTCCTGATTTGGCAGAAAATTTAATTAAAAAAGAGCTAAAGAGTATTTCTGATAGTATCAAGTAATAATAAACCATTTTACAAGTGAGTGTCTGGTGTCATTAATCGAACGTAAAGTTGGAAGAGAAGTTAAATTCACCATTGGAGTAAATCCTTATAGTGCTGGCAGTGTTATCTCTGAGTTTGGGGCAACCAAGGTACATATAACCGCTTCATTAGAGGATCGGGTTCCCCCATTTTTAAGGGGAGGGGGCAGTGGTTGGATTACTGCAGAGTACTCTATGTTGCCAGGATCTACTCATACTAGGTCAAGACGGGAGCGAGACAAAGTTAAGGGGAGAACCTATGAGATTCAACGGCTAATTGGTCGTTCTCTGCGCTCGGTAGTTGATTTAGATATTTTAGGCGAACGATCAATTGTGGTAGATTGTGATGTATTAGTTGCTGATGGTGGCACTAGAACTGCTTCTGTTTCAGGAGCATTTGTCGCCTTACGATTGGCGATTAACGGTTTGATTGCGAGTGGTGAGTTGGAGCAGGACCCAATCAAAGAGGCCCTAGCGGCAGTCAGTGTTGGTATCAATAGCGATGGCCGAGTGATTGCAGATCTGGACTACCAAGAGGACTCTAGCTGTCAGACCGATATGAACATAGTGATGACTGAAAATGGTCATTTTGTTGAGATTCAAGGTACCGCAGAAGGTGCTCCCTTCTCTCCAGAGCAGTTAACCGCCATGCTGGAGTGTAGTAAAATGGCACTAGCGCCTGTTTTCATTGCACAAAAGCAAGTTTTGCAGTGAGTAATCAACCCGCTAAAATTAATCTTTTACTAGCATCAGGCAATGCCCATAAGGCAGAAGAATTTGCCGCACTGCTAGATAAATCGTTATTTGTAATCTCTGCCGCCCCAGAGAAACTGGAGGTTGATGAGAGTGGAGATGATTATTATCAAAATGCTTTTTTAAAGGCAAAGAGTTACTTTGATCGCTTCAAATGCCCTCTATTTTCTGATGACTCCGGTTTAACGATCGAAGCACTACCTAGAGAGCTTGGCGTCCATTCGGCTCGTTTTGGCGGTGAGGGTTTGACTGATCAACAGCGGGCCCAACTGGCGATAGATCGTCTGGACCAACTACCGCAAGATCAACAGCTTGAGAGGAGAGCTTTTTTTAGTGCGGTCCTCTGCTTTTATCTGGGGCCCCAGGAGCACTTCTACTTTGAGGGACGTGTTGATGGTGTTATTGCTAATCAACTTCTAGGAGAGGGGGGATTTGGTTATGATCCGATATTTATTCCCCGAAAAATGGATGGGCAACAGAGTTTTGCCCAAAATCCTCAGTGGAAGCAGCAAAACTCTCATCGGGCAGTAGCGGCCCAAGCGGCATCTCACTTCTTTGCAAATCGATAAGTTACCAGGTTTGGCTGTCGTAGTGGTAAACTAAATAGTTGCCAAAAGAGGGTAGATTACACTATATCTGTTACAGTTCTTAATATGTTCGTTGGGAATAATCACCTAATATCGGAGCGTAGCGCAGTTTGGTAGCGCACCTCGTTTGGGACGAGGGGGTCGGAGGTTCAAATCCTCTCGCTCCGACCATTTAAATAAAGCCACTTTTCGAAGTGGCTTTGTTTTTTCCTAAAAATTGTAAAATTCTAAACACTTAAAATGATTCAAAAAAAAGATCACGTTTAGGTCACTATTTCTTGATATTTCAGTCCATTTCATATTTTGGTAACATCTGGTAACTTTTTTGGGTTCTACTCCCTTAATGGTGGACTGCACCGCACTCAACCCCTAACAACAGACATTTAGAACTTTCAACCGGTAGTGATTAAAATTCCTATATCCGTAAGCTCTCTTCTGGAGCTGCTTACAGACATTGTTGTATCCTTCAGTTCTGGCATTTGTAATCCTATTTTCAAAATAGTTCAAGATTTCATTGCTCCATTCCATTAGGGTTCTCCTAAGCCTTTGAAGTTCCTTTATTTTTGATATGGCCAGAGCATCCAATAGGAGACATAGACTTCTC
>JABGUH010000044.1 GCA_018646675.1 Bdellovibrionales bacterium | reverse complement strand
GTAAGTGAGACTATCCCCATCAGCTATTTTAACTCTTGGTCTAGAGTAGCGTGATGTCGGCACCAGCTGATCGATTCTATAGTTAAGCTCGATCCACTCCACACCAGTCAGAGCAGCTATCCCCGGAATCTCCGAAGCTTTCATCTCAATTAACAGAGAGTTATTGATCCAAAATTGCTCTCGAATAGTTGGCCGCTGTTGTTGCTTCCAAGATGCAACCTGCTCAGCAAATCGACTAGAAGCCTCTTGCAGTTGATCCCGCTTCCAGCGCATAACTGATGGATAGCCACTCTCTAAAATAACTTTCTGATCAAATCGATCGGTCAACTTAATAATCAGAGTCAACTGATCGTCACCACGAACTCCCCCTTTTTCCTTCATCCACTGATCAAGCTTTGGTCCGATACCGGTTGCGGAGTGGCCCCCAAAAGAGAGTGCCATAGATAGAATCATCGTCAGAAAAGTTAAGTGATAGTTAGTTAAATTATAAAAAATCATAGGATGCTACAGCATAACAACGACGGCCTTCTTTATGCAAGAGGAAACAAAAAAGAGAACTAACCCTTTGTTTTTAGTATAGAGTACAACACTGGCCCGAGACTCTAAATTATATCCTATCCCGGTAGAGAATTTAATGCGATTATCACCATAAGAGCTGCCGACCGCCAATATTATTGATCAAATCTCTCCTCGTAAATATCCCTTCCTTTGATCCTCTGGAAATTTCTCGATAGCATATCGCAACATCACTCTGGGCATTTTTTTATAATGACTCTTTAAAAATTGCTCTTCTACTGCAAAATCCCTCTTGCCAATCTCTCTGAGCATCCATCCTGTAGCTTTATGAATAAGGTCATGCTCATCATTCAGATAGCTTTTAGCGATTTTAAGTGTATCGTTAAATTTCCCCTCATTTATAAAATATGAAGTGGACATTATAGCAACTCTTCTTTCCCACAAATTTTTAGACTTTGCTAACTGGTAAATAGGCTCTTTGTTCTTAAAGATCAAAAATGCCCCCACAATTCGTCCCGCAGAGCAATCAACTAGGTCCCAATTGTTAATATATCGAGTACTGCGAAGATAGAGTTGATATATTTTCTCTTTCAGACTGTTATCTTGAGTTTTGTTAAACTGGAGCACGATAATAAAGAGTGCCAGCAGCCTCTCCTCGTGGATAGAGGACTTGATAAGAGTGGTGACGTCTTTAATTGGAAGAACTTTGTAGTACTCTCGAGAGAGCTTCCTAACAATGGGAACGGCAACACCGATAAAAATATCACCCTCCCCATACTCACCCTTTCCAGTTTTAAAATATCGCTGAGAATGGTTAGCTCTATCGCTATCTGCACACTTCTTAAGTTTGCTCTTGATGGCCGTGAGTGACATCGCCCGATCCTCCTAACGTATGGTTAAATACGTGTTGGTCTATCAACTACAACTCCTCCCACTCTCTTTTTGAGACCACCAAACTTTTACTGTTGAGTAACTTTATTGAGATAATCATGGATATCCCAGATCGCTGTATCATATAGATCTGAGTTAAGTTGCATAAGTATACTTAGTGCAATAAAGTTTTCAAACTCAACTGTATTGATAGCTTCTTTAAGCTTTTTTCCGTATTTTACAATAACTTGAGGATTTAATATTGTTAGAAAGAGCTTCACTTCATTCTCTTTGACTTGTATATATTTTACTAAGTGGCCATTTGAGCTAATATGTTTTGCCTTCCGGACAATATAGAAGAGAGCTTTGATATTGTTTTTTTTAAAATATGAATCAAGCATCTCTTCAAGCTCAATCTTATCTTTATAAGCCAACTGCTTATATTCATCGCCAATATATATTGTACTCCCGACGTTAGAGTATGATCTCTCCTTTGACCCCTTGTAACTCATAAAAGAGAAGAAGAGCACAATGGCAAGCAACAGGCAGCCAATCGTTATCTTTATCAGCCTTCTCTCTTCACTCATACCATCTTTTCTCTCAGCTCACTTTTTTATATTTTGGCCCCCATTTTTCCCTCGCAATTACTGTTAAAAAGAGCTCCTTTTTTTGGACAGTTTAATAACAGCATTGCCAACGATTGGAAGTTTTTGATGGATTTGAGTCACCGCTTTTCGCTTGTGATCATAGACTATCTTATGAGGAAATGGCCGTTTATAAAATTCAGGTGCTGGATGGAGTGGTGTAATCTTAATCCATATTTTATTGCGACCAATATCTTTAACATAGCTTATACGCACTTTTACGACACTTTTATTAACTGCGACAAAAAGATCTTTGTTGGGATTTTCAGCTGATAGGTGTAAATATTTAACTAGTAGGGCGATTGATGCAAGATCGAAAACTCGATCATTTTGCTTATCAAAATCCTGGTGGATATCGAGTACATTGTACTCTTCAACATTAGGCATATCCCGTCTCAGTCCGATTAGATTAGTGCTGGTTTGCCGATGATTTAGATATAGATACTCACCATTTTCTAAAAAGTGAACTGATCGACAGTTTTTATCTGCAGGATTACTTAGACGCTTCTTCTCTAAGTAGCACTCAATATTCTTTACCGGTGCAAAGCTATCAGCGACATTGAGACTTTGAAAATCTAGATCGATCAGCTTTTTACCAAGAAGACGCACACTAATGTTGGAAGTGATCGCCTTATACTTTTGGCCATCCAGATCAACATCCTCAACATCGATAACCAGTGTAGCTTTAGCGACGACTAACGCTCTGGCCTCGTAAACATATCGCTCTTTGGCACTAATAGATGTTGTCATCACTAAGATTAGAAGTGATATTATGATAAATTTTCCAGTCATACTTTCTTTCCTGATTGTTGATTCTCTATTTAAATCCCCATAGAAAAACAATGGGTTAGACTAACTAAGATCTTCTAACATGAGCTGGATTCACTGTCTAGCACCCCAATAATATCTACTCGACTTAAGGTAGCAAACTGCTAAGCAGTCAATGCACAATCTCGGTGGACGGTCACCGTTCCGAGCATATATACTCTCTAACATTATGAACAACACCAACAATACAACACAATCCATTACTAAACTGTTTGACATCAAATACCCCATCATCTGTGGTGGTATGATCTGGGTCTCTGGCCATAAGTTGGCCACCGCCTGCGCCCACGCAGGTATTATGGGGCTGATCGGCGCTGGCTCCATGAAGCCAGAACTACTAAAGCAACACCTAGAAAAAATTCCCGCTGGCACTAATGTGGGAATCAATATCCCCCTACTCTATCCCGACTCCCAACAGCAGATTGAGCTGGCACTAAAGTATGGAATTCGCATATTTTTCACCTCGGCCGGAAGCCCTAAAAAATACACCTCCTGGCTCAAGGAGCAGGGATGTACAGTCGCCCATGTCACCTCCTCCCCCAAACTGGCAGCGAAGTGCCAAGCAGCTGGAGTAGATGCAATTGTGGCCGAAGGGGTGGAAGCTGGTGGCCATAATGGTCGTGATGAGATTACCACCATGGCACTGATCCCTCAGGTTGTAGATGCAGTAGATATTCCAGTCATCGCCGCCGGTGGGATAGGTGATGGCCGCGGAATTGCGGCCGCCTTTGCCTTGGGAGCGAGTGGCGTTCAAATGGGCACCCGCTTTGCTGCGTCGGTTGAGTCGAGTGCTCACCCTAATTTCAAACAGGAGATTGTTAAAACTCAATCAGACTCTACCTACTTGGCACTAAAAACAGTTACCCCAGTCCGCCTGATAAAAAACCAATTTGCCACGGAAATAATTGCGCTGGAGCAGCAAGGGGCCACCAGCGATCAACTTGCAGAGAAGTTGGGTAAGGGACGTGCCCGTTTAGGCATGCTGGAGGGAGACATTACTAAAGGTGAGTTAGAGATCGGCCAAATATCCGGTCTAATTAAAGAGCTCTCCCCGGTTGAGCAGATCGTTTCAAACTTAGTTTCAGAGTATCAGAGTGCTGTCGCCACTCTTCCAAAAGTGCTATAGACCATCTAACAACTGTAACCTGGCAGAGATATCCTCTGGAGTAATTGCCATCATACACTCAGCTGGAGTTGGCCGGGGACACTGACCACGCCCATCTTTAGTACAGGGACGGCAATCCATCTTGTGCTCAACAATATCAATCCAACTACCGGCCGGGAAGCCAAATGCGGTTGGACCGATTATCGCCAAGGCACGAGCACCAAAGAGGTCTGCCAGATGAAGTAGACCGGTATCGGCCACCACTGTAACGGCCGCCAATTGTACCACCGCTCCACTTTCGGCGATGGTTAGCTTCCCACTAAAATCTACTACTCGCCCCTTAAGCTTTGCGACTAACTCTTGACTCTTGGGGTCCGCAGGGCCACCCAAGATGATAAATTTTTTGGTTGGATGTAGATCGACTAACTTAATCCAGTAGGAAAGTGGCCACTCTTTTAGTGGCCAAGCGGCCCCCGGCACCAACGCAATAAAGCTCCCTGGGGCCAAGCTATCATCTTTCAAACGCCTTACTAACTTTTGTAACAACTCCCCAGGAAAGGTGGCTGCAATCAGTGGTAAGCTGCCATCGACCCCCCAAGGGGCCAAGGGGGCAAGATAGGATCTAACACCGATAAATGGCCAATTCGTAAAACGGTTAATCTGAAAACGAAAGAGTAAAAAGCGCTTGAAGCGGTTCTTACTTCTAATCGCAATTTTGGGCCGATGAAAAAAAACAGTCCAATCGAAAAGCATTAAAATCATCAATAGAATAGAGCGAATTACTAGGTGGGCATCATAGATATGGGTATAGCGCTCCTGTTTAAGCTTGCGCGCTAACCTTAAAATACCAGTTAACCCACTACTACGATCTAACTCCCAAATCTGATCTACTCCTGTATGAAGTCTAACCACTGCGGCCATATCTCGACGAACTACCCAGTGAAGCTTACATTTGGGGTTTGACTCCTTGATACGCCCAACAATTGCTAATGCCTGCGCAATGTCCCCCATACTGGAGAGGCGTAATACTAAGAGTTTTTCAATCATCGGCTAAGCTTCCTTAACTGCTCAATCCTCTGCTCCAGTGGTGGATGGGTGGAAAACAGTGCCATCCAACTTTTTTTGGAGTTGATGCCAAGGGCACGAAAACTCTTCTCCTGTCCACCGGCCTTGCCTGCTGGTAATAGTGGCTGCGAGTTTAAGATTGCCTCTAAGGCAGTGATCATCTTCTCCTTTCCGGCCAACGAGGCCCCACCAGCATCGGCACGATACTCCCGATAGCGGGAGAACCAATTGACAACAATTGATGCTAAAATCCCAAAGAGAACTTCAAACAACATCACCACCATGATGTGGGCAAAAAAACCTAGTCCCTCACCCTCCTCATCATCTCCACGCATCGCTTGGGAGACAGCGAAGGCGGCAATTCGGGCAAAGAACATAACAAAGGCGTTCATCACTCCCTGAATCAGAGTCATGGTAACCATATCACCATTAGCGATATGGGCCACTTCATGGCCGATGACTCCTTCAACTCCATCTGAACCTACCTGCTGTAATAGCCCTGTTGATAGCGCCACCAGTGAGTTGTTACGGGAGGGGCCGGTGGCAAAAGCGTTCACATCAGGAGAGTCAAATATTCCCACCTCCGGCATGGTCTCCAAACCGGCCCGCTTGGCAAATCCATGCACTAATCGCACCAGCTCACCATGGGGCCCAGTAGCGGTAATAATCTGAACCCCCATAAATTTTTTGGCCATCCATTTGGACATCTTGAGGGAGATAAACGAGCCACCCATCCCCCAGAGCAGGCAGAAGATCATCAAGGACTGATAATTGATTCCTGCCGCAGTCATGTAGCTACCAATCCCCAAAATATTCATCACTAGGGAGATGGTAATCATGATTAAAATATTAACGCCAAAGAAGAGAAAGTATCGCTTGAACATAGTTAATAACTCCTAACTTGGAAATAATCGTTCTATTTGGTGAGTTATTATAAAATTCTGTTGGCAATCAAGCAAGTAATCTCGCTGCCAACAGATTAACATTTGGACAATATTCCTCCCCCTACCTCCTGCCTGCTCTCGATTGTCTCCCTCGCATCCTGCTAAATTTATCTGTTCCCGTTTTATTCCACCCCCTAAGCTAATGATTTTCTCAAATTTTCCGAGTAGTTAAAGCGAGTGTCCATAAATTTATTTAGTAGGGTTTACCATTGTTTAATGAGATTAAAATAACTACCGGTGAGATGGCATGGCGGATGCTCATTCTGCTAGTTATCCTCTACTCGGCGATTGAGGTTCCCCTCAGTTTCGCCCTCAAACTGCCAACAAATGCTGCTCAGCTCTATATTGATGGGATATTTTCGACGCTAATGTTAGGAGACCTCCTCTACTACATTCGCGAGAGAATCAAGGAGCGCAATGCCGTACCATCGCCTGAAGATAATACTCCATCCCTAATGAGCAACATCGGAGTGAGTGAGCAGCGAGAGGGAGTGCTAACAATTCTGATCTACTCCATCTCAATCATCCCTTGGGACATTATCTGCTACTTCTTCGCCCTTCCAGGAAGTGAGATCTTTCGCGCTCTACGTAGCCTCAGACTGATTAGAGTGGGAAAGTTAATCTCTTTTGTCGACTATCTGCCCGGCCTGACTAAAAAGATAAAAGTCCAGGTGGCCATTTTAGGCTCTATGTTAGTCATCCATTTTATCGCCTGCGGCTGGATTGTGATGAACAATTTTACAGGTAGTGATCTGGCCACCATCTACAACAAAGCGCTCTACTGGACAATTACCACCCTTACCACCATCGGTTATGGGGATATCACACCCAACTCTAACTTAAGTAGACTCTACACCATGGTGATTATGATCTTGGGTGTTGGTGTCTACGGTGTCGTTATTGGTAATGTGGCGCGACTGCTATCGGAAGCTGATCGCTATAAGGAAAGCTCTCGGGAGAAGCTGAACGATCTGGCCACTTTCATGAAACACTACCAAATTCCTCGCAAGCTACAACAATCAGTCTATAGCTACTACAACCATCTACTTACCCAACATCTAAGCTATAACGACACTAAGATCATCTCCGAGCTGCCCAATGCCCTACAAACTGAACTACAAACCTACATGAATATTAAACTGATCACCGGTATCCCCCTATTTAAATTCTGTAAAGCCAACAGTTTGAAGCGAATATCACAGAACCTAGAGCAGAAGTTCTACGCCCCCGGCAAGAAGATTATAACTAAGGGGGAAGAGGGAATGGAGATGTTTATCATTGGCCACGGTACCGTTGAGGTTATCCGTGAAGATGATGGAGAGGTGGTGGCCACTCTAGGAGAGGGCCAATTCTTTGGAGAGAAGGCCCTTTTGGAGCAGACCACCAGAAACGCCGATGTTATTGCCCGCAACTACTGTGACCTATATAAACTAAATCGAAAGGACTTTCTCAGTATTATCGAAAAACATCCTGAACTACTCGAGGGGATTAAGGCCACTATGACTCGTCGATCTAACGACCATGATGATGATGATGACCAAGAAGAGAGAGAAGAGTCGTAAAAAGAGATCAACGGAGCTAAAATAATATGTCAAAAACCACCTATCCTACCAAATACTCCCCGCAACTTTTAGAGTCGATCCCCTGTGATCCGCAAGATGATGGGTGGATCTCCATCATCTGTACTGAGTTTACCTCCCTCTGCCCCAAAACAGGGCAGCCAGATTTCGCTCGTATCTATATCAACTATATTGCCAAAGGGTTGATGCTGGAATCCAAATCTTTAAAACTCTATCTATTCAGCTTTCGCAACTGTGGTGAATACCATGAAAGCTGTGTTAAAAATATTGCCCAAGAGCTAAACAAACTCCTAACCCCTAGATATCTGGAGGTAATCGGGGAATTTACACCGCGCGGAGGAATAACTATTCACCCCTATATCTCAATCGCCAACTCAGAAGATACCTATCAAAAACTAAAGGAGCAGCGACAAAGTCAATATGCCCCTGGACGCTATACCCTACCTTTACAGCGAATCTACTAACCAACATCGGCCCCCATGATTGACAATACGGGTTAAAACAACATAAAGATGGGGTAAGGTTATTTTATAGTATAAATTTAGCTAACTTACGATAAGAGGTCTTATTATGTTTGGATTAGGAATGGGCGAACTGGTTGTCCTTTTAATTGTTGTCGTCTTCCTCTTCGGAGGCAAAAAACTGCCTCAGCTAGGAAGTGCTATGGGTAAGGCGCTAGTCAATTTCAAACAGGGTCTGAAAAGTGCTCAAGATGATAAAGATGAGGTCACCGCTAGCAAAGAGAGTGATCAAAATCCCCCTACTTCCTAGTTACCAAGAGTATAAATACCGGGGAATGATGGAGTAACCATCTGATAGGCGCGATTCAAGCGATCCAGCGGTTCTGAAGGTAGATCAGACTCACGATTATCCCAATCACGTATCAGCTCGTAATTTTCACCTAAGTGAAGCGCTCCCAACCCCTCGCGAGGAAAGTCCATCACTCCACCTTCGTAAGCAGCATTTTTCTCAACCAGATCCTCTTTACCTTGAATAGTCTCTACAAATCGAACATAGTCTCCATCACCTCGTAGTGCTAAAAGCCACGGATGATTCTTCAACTCACCATGATCTAACATATCCCCTTGGGTAAAGTGCTGAGTAAAATAGTAATAACGCTCTCTAAATGGTTGCTCCGAATCTTCCCGCTCTCCAGTACAGATAAACATACCTTTGGTTAGCTTGTAGAGATCCTCCTCTGATGTATCTTTTAATATAGCAACAAACTCCTCACTATTAAGCACCTCATCTCGTAAGCCAATTGTGATACAGCGTTCAAACTGGGTAAATCTCATATCCAATTCCGCTTTTTGAATTGCCAAATAGGTGCCGCTGGAGATGGACGATCCACTTTTAACGCTATTAGAGCGACTAGTATTGGCACTGCCACTAACTCCCAAGGAGATATCAAAAATCTTGCCCACCTGTCCAATAAACGGAATACTCTCCAACCAGCCCAGTGGCTTAACTGACATCCCAGCACTAGCACTCAACCCTTCTGAGATCGAGTCCGAGTGACCAATAGAAAAGTCGGCACCGACATTTAAGTTTAAAGCTTTACCAGCAATAAATTTATAGTCCGATACCTCATAAGTGCGTAGTTGCCTTGCGACTTCAAATAGTTCACCTTCAACACACTTATTATAAAGTACTGCACGATTTTTCAGGCGACGTAATCTAAGTTGCCTTTCATATGAGCGTTGATAGTATGGACTTCCGTTATACTCTTCTTTCAGATCACCTTTGCCTAAGTTAAAGAGATTGTAATTCATATAAAGAGCACAAATCCCCTGATTCATCTTTTTATCCAGCTCACCGGTCCGAATAAACACCTCTACATCAGCACGTTTAATCGGATTATTCTCAGAACGTAATACATCAATCCGACTGCTAATATTGTAGCGAGGGTTGCCCTGGCTATTCATGTATTTTATCAATGAAGCACTATTTAGTGTATTCTGATCAGAATCTACTAGGCACTCCTTGATATAGTCAGTACCACAAGCCTTGCGAATATCCTGCTGGTCAAAAGATGTAAGTGGTTTAGTTAAAATTTGCAATGGGTTATCAGCTAGTGAGGTGTAGTGCAATCCGCTTTGGGAGACGTAGCTTGAGATCAAAGACTGATAGGTCATGCGATTTTGATACTTACGTTTAATGTCTAAGTAGTGAGGAAAGAGGTTACTGACCGTCTGGGGACGATGATTGCGGTCACTGAGTGATAGGCCATGACCACCGGCCATGAAGTAATTATTATTTAGATCATCTGTTGGTCTAAGACTGGTGGTCCAAGAGTTGCTTAGGATAACAATCGGGCCGACAAATGTCCTAGTCGACAAGCCGGAGTCCGACTCCTCCAGATGAGCATAGTCTATTTTTTCGTTTGTAGAATTAATCGGTAGCTCATTTTGCATAAAGAGCTTTAGCAACTCACGATCTTGGTCGCTGATTTTGTCAATATCAAGTGTTTTTTCCGAACTAGCAGTTGCGGGTGCCATCTCAAACTCTAGTCGATCTTCATTTTTAAAAGTTGTGTTGATAGTAGAGATTGTCTCCTGATCAAACAGGGAATTACTTAACCGGGCTAGCCGCTGTCTCGTATTCTCAACCACATCTCCTTTTTTAAAATCTTCCGGAGCATGACCAGAGGTATAGGATGCCGAGAGGCCGTCGAGATAGTTTTTATTAAATTCATCACTGAAGTTCAGTTTAGATTGATCAACAGGGATTAGTTGGACATAGAAATTGGAACGAATACGCATCAACCGCAGATCACGCATAGCAATTTCCAATGGAGTAATAATCAAGCCATACTGCACACGCACTAATTTCTGTACAGCATAGACATATTCACGATCATTTCCACCGATTGATCCTTTGGCCAATGGATCTTTATAGGACTTTTTAATACCAATTTTTAGTATATAGATGCCATCACGTATGTACTCACGTGCATCTAGACCGCGCGTAATAGAGTTATAGCGAAGGACTTTAGGAGCAGCAGTAAATAAGATCCGCTTTTTAACGTTTAGTGATAAGAACTGATCAATTTCATAGCGAAAACCGATGGTGTTATAACGAAAATACTCAATCATCAATTTAGACGCCGGTGCATTTCGGCTATTAACTTTCTCTACATACTCTTCAGTATAATTTCTTGAATCTTTGCCAAAAGTCCAACCATAATCCCAAGGGTTCATATAAGCAGCAAGCTTAACCTCTGCTCCTGATGGGTGGTGAACAATTTTATACGCTTTTTTCAATAATTTTTCTGGTTGATAATATTTATGGGTAATCTGATCTGTCCAGCGTAGACACCCATCTTCTTTAGAGCTTTCAATTTTACTACTCTCTCTTACCTTCCCGGTAATCCGGTCATACTTATGGACTGTAAACATCTGCTCGGTGACAGCCTTACCTGTCAAAGAGTGCTTCACACATGACTTAACAACAAAATTCAGAGTTCGTTTGGTAGCACTCTCTCCGGGTTCAATATCGTTAAAGCGGACATTCATCTCTTTAAAGTCAAATGGTTTTAAAGAGACAACATGATCACTTTCGGCCATTGCTTGAAGATGCCCGACCTGATCTAAAATAGCACCTAAGCTGACACGTTTAACCGGGTCAAAGCGAAACTGATCACTATTGCCTTGGTGAGAACCAATCAGATGATCAAACTCTCCAATATAGTAGAGTTGCTCAAAATTTCCATCCATTCCCAATCCTGGTTCTGGAATCAAACGAATTCCCAGCTCCAGCTGCCCCTCAGTCGGTCGTCGGGTTAGCAGTGTTGATAACGTAGTGGCAAAGCGCCCCTGATCAAATGTTTGATATTCATCACTGCTAACTGAAGCTAACAGTGCTCGTTGCTGCTGATCATTGCGCTCCACCACGGAGAAGAGAAATAGCTGAGTTCTAAACTTACCACTAGTCAAAGTGTGATAAAAAGGAGCGCCGACACTATTTTCAACTTTAACCTGAGGAGAGAGAGAGAGCTTTATCTCCAACTTAATACCGTTGTTACGTACCGCTTTAGGAATAATCATTCCCGATATATTTGACAGGCCAGGAACCGCCTTATCACGTCCAACCCAGATTTTACTCCCGGTCAGAGCTTCGATATTACTGTCACTGCTAATCTGCTCAGATGGTACTGGGAATTTTTCTAAATCTACAACTTCTGCCACCGCCTTGCCGCGATAGTTGCTCCAAGGGTTTACTGCAATTTTTACCGTTATCTCTCCCTTGCGAACTCCTTCACCTCGAATCTTTCTAGTCAAAACAACATACTTGGCGGGAGCAAAAAAGTTAAACGATAACTTCTCCTGCCAAACTAGACAACCATCGCTGCCGGTTGCTGCTTGATAGAAGGTATTATTTTCACTTTTAATCTTAAAACGATGCCCAACAATCATAGAACGAGTGGCACGATCAACCAGACAGAGATTGAAGTTATATGCTCGCTGCTCTGGAATATCCCAGAGATTGGAGCTTTTAATTGAGTGGCCCTGACCACTAAGCTTTAGTGCATAAAAGGTCGTACTGGTTAGTGGAGAGACTCTACCGGTCAACTCCTCTAATGAGACCTCTTTTTCCCGCGGCTGGAAACAGCCGGTTAGCAGAGTTGCCATTAACAGTAGGGAAAATATCCCTCCTCTTTTTTGTAGCAACGGCCAAGATCTCTTCATTGCGGCCATAATTTCTCCCCTAGAATGGTGCATATGAGGTCTCCAAGTTAATGGAGATTGAATCCTCTGGACTATTGATTCCATCAGCTTCAATCGGTTCACTTCTGCGATAGAGCGTCTTAATCCGGTAGTCATATCCCCCGACTAGATACTCAAATCCAATAAGATATCCCCTGCTATTATTATTTCCATAAAGTGCACTATTATAAGCGGCAACTGATGAGTCACTCTCGTTAAAGAACAGCTCAACTGATGGAGTCAAAACGTTACTTCTCCAAGGGATATTTAGAGAGCTATAAATTCTCTCCCCTCGCCCATAACCAACCGGAGCTTCTAAGTTTTCAACTCGCTGCCAACCAACATTCCAACTACCAAGCCAAGCTTTAGTTAATAACAACTCACCACCGACGATGTATCCGTTAAATTCAAAAGCAAACTGGGAGTCAGCACTTTGGGTGCCAATGACACTATTTCCCTTATACATACTGTTATAAGCAACTTTAGAGGGTAGGTTGCGGTAACTAAACTGCCCCACGCTACCAATTAATTGCAATCCCCGTACTCCTTGCCAAACAGCCTTTGCCTTTTGAATAGTTAGTATTGGGCGTTCTTCCTTCTCCTGCCGCTCGCTATTGATGCTACTAGAGGTGGGGATCGCCTGCATTGCTTCAAGAGTGTATACGCCGGCCCCTAAATTAATCGAAACCCGCTCTACCAGACCTGGGAACGGGTTACTGCCTAACAGTAGAGGACTCTCCACTCGTCCGGTGCTAATTGCTCCGGCCAGTAGATCTACCGCAGAAATTGGCCGATACTGGATATAAGCTTGATCAATATTAAAACCATTGTTGTAACTAGTGTTGCCAAACTGTGCCTGCTGACGGCCCTGAGATGTTACCAGTGAAATATCGGCCAAGGCGATAAAGCCTGGTGATAACTGTAGATTAAATTTAGTTGTTAAACGGGCGCGAACAACACTCTCATCATCAGTCAGATTAGAGCTACTCTCTCCACCGAGTGAGGCTCGCCAGGCAGCTTGATACTTCATGCCACCAAATGTTGAACTCTCGCCTTGATTATTACTATTGGCAGGAAGATCAGCATTGGAGGTTGTGCCGGCCCAAGAGGTTAGAGTCAATATTAAGGAGGTCACCACAACTGATGCTATAGACTTTGATAGTGCAGATCTTAATAGTGCCATCTATCTCCCCCTTCTAAGTGTCAAAATCATTAACACCTGTCTTATCAACCACTCTCTTAATAACTGGTGAAATTCCTATTTTCTTCCAGTTAACTACTTAAGAGCCTCTCCTGCTGTACTATAGTGTTTTATACTGCAAGTGATGTGCCGATACCGGCCAAACATTAGCTCTGCTGATATGGATAATAAGTACCGCTAATTGGTGGGTTTTGTCCATTAGGTCGGTAAAATCTACAACTTACCTATGGCTGAACTATGTAATATTGACTATGACAGATCTATAGATTTTTATAAATATCAATGAGATAGCACTATTGGAACCATAAGGAGAGCTCTTCCCACTCCTGATATAGTGATTCAACTTGCTTAGCACAACTATCTTTCTGACCAGTCAGCAGATTAAACTCACTCTGCTTTGCCTGACCCATACAGGAGAAATCAAAAGCGGCCAACAGTTGCTCCGCCGCTTTTAACTCCTCCTCGGCCACCATAATCTCCTCTTCAATCACTGCCCACCGCAATTTTTGACGATTGGAGGGACGACGCTGATCGGACTTAGTACTACTCTTTTTATCTGTTGTGGCCACCTGCTTATCACTACCTGCTAGCTGGGATAACTTAAGTTGACGCTCTAACCTCAGCGCCTCCAAATAGGGAGCGACCTGAGTATAGCCGCCAGTAAAACACTCCACCTCTTTTTGATTGATCAACCATGAGGTCTGACAAACGCGATCTAAAAAAGCACGATCATGGCCAATGATAATTACTGCTGAAGAGTAATCAATCAACTCTCGTTCCAATAGCTCAATCGTCTCAATATCCAGATCATTAGTGGGCTCATCAAATATCCAAAGATCTGCTGCCTGCTTCATGAAGATTGCCAACTGCAGGCGATTACACTCACCCCCAGAAAGAGTGGCAATTGGACGACGAACCTGATCAGAGGTAAAGAGAAATTTCCCTAAGTAGGAGTCCACATGCCGGTGAGAACCATCCCCGAGGGTAATCATATCACTCCCCTCGCCAATTAACTCTAAAGGGGTGAGATTGGGATCTAGCTGCTCCCGACTCTGGTCGAAGACAACGACTCTTAGTTGTTCTGCACTTTTATATTTGCCGCTAGTCAGTTTCATCTTTTTCTGAATCAGATTAATCAGGGTGGTCTTACCAACGCCATTCCCTCCGATCAGAGCGATCTTATCTTTTTGCTTTACTCCTAAATTGATTTTAGAGAGTACCATCTGTTCGCCATCATAGGAGAAGGCACCATCTCTGATCTCTACTAGCGACTTAGACTTGCGCCCACTATGAAGCAAATTGATATCCAATACCTGTTTGGCACTCCCTTTAAGTTTAGTGATCTCACTGCCAATATTGTGAAATACCTCTACCCGTTTTTTCGAACGAGTTCCCCGTGCCTTAATCCCCTGACGCATCCATGCCAGCTCACGACGATGACGATTGGCCAGCTTCTCTAGATTTTTCCTACGCTCAGCCTCGCGCTCCTCTTGATAGTCAAGATAGTCAAGATAGCGGCCAGCAAAACTGATGATTTTTCCATGTTCAATGTGACAGATGCGATGGGTGGTAAAGTTCAACAGGTAGCGATCATGGGTAATAATCATATAGGTGTTGCTGGCGTTCAGCAGCTCCTCCTCAAACTGTTCAATAGTCTCAATATCCAGATGGTTAGTCGGCTCATCCCACAGCACCAGCTCTGCCTGACAACTTAACCCCACACTCAAGGCCATTTTACGCCGCTCGCCACCACTGAGCTGGATAATCGGGGTGTTGAGTTGATCTGTTGACAGGCCAAATCGTTTCAAATAACTTACATAACTATTTTGTAACTCCCATCCTCCCGCTTGCTCAAACTGATCCAGTAGTTGCTGCTGTCTGACCGGATCATTTTCCTCTAACTGCTCTAAGTAGAGTTGATGCAACTGGGGATAAAATGCTAAATAGTAATTTTCAGTAGTCAAGTGAACAAAATCGGTAATATTCAAACTCTGAGGAACTAAAAAAGTCTCAAAAGATTCACGGCTGCGATCGATAGCACAAGCAGGTGTTGATTGGTCAGGTGAGACTTCACCGGCCAGGATTCTAAACAGCAGACTCTTGCCCTGACCATTTAAGCCAATTAGTCCAATGCGGTCACCACGCCTGATAATCAAATCAGTTTGATGGAAGATCACCTTCTCTCCATAGGAGAGAGATAAATTTTTAACTGTCAGCAGAATCGACATGGCCGTTATTATATGAGGTGAAGAGCGTTTTGTTAAACATTAAACCACTATTGTCCATCTGTTCCCGCTCATTCACTTCCCAATCGACATCACAAACGATCCACGATAAAGTAGAACAAATGATTCAACTTAATAATATTTCTAAGTCCTTCGGTGACAATCCCCTACTGGATCAAGTCTCACTACGAGTTGATGCTGGAGAGCGAATAGGGCTAATTGGTCGAAACGGCTCCGGCAAGTCGACCCTATTTCGAATCATCATAGGTGAAGAGGGACACGATTCGGGAGATCTCTTGATACCGAGAGGGTATCGGATTGGTGCTCTAAATCAACATATCAACTTTACCCGTGATACTGTACTAGAGGAGTGTTGCCAAGAGCTAAAGGGCGACGAGCAATATGATTACTTTAAAGCAGAGCGAATCCTATTCGGTTTGGGCTTTAGTAATCAAGATCTAGAGTCCTCACCTCACTCCTTCTCCGGTGGTGAGCAGATCCGCATCTCCTTAACCAAGGCACTGCTAAAAAATCCTGATCTACTACTGCTGGATGAGCCGACCAACTACTTAGACATCCTCTCTATTCGCTGGTTGAAACAATTTCTAAGGAGTTTTAAGGGAGAGGTTTTAATTATCACCCACGATCGCAGCTTTATGGATGACGTCTGTACTCATATTGTGGGAATCAATCGTCAAAAGCTACGCAAAATCAAGGGGGATACCTCAAAGTACTATCAGCAGATCTGGCAAGATGAAGAGCTCTATGAACAGACCAGAGTCAATCAGGAGCGTAAACGAGGTGAACTGCAAGCATTTGTTGACCGCTTTCGTGCCAAAGCAACCAAAGCGCGCCAAGCACAATCTAGGGTCAAGCAGATTGAGAAGCTGGAGTCACTAGACAAACTTGAGCAAGATAGTACCTTGAGCTTTAAATTTAACTACTATCCGATAGAGGCGAAATCTCTTTTGGAGGCAAATGACCTCTCTCACCAATGGGATAATGACCCCAAACTCTTTTCTAATTTTGACCTTTTTCTAAATCGCAACGACCGAGTAGCAATTGTGGGAAGGAATGGCAGTGGTAAGTCTACTCTACTAAACCTCCTTGCCGGGGAGACAAAACCCCAAACCGGAGAGATCAAAAGTCACGCTGCCGTCCGATATGGCCACTTTGGCCAGACCAATATCTCTCGTCTTGACCAAAGCTTAACGATAGAGCAAGAGATTCAAGCTTCGGCCCCCAATCTCTCCCGAACAGCAGTTCGCGCCATCGCAGGCACCATGATGTTTAGTGGTGATTTAGCAGAGAAGCAGATCAAAGTACTCTCTGGAGGTGAGCAGGCCCGAGTAATGCTAGGTAAGATACTGGCCAGCCCTTCCAACTTACTACTCTTGGATGAGCCCACTAACCACCTAGATATGGAGTCAATCCAAGGGTTGATCGATGCGATTGACTACTTTCCAGGAGGAGTACTAATTATCACCCACGATGAGATGCTACTACGCCACCTGGCGACCAAATTGATAATCTTTCAAGATGGTGAGGCTTCACTCTTCGATGGGAGCTATGATGATTTTTTATCCAAGGTTGGGTGGCATAGTGAATTAGAAGCAGTTGAAAATAAAAAACCTAAAATGACTCACCGAGAACGAAAAGAGCGCCGCGCCCAGCTAATCAAGCAACGGAGCAGAGAGCTTAAGCCATTGGCCACCCTAATTGAAGGGTTGGAAACATCGATTATGGAAGCCGAAGAGAAGTTAGAGGAGTTAAATAACCAACTGGCACAACTTGACATGGGAAAAGAGGGAGAAAAGAGACAGATGTTGGAGATCTCCCAGCAGATAGGCAAGCTGCATATTGAGATCCATACCTCTTTTGAGCAGTTGGAGCCCATCTCTCTAGAGCATGACCAGAAAAAAGCGGAGTTTGATCAACAACTGCTGGATAACGACTAATTAAGTGGCGGCCCTCTCAGTCTCACCTCGTCTCTATAATGGCGATCTCAGAGGCATATTTTTTTACACTTTGCAGGTAGAGATTAGATTCAGGTGTTGCAGTTCCAGAAGTAATCTGTGACATCTTTCCTTGATAGATGTAGGCAACAAAGTCAAAACGGTTATGCCGATTAATTAAATCTGGATATCTTCGCTCTAGGGCCTTTACCTCGTGATAGGATTGGGCCAGAAACCCCAAGGTGGCAATTGCGGCTTGCTTGGGACGCCAAAGATCACTCTTTTTTATTCCATACTTCTCACTAATTAATTTCGGCACCTTCTTAATCTGAGTTAGTCCACGGCTATTGCGAGCTGTCGACAGTGGTGAATAGTTAGGTAACTCCCTTTTTCTGATCAGGGCCGTTACCCACTTGGCAATTGATACCATTTTAGGAGCGCCCTCTTTTAAATCATACTTAATTCCCTGGCCAAACTCAGACTCATTTCCCAAGATACCGTAAGCCATCTTGACCGCCTGATTATACTCATCGTTATCCAGATGATAGAGTTCCATCAATCTAACCTTCTCCTGGTCTAAGGTAGTGATATAACTCTCTTGTAGTTGACGCTCATTTTTCAGCCAAGGATGAATTATCTCTCTCAAGCTGACACCATGATCACTCTTTAAAAGCACAGTGTGGTTGGAGTAAGCTTTACGATCCTTAGGAGAGTAACTATAGTGACTAAACTCTCCACTGGTATGATCAGTGGTAAAGTGTAAAGAGCGATTCTTTACTACGAAGATATTTTTTGGATCGGTGGGCAAAATATAGAAGGGAGTATCTTTTGCCAAATGCTTTTTAATCATGGCCAACTCCTCTGCCTCCCCCACGATCTCCTCTCTCCTTCCTCGCTGATCTAAGAGCTTGATCCGACCTCCCTCAGAGGACTCAACTTGATAGATACCGGCCCCACTCCCCTTGGCCGAGAACAGTGATAACTGATCTCCTACTCGCTGACCGAGATCAAATGGAACTTGAGCAACAAGAAAACCTCGCCCATTAAAAAGCTTTAGTTTCTGACTACTCTTATCTAATATCAGATACTCTTTACCATCTCCCTTAAACTGGTGGTAGGCGATAACTCGCTCCTCTTGACTCTCCCGTTGATTGACGGAACGTTGAAATTTGGCGGTCGATTCATAGCGCACAAAACGCTCCGGTGGTCGAAAGCGCGGAGAGAAGGCAGAGAGAAATTTTACCAAATCCATCTCTCGCTTTTTAGCTGGTGGAGGTAACATTTGGGGGATAAATCTCAAATCAAATTTACCACGAAAGCGAAGTTGTAAATCATCTGCAAAATAGCTCTGCATAGCTGATTGTAATGGAAAATCCTGAGTAAGATCAAGAAGCAGATCACCCAAAATATCGCTGACCAGATCGATCCCCTGAAGGCCGCAAGCTAGTGGCAGTAGTTGGCGATAGCACTCTGGATCTAGTGCTCTCCACAGATCATTTTTTAGTTGAACAATCGCCTCTTGATGTTGATCTTTTAACTTAGTATAGGATGTGAGCAGCGTCTCCCTCACTGGTGAGCTGGTGGCCAACTGTTGCATGTAATATCTAACCAACCCAGAAAAGTTAACCTTGGCCAGATAGCTACTATTGTTGCCCACTTTTGGTAAGGCATCTTGCGCCTCTTGCATCAACCAGACAATCGCCGCGTCCACCTTGCCAAAAGGGCTTTTGGGCTCCAACAAGGAGTGGGCCAAGAGGAATGAGCTCATCTGATGGTTAGAGAACAGCAGATTGGCTTGCTGTTCCGAGAGAGATTGATCCAACCTGTTTTGATCTCGATCCAAACCATACTGCTGATAAAGGGCAAGTAATTTGTTTAGCTCCTTTGGTGAAACCTTGGGAGATAACCTGGTCGGGAGTGGTAGGCCACTACTGTTATCTAGAGTGCTAGTCACCAACGCCAACTTTAAAGCGGTCAAGTGGTACTGTTTACCTAAGATGTTGTTCTGGTCCTCTTCCAACAGTGCTCTAATTTTACGCTGTGCCTGAGTCAAACACTCAGTCTCTGCGTTGGCATGAGAGATAGCATCGGCCCAACTATTGGGCAGGCCAGTTAATAATAGCACTGTAATCGCGAGCAACTTTAACATGACAATTTTTGGCCGGCCAAGTAGACTCCTAAGAGTTGGTTTTAACAACCACCATTATAGCGATAATCCGAGGAGAATGGAATGAGGATCAATCTACTACTACTTATCTCTCTGTTAATAGGTATGACTAGTTGCTCTACTAGCAGTAAAAATATTGAGAATCCCACCCTCGCAACTTCAACTTTAATCGAAAGAGTCGCATTTGGATCATGCATGCTTGATGAGGCCCCTCAAGAGTTCTGGAAGCCACTACTGGCCCATAAACCCCAGTTGATGCTCTTGGGTGGAGATAATGTCTACTTTAACTCCAAGGACTACCAAGATATGAAACGAAGCTATCAGAATCTTGGAAAAAATAGCAACTTCAACCACGCTCTCGGCCAGCTACCGATCCACGCAGTGTGGGATGATAACGACTATGGTGCCGGTGATGGTGGTGGGGACAACCCAATGAAAGAGGATGCCAAGCAGGCATTTCTGGCCCGCTTCCCACTTCCCGCAACCAGTCCGGTCTACTCCCGCGATGGCATCTATCGCTCCTATAGTTATGGGCCGGCCAACCAGCGAGTACAGATTATTTTGCTCGATACTCGATTTTTCCGCTCCCCGCTTAATCGAACCAAGAAAAAAGATCGTCGCCCCGGATTTGAACGCTACACCCCTGATACAAAAAATAGAGATAAGACTATGTTGGGGGCCAAACAGTGGCGCTGGTTAGAGAAGAAACTACAGCAGCCGGCCAAACTACGTTTGATTGTCACCAGTATTCAGTTTTTGGCCACTGGCCATGGCTGGGAGAAGTGGGGCAACCTCCCCTATGAGCGAGAGCGAATGTTTAAACTGATTGCGAAGACAGGTGCGCAGGGAGTGATCTTTCTCTCCGGTGATCGCCATATCGCCTCTTTTTATCGCCAAAAATATCCCCAAATCGACTATCCCATCTATGATATCACCTCCAGTGGTCTGACCCACATCTCATCCTTTGGTGATGAAGCGGCCACATATCGGATGGGTAAAATCATCACCACTAAAAACTTTGGCATTTTATCAATTGATTGGGATAAAAAAGAGGTTAAAGCGGCGATTCACAATGCCATCAACGGTCAGGTTATCCGAGTAGAAAAGATTAGATTTTAAGCTTGGCCACGACTACGCTGCATAACCAGCTTGGTAATCTTCAGTACCGTATCACGGGGCAAGAGCCTAGAACCAACTGAGTTAATCTTGTTCATCATACCGGGAGTTACCAGCCGCTCTCCTTTGATCACCCCGCGAGCACCGGCCATAGCAACCTCTTCACAACTCATAAACTTCGTCCCCCGCATCATTGATGAATCCATCTTGGCATTGGAGAAGAAGTTGGACTTGGTGGGGCCTGGACAGAGAGTAGTAACTGTTACATTCGCCCCCCTTAACTCTTCAGAAATTGCCTCACTTAGGGAGATAACATATGCCTTGGTAGCGGAGTAGACAGCAAAGTTGGGAACAGGCTGAAAGCCGGCAACTGAAGCGACGTTTAAGATCTTCCCTCCACCTCTTAATGCCATCCGCTGGGAAAAAAGATAACTTAGTTGGGTTAAGGTGGTCATGTTAAGCTGAATCATCTGCTGTAACTTAATCGACTCCATATCAATAAACTCACCATAGTAACCAAAACCAGCATTATTGACTAGAATATTAACTTCAACTCCCTGATGTCCCAACTGTTGATAGAGTTTTGCTGCCGATGACGGCTTGGCCAGATCTAGGGCGATTACTATACACTCAGTAGAAAATCTTAGGTCCAACTCTCGGGCCAAAGCCTCTAGTCGACTCTTATTTCGGGCGACCAAGACCAGACGGTACCCCTCTCGATCACGTGCAAAGATACGAGCAAACGCCTCTCCAATCCCACAGGATGCCCCAGTAATTAGTACCGTCTTTTTCATACAACTATTCCTTAGCTAGAAACTAGATATTTGCCACCCATTTGGACGACAATCACTATTGATTTAAAGCGTGAGCGGCCATACCCTGATAAATTTCGATAATGCCCTTCTCAACATATCCACCAGTAATAGAGAGGCCAAGACTGATCAAAGGTGTTAAATCAGTTCTTAGCTGCAAGATATATCGCTTGGTATTAGCATCATAGTCTATTCGTAAAAATCCCTCTTTGTGTGTTAATCCCTCCGGGCCATCAAGGGGACGAGCACCTGGAATCTCCATATGGCCATCAACCGAGTGGTATTTCACAACAGCACTACTCTCATCACTATGTAGCACTTGATAGCGTGAGAGATCTCTGACCTCCATCGAGTAGACTGGAAATGGCAGGCCACGATAGAAGTAGTGAGAGTAGTGTTGAACAATAGGTCCCTCTCCCCCAATCACTAAGGTTGGATCCACTGGTACCTGCTTGGAATCCTGAATATCTATTATCTCACTGTCAGCAGTATAAATTTGCCAACTGCCAAAATCGAAGAAAAAATCTAATAGCTCTTGAGGGGAAGAGAGCAGTTCTCCAGGAAAGCTTGCATATAGATCGACGCGCACAAACTTATCCCATCCATTACGTTCCACTGTGCGAACAGTGCAGAAGTCCTCATTTGTGAAGCAGTTACGAGGATAATCTAATGCAGAAGTATCACTGGCCAACAAGTGGGCAGCAAAAGAAATTGAGATAATAATTGTGGTGAACATTAACCTCATGAAACCTCCCTGATCTGAAAACAGAAACTAGTAAAATCCTCTTGATGAACTACCTTGGCAAAGCGACTATTCAACTCTTGCCAAGCAGGAAAACAGACATCTGCCTCCCCATCATATTTAGTCTGGGTCAAGTAGAGTCGATCGGCCAACGGCAACGCTGACTGATAGATCTGCCCGCCACCAATCACAAAAAGTTCACTCTCGCCGCTCGCCTTAATCTCATCTATCGCCAAGCTAAGATCACAGTAACTACTGGCCAGGGCCGAATGATGATATTTGGGGTCACGACTAATCACCACCATCTTACGTCCCGGCAAAGGCCGACCGATTGACTCGAACGTTTTGCGTCCCATAACTATATGGTGCCCCATAGTAATCTGTCTAAAATTTTTTAAATCTTCCGGCAGATGCCAAGGGAGCTGTCCTTTAAGTCCAATCTGTCCGCTCTGGCCCACAGCAACAATTATCGATATTTTCAACGCATCCCCCCTTTAAACTGCCACTATCGCCTTAATACGCGGATGAGACTGGTAGTTATTTAGAGTAAAGTCGTCATAGGTAAAATCAAAAATAGACTCTACCTCACCATTTAGCTCCATGGTGGGCAATGGATAGGGAGCGCGACTCAACTGCAGCTCCGCCTGCTCCAGATGGTTCTCATACAGATGCAGATCCCCAAAGGTGTGAACAAACTGATGGGCCTGCAGGCCGGTCACTTGAGCAACCATCATGGTAAGTAGGGCGTATGAGGCGATGTTAAACGGAACCCCTAAAAAGAGATCTGCCGAGCGCTGATAGAGCTGGCAGGAGAGGCGTCCATCGGCGACGTAAAATTGAAACAGGAGGTGACAAGGAGGAAGCGCCATCTGCTGAAGCTGGCCGACATTCCAAGCAGAGACAATTAAACGACGAGAGTCTGGATTTGACTTAATCAACTTCATTAGCTCAGAAATCTGATCGACTACCTCTCCATCAGCACCTTGCCAACTGCGCCACTGGGCCCCGTAGACCGGCCCTAAGTTCCCATCTTGATCGGCCCACTCATCCCAGATTGAGACCCCATTCTCTTTCAGATAGGAGATGTTGGTCTCCCCTTTTAGAAACCAGAGCAGCTCATGAATAATTGAGCGCAGGTGAACCTTTTTAGTGGTGACCAAAGGGAAGCCATCTTCAAGATTGTAGTGAACCTGGCGTCCAAAAAGAGAGCGAGTACCGGTTCCAGTTCGATCCTCTTTCTTTACCCCTTCCGCTAAAACCTGCTTCATTAATGCTAAATATTGCTTCATAATGGTATCCTTCAATAATTTTTTTTCGAGGTAACTTTATGCGAGTTATTACCGGTTTGGAAAGGTTAAGTAATGAGTTGAAGTTGCAGCAAGCAGTAAAGGGCAATATCGCCTATCTGTGCCATGCAGCATCAATCGACAGTAAATATCGTTTAGGGGTATTTCATCTCCAAAAGATATTTGGTAACCGCCTAAAAATGCTAATCGGCCCTCAGCACGGCATCATGTGTGATTTGCAGGATAATATGCAGGAGAGTGAACATACCACTCACCCCTTCTTTAAGCTGCCAGTGATCAGCCTATATAGTGAAACCCGTGCTCCTACAGATCAGATGTTACAAGGGATTGATACTATCATAGTGGATCTGCAAGACGTAGGGTGTCGAGTCTATACCTATATCAATACCATGACCCTTGTGATGGAAGCGGCGGGAAGATTGAATATTGATGTGGTGGTACTGGATCGCCCCAATCCTGTAGGAGGAGCAGTTATTGAGGGCAACATTCTCAAAGAGCAGTTTTGCTCTTTTGTTGGCCGCCACCCTATTCCCATGCGCCATGGACTAACCATCGGAGAGATGGCCCACCTAGCACAGACCCACTTTGGATCTAAGTGCAACCTCAACGTCATCCCGATGGAGGGGTGGCAGCGTAAGATGATCTTCTGTCAAACCGGACTGCCCTGGGTACTTCCCTCCCCGAACCTGCCCACGACCTCGGGTGCACTGATCTTTTCTGGAACAGTACTATTTGAGGGTACCAATATCTCTGAAGGAAGAGGAACGACTCGCTCTCTAGAAATTATTGGCCACCCTAAAATTGAACCCTATCAGCTACTAGCAAACTTAGAGAAGATGTTTGCCGCTGCAGATCTACGTGGATTTACTCTGCGCCCCCTTAATTTCCTACCAACCTTTCAAAAGCACCAAGGAGTCCCCTGCGGAGGTTTTCAGATCCACCCCACCGATCCACAAGTTTTTCGCCCATGGCGAGTAGGACAGATGTTATTAAAGGCTCTCTACCACCACCTCGGCAGTGAGTTTGCGTGGAACCAGCACCCCTACGAGTACGAATATGATCAACTGGCGATCGACCTAATAAATGGTGACAGCTGCCTGCGTCAATGGGTAGAGCAGGATCAAGATTTTGACCAACTAGTAGCATTAGAGCAGAGAGGCCGAGAAGAGTACTTAAGTCAACAGCAGGAGGCAATTATCTACCGCTAGACTCCCCCACCAGTTAAGGTATTCTTTATAAGATAAATAATTGTTTTTATTTTATTAACTCTCAACACTTTCAAATGGAGAATGCAAAGATGTCTAGATCAACAATCCTTTTAGTAATGCTAACAATTCTATTTCAAACTCAAACTCTTTTTGCCAAAGATAAAGAGATCACTTTGGGAATTGTCCCACAACAGAGTGCCAGGGTTCTATTTAAAAACTGGATGCCACTGATTAAGCTAATCAACCAGCAGAGTGGATTAAACGTTGTATTTAGAACAGATAAGTCAATTAATGATTTTCAAAAAAAACTAGCACAGGGAGCTTATGATATCTCCTACATGAACCCACTTCACTATGTAGTCTTTAATAAAGTTGGCTATCTCCCGATAGTTAAGGCCAAAGGGAAGCGGATCAAAGGGATTATTGTTACCCATAAGGATAACCCCAAAACCTCCCTAGATCAGCTTAAAGGTAAAGAGATGGCCTTCCCCTCGAAGGGAGCTTTTGCCGCTAGTGTGATTATTCGTGGATATCTAAATGAGCAGCTTAAACTGGGGATCACTCCCAAATACGTCAACTCCCACGACTCAGTCTATGATAATGTCGCCCGTAAAAATTTTGTTGCCGGTGGCGGGGTAGTCCGAACTTTTAAATCTTTTAAGAAGAGTAAAAGTCAGAACATTAAGATCCTTCACACTACTAAAGGATATACGCCCCACGCTTTTGCCTATAACTCCAAGACCGTTGATCTCAAAGCAGTTAAGCTACTTCAGAGTGCTCTGGTTAAGCTATCCAATACTCCTGAAGGTAAAGCAGCACTTAAAAAGCTAAAGATCAAAGGCTGGGAGGCGGCAACTGACTCCCAGTGGGATGATGTTCGAGCGCTAAATCTAAGCTTATAGGTATCTGGCCGTAATGAGTATCCGCGTTAGAACTATTCTAATCATTGCGGCCGCGGAAATTGTCGTTTTTACACTGCTGTTTAACCAAGGAGTTAATACCCTGCGCACCTCCTTGGAGCGGCAGTTCTTACGCAACAACCGAACTACCATCTCCCTACTAACAGAGTCCCTTACCAATGCAATCCTGGTCAGTGATCAGGCAAATATCGAAGAGATCTCATCTGCTCTATTAAACTCAGAAGATATCGACCGTCTATTTGTGTTAGCTGGTGATGAAAAAGTACTCTTCGCCAGCCAGCCGATTCGTGGAGATATCTCTGTTGATAGCAAACTTGAGCAAGTTGATGATGGTATCTTTGACTACTCCAGCCCAATTCTCTTTGAGAATGAGAGGATTGGTCAAGTGATCATTGGTACAAGTACTAAGCCGGTAGAAGAGGCCCTCACCGAGCTTAGAAGCCGTTTTATCATCTTTGCTCTACCTGGAATGCTTATCACCGCAATCTTCTCTTGGTTACTCGGAACTGGTATCCTTAAAACCATTACTCGCCTGATTGAAGTAACCCAACAAGTAGGTAAAGGCGACCTAACGGTCAGGATTGAGATCAAAGAGAAGAATGAACTGGCGCTGTTGGCAAAAAATTTCAATCTAATGATCGGTCAAATTGACCATCTCAACAAAGAGCAACAAAAATCTCAAGAGCAGATGGTATTAAATAACCATCTGGCATCTCTGGGAGAGATCTCAGCCGGGATTGGACATGAGATAAATAACCCTTTAACTGTTATCAAGAGTAATATACGCCGCCTAGGCAAACTCGGCCTCACCGGCGATGAAAACCTAGAAGAGAAGGTCAAGGAGACTGCTTATAAAATAGAATTTGCCATCGATCGAATTCAGAAAATTATGCTCTCTCTTAGAAGAATGTCATCCGCCTCCAAAGATGACCCCGCCCAAGCTGCGCTAGTTGACGTAAAGACAATTGTCGAGGACGTATTGGTACTAACGATGGATAAATATCGCAGTGGAGGAGTAAAGCTGGAGATCTCCCCTATTCCCGACAAGCAGTTACGCTGTAACCCGGTCGATATCTCTCGTGTGTTAATTAACCTGCTAAACAATGCACTTCACGCCAGCCAAGATGCGAAAGCGGAGACGGTTGAACTAAAAGCGATTGCCAATAACGAAGGGGTTAACTTTCAAGTAATTGATAATGGGCCAGGGGTTAAAGAAGAGAATATGGACAAACTCTTTGTACCATTTTTTACCACTAAAGCAGTTGGCCAGGGAGTGGGGATAGGGCTACACCTCTCGGCAAAAACCATTACCCAACATGATAGCGAGCTGAAATACCTACGTCAAAACAGTCAGACCATCTTCGAGTTTACTCTCAAATACCCACCAGCTTAAGACTATCTAATGAGCATAATTTGAGTAGACCTCTCCAACATAGTTGACGGGATCATACTCATGAGTATAGGCATTAACACCTTTGACATACTTGGAGCAACCAGTACGCTCTAGATTAAAATGGGTAATAATATCAATAAACCATTTAGGAACCGCTACATTGCACTTCAGCTCTAAAATAATGGTTCGCGCCTCCCCTCCCAAGACATCACTAAAATCATAGTTAATCATCTTATCTTCCTCAGGAGAAAGAGTATAATCACACTGCTCCATATAGCGCAGATCTTTATCAAAAGTTATCCGCGCATAATCATCAATGTTAGAGACATAAGCCTTACGTAGATACTGGGTAAACACTTTAGGGGTTGCATCATATGAGTGAACCAGTGCTAAAAACTGCTGGTAATAGTCACTATTTAAATCAACAATCTGTGGTAACTCATCGTTACTGGGACGTTCGATTAGAGGACGTGACCAGTCCTCGGAAAAAACCTTGGCACGAGTCTTTTTTACCACTCCGTGCCCCTTACGCTTAATCTCAAAAAGATAGGGTGGCTTAGGCTCGTCCCCATAGGATCTAATCCTCATATTGAAGCGGTGATCGATTCCGGCCAGACGCCGCTCCAAGAAGAGATTATTGGGGGTATCAAAATAGAGATTATTAATACGATAGTAGTTGCCTGCAACTCTTTCAGAGTATGGATCGAGATCACAGTAACACTCAATATATTGAGTGATCTGATCACGCATCGTTGGCGTAATAAAATATTTCATCTCATATCTTTCAAATAGCATGGGGGATAATTCTTGGGCCATGACCTTATGCTCCCTGTAGATAATTTTGTTGTGGGTTGGAGATAAAGTATCCCCCGATCTCTAACAGCTCAACATACTTTAAGCGCATCTGCGACTCCAAATCCGTCAAACGATGCCGATAGTTTAACAGTTTCTGGCGCAGGCTGATCAATGTACTAGGGGTCTGCCCCCGCATCTTTCCGATTGAACGTTGGTACTTATACAATGATTTAGCATAGCGAGAGCTCTTTAACTGCTGATATAAATCCGCCATACTGAGCAACTCCTCTTTTAATCCCGTAAGTTTTTGCTCCATCGCCTCCTGCTTTAACAGCACTTCCCCTCTCTTGATCCGATGATCTACCAGCTTGGAGCTAACGGCCAAAGTATTACCGACTGGCAAGGAGAAGGTTACCTGTAGCATGACAGAGGTATCACTCTCTCTACCGCTGCTGCCTTGATTATACTCACGTTCAACTCCCAAATGCAGACTATCTACCAACCGTACCGCTCGCGCCCGCTCCAATTTTGCCTGATGTTCTAGTGCTGCCACCATCACCTGATCACCTGCAAATATCTGCTCTAACCGCTGTTTAATATCGAAGGTGGAGATAAATTTCTTAATGCCAGCAGCTCCAATCACCCCTTTACTACCTAACTGACTTGATGAAGAGAGAGTTAGTCTATCGCCAATCAGTTCCTGCAAATTTCTGGTTAAATTTTGTAACGTGCGTCTCAGTTGAAAAATCTCTCCTCGTTTGATCTCCGCCTGCTCATTTAAGTCAATTAGTTGATCAACTTTAGTTACTCCGGCCCGCTCAGCAGAGTACTGAACCAACTTCACCTTTTTGGTTAGAAGAGTTACCTGCTTTTGTCGATACTCTAAATCACTCTTCGCTTTTAAATAGTTGGCCAAGTAACGATAGAAGATATAGTTGGATTTACTCCATCTATCCTGCTTTTGTTGTAAGACCTTCTGCTGCTCACTGATCAATTTTTTCTCCAAGCGGTACTCAGAATAGGATTTAAGATCTAAAGAGATCTTCAACTCGTAGTTATCAGAAAAAGAGCGCTCCGGTTTCTGAGTGAGCTGACCTCTTACATTCATCCCTCTAAAAAGTGAGGGTGTTGGTAGTACAAATAGATTATTGGCATCACTGTTAAACCCAATTGCAGCAGATACAACATCCAAGACCTGAACCCTGGCCGCCATTAGTGACGAGTGGGAGGTAGAGCATAAAAGCAAAAACAAGAGGATTAAGGTCAAAGGTGGAGGAAGATCTCTACTTTTTAGCATCTTCCTTGTCCTCAACAGTATCTGCAGCAACCTCAAACATTCCCTGTCCCCCAATACCAATTGAGACGAATACCTTCTCTCCCAATAGGAATGGATTACTGGCCGGAAGCTTGACTAATACTTTTCTGCCCCATACCGCAGTGGCCTGATTACGTACTAAGCGTGTAGGGAACTGGACAATTCGTTTACCAACATTAACGATCTCTCCTTTAACCGCTCGTGAACGATCAACTAAAGAGGAGACTGAGACACTCTGATTTAGATCTGCCAATGTATAATTTTTCTCATGAATCCATGCTTCAATATAATTTGCTTTATCAATACTCAATGAGAGGATGGTGGAAAACGGAGATACCTTCTCTCCGCTATGAAAAAAGACATCACCCACGATACCATCAATCTGAGAGTAGATAGTCAATTTGCTCTTCTCATCTTCAATCGTCTGTAATTGGTTCTCTAACGCACGAATCTCCAATAGCGCTGGTGCGTTTGCATCACTGCGACTCCTCTTGCGCCCCTTACGGCGGCCATCAATCATCTCCATTAAACGCTGATTGTGACCTATTTTCGCCTGCAAGATTGCAAGTTTATCCACAATGCTCTTCGCCTTTAGCTCTAAGTCATCACGTACTAACTCCACCAACTTATCACCCTGCTTAACATTCTGGCCGGGGATTACTTTGATCGTTTTAATTTTTACCGGATATTGAGAGCTGATTTTAATCTCATTATTGCCGGCAATCCCATAAAAACTATGACCTTGTTGTTGAGTGGCATTAATAAAGACGATGATGGCCACTGCTGCTAGTGTAATTAACAGAAGTTGACGATGTTGTTGATAGATAGCAATAATGTTGTTCAATATCCCTCTCATCACTACACCTCAACTGTTGATTGCTGTACCAACAGGTTAACTCCCTGAATGGTATCCAATTTTGTTAAATCGGTGATAAAATCAGAATAATCCTCACCCTTCTTAAGCTTGACCTGATAAGCATAGTCCAACCGCTTTCCGCCTGACAACTCCCGCAGTGTAACGAGGGCAAAATGGAGACAGTGACGGTTTAGAATCGACTCAAGTCCCTGTTTATCTGTAGCTACATTTTCTAAATTAAATTTTAACAAACCATCAAAGTGGGTTGTCTTGGTAAAAGGAAGAGTATTTAGCAAGAAGGCAACAAGACAGAAGATAGAGGTTCCCACCAATGCGATGGAGAAACTATAGACTCCGCAACAGATGCCAATCGCCAAAGCGATAAACATATAGATCATATCTTTGGTATCTTTCAAGGTGGAGCGAAAGCGGATAATTGCCAAAGCACCCATCATTCCCATTCCGCGGGCCAGATTATCACCTATTGCCATCATGGCGATAGTGGTGACGATTGATCCCAAGATCAAGGAGTGAATAAAGTTTTTCGAGTAGGAGAGCCCCAAGAAGGTACGCTGATAGGTAATGGAAACCATTACCGACAGGACAAACGCCAAACAGAGCGAATAGATCACCGAAACCAAGGTAGGATTTATTGCAGTCGCCTGCAAATTAAGCATATCGAGCATCGCGAGTATCTCCTTAGAACGATACTTAAGTTGAATAAATCTTTGAAACGATAATAGCACCAAAGAACGCAGTGCGCCATAGACTGGGTAATCTTTACGTGCTGCTAACCATCTGTTTTAACACGACATTCATGTCCTGTAAAGGAGTACTCTTGCACATCACTTAAGGGTACGATCTCAACATCACTGTTTGCAGCATACTCTAGAAAGATCTGGGTTGCCTCCACTGATCGTCGGTGAATATCGTGCATTAAAACAACCCCTCCGCCTATGGGCGAGTCAATTCTATACTCATCTTTAACAAATTTTCCACGAACTCGCTTATGGCGATAAGCTACGCCACCATCAATATTTGCTACAATGTTATCGGCGATATTTTGGGCGGTCATCTTACTTAGCCAATCAGAGGTATCAATGTCCCAAAAGACAAAGTTAATACAGTTCTCACCGTATATCTTATCTGAAACATCTTTCATCACATTTAGATGGTGATAATCTTTATTGCGGCCATACGCGCCATAAGGGTAGCGGTAGTATAGCTCACGCTGCTCTACTCCCAGCTCACGCTCCACCTGCTCAATCGCCTGAACTGAGCGTAACAGCTCAGCAAAATGCTTGTTCTCACTCTCAACATTATTGTTATCGTGATCCCAGTCATGAGAAGCAAGATGGTGCCCCTCTTCCAAAATACGCTGAACAATGGGGAGAGTCCGAGCATTAATCTTCTCGGCCAAGACAAAAAAGGTTGCTTTAACATCATAGTCGGCC
Organism: Bdellovibrionales bacterium; assembly: GCA_018646675.1. GTDB lineage: Bacteria > Bdellovibrionota > Bacteriovoracia > Bacteriovoracales > Bacteriovoracaceae > JABGUH01. Next base: position 130,069 of record JABGUH010000044.1, on the reverse strand, counting down.
AAGATATCAAGCAATTTGGCGGTTCTAGTGGGATGAGGCCCATCATCAAAAGTTAACGCTACTTTTCTGCTTCCATAGAGTGAACGGGCATAGTATTTGGAGAAGCCCCGATCCTGGACAGGAATATACTCTCGTCCCTCCTCTGGAAATTGATAAAAAGAGCGTACCTCATCTGAAATACTTCCGGTCTGACGCTGATTACAAGCGGTCAGTGATAGAGCTAAAAGTATTCCCAATCCGATATGTCTATTCATTAAAACCTCGTTAATACAAAATTAGTAACCATTATAAGTGTCAACTTTGACTTTGCGCACAATATGCCACTAGACAAAATTATTAACAACATCACTCTGTAGAATTTACTACTATTGTAATCCACTACTCCCGTTTGTTTCCCTCGCATCCTGCTCGGTCACCCCTGCGGGGCGCCTACGGCGACTTGATTTAGCGTCATGCTAAATCAAGCTGCTCCTGTTCATCTGACCAAAATTAGAATAAATGGGGTAGTAAAAATTAAATAGACCTAGTGCAATCTATTGAAATTAATCAAATAAGATCTGAACACTCCCCTGAAAATATGGATTGGAATCAACCTTTGACCAAGTAGGTAATAAATTCACAATATCAACTCTTTAGTTGGCAACTACAACGCTTCGAGTTACTTAACTACTATACATTTATTAAAAGATGCAGATTGTTACTGTTAAACCAATAAATTTTTAAAATTCAAGCAATAATTATTCTAAATTAGAGAGGGCCTAAAATGATGATCAAAAAACTAGCACTATTTATACTCTTTGCTCTGCTGGTATCCCCATCACTGTATGCATTTACAGCGATACAGTCACGAGCAGAACTTATCTTAAACCAAGTCTATTATATCTCAACTTTTGGACTCAATGTTCGCTCTGCCGACCAGGTAGGAGATAATATTTTGGGCTCCTTAGAGCGGAATGATGAAGTACGAATTATAGATGCCAACTCATCTTTGCGTGGTAACTATGTTGAGGTCGAGGTGATTAAACACGAAAATGACCTACTTCCCTCTGAGCGCTTCTATATCAGCTTTAAGTATCTCTCACCCATTAAAATTGATTATAAGCACTTTAACGGCAAATATTTTATGATTCAAAATATTGCCACTGAGAAGATTCGTGTCTATCGAAAAGAGTGTAATCAACAACGTTGCAACCATAAGATGATATTCGAAGCGAATATGGCGGCCGGCGAAGATGTGGACGGGGTTCGAACTAACGTTGGTAGCTACCGTATCACCTACTGGTGGAAATTTTATGAGGATGGCAAACAACACTACCCTTCATGGTATGCTCCCGGTTATCCCAAACTACCCAAGCCAGGCAAAGGATTTCTCTCTTGGTTTAAAAAACGTAGAATGCCAAAAGTTGAAGGTGGTAAAGTTGGAATTATGCGAGGAGCATTTGGTTGGTATACTGCCTATGTCGGACCAAATAATCACTCTCAGTGGACTCACGGAACTCTTGGCTGGGGCGCAGATAAAGATAAGTTTATCTTAAAGACTAAAAAATATTGGACCAATGTTTTTGTAAATCCCAGAAGCTCTGGCTGTTCACGAACTGACAATGAAGCGATTGCTTACTTAAGGGAGATTCTTCCATTAGGAACTCCAATCATTAAGATCTACGCATATGAAGAACTAATGGATCAAACTCTCTCTCGTTACTCAGAGCATACTCCGACTTGGAACTATATTTTGACCAAAGAGGGAGCACAGACTAACGGGCCATCCTCTGATCGCAATAAGGTTCTAACTCGTGGAGTACGTCCAGATCAAATTATTGAAGAGGGAAGCTACGCCATCGATCAGATGCCAACTCCAACTACCTTTACAGTCAAGAGTGAATTTCGACGTAAGATAGGTCAGAGTGGAAACGTTTATGGAGTAGAGCCTGCAGATATGCATGGAGTATTCTATATTGATACTGGCTTAGTTCGCGGTTATCGTCACCCAACTGACGCACGGATTCTTCGTGGCGGCTACAAAGACGAATTAGTTCCTTCATTCATTGAATACAAGTAAGTCAACTTAATAAAAATCTAACGAATAATCGCACCATCCTGCAGCCAAAAGCTGCGGGAGAAGTGTGATGCCACCTGATCATCATGAGTCACCACCACCAAGGTTGCGCCAAACTGACCGGCCAACTCAATTAGAATTGATGTTACCAGTGAGGAGTTCTGAGAGTCCAAATTACCGGTCGGCTCATCACAAAGCAGCAGGGCCGGTTTCAGAGAGAGGGCGCGAATTAGATTTACTCGTTGCTGCTCCCCTCCCGAAAGTTGGTAAGGATATTTTTTTAAGCAGTGAACCACCCCTAAGCGTTCGGCCAGCTGTTCAACATCACTTTTGATTGTACTAATCTTCACTCCTGCAATTTTGGCCGGCAGGTAGATATTATCGATAGAGTTCATCGAGGGAAGCAGAAAGTGAAACTGAAAGACAAATCCGACCATCCGGTTACGAAACTTTGCCAACTGTTGATCATCCATCTGTTGCAAGCAGTTGCCCATAATGGTGATCTCTCCACTGCTGGGAGTATCTAAACCTCCTAACAGATAGAGCAGAGTCGACTTACCCGATCCAGATGCCCCCCGAATCGCATACTGCTCCCCCTGATGCATCTCGAGAGAGACACTTTGTAGCGCAACTGTCTGCTCAAACCTTTTAGTCACATCTTTTACTTCTATCAAAAAAAATCCCTCCCAACATCATCAAGAGAACTGGCCACGCAATCCCTCGATAATTGACTTGCGCCCGATTGAGCGCAAAATCGGAATCGAGAAGAGCAGTACCCATAGTAGGGCCAAAGCAAATACTAACAGGTAATCAGAGTAATCTAAAATAATCGTTAGCTGCCCTAAAGTGTATACCTCACCAGGTATTTGCAACCAGGGTGAGTGGTGTAACAGCTGATTAAATAGGGCCACCATCCCCACCGATAATAACGATGAAGCTCCCCAGACCATCAAGACAAAGAGTAACCAAATGGAAAATAGCTGCTGCCTCCCCATTCCCAATGCTCTAACTAAAAAGAGTGCCTGCGCTCGCTTCTCACTTAAAAAAATAATAAAGGAGAGCAGATTAAAAACCGCGATCAATACAATAATCTGTAAGATGAGCCCAATCATAAACCGCTCCACCCGTACCGCTTCAAGCAAAACACCAAATTCATGCCAGAAGGGACGGACCAAAAAAGATTGGCTTAAGTGCTCACGCAGCCTGGTAGCGAACTGCTCTACCGCCTCCATATAATCAGCAACAGAGTGGTCACCAGGGATCACAATAGAAACACCATTAACCATTCGACCAATACCGAGCATCTGCTGTAATTTAGCACGATCTAAATAGATCAGACGCATATCCTTTTGATGAATGCCGTGGGTGATGATCTGTGAAATCTGAACACGTACCAGTTGAGGCAGATCCATCAAACCTTGACTCCCCTGGGCCAGTGCCAATGTCAACATATCTCCTCTGCTCACCCCTAAGTGAGTTGCCAGGGAGCTACCGATCACCACATCTCCCAAAGATAGGTTAAACTTCAGTCCGGTCACCTGAGAAAAACTGTCTGGATCTATCCCCAAAAGTTTTACCCCCTTGGCAATTTCACGGTGAATAGCAAAAGCCTCCACCTCTACTTGAGACGATAGAAGCGAAATATTCAACTCGGCGAGATCATCTTTTAGCTCATGCTTAAAAGAGAAAAAACTCTTGGTTGAATGGATGGTCAGGTCTCCCACCGTCCCCTTCAATGCCTGTTTTAATGTCAGTTCAAAACCATCCATAATACCAAATGTACCTAGGATGACCGAAATGGAGAAGGCCAAACTTACCACTACTCCAAGCGTGAAACGGCGGGTGCTACGATCCTCTAACATGGTAGTTAGAAGTGGCTTGATTAACAAAATAATTCGCAATCTTCCTCCCAACTCAAAATGCTAAACCCGCCACCGAAGATATGCATCGATAAAACCATCTAGCTCACCATCCAAGACTTTTTCAGCACTGCCCATCTCAAAATTTGTCCGATGATCTTTCACCATCTTGTATGGATGCAAAACATAGGAGCGAATCTGGGCCCCCCATCCAATCTCTCTCTTGTTGGCATTACTCTCATCTGCCTTGGCGCGACGCTTCTCTAGCTCCCGTTCATAGAGCCGAGAACGCAACACCTTCATCGCCTGAGCGCGATTTTGTAGTTGAGAGCGTTCATTTTGACAGGTGACAACGATACCAGTTGGTAGATGGGTCATCCGAACTGCGGAGTCTGTAGTATTTACTGACTGCCCCCCCGCCCCGCCAGAACGGTAGACATCAATCCGTAGATCCTTATCTAGCACCTCAATATTAATTGTGTCATCAATCTCCGGCGAGACATGGATTGAAGCAAAGGAAGTATGGCGCCTGGCATTGGAATCAAAAGGAGAGATTCGCACCAAGCGGTGGATTCCCGTCTCTGACTTTAAAAGTCCATAGGCGAAGGGGCCGCTGATGGTGATCGTCACAGACTTCACTCCAGCGGAGTCACCATCTTGACTCTCAAGCATCACAAACTTAAAACGATGATTTTCTGCCCAACGGGTTACCATTCGCAACAACATCTCTGCCCAATCGCAGGACTCGGTTCCGCCGGCACCGGCATTGATAGAGACAATTGCGTTGTTAGGATCGACCTCATCCGAGAGTAGTAGCTTCTGTTCGGTATTTTTGAAATTGGTTAAAAAAATCTCGGCGATCGCCAATGCTTCGCGGGCCGAATCGGTATCATCCTCACTGACTGCCAGATCCTCTAAAAGCTCAAACTCCTCTAACTGCTCAGTCAAATTTGCAAACGAGCTAATGATCTCCTCTAAAATTGATCTCTCTTGCTGAATTTTGGCCGCACGATCTGGGTCCTCCCAGAATCCAGCCTCCGCCTCTAACTGCTCAATCTCGCTGATGCGTTCACTCTTGCCACTAATGTCAAAGTGACCCCCGAAGATTGTCTAGCTTCTGACCTAAGCCACTTAGCTCACTCTTCTTATCTGCAAGTTGGATCTTTAGCGACTCTTCCATATCAGCTGCTCCTCTAGCTTTTGCGATCTCGTGGCCTCCACCTTAGAGCGTTGATGATCATGCCCCAATAGATGAATTATCCCGTGGGCCAACAGATGAATCAGCTCCAAAGAGTACGATATCCCAAAAGTGGCTGCTTGCCTACTAGCGACTTGGCGACAAATAAAAATATCCCCTAAAAGCAGATTAGGAGATCTCATCTCGATTGACCGATTCCCCTTAATTGATCGCAAATCTTCATGGACTGGAAATGAGAGAACATCGGTAATTTGATCTTTATTGCGATAGAGGTGATTCAGTCGGCGAATCTTATACTCACCACAAAGGTGAATCGAGATCTGACACTTGTTTGCCCCCATTGGGGCGATTAGATATTGCTTGGACCATAAAAGCTGCTCCACTCTTGCTAATAGCGGAGAGAGCATCTTTTTAGTCAAGCCTCTGCCCCCTCCTCCGCGAGAGGAGTCATAAATGTCCAATAAGATACGATCGCTATTTACTCTTTGCTCAACCATTGCTATCTCTTTGTATAGCTAGAATTAAGCAAGAGCAAGAGGAATTCAATAGATATGAGTGATAGCACCAACCCAAAGCTGGCCGAAGCGATAAGCATTATCAAACAGTTGCGTGATCCCCAAAAGGGGTGTCCGTGGGATCTAAAGCAGGATCACCACTCCCTATTAAAATTTATGGTCGAAGAGTGCTATGAGTTTATCGATGCGGTAGAAGATCCCAAGAAAGGTGAGCGACAGATCGAAGATGAGTTGGGGGACATTCTACTTCAAATTCTACTCCATACCACCATTGGAGAGGAGCAAGGGACTCTCTCTCTGGAGTCAGTGGCGGCCAACTTAAGTCAAAAAATTATCCGACGCCATCCCCATCTCTTTGGTGACCTTCAGGGTAGTAGGATAGAAGCTGACCAGGTGGTTAAAAATTGGCGACAGATCAAGCAACAGGAGCAGTTGGCACTTGGCAAGCAAGAGGCAGCACTCTTTTCTGAGGATGACCTAAAGCTACCGCCGATGGTTGGTGCGATGAAAATTGGGAAAAAGAGCAAAGATATCGCCTTTGACTGGGAAAATGCCAAACAGGTCTGCCAAGTGGTAGAGGGTGAATGGCAGGAGCTGCAAGATGAGATCTGTCATCACCAACCAGATCTTGGCCGGATCACAGAAGAGTTGGGCGACCATCTCTTCTCCTTGGTTCAGCTTGCACGCCACCTAAAAATTGACCCTGATACGGCCCTGCGAGATGCCAATCGGAAATTTGTCCGTCGCTTTATTCAGATGGAGCAACTAATCAAAGAGGCGAAGGTCGATATTACCACCCTTAATCAGAACCAGATGGATCTTTACTGGGATCAGGTTAAAAAGGATGAGAAAAAGTGCCAAAAAGATTAAAAAAAGAGTTGATCAAACTTACAGCTAAAGATCGGCTACATCAACTGGCAGTACCAGTGATTGGCCTGACGGGAGGAATTGCTACCGGTAAGTCAACGGCCAGCAAAATCCTACAGTCATTCAATCTATCAATTATCTGTGCTGACCAACTGGTAAAAAAAGTATATCAAACGGAGCAAACTAGGAACTATTTAGAGGAGAATCTTCCATCTGTTATTAATGGTCAAAAGATTGATTTTGCCAAACTGCGCTTAATTGCCTTTAACCACCCTCAAACACTTCAAAAGTTAGAAGATGCCATCTACCCACAAATGGGCCGGCAATTCAGATTAGAGTACCAAGCAATTAATACACCTCCTTTGATCATCTATGATGTCCCGCTGCTATTCGAAAAGGGGCTTACTCCACTTTTTGATCTCACTATCTGCATCTATACCACTTATCAGCAGCAGTTGGAACGCTTGATGGAGCGAGACTCTATCTCCAAGCAGCAAGCCGAGCAGATGTTGGCCCGACAAGATCGGATTGAAAAAAAATGTCAGCTAGCAGATTATGCCATAGATAATGGCCGAGACCCAGCAGAGCTAAGGCCACAACTGGAAGAACTATTTAGTCAGATCACTGAAGACTGTTAACAACCTCTGGATCACTAGGGGCACTTAGATGTGGTGGCATGGTCAAATCCAGATCGATCTCTCGACGCCCTTCAACGGTAAGAGATAGCTCCTTAAGCTGCTTTACTCCCTGTTGATAATCACCATAAACCTGCTTGATAATTTCAATCAGTAGTTCATCTTGTTGTGGCATCCCCTTCTTCAACTCCCGATAGCTGCCCATATCTTGTGTCACCTGTCCACTTAAGCGCTCAGTCTGTTCTTTGGTCTGATCAATAACTATTTTATCACCCTCGCCAACGACCATCTCCATTTTGGAAAGAGAGACATCCAAGGATGTCACAACTTGGTTAAAGCCCTGTAGTACTTTTTCAAACTCCTTAATCTCAATTTTGACACGCTCAAAAGCCTGCTCCATCTTAAAGCTATCCAACTGGTCACTCTTCTGCAGCAGTAAAATCTGATCCAAAGTTTGATTAATTCGATACTTAAAGTCATCAATTCGTAAGCGCATCCCTTTAAATTTATCCTTAACTGCAATGACACTCTCAACTGACCGCTGTCCATCATTCAGACAACACTTAAGCTCTGCCGCCTTAAGTAGTAGATCACTATTGTTATTCATGATCTGCTCCATCCGCGTAACCGATTGGGAGTAGAGATTGGCAATTTGCTGACGTAATTCAATCAAGGAGACCACCTCACTGCCTAGCGATTTAAACCCCTCACCCATTCTCTGAGCACCATCAAACTGACCAATCAGATTTTTTTCCGCTTGGGCCAGACGATCCAACTCCTCTTGTAGGTGTTCAAGTAACCGGCGGTGCTCCTCCTGTTGAGCCTCCTCCTGCTGAGCGATCATCTCTTGGTGAACCTTAAACTTATTAAAGATCTCACTAATACCAGCGATCTCAAAATCCTTTTTTATCCCCTCCATAAACTCCAGATCAAAATGTTTATTAGTTAGGGCATCTAATGTTCTGGCCACCGGCCCAACCAACGACTTCGTCTGGTTGGCCAAGCTTTGCTCCACCGAACTTAGAGGATAAAAGAAAATCATAATTCGATCCTGTCCCTGGCTGGTAACAGGTGAGACATACATCTCGTAGGGATAACTCTCCTGATGAAGTGAGGTCTTTACCTGAATTTGATAGATCCCGGCCACCCCTTGGTTAAGGGCCTCCACCAGTGGATCATTCTCACCTAAGTTGGTAAAGCGCTGTAGATAGTCCCAGCTTAATGTCTGTTCACTAAACTGGTAATCCTTTAAGTCCCAGCTTTCATAGAATAGTGGGTTGGCCCAGACGACCTTTAGATTGGAATCTAACATAATAGATGAAAAAGGGAGAGCGTCTTGAAAAACAGCACCAAAATTCATCCGCTTGTGTACATAGTCTCGTAAACGATTAATTTCCAGATCAAATGATGGAGTTAAACCATGATCAAAGCTATTCTCCGGTGCGATAATCCCATCCGATAGGGCCTGAACAATTAATCCCTCATAACTGGCTTTCAAATTTGACTTGGTTCGATGATATACAGCAACTCCTCCCAAAATTGAGGTAAATAGCAGTAGGATAAATCCTCCCAACGAGATCAATAATTGATGAGAGAGTCCTTCCAGCTTTTCAACACTAGCTTTAACTAAAGGTGTAATATATTTTAACCAATGCAGATAACTGCTATTAACCTTTTGGAATTCACGATTAAAACTGGATAAAGCAGTTAGATAGTTATCCAGCATGGCTAACTCAGTTTTCAAAGTATCTACTTTTAACGTGATGACGCTTTTCTCCTGATCAGATAGGATTGAAGAGAGCGTCACTGCACGCATCAACTTAACATCTTTTTTAATCGTCGCCACTGAACGTTTAAAGGTCTGGTAGTGAATCATCTGATCCGCACTTCGTAAAAGTGAAGCGATCCGCACATTTAGGCGCCGAGAAATTCTAGTCAAGGTACGCCACTTATTGGTAACGACAAAATTCTCAAACCCTTTGACCTTACTACCTAAAACACGAAAGATTGAAGCTGTATTCGGATAGGAGATTAAGCGATCGACCCTCTTTCTCGTTGCAGCTAAATCTGTCTTAAACTGGGTGAACGCCTGAGAATTTCCGATCACTGCAACATTAAGTTTACTACTGGTTTGCAATAAGGAGGTCACCAAAGGCACACTCTCACGAACACGATCACTATTCACCAAGGTATGAATCTGTTTTAGCTCACTCCCCCCATTTAGCTTTTCCAAAGTTGCTTCACTATCAAAGACCGCCACAATATTGCTGACGTTGATCACTCCATGATCCCAAAAATAGTAGGCACCGTAGGAGAATAGAGTCATCAAAAGAGTTAAGACTGAGATATAGTAGATCTGTGGGCCACCGGCCAAATTAACTCGGGTCATAGTATATTACACCTTTTTGGACACGCAGAGGAGCTGCCTGCGATGTTAGTATGTGTGGAGAAAATGGATGCTGAAAAGAGACTACTTCGAAAGAAGCTTAAAGATGTCAATGTATAGGGCGGTCTCTGGCCCCCGACAAGTCTCATCCTGAATCTCAACACAACTCTCCCCACTTCCTGTGAGAGTTCCGACATTATTGGTCGGAACAATGGGAATTATCTTCCCCCTATTAGGTATTATGAGAGATATAGGACGAAATAAAAAGTTAAAATGGATAATTTCTTGCTGCACGCTTTCCCGAACACAATGGTCAGGTATCGCCGGTGTGGTCTTAACCCTAAGATCGGAAGTAATCTCTACACAGTGATGATGCCCTAAACTGGCCCTTTGGGCGGCCGGAAGAAGATAACAGGCAAAACGATCTGAAAATACCATAATCTGTTGGCGGTCTGCCCTCTTGATCGCTACTGCATATCCTAAATTGTTTGCATGGCCGTAATCAAGTTTTAGCTCAACTTGTGATAAGTTACGCTTTACAGACTGGCCGGTCACTTTGAATGTAAGAAAAATACCTAACTTCAGTAGTGACCTGGTTGCTGCGTAGACATCAACTCTGGCTTGCTCTAGATCTACCTGATTCTTTATCTCGCCAGTAACAGTGGTTAACTCTGCTCCCATCTGAATATTTAAACGGCCACTAAGTCCCAAGCGCTTAATTACACAAAAAAGATGAGGAATACCAGCAAGCATACGATCTAAGGAGGGAGAGGTGATATTATCAAATTTATGCCCATAATTGATCTGAGTAATTATCGGCGATTTTGCCAATTGTTCCTCGATCAACAGTGCGATCGCTTGTTGCAAAAAATTTTTAATTCCTGGTAGCGAAGACAGTAGATCACTGTTCTGACTGGCCTGAATCGAAGCTCGCTTTACCTCAGAGAGATGAAAATAGGCTCTATTAATGGGCGTAGCGATGTCCTCGCTGGCCAATGCCTGGATGTCCCAAAGAGTCTCAACTCCAGCTTGGTAATTTTTCTCAAGCTCTGAATTTAGCACCTACTGCACCTCTTCAATAAACAGTCACCTTGATTCAACTATAATTATAAGGTGCGATGGGTTTATCCCCAAGAGGGCGAATTTTGCAGGGTGTATTATAATTTTATTAGTGACAACTAACTACCCTGCTAGATCCTCAGCTGAATCAAAGGTATCTTTTAAGCGAGAGCGTAATTTGATAATTGCCTGCGTATGTAGTTGAGAAACACGGGACTCAGTCACGTCTAATACCTTACCGATTTCCTTGAGATTTAGATCCTCATAATAATAGAGGGATAGTACTAAACGCTGCTTCTCCGGCAGTGATTTAATACCATTTTTGATATTATCGCGAGAGTTCTTATAGATAGTGGCATAAGATGGATTTGAGCGACGACTATTCTCCATAATACCGGCCATCAACTTCTTATCACCTCGATTAAAAGTGGTGGAATCATCAATATTCAGTAGTGAGATGGATTTAGCCTTATTCAGCATGTCATAAAACTCATCCTGAGAGACTTTCAACTCCTTGCACATCTCTTCATCTGTAGCAGGACGTCCAAGAGTGGACTCTAAACGAGCATAGACCCGCTCGATCTGCTTGGCCTTCTCTCGAACTGAGCGTGGTACCCAATCTTGTGCCCGCAGCTCATCCAAGATCGCCCCACGAATACGGAACTCTGCATATGTTTTAAATTTATTATCTCTATTTGGATCAAATTTTTCAATTGCATCCATCAATCCAATCACACCACAGGAGATCAGATCATCCAACTCAATATTGGCAGGTAGACGAGAGGCTATTTTCTGAGCAATAAACTTGATCAGAGGTGCGTACTCTATGATGATTTCATCTTTTAGTTCTGGGCCGACGGTTGAACGGTAATCGCGTAAGTTTTTTAATCTTTTGGCGAGAGAAGACATTAGCACTCCTTAGCTGATTTGCGGAACTTCATATTCCATGCCATCCATATCGAACATTCGCTTACCCCGCAGAGGGAAGTGACGCGACATGCGGTTTGAGTGCTCTTCGTCAAACCTTTTTAAAACATTAAGAAAATTTTTGTGCAGGCCAGATTTTCCCTCTTGAAAAAGTACCTGATCAAATTTGTCCACCGCCTCCGTCGCCAGCTGGATACCTCCCAAAAGACTAAGCTGGCAATTTAGATAGTTCCCTACAGTCTCACTCATGGTCTTAACAATTCTTTTAAACTGGCCAACCGATGACACCTTATTTAAAAGAAGATGATTCTGCTTTATGTTATGACGAATGGAGAGGATCTTCATTAATGAGTAGGAATCAGTGACAGAAGATTTATCTGGAGTGACCACAATAAAGCGATAATCACTATAGGCATTTAAATTGAGTGTCGCGCGACTGATGCCGGCTGGACAGTCCAAGATAACGAAATCATATTTATCTCGATGTTGGTTGATAATATCTATCACCAGATAGTCATACTCCAATCCATTATCAAATAGTTCAAGATTACCATTACAGCCAGATAGCAGATGAAAGTTGCCCTCTTTATAGAGACAGTCATCAAACTCTTTTTCAGCTGAGATTAATGAGAAAAAGTTATTACTGACAGGTAGATTTAGCTTTAATAGAGTATTCGATAGATTATAGTCACAGTCGATCAACAAGACCCGACGACCATTTGCGACCATCATTTTGGCAAGTTTTACTGCGACGGAGGTTTTACCAACTCCTCCCTTGCCACTACTTACAGAGATGGTTACCCCTGATGTCGTCGCCCCTGAAAGTTGTGGGTCACCACTTAGATCAGTTGTATATTTATTTTGAGATAAAAGCCACTCACTCGCACACGGTTTAGACATCATGTCTCCTTATTTTCCATCCTGGAATTAAAAGAGTGCTTAAGGTTAGTTAATATTAAAAATTCCCGCTAAAATCCTCTCATTAGATGCTGCTTCTAAATCATCAGGCACCACTGTTCCAGTCCCATAAAACTTAAATGGCAAGGAACTATTCTCGTAAGCCAAGTTAAATAGTGATCCAAAATTCAAACAGAGATCAAGGTGAGAGACCACCATTCCATCTGCTAACGAGCGATGGTTTGCAACCACCTGACGATTATATAATTCTGAGTGTATTGCCGACAGGCAGATCAAAACTTCTACTTGATCAAATGACCGCTTCAACCCATTAACAAACTTCTTAACATCATTGTATTCCGAGTTACCATTCTCATAGTCGATAAATACTGACTTACCACTATCCACTGCTTTACGGCACTCCAACATCACCTCTGCCTGGCCAGTAACATTTATCACCTTAATATCGAATAGTTTGGCGGCAAAATTCTTCTGTGTCTCACTAGGCTGCGTAGAGTATTTGATTACTACCGACTCCTCTCGCTTAAGTGCCCCCAACTTCATCAAGGTACTGCTCTGACCGGCTCCGACTCCTGAAAGCAGCATGGTGACACAACTATCCTGCTCTAAGTTAACCGATGAGAAAAGTGGCATTGCTACTTTAATCTGCTCAGCCATATCCGTTAAGGCGTACTCAAAAGTCACTTCCGCATCTGCAACTTCATCTTCGCTTAGATTAAATAACATTTTATCAGTTAAAATTTTGATATATCGCTCAGTGATATCAAGGCTGCGCAAAGTAGTTTGCAACTGATAGATCCCCATAGGAGCTCGCTGCTCTACTTCAGATAGTCCTTGCTGCAGACAAAGTAGCTTCTGCTCCAACTGATCAATTCTTCTTCTCTCCCCATCCAACAGTTGATCATCTACTCTTTCTGTTATCACTCTCTCCTCTGAATCAAGCATGGAGGTAGAGTTCATCGGCATTGCAGTTTGAAAACCTAGCTCACGATCCAGAATATCTACCTTCTCATCCTGCACATTCTGGGGATTGCTCTCCCTATTCGTATGCGCAACAGGAACATCACTTCCTTGCAAAAAATCCTCCAAGGAAGGCGTTGCACTAGAGCGAACCTCTACTGCCCCCTGGTTTCCAACGTCAGTTACAGTGCGATTTAAACCCAACTTGCCATAACCACTGGGGCTTTCCGGCCCACTACCTCGATTACCCGCATGTTGATCAATCATGTTAGAGACATAAGATGATGGCCCTTGGTAGAACTGCTGACGTTGATCATCAGTTAATACCTGGTCCACCTCCATCTTATCTTTATAATTTTTCTCTGATATCGCCGCAGTGATCTCAATTTTGCTCTTTTTAAACGCCCCCTTGAGTCCCTTATTGGTGACTGTTTTGAGAATAATGGCGTCTGGGCCCAACTCTTGCTTAATACTCTTCAAAGCATCATCAAGGGTGTCGGCTTCAAAAGTTCTCACATACATATTATAACCTCACTGTTCCCAGCGATCTGATGATCGCATCTGAACTAATCTCATTGTGACTAACCACAATCAAATTGGGAATAAACTTTTCCGTTAATTGCTTAAAATGACTGCGGATGGAGGGAGAACATAGAATCACCATCTTCTCTCCTAAATTGGTTGCCTCCTCCACTTTCTCATTAACACTGCCAAAAATACTCTGAGTAACCTTGGGATCCAAGGAGAGTTGTTGCCCTTGCTCGGTCTGTATTAGATTAGATGCCAAAGCCTCCTCAATATCCCGATCTAAGGTATAGATAGGAATATCACCCTTTTCGCTTCTAATACTTAAGGTGATCGTCCGGCATAATCCTTGACGCACAAACTCGGTTAATAGTGCGATGTCCTTATTGTGCACTCCCATCTCTGCCAAACGCTCTAAAATTGTCCGTAGATCACGAATCGATACACCTTCACGCAACAAATTCTGCATTACCTTCAACACTGTCCCTAAAGGTAGAATATCGGGAATCAGGTCGGAGACAATCTTAGGGTGTCCCTCTTTAAAATTATCCAGCACTCGGACCAACTCCTGCCGTCCAAATAGCTCATGCATACTCTTTTTTAGAATCTCAGTGATGTGAGTAGCAATGATCGTCGAGAGATCAACCACGGTATAGCCGCTGTACTGAGCATCATCCTTCATCTCTTCGGTGATCCAAATTGCGGGTAGCTTAAATACTGGCTCTTGAGTCTCAATGCCATCAATTTTCTCAATCGCCCCACCGGGGTCCATCGCCATAAAGTGATCTACTAGCAACTCACCCTTGGCAACCTCTGATCCATTAATCCTAAGTGAGTATCCACCGGCAGTTAACTCTAGGTTATCTTTAATACTAACCGATGGAATAATAACACCCCAATCCAACACAAACTGTTTACGAATATGGGTAATTCTCTCTAGCAGATCACCATTTTGTTCTGAATCAACTAGACTGACTAGTCCATAACCAACTTCAAGTTCAACCATCTCTAGGTTGAGTAGATCCTCTAGAGTCTCTGTCGTTACCTTTTTATCAATCACATTGGCCTCTGCCGCCAACAACTCATCTTTAACATTTGCCTGCTCCATCCTGCGGGCAAAAAATATCAGCATCAACCCGACAGAGATAAAGGGCAGTTTCGGCAACCCTGGAATAACGGCAAAAGTAAACAGAACCCCAGAGGTGATATAGACTGCTTTGGGATGAAGCCGAAACTGTTTACCAACCTGATCCCCTAGTGATGTCTCACTGGTATTTCGAGTAGCAATGATACCTGCTGCAGTTGAGATAATTAGTGCTGGAATCTGAGTCACCAGACCATCACCCACCGTCAAAAGTGTGAAAATTTCAGTTGCTTGGGTGCCAGTCATATCATTCTGCACCATACCTACAACAATTCCACCAATAACGTTGATGATCGTAATTAGAATACCGGCAATAGCATCTCCACGAACAAATTTGGAAGCACCATCCATTGACCCATAAAAATCTGCCTCGGTAGCAATATCTTGTCGCCGCTGCTTGGCTTCACTCTCATCAATCAGACCAGCATTTAGATCAGCATCAATTGCCATCTGCTTTCCAGGCATCGCATCCAAGGTAAAACGTGCTGCAACTTCAGCTACTCGTCCAGCACCTTTGGTAATTACCAAAAAGTTGATAATTACCAAAATTGAGAAGATGATAATCCCCACAACATAGTTACCCTCAACAACAAACTCTCCAAACGAACGAATAATCTCTCCCGCAGCGCTAGTACCATCGACTCCTCCCCGTAACAGAATATTTCGAGTAGAAGCAACGTTTAGTGAGAGACGAAATAGTGTCGTCACGAGGAGTACGGAAGGGAAGGTTGAGAAGTCTAGTGGTCTAGTACTATAAATAGAGATTAAGAGAATCACAACAGAGAGAGAGAGAGTCAGTGCTAATAGCAGATCCAAAACGGTCGGATGGATCGGCACAATCATGACACTTAAAATCAGAAGGATGAGAATGGCTGTCGCCAAATCTGAATTGTTGGTCAATGCTTTAATTTTTGCACTAAATCCGCTCATCAATCCTTCCTAAATCCCAGTTAACCTAAACTTACTGCCTGCTCTTTTCTCTTTAACTTATAGGCAAATGCCAATATTTCTGCTACCGCCTTATACATTGCAGTAGGCACAGACTCTCCTAACTTCACTGTTTTATAGAGACTTCTGGCCAGCGGAATATTCTCAACAATAGGAATATGGTGCTGACGAGCAATCTCCCGAATGCGCATCGCCATATGGTCTCCACCTTTGGCAATTACCTGGGGAGAGACCATATTTTCAGCGTTGTAGCGAATAGCAACACTCAAGTGAGTGGGGTTGGTAATGATCGCGTCAGCAGTAGGAACATCGGCCATCATTCTTCGTTGTGCCATCTCTCGCTGAATTGTACGAATCCGCTGCTTAACCTCTGGGTTCCCCTCTTTCTCTTTGGTCTCTCGCTTCACTTCATCTTTGGTCATCATTAGTTTCTTGCGATAGCTCATTTTCTGATAGGCAAAGTCACCCAGCGCCACCAGGACCATTCCAAGGACTAAGGAGAGTGCCATCTGCATAAGAATATTTCTTCCATGAATAAAAGCGCCCATGGTGGTCATATGTAAAAAACCCTGATAACTGCCAAGTTGATCTGAGATAAAGTAGTAAACTATCGAGATGACGATTGTGAATTTAAAGATCCCCTTTAGTGCTTCTACCAAGGAGCGAATCGAGATCAGACGTTTAGCACCAGCAATCGGGTTAAGACGCTCCCACTTCAACTCCAATACCTCCGGAGAGAAGAGAAAACCAATCTGCATCACATTACTGAGCACACCAACACAAGCTGAGACTATAAAAATAGGTGCCACACAATATAAAGCAGTCGAGACTGTGCGTGAAAGAATCGCTTTTAATGCACTCTCTGAATATGACTTGGTCGGCTCCAACGAGTATAGATAGGTGACATATTCATGGAGAGTCTCAAAAATAAAGACAATTGATAAGCCCAATGTGAAGACAGTGGCAGATAGTACCAAGACATTAATCAACTCTTTAGAGGATGCAACCTCCCCTTTACGCCGAAATTCTTCAATTCGGTACAGGGACGGTTCTTCCGTCTTTTCGCCAAAATCTTCTTTGTTCTCCGCCATCGATAGTCCCTATCAGTAGACTAAATTATAAACTGGAACCAATCTCCCAGTTTTTCAACATACATTCCATATGCAACAGTAAAAAATTCATTGGAAGTGGAGATGAAGACTAGTAGCCCCATCCCAATATTAACCACAAAACTAACCATGATGATGTTCATCTGTGGAACTGTCCGAGCGATAACCCCTAGCACCGACATAATCAAAACATTGATAAAGATCAGAGGGGAGGCCAGCATCACCGCTGAAATAAAGATCGACTTAAAAAATCCGGTAAAAAAAGTTGTGATTTGTGACATATTACCCAAATCATAAGTATGAATTGAGAAAAAAGAGTTAAATACCCCATTAAACATCGGGAAAAGTGCACCTGATGTCAGAATTAAAACGAGCACTGTCCACTGAATCAACTTTTCAAACGGTCCAATTTGAGAAGAGGAGGAGGGGTCAAAGTAACGAACTGCCCCAAAGCCTACCTGCTGAGTAATAACTGAACCAGAAGCGATAAAGATATTCATAATGGATTTGACCAAAAAACCGATCACCAATCCCACTACCGAATAGAAGATGGTTAAATACCAAAAGTTATCTACCCCAATATAGTGAATATCTTTTAGGATTGTGGCCGAGATGTATGGAAAAAACGCATAGGTAATAACTAGAGATGACAAGACCTTTACCATTGGAGGTACTGTTGTGTTATCAAACAGTGGCAACTGAATAATAATTGTTAGCCATCTGGTAAAAGCAAGCCAGAATGCGGTTAACATTGCCATATCAGTCAGTTGAATCGATATCATCTATTCATTACCACCTTGGGAATACTAATATATAACTCCTCAGTAAAAGTTGTTAGCGTATCTAACATCCAGGGGCTAAAAATTACTAATGCCCCAACAATAATCATAATTTTAGGGATAAAGGCTAGTGTCTGCTCATTGATCTGGGTGACCGCTTGAAAAATAGAGACCAAAATACCCATTACCAGTGCTCCGATCAACATCGGAGAGGCAATCATCAGCGTCACCCTGACTGCTTGATTGGTCAAGTCATGGACAAAGTCGGTTCCCATAAATGCTCTCCTTACTAATTAAATGACTTTAAAATTGAACCAGTTACTAGGTGCCATCCATCAACTAGAACAAAAAGTAGCAATTTAAATGGTAGCGATACAACAATGGGTGGCAACATCATCATTCCCATTGCCATCAAAACTGATGCCACTACCATATCTAAAATCAAAAATGGAATGTAGAGCAGAAAACCAATTTGAAATGCCGTTTTCAGCTCTGAAATAATAAAGCTTGGAATTAAAAAATGAATTGGGACATCCGCTACTGACTGTGGCGCCGGACGTTTAGTGACATCATAAAAAAGTGCAATATCCTCTTTCCGAGTCTGCTTGCTCATAAAGCCACGCAGATTGTGCTCAATTACATCCAGTGCAGCTACCGTGGTGATTTTCTTCTTTAAATATGGGTCTATTGCATTTTGATAGATAGAAGTTCCTACTGGCTGCATCACAAAGACTGACAAGAATAGAGCAAACCCGATCAACAGTTGGTTGGGTGGCATATTTTGTGTACCAATTGCCTGACGCATAAAAGATAGAATAACAACAATGCGGGTAAATGAGGTACATAGGATTAGAACTGCTGGGGCCAAAGAGAGAATGGTAAAGAGGATCAGCACCTCCAAGGAATCAACTAGGTCTACCCCTTGTCCAAAATTCAGAGATATTCCTGGCAACCCAACCGCAGTGGATTTAGCTTGGGCAAAGCCATTGCTCCAGTTGATCAACAGGAGGATCGCAGGAAAAAGAGTATTTAAAATTCTGGATCTAAGCATCCACTCACCTACTGTAAGGATTTAATGTTTTTCAACCTATTTTTAATCTTCTGTTTTGCTCTATGGCTACCTAAACTCTTTTTGACTCCAGCACTATCCTCGCGACTCTCTTGTACTGGCGAATCCTTTAACTTAACACTTTTATCACTGATCTCTGCTCGGTCAAAAACATTATCAAAATTAGAACCCGAGAGCACCTGCTCACCCTCTTTTAGCAACGCTGACGGTGAGTCGATTTCTGATAACATATTAATACCAGACTCGGAGGAGCCGAGTAGAAATATCTGTTGATTAACCTTTACTAACATTAAACTGCGTTTGGGACCAAGATAAGTAGTGTTAAGGACTGTTACCAGCTTAGTATTATCAAGAAAATTAAAATTTCCCCGTTTCAATACTCCCTTTTTAAACAGGTGCATCACCCCATAAAAAATCCCTAATACAACTCCAAGAAAAATGACAAACTTTGCAACATACTCTAGAAGAAAACCGGAATCTCCCACTTTAGTTGCTCCCTTGTTGTCCCCTTTGTCTAAACTAAATTGAGTGACTTTCACTTCATCACGAACAGGGTGCGTACCTTTATTCCCTGCATTTTTGAGATCCTGCTTCAATAACGAAAGGGCCGCAGAGTCATTACTTGCTTTAGTCGGGTGCTCCTTTTTATCTTTTAGTAATCCTGCCAGATAGCTTTCGTCATACTGACCCGCGCCACTGCCTATTTTATTGCGACTGCTATTAATACGAGGAAAGGTCACTTCAACTTTTCCTTGTTTCACTCTGATATCAACATCGCCTGCCCGATACTTTAAGGAGTACGGAAGCATCGCCCTAACTCGCACCATCTGTTTGTTGTACTGATAGGCCATCAATGTTGTATCAAACTTTTTCCCTGCTGCTGCTGCACGTTTTTCAATTCTTGGCCAAACTATCGCCCCGGGAATAACCACTTGTAACATCTGATCGCGAACGATCATCTCAGGTGCACCGCTGAACTTACCACTAAAGCTGATGGTCATCCGATTGGAGTCTGATAGCTTTGCCAGACTCACATCTTTAACTTTGACCGCTGCAGTAGCAATATTCGCCCAGCTAAGTGAAATAGTTAACATTATGATTAGAAGTGATCGTAATTGCATCTTTAGTTCTCCGCTCTAACTACTTAAGAGTCTCAATCCTCTCGATTGGACTAATAATATCAGTCAATCGAATACCAAATTTTTCGTTAACAACAACTACTTCACCCTTGGCCACCAACTTGCCATTAACAAGAATCTCCAAGGGCTCACCGGCCAGTTTATCAAGTTCCAGAACCGATCCTTGGCCGAGCTGTAGCAGATCCTTAATGATAACGTTGGTTCGGCCCAACTCCACTGTCACCTGTAGTGGAATATCCAAAATAAAGTCCATGCTCTGAACTTGCAGTTTATTTAGTGAATCATCCCCGGCTTGAAGATTATCAGAGACCTCTGCGACATTAATATTACGTAGACTCTCAGCAACTCCTTCTGCTACCTGTGGATTAGCTGTCGCCTCATCTGCTGCTCCCTCTTGTCCTTGCCCTTCTTTTACTTCCGTCTCGTCTACCATCTTCTTATCCTCTCTTAAGGCTTATAAATTTTATCTATCTCAAAGGGCCTAAGCCCCTTTTCTATCAACTTTGGTAACTTGGACTGCACGGTTTCCCTTATGAGTGCCAATCAAGCACTTCATCTTTTTTACACCACCAATGGTAATTGACACTTCACCAGATGCCTCTTGGTCGAGGGGAATGATGTCGCCGACTTCCATTGTTACTAGCTCGCCAATCGTCATTCGGGTCTGCCCTAGGTTGACGACCATCGATGTCTCTGTATCCTGAATGTGCTCATTCATCGCCTTCGTCCAGATTGTGTCAGCCATATCGTTATCAGTCTGGAAGGTAGAACTTAGTTTCTGCTTGATTGGCTCAATCGTGGAGTACGGAACCACCATCATAATTGTACCCGAAGCCGATTCAAACTCGACTTCCAAGGTAGTAGTGATGATAACATCCGAAGGGGGAACCACACCGACAAACTGTGGATTGATTTCAGTTCTTAAGTATTGTGCATCAATCCGATGAACCGGTGCCCATGCTTCCTCCATGTCAGTGATCGCCATATCCATCACTTTTTTCATAAAGGAGAGCTCAATCTGGGTAAATTCTTTTCCCTCTACTTTACTAAAAGGACGATCAGTTCCACCGAAGTAGGAGTCTATAATGGCGTAGGCTAATTTAGATTCGAACACCAAAACTGCCGGCCCGCGTAGCTCATTAAAACGCATGATACACATACAGGAGGGAATCGGCAGAGTATTAACAAACTCACCGAACTTTAAAAGGTCGGTCGAGATCATTGAGATGGTAGAAATTTTTCTTAGCGAGTTGGAAAGAGAGACTCGAAAGGAACGAATGAAACGCTCATAGATGATCTCCAGGATAGGCATTCGCCCCCGGATAACCCGGTCCTGATTGGTGAGATCATATTTGTGTATATTCTCCTCTTCACCATCATCGATCTCAAATCCGCCACCACCATCGAGAAAATCAGTATTGTCTCCATCGTTAACCGCATTTAGTAGGGCATCAAATTCATCTTGACTTAGAACCTGCTGTGACATGGCAATCCCCTCCTGGGATATCTCACCTCACGGTCATTTTTGACCGCTTATCAGTTGATTTGAAACCCAACGTAGTAAATATCAATTACCTTTCCATCTACTAAGAATGAGTTTATCGCTGCCTTAATCTCCTCCTTGAGATAAGACTTTCCCTCCATTTTGATCAGATCTTCTGGTCGCTTGGAGTTAATTATTGTAATAATGGAATCACGAATTTGAGGTTTTCGTGCTTTGAACTCCTCTTCATTAGAGGTCTTACTAAACTTTAGGACACTGCTTAAACGCAAGAAACGTCTCGGCCCATCTCCTTGTGCTAAGTTAGCAGTAAAGCCCTCTAGCGGAAAAAGAATTCCCTCTTCCTCCTGGGCAACTCCACTACCATCCATCTGCGCTTCCTCTTGCTTCGCAAGCTGAAGCCGCATCTCTGCCTTGATTAGATCTTTAACTGTATCAGTACCGGCTTCCTGTTGGTAGGCGAGGAACTGTAATGCAGCGACTCCAGCCATTAATAAAATGTTGGTGCCCATCAGCGCTAGCATAATAATATTCTTACCTTTGCCGGCTGGTGCTGCAGGGGTACTCTCTGGTGTGACTTCTTCTTCGTCGGCCATCTTTCATCCTTCCATGGTAAAAAAATTCCGCTCAACAGAGGCCAATCTCTCTATTTAATGTCGGCCCTGTCAAAATTATACCTATAGAAGCCAATTGTTACAAGAGTCCCCCCCCTTAATGGGAAAAAACTTCCTCATGCAACCAAAAATGAGGCAGTTATTGCCTGGCCCAATCAGAAGAAGTGTCAAGATGGTGACATTTTTGGCCAATGGTTAAAATATTAATAATCTTTTTTGCTCGGGTATCAGAGGGATTAACAAACGGGAAATCACTCCCTCCTCCCCCAAGAAAAACCTTAAGAAAAAAAACTAAAAAATTTCGCGTTCCAAAGCAATTCTCACTGCCTCTTTACACTCATGAAAGATAGAACTATCCCGAGGTATCTCCCCCCGGGAAGTGCGCGTTGCGGAGTTGTCTAAAATGACCCTCAATAGAAGTGGGGCCAATTGGGCAAAAAGTGAAGTCAGATTGGGGAATTGTTTACGATCAAACTCATCCTCTTCTCCCAACTGACCTGCTAAGTGATTTAACTGCTGCTCAATATGAAAAATTGACCTAATCATAGTATCTAGATCATCTAGCGCCAAGACCTCCTTTAGGTCATGGGCCAAAGCAGTCTTAATCTGAGAGATACTATAGTTTTCTGCACCGGCCTTTAATATCTCACCCAAAAAAAGATCTACTGATCCTAGAGGGCCTCTGGAACTAAACGACTGAGGGAGAGTTGCCTCCCCCCTAGGTCGAAACATTCCTCTAGAATAGATAGGCAGATCTTCTGTCATAACTAAAGTTTAACCTTTCCTCGTTTTACCAATTGATCAACAATACCTACAAAATAATCTGGAGGATAGGCTCCCTTGACTGGAATACCGTTTAAGATAAAACCTGGCGTCCCTTGCATGCCAAACTTACTCGCTTCTTGTTGATCACTTTTAATCCGATCCATTACCTTCTTCGACTTAATATCGGTCGCCAACTTCTTCATGTTAAGCTTGAGTTTTTTTGCAGTCTTCTTTAAAAATTTCTCACCATTTTTTAGCTTCCGCTGATTAGCAAAAATTGCGTCATGAAACTTAAACGCCTTATCTTCACTCTGCAGTCTAATTGCTTCGTAGTATTGGGCCGCAATCATCGCTGAAGGGTGAAAACTTAAAGGAAGGTGCTTATAGACAAATTGTAATTTCCCATCATACTTCTCTAACAGAGTACGAACGGTATCAAAGCCACGAGAACAAAATGGACACTCAAAATCTGAGTATTCAATCAGTACTAGAGGCGCCCCTTTAGTACCGCGAATCGACTCGTCAGAGCGAATAACTGGCTTGAGAGGATTGTCATAACGCTCTTCTAGCTGCTTCTCCTCTTCTTTACGCTTCTTCTCTGCCAAAGCACCCTGAGCATTTTTGACTGCCTTTTGGAAGGCCATAACAAACTCAGCTGGTTTTGCCTCGATTGCCTTAATCAAAATTTCAGGATTCTCCTCAATTACCTTGCTAACCTCGTCCTTCATATTAGTTTGGCACCCAGCTAACACCAATACCGACATAATAAATAACAATAGTGATCTCATAAATTTCATCCGACCTTCCTTATAATAGATAGTTAGTTATTAGTTAATTAGAGAAAGCGTAACCCAATTGGCCACAGTTGACAATTCCTACTTAGCGAATACTAGAGTGCTAAAGGAAGCGCTTATATGGGATAACCTTAACATTTCCCAACTTTTTCAACTCTTTACGCAGAGCTGCACTGCCTAGAACAACGATCGTCTGTTTTGACCAAGCAAAAAGATCTTTTATCGTCTGATTCATCTGCTGAGCATTAAGCCCCTCCACCTTGGCCGGAAACTCCACCAAATGACGATAGGGAGTACCAACATGATCAAAAAAGAGTAGCTGAGACACTAGCCCCTCACCTTGTTCGAAGCGAAACGCATTGCCTCCGGCCAGATGGCCTTGAGCCTTTAGAAACTCTTCCGCTGGATACTCTCCCTGCCCGACCTGCTTAATTACATCCCGCACCACCTGTAGTAGTTCTACCACTCGATCGTTACGAGTGGAGGTCATAATTGCTGCTCGACCATACTCCTTTTGCATTGAGGCAAAAGAGCTAATCGAGTAGGTCAGCCCTCTTTTTACTCGCACCTCTCGATTTAACTTGGAGGTAAATCCCCCCCCCAGAAATCCACTGGCCAGAGACATTAGTGGGCGATTTGCATCCTGATTACGGTTTAAGAAGCGACCAACCCGCACTTGGGCCTGATTAGCGTCTGGTACCGTGATCAGATAGATTGGGGCCCCCTTGCCCGATGCCTTAACTGGAGAGTAATCAATCTGCCGAACAAAGTTGGCCCCCTCCCCTTTCCAGCGACAATCATGTTTAACAATATCTTTAAAAGCGAGTACTTTTTTGGGGCCAAAAAGATAGATCCTTTTCTTTACCGAACGGTTGAAGTAGTCCAGTCTCTTTTTCAAACCTCGTTGATTAATTCGTGGGAGGTCACCAATTTTCCCTTCAGCGGGATAATCAAAAGGAGAGCCTTTCAAAGAGAGCTGGCGAAATGCCCGATTGGCCAGCGCCCCCTTTGAGTTGATCATACTTCTAAGGTTTGCCACTTGCTTTTTGATAACTTTCTTTACTTCATGCTTCGGAAAGATTGAGTCCGCAAAGAGATGACAGACCTTTTTCATGGTTGGAACCAAATCTTTAATCAATCCGGAGACAGTGTAACTAGCGTATTCATGATTTACGTTTCCGCTGCGAGCCGCAGCATAGAAGTCCAAGTGGTCACTGATCTCCTGCTGGGAGTAGCGTCGGGTTCCACTCTCCAAAAGATCAAACATGGTTGAAGTCTCTCCTTTGCGATTGCTGGCATCACTGATTGCACCATCAGCAAAATAGATTGCAATAGTATAGACAGGCAAACGCTGATCCTCTACCCAACGTACCTCTACCCCATCCCAATCGAGATGTGAGATAGTATCTATTACATTGGTTGCAAAAAGAGAGGGGCCAGATAGTAATAGTAACCCCCAGAGCAGAAATAGTGATCGCAAACTCTTCAAATTAATTGTCATACTAGCTACCTCTATTTAGCAGGGTGTTTATTCCAAAGTGATACGAAGATATATTGTCCAGGATTAAAAAGGGTGCGACACCCCTGTCGCATCTCCTCCAATGTTATCGAAGAGTAGATCGCAAGCTCTTGACGGTAGTGGGCGTAGTCCCCCTTCAAAAATTCATAATTCCCCAGGAAGCTGGCCACTCCTGAATTACTACCCAACCCATGATAGAGTGAGTGTAAAAACTGATTAAGAATTTTATGGTGGTTACGATCAGTAATCATCTTGGTACAACTTCTCTTTACATCTCGTAATAAAGAACGCTTTAAACTTTTCAAATTGGTTCTGGGGAGCAAGCGCCCACCGATATAAAAGACTCCACTATGCTTCAAAGTATAGTTACCGGAATAGACCGACGCCAAACGAGGTTTTTTACCTTGAACATATCGCTGGTTGAGGTAGGAGCTAGTGCCACTACCAAGAATTGAGGAGATCAGATCCATCACATAAGAGTTACGAGTACCATACGCCTCTCCCTTATACGCCAACATAAACATCGGAGAAGGACTTCCACCATGAATATTGACGGAACGACCAAAGCGAGCACGATGAGTATAAAGAGTCGGATCATCCCGTTCCTGCTTATACTCCGCCAAGTTTTTTGACGGAGCAATTGCTCCATAGTTGTGGTTAATCCAACGAATAACCTGCTGACTATCGACATCCCCGACAATTACAATTACAGCATTATTGGGAGCGTAATAGCGACGAAAGTGATCCCAGATCTGCTCCCGGGTAACTCCCTTCAGATCAGGAATATCACCAATTACTGAGCCACCATAAGGAGTATCTTTAAAAACCTCCTGCATCATCGCCAGGTAGAGCTTGCCGGAAGGGCGGTTTTCGTAGCGCATTTTGCGCTCTTCCAAAATCACCTGACGCTCTTTTTCAAAAGCGGCTGGCTCTAACAGCAGGTTAACCATCCGATCCGCCTCCATCTCAATGATCTTCTTCGTTAAGTGAGATGGAAACTTCTGATGATAAACGGTAGAGTCCATACTGGTATAGGCATTTGTTGAGCCACCATTTTTTTCAATCGTAGTATCAAACACCCCTGGCCCATATTTTTTCGCCCCCTTAAACATCAGGTGCTCTAAAAAGTGGGTGGCACCAGTAATACCTGGCTTCTCATGTCTGCCCCCAATATCAAAAAAAGTATAATAGGAGGTGATGGGTAGTTGATGGTTCTCTGAAATTAAAACGGTTAAACCATTTTTCAGACGAAATTTTTTAACTGGAATATCAGGAACTGACTGCCCCTTGTTGCCAACCGGGCCTAGATCTCCCTTGATCTCCGCCACACCATCCATCGTGCCATTTTCATTACCCTCTCTGGCCTGATCTTTCGATGTTCCCGGTAGATGGGAACATGAGACGACTCCGACTAAAAGAGTAACCAACAACCATAAAAACTTGCCCTGCTTCATCTGGCCCCTACCCTGCTTCATAATGTTACATTCATCTCAGCTAAACTAACATGGCATAAAACCGATCAGATAGATGCCACCTTTAATCAGGGTAATAGGCTAAGAGGCGAAGGGTGAATGGGCAAGGAAAATAGCATATTGATCTTGGGGTCGGGCACCAGCACCGGTATACCAATTCCTAGATGTAGCTGCTCCACCTGCACCTCAAGTAACCCCAAGGATCACCGCTTCCGTACTTCACTACTGCTCCAAACCGCCCAGGGTAGCAATATTTTAATCGACACTACACCTGACCTGCGCAGTCAGGTTCTAATCAATCAGGTAGAAAAAATTGATGGAGTAGTGATAACTCACGACCATGCCGATCATATCCATGGAATCGATGATCTGCGGCCCTTCTGTTTTGGCCCTCCGCTACACCCCATCCCGCTGTGGACCTCACAGCATAACGCTAAGACCATCATCTCTCGCTTCCCCTATATCTTTCCACAACTATTGAGTGAACCACCTCCCCAGCAGCTCGGTGGTGGTATCCCACTAATTGAGCTCCATCAGATCGAGTTGAAACCAGAGCGACCAGTTAAAAGTACTATTTTGGGGGAGAAGTTCTGGCACCTCCCTATTCCCCATGGCCCATATGGGGAGAGTATGGCCTCAATCCACGGTGCATTTGCCTACCTAACCGATATAAGTCATATTAACCCAGCCACAGTTAACTACCTTAAATCACTTAAGTTGGACCTGTTGATTATCGACTGTGTGCGAGATCGCCCCCACCCCACCCATCTTGATGTTCCCACCGCTTTCAAATATATTCAAAAGATCGCTCCACGCCGGGCCGGGCTAATCCATATGAACCATGATCTAGATCATGATCAACTTACCAAGCGCGCCCAACAGGTTGATGGAGTGGAGGTCTTTCCCACCTACGATGGACAGATTTTAAAATATTAAGTCGCGCAATTTCCTGCTAACAAACTACTTTTTTACTTCCAAGGTCATCTAGTTTGCACTATAAAGAGCTTCACTTTAGACCTTTTTATTTCAATATTTACTCAGTATTGGAGGCCAAAAATGAAGATTGGAATTCCCAAAGAGATTAAGAATAATGAGAATCGTGTTGGTATGGTACCAAGTGGGGTAAAGCAGCTGGTTCAAGATGGCCACCAAGTGATGGTGGAGAGAAGTGCTGGTCTGGGAATTGGTATTAGTGACCAGCAGTTTATCGCTGCAGGTGCAACTATTCTCTCATCATTGGAAGATATCTTCGAGCAGAGTGAGATGATTATCAAGGTTAAAGAGCCTCAACCACGAGAGCTAGCACTACTGCGCCCCCACCACACCCTCTACACCTATCTCCACCTGGCAGCAGATCGAGAGTTGACCATGGGGCTAATGGAGAGCGGTGCCACCAGTGTTGCCTATGAGACAATCCAACTAGATGACGGCTCCCTCCCCCTACTTACTCCCATGTCTGAAGTAGCAGGCCGTATGGCGACCCAAGTTGGTGCCGCCTACCTCCAACTAGATAAAGGGGGCAAAGGAGTACTGTTAGGAGGCGTTCCTGGTGTCCGTCGCTCCAAGGTAACAGTAATTGGTTGTGGCGTTGCCGGAACTAACGCTATGAAGATGGCCGTTGGCCTAGGTGCAGACGTTACCGCCATCGATATCTCACTTACCCGTTTGGCAGAGATTGATGATCTCTTTGATAATAGAATAACCACTCTCTACTCCAACCACTACAACATAGAGGAGAGTGTCAAAAACTCTGACTTGGTGATCGGTGCGGTCCTAGTTGCTGGAGCACGTGCTCCCAAACTTGTTACCCGCCAGATGATCTCCCAAATGGAAAAAGGGTCTGTCGTGGTTGATATTGCCGTTGATCAGGGGGGCTGTATCGAAACCTGCCATCCCACCACCCATGAAAATCCCACCTTCGAAGTGGATGGCGTCGTTCACTACTGTGTTGCCAACATGCCTGGTGCGGTTGCGCAGACCTCCGCCTACGCTCTGACCAATGCGACACTACGTCATGCCCGCATGATTGCAGACAAAGGGATTGTCTCCGCGGCGAGACAAGATCATACATTAATGTTGGGGATCAACACCTTCAAGGGAAAATTAGTCTACCGACAGGTGGCACGAGATCTTGACCTGCCCTACAGTGAGCTAGAAGCAGAGCTAGATCGTAGGTCGTAAAAAAAATTATTGGTAGTAAAACTCCAAACCGAAATTTCGTGAGCGATTGCTCTCAATGATAACTTCCCAGCTTCCGGCGGGGGGAAAATGAACTACACATTGAGCGCTATATCCCACCACCAGTCTACAATCGCTGATTTGAAATCCCACT
Organism: Bdellovibrionales bacterium; assembly: GCA_018646675.1. Lineage (GTDB taxonomy): Bacteria > Bdellovibrionota > Bacteriovoracia > Bacteriovoracales > Bacteriovoracaceae > JABGUH01. The sequence goes on along the minus strand of JABGUH010000044.1, from coordinate 100,979 downwards.
CCCCGCAAAGTTAAAAATAGATCGTAGATTGAGGGGTTGCTATTCCAGGTAATCTTGGCGGTCAAAAATTCTACTCCTGCGGGAACCTCTAAACTGTAGTTCAGCGCAGTGTGAGGAGCAACATATTGATTATGCAACCTAATATAGTCGGAGTCATTACCCCAACTGGCAAATGCTAACAGCAATAGAGACAATCCAACTAGAATCTTCAATTGTACTTTCATAGTTCTTAACTCCTACACCAACTATTAATTTCAAGAAGAGACACAGTAGACAGAGGGGGTAAATCTGTCAATTTGATGATGAAAAAGGGTAAAAATGACATATTATAGGCCATGCAACCCTATTTAGCGGGAGCTGGAACAGGAGTAACACAATACCACGATTTTTATTCCTTCTTATCACCCTCCTGTTTTTTGCTGCTCTCTGACTTGTCCAGCTGACTGTCCATCTCTCCATTGGAGATCTGAAGCTTCAACTCCGATAATGTATTATTACTCTCTACCAGAGTATTATGAGCATCCTGCTCCTCCTCACTCATTTTCTCTTCCAAAGCTTGCTCGTTAAACAGCTCTATCCTCTTTCGATTCTCTTCTATTTGAGAGTCAAGCTTCTCAATCCACTTATTACGCTTATCCTCCAGCTCAGCAATCCGATCTTCCTCCTGTTTTTTCTTCAGATCGTCCAGAAACTTCTGGTTAACCTCCCCTTGCTGCAGGACAAACTCCATATTTTTTTCATCCACATCCTTAAAACAGATTGAATTGATGTAACGCCGTAATAGCTGTTTCTCTTTCGTTACGACCCCACTGATAACACCATGGTAGCAGTTGGGGGTATTGATAAAGGGGGACCCATCCTGAAAAGGGGTGGTTGTCACTAGCATTTTAACTGGAAACTCAAAAAAGAGTACACTGAAGTTCTCCATTTTCTCTTCACAGACAAAGTGAATATCCGATTCTGAAAGTGAGATAATCGTTACCATGTGACGATACTTTATCCAGCTCTCGCTACGATCCGGACGCAGCAAAGGAGCGGGGCAATCACTATAATCATCCTGGCTTTTTTGGAGACGAAAACGTTCAGCCAATTTTAGGATCGGATCCAAAGCGATCTGAACCGGCATCGCCATCATTTTAGGATAGTTATACTCTTTTTGTAAATCCACTGATGTATAGTCAAACATATTAAACAGCAAGATAACTGGGCGATAATTTTCTATCTTTTTTACCTCCACAATTAATGCCTCAACTGCCGCTTGATCATTAACCAATATTTGTGGCCGTTCCTCTTCTACTGCTCCGTCCTTCACATCTGCCTGACGATTACTAGGGCGGGGAGCCTCCTCAAAACGAACGATGATCAACGAGGGCCGATACCTTACCAGCTCCTCTTGTGGATCCTCTAGTAGTGCCTGGAAACGAAATAGCGTTGGATTTTCATAGAGATCACTCTGAGGTACATGTTGTAGGAGAGAGAGTCCACGATCCAGAACCAGAACTTTTACTCCGACTTTCAAACTCTGCTGTTCTTGGTGTTTAATCCAAGTCTTAAAATTATTAGCTGACTGCTGACGATGTAACTTTAAATCATCATCACTGTACTCACGCTCCACCATGGTGGTGTAGACTTTTTTCCCTTTTATTTTTTCGGGGTCTAACGTTGTGATCTCAACTTCACTCCCCTTCTCATCCTTAACCACCTCAACACTCTCCCAATGGGTGGAATCAACATAGAGAGGTTCTAATTTGTAACCATGGGAATAGTTATAGAAGTGGTTATCTATCTTGTCGCCCACCACTTTAAAAGTACGAGAAGAGAAAACTTTTGTTGGAATATTATGTAAAAACTCACCACTCGCTCCGACCTGGAACTCTATATTGCCCTCGACGGCCAAACCCAGCTTGTAGATACTACTTAGCTGTAACAGTTCACCGACCTTATCATTATGTTCTATCTCAACGGAAATATAGGGAACTTCATTTGCTTGTTGGGTAAACCCCAGGGCCGCAGCAGAGTGATAAGCATCAAAAAACTCACCACTTTTCAAGTGTAACGCTTTGGCACCAGCACCGATCACCTGATCAATTAACTGATCTCGCTGCTTAAAAGAGCAGAGAGCAATCAACATAATATTTTTGGTCGCCCGAATTGACGATAACTTGCGTAGCAGGTAGACCCCCTCTTCCGTATCCAATGAGAGATCAACGTAGAGGATTGTTACTCTATTTTTTCTTAAGCGATGAATTACCCCCCGATCAGGTCGACGGTCTCTTAAGTCATAATCAAAAAATAAGAAGCGCATTGGTGGGTAGGCATCACTCAGCTTGGTATTAATCACTCGCCAGTAGCGATTATCTTGCCCAATATATCCAATCCGAACAATGGGATCTTCTCTCTTCTCCTCTGCTGTGCCCTCTTCCTCGGCAGTAATAACTCCCCCTCTACTTAAGCCTATCATTGACCATTTCGCTCAGGATAGTGCTCTCATTAAGTGAATAATTTCAGCAATCATAATACTAAATAGACACTAAGAGACCAATAAAAAGCACCATATATACCAAAATTAATCTACATGCTACAATCTACTCATGACTGGAAACAAGAAAGCGGACCTTGCGATCATGATTCTCTCCTTAGTAACCTCTTTGGCAGTGGTAGGGATCATGGCCTTCCGCATGTTTATCTTTAAAAAAAATCTCCCCGACCCTCAGGCTTTGGAAGCGCTGCTACAACAAGAGCGCAGTGATATGGACTCGGGCACGTTTCCCATTAAAAAGATGATCGTAAATTTGCAGTCACGCAAAAACCGGCTGCGATTTTTAGATGTTAAAATTAACTTAATGCCCTTTGGTCGTAGAGATTTGGATGTACTTGCGCGCAATCGACACACCATCCAGGATATTATCATTGATACTGTCAGCAGAATGTATCCCCATCAACTAAACAAGTTAACCGGTAAAATTCTGCTGGAAAATAGAATTAAACAACAGGTACATGACAAGTTGGGATACCCAGCGATTAAAAATATCTACTTCTCACGCTTCGTTATTCAATAGTTAGATTTAGTGAATATATGGACGGGCCTGCTTAAGCTGAACTAGAAATTCACCATCATCACTATACTCATCATCAATTTTAAACTCAAAGTCCAGAGCAAAACTGTCATCACCAACCATGTGGTAAAGCTTTGCAAAATGTCGGTTTGCCCGAACCATCATTTGAGTCAACTCCACGAGCTGGTCAACTACTAATACCGGTGTATTATCCACTGATTGGTTTGAAATATTTAAGTAATCAACACGCATTTCATCTTGATAGTAAACCAAGATCTCATCAGGAGTGACACCGTTAGTCGGGTTGGTTACACTATGCTCCTCGCCGGCCAAAATATTAAAATAGACTGCTGGCCCCTGCTCAGGACGCTTAATATTACGGGAAACTGCAACTCCCTCCCCCTCTTGATTAGGGAAACCGGGAGAGACTAAAATGCCCATCGCTACCTTTAGATGGTCGATCCGGTAGAGCTGGCGCTCATCAAATGCCCGCAAATTCCAGATTGATGCCCACACCTTTTTAAGTGCTCGTTCGACGGTCTTTTTAGGGTTATCTGGCCGGTAGGAGGTAGATGAGTAGAGGCCAGCGCCATTAAAGTTAACTAAATCCTCCGCGTTGGTGGAGCTGCGAAAGCGAACAGATTTGGCGGAATAATTTGCAATGATCCACTCTTTCACCTTGGACACCAACTGGGGATTAAGCTTACTACTTGAGTCCCGCATTTTTTTGCGCCAGCTACTCAATACCTGATTGCGGTAGATGCGGTCACTAAAAAATTTACCCTGCCTATTTTTTAACGTTGAGATAATCTCATTTTTTATAGTGGGATTGCGCTCTAAAAAATCATGGTAATAAAAGAAAGGAATAGTTAACCCTTCAAGTACCACTCGCCCTCCCAGTAGATGACTTAACTCTGCATAGTTTGCCGCCTTGGCCCCAACCGAGTCGGAGTTAGAAAAACCAACATCTTGGGTACTTCTAATCCGTTTTTCAGCCAGATTGAGGGGTAGCTCCCCGATTGCCGACGGCCGTTTTTGCTCCCAAAAAAGTTCTGCTTCCTCGGAAGATGCAACTACGATTGAAATGGTCCCGTCTGTGGTCAGCTCCATTTTTACCAAAGCCTCACTTGAAATCAGTTGAGCTAAAGTGGCATCGTCGCGAATTTTGGGATAGTAGATATTAGGAGTTCCACGCGCATCACTCTTCAACTTAACGTGTGAAAGTTCCGTCTGGTACTCTTCGGTAATAATACCCGCGGTAACTGCCAGATAGAGTGGCAAAGCTTCAAAGATTGGAATATCCCGACGCTCCAAGGCGATAAAACGATCGCTCTTTGATATAATATCATCTCGAGAGATGAACTTCAGGTAACCATAAGTAATCCCAGAAGTCTGCACTATATATTTTTGAGTTGAGGTCTCCGCCCGCTTAACATCGGTAATCATCAAATCTAGTAGGGAGATGGGAGAAGATTTCAGGATATCATCAACCACTCCTTCCGCTTCCGCATAGACCAATGACCAATCCACAATTGCCGGTTTTAATAGGTGATCCAGTCGTTGGTAGACCATGCGAGGAAGAGTTGAGGTAGCGGCAACACTCTCTTTGTTACTACTAGCTCTTTTTAGCTGCTGTCGCATTTTTTTATACTCTCCTACTGGGAGCATCCCCTGGGCATAGATAGCATCAATCAGTACTGGAATTAATCGGCCTGCCATCTGCTGATTTTGTCGATAGAGCTGCTCTACAGATGTGTGCAGATAGTTTGAGAGCAAAATAATTAGATGGTTGATCTCAGGATTAAAAGAGCGACGTAGGTGATCGACCGCCAACTCCATGATTGTGCCCAACCTCTCTAGCTGCTCGAGCGTTAACTGCTGACTCTCCGCCCGCAGTAACGCTACTAGCTCCGCAGGAATCATACGTTTTTGATCGCGAGCAAATTTAACAATTGTGGATATATTAACAGTATAGTAACGGACAATATCAGCTCGTAATTTATCCATCCGCTCATTTTTATGCTCAGCCAAAAAGCGATCAATCATCTCCACCACCTCAACCGACATGGCATTATGAATTACGCCACGAATAGCAAAGATCTTAGACTTGGCCTGTGAACTACAACCCCACTTACACTTTTTATAGATCTTATCAATCTCGGTCCGTAAACGGCGCAATGAGACTCCCCCCATATTACCCATCAAATTCCATCTTTTCTGAATCAGGAAGTTTAATAGACGTCCAGACTCACTGGGCATTTTCTGACCGAGAAAACGGATATACTTATCATAATATTTTGTCTCATACTCGGTGCCGGAAACTCCGCGCCGGGCAAAGCTGGCACTGTAGCGAGATCCTGCATGGCGATCCAGATAGAATTTTTCTACTAACATATGCTTGGCAATCAATGCTGCTTCGTTGACCGCAGCAACTCCACTCTGCAAAAGTTGCTGATCATCAATCGAGAAAAATTTAAGATTCTCATCCTGCATCACATACTTGGCATAGAGATGAAAGTAATTGGTGGTGAAGATATTCCCTGCATAAAAACTGTTTTGTAACAATTTGGTCGCAGTACTATTTCTAAAGGCAGCTTGAAATTGAAAGCCAGCACCAATACGATTTCTTCGTGGCGGTACCCGCCGAGTAGCATGCTGGAGTACAATTGGTCCAAATGGGCCACGACTACTAGTGGTCAATTTGGAAAAATTTGCTTTGATCAAGTCACTGCGCTCCCCCGCAATTAGGGAAGATAATAATAAAAATACCATCACTCCAGTTAACAGAGTAGGCCAAAGGGTCATTAAACGATTATGTGCGGTCATCAAGCACTCCTAAATAACTAATAATTATTATTACATCTAAACTTAAAAATTGCGGTCAAAACGAGCTTCGTAACAGGTGGGAAACTCCTCTTGAAATGGGCCACACCCAACAATTCGCCCCAGTCCTCTAATCCAGCTAGCAGAAGGTCTCCCCCCTCGCCTGGTCAAGAAAAACTGGATTTTATCTTTTTCATATGGCTGCTGATATAGCGGCAGATCTTCAGCCACTTGACGACTAAACGGACGAACCTTCTCCTCACCCTTCGGAGGAAGGAAGTAGGAGATAAAAGGACGATTAACCATATAGCGACCACTACTCTGATCTAGATAGACCTGACCATTTTCACCATAGAGGCTACGGTAGAATAGCTGACGATCAAAGCTGGCACCGATCAGACCGGTACCGACCCGATCTTTAAAGGAGTAACCAATCAGATAGTCCACTCCCATCACCTCATCTTTGCCATCACCATCGATATCAAAGACATCATAATCACGCGAGTCACTGCCTAACCAGCGTAACTTGGTGGTTGCCTCTGATTCAGCAGGAAAGATGTGACGAACCTCCCAGATATGGCCGGCTGCCATCCGAATGCAACCATGTGAGACTCGTCCCCGTGAGACGGCCCAGAGAGTATCAAACTCAGTGGGGATACCCAATTTTTGATGAAGCCAGCGGTGCTTACGCTCTCGAAGTTTAGTAATTACCGCCGGATTATGAATGCCATTACCAATTTTTTCATAATCCATCTTCGGAATCCACCCATAATACTTCTTACCTCTAATCCGATCAATCCCACTACGCGTACTCCCCACAAAATGGCGATACCCATAGGTGGCAAAACGGTTAATCTTATTGCCGAGCCGATCGGTAGTAGTTCCCCGCAAAGAGCCGACAGGATAGATCCCGTTAAACTCTGGATAACTCAGCCGGCACTGCTCGGTCTGATCACAACGTAAGGCATTCACCAATTTACCGTCGACCACCGCTCTAAAGTTGTACAACCCATCTGCTAACTGTTTAAACAACTGCTGAACTAAAGCAAGATAACTATCCCGACCAAGCTCTCCATTTACCTTACGCCAAAGTAACTCCGCCAGACTCTCTTGCTGGGCACGACTGAGAGCTGTTGTAATAATACGTCCCCGCATTATTTCGTTAACCAGCACCATGCTATCCTGTGGGTTCTGCTCCAACGCAGTCAGGGTATCTTCAATTGTTGCCCCATGACTTAAGCCACTAATGGAGATAAAGTGCTCCACACGTTGCTCCCAACTGACAAAAATTTTATTCAGATCAAAGTCTTGTTGAAAAATTCGCCACCGGTTGAGCTCTTTCATTATCTGCAGTGAGCGGGAGTAGAGCTGCTGGCGGGTCAACTGACCAGCTTCGAACTGTTCAATCGTCCCCAGAATGTTATAACGATCGGACTCAATAATATTGTAGAATAGTTGTAGTTGATTCTGATGTACCGGCCGAAACTTGCTACCCATTAGACGGTGATAGACATCATATCGCTTCTTAAGTTGGTAGAGATAGGTCAACACCGCCTGCTCATCTAAAATCGCAGTTAATCTTGCCTGATTTCCACGGGCCACCTGAAAGAGAATGTTTTGATGATTCTCCACTCTTGGGGCAAACCCGACATAGAAGCTGGGAACAATTCTCCCCTTCCAGGCCACACCACGCTCTAGCAGTTGCTGGTCAAACTCCTCAACTGTCGTTACTTCTGCCTTTAAATTTCCGGTAATGCTCAACGCGACTACCAACAAAAGTGACCACCGAGTAATTGATTTTTCTCTATATTTATACCAACGAACTAGAAACACTGTACTCCTCCTAAAAATATGAGATTAATTTTTGATCCAAAAAATTAGTAGCGAACGATACTTATTTTATAGCTTGATTGAAAACCACCACTGTAATTGTTACGCACCATCCCACCAACACACTGTCAGGTGGTGCAGATCAAATAAATACATGACTCAGGTCACACAATTTCGACCATCCATATGCGCAATGCGCAATTTAGCTTAACTATTTGAAATAGAACATGTTATTTTTCCATGGGGAGTTGCCAAAAACCCCCTTTCGGGTTTAGATTACCCATGAAAAACAGTCAACTAAATAAAATCATCTTACTAATAACTATCGTCCTACTACTACCTGGTGCCTACGCCATAGATGACAGACCGGCCCCCAGTTATGAGCAGCAGCGATACTATCCAAACTGCTCCATCTTCTCCAACCCAATGAGCAATATGGGAATGGGGATGTTTAATATGATGTCTGGCATGCCATTTTTTGGCGGCGGAGTCAGGCGGATGGGAAGTATGATGGCTTCTCAAATGTTAAACAACCCGCAAATGGCCCATGATATGGTCTTTTGTGCCATCAGAGATCCCCAGATGGTTGGCATCATGATGAAGATGTTGCGATCCTCTAATGGTCTGCTCAACCAGATTACCTCACTAATATACCGCTCCCCCACACTGGCCGAAGGGTTGATTGATCTAGCACTAATCTACCGAGGTGTGGCCCCCTTCCTCTTTGCCCGTCTTAATCCATCACTCTACCACGCATTAAGCTATGCGATGTCTAAGTCGCCATCTTTGACTAAGAAGATGATGCGTTTGCTGGATCAACATGCAGAGTATGTACTTCATAGTGGTACACCATTTTGGAACATCTTCTTCTACTTAGGACATGAAGATAGCTTTAATGATGGCAGCGAAATTTCTAATGAACGCTTTTTGCAAGCAGTTTTCTCCGATATTGATAGCGCAGCTCACTTTGTTAAAATTATCAATAACCGAGTGGATAAAAGTGTTCGCTCTCAACTACTAAATTTTGTTCTACTGGGTCAGCGGCCGGCTGAGTTTGTCTACAACCTTCACCACCCCAAACAAGCGTACCTCTTTAACTACGCCATGATTAAGGGAATGGCGAGCAGTGTCATTGATCTCTACGATCATGATGATATGCCTAACCGTAATTCCGAGAACCCGGCCAATGCCCTACTCGGAGAGTTGATGATTGAGATGGTAGATCTGGATAGTGATGCTGATGTCATGCAACTCAGTAACTATGGCAAGATTTTTATCTCAGCTTTAACCCACGCCCAAGAGAGTGGAGATGAAGAGGGAACTGCTCTATATGAATTGATGAATATGATTATTCCTCTAGAGATATTTGAAGATCAACTACCTACCCGAGATGAAAATACCCCACTCCCACGTAACCTTACCACTCTACCACTGTTTTAATCGATGTAGGTAGAGGTGCCAAGAGCAGATCCTGCTTGAGAACCACAGGATGGTTAATATTACTGTGCGCCGCAAGGTGAAATTCTATCCAATCTTAGCTAATATCCGGGCCAACAAAAGTGACAATCTATCTTAACTGCTAAGGCAAGGGTATCTCTAAATGAAAGCAATTATTCTCACCATTATTCTATCGATGACTATTTTTCAAATGGCCAGTGGGTTTGGTCCCGGCGGTGCCCGCAAGGCTGGCAAAGTAAAAGCTGATCCAACTAAGCTACATCAAGGGAAAGTTATTCAGACGATGAACTCTGGCGGTTACACCTACGTACAAGTTAAGGGTAAAAAAGATACTCACTGGGCCGCCACTAAAAAGATAAAAATTGCAGTTGGTGATCAAGTTGAATTCATTCGTGGTACCCCCATGAAGGACTTTAAGAGTAAAACTCTAAAACGTACCTTTAAGACCATCTACTTTACCAAGTTTATGCGCATTCAGGGCGACCGCCGAAAAAGAGCAAGTGAAATCAAGCTAGGAAGCTTCCAAAAAGCACAATACTTAGTCGGAGAAATTTTTGCCCAAAAAGATAAACTTAAGGGAAAGACAATCAAGGTACGAGGGAAAGTAGTCAAATTTAATCCCGGTATCATGAAGAAAAACTGGATACATATTCAAGATGGCAGCGGCACTAAAAAATCTTTTGATCTGACAGTAACCACTAACAGCACTGCTAAGGTCGGGGACCAGGTTTTAATAACTGCCAAAGTAACGACCAATAAGGATTTTGGCTCCGGCTACTTCTACCCACTAATTTTGGAAGATGCTAAAGTAGAAGTGGAGTAAATTAACCTCTCCTCTCTACCATGAAAATCCCATCTCGGCTGGCGCTCGTGCCACAAGTTTCAACTGGATCTTTTTAGATTGGTCAGCCGTTAGGGTAATATTCCGATAGTACCAACTAGGATATCCCTTTAGGGGTTCAAACTGATCACTACCTGTGGCCATTTTGACAACCAAACTTTTCATCTCGGAAATCGGAACCTGCTCAAGTACCTTGATCACCTTCTTCTTATTTGTATAGTTAGTTACCACTGAAGTGATGTTTCGAAAGTAGACCTGCTCCTTATTAATTACTCCTTCACTCTTCTGGACAGAGTTTACCCAACGCTCAAATTTGATATCATAGTCAATGCCAGCATTGAGATGAAATCGCCCCTTTTTAGGAACTAAATCTAAATCCATCTGCTGCATGAACTGGCCCTGATAAAAGATATTCACCTTGCCTGGCACTAATGCCCAGTTAAAAGGATTTAAAATATCACCTCGCCGATAGGCCAGTTTATACTTAGGGGCAATAATCTCAAGTTCCTCTTGGTAGCGGGTGCTTTTTTTAGCGATAAATAGTTTAACCTTGTGACTCCCATCCAAAATAGTCTGCCGACCTTTAACCTTGAAAACCTTAGTAATCCCCTCCTGTTTGGGGGCCACCTGACTGGCGCCACTCTTTTGCTGATCAACCTCTAGACGCTTACCCCTTTTTTGTCTGGACTTTACCTGCACCTTTACTTTACTTACCACTCGATAACTTAATGTAGTTGGGCCAAGTACCGGCAATTTAGTATTTAGTTTCGCCCGGTTATTACTTAATAGAATCTCACATCTATCCCAGCTCTCTCCGGAGTTCTGATCAACTAGAGCGTACTGCTCAACCACCGCCTTTCTACCCTGAATTCGTATGTCATAGACCGGGGTCCACGATGCTCCCGGAACCAAATATTGCAATCCTACTTGGTAACGACCAGCGGTCAGCACTTTGATATCTACCTCGACATTGATATGTGCCTTCTGTCGGTTACCTCCTAGCTCCTGTAGTCGGGCCCTGACCAGACCAAGCTGTTGATCTACTTTAATAAAACGTGCGAATAGCTTGCTCCACTGATTATAAAGTGTATGATTTCTCGACTTTAGAAATTTAACAAAACCGGCAAATTTTTTGGCGCTCCAGCGTTTAGCGTTAATATTTAGGGCAAAGGACTCACGATAATATTTTTGAATATCCCGTAAATCACGATGATTACGATGTAGCTCCTGACCACTGCGCTGAATCAGCTCCAACTTCTGCCTAAGTTGCTCCTGTTGCTCAGTTAGACGATTCAATTTTTCACTTTTATAACTCTGATTAAAGATCTGTTGGTGTCGAACCCCTAGCACTTCAACCACCTTGTCATTAGAGACCTGCACCTTGAAAGAGGCAGCATCTAACGTAACCGGCAAATTTTCAAAGATTATTTTCTGCTCTTTGGCCACCAACTTTCCGCTAAATTCACGTAATACATAGGCCCGTCCCTTAAAAATTGTAACACTCTTAATGGGAGGCGAACTGGCAGCTAGATCAACAGTTATCATACCCACTAACAAGTAGATCAAAATAGTTAGTCTCATCTGATATGCTCCTTAATTAAAACTTCAAATATAAATAAACTAATTAAACTCCGAGACGATCCAATCTTTGGGGTGCTCTACTTGGTAGCTAAAATTAATCTTTTGCTTCCCCTTCCCCTCTATTTTGATCATCTTCCAACTCATCACCCCTTTAGTAGTGCTGCTTGGTTGGGGCGATACTTGCAGCAACTTTATTTTCAAATCGCGGTGAGGACTAAGAGGGTATTGATCCTTTAGTGCTAGTCGGATAGGAAAGCGATTATGATTGCTAACAGATATCTCAACTTTGACGGTTGTACTGTGACCTTTGACTATTATCCCGGTACTATTTGACTTCTTGGTAACCACCCGGTCAGTTTCCACGTTGGGGTCCTCTCCAAGATCAATGGAAAAACTGCTATTTTCTGTGATGTTACGTAAGAATGTACGGCCGACCAGATCTCCATTCATAAAAATCTGCGCCTCACCATTTAACAGCGGCTTATTACTAGCATTGCGGGTGTGGGCCTGGAGATAGACCTTTTTATCCCGCTTGGGAATTGCAAAATATTTTAATTTGGCCTCAAGTGAGCTGGTGGCAATAGGAATCTTCACTGGTGCCTGGTGGTGTTCAATCATCACTCTTAATGGTGACTTAAAAGTTATATTGCGCCCTTTCGTTTCAGGAAAGCTACTATAATTGACAACACTATCATCGCCGCCAATATAGGGTCGGCCCTGAACCTTGCTGCGCTTTAAGCGATAGATCTTCTCCTCCGTCTGTCGCAAAAGTGGAAATATTTTTGCGAGGGAAGCCAGTGGTAAAAAGTCAACTTTAGACTCTTGGCGGTGACGAGTAACTTGCTCTCGTGGTGACGGAGTCGGTGCACTTCGTCGTCTGGCCAGCTCCGCTTTTCTAGCTCTGGCCATTTTTTTTCGTCCCCGTCTCTGGGTCGAAACTCGCTCCTTTTTTTGCATCATAAAGTTCGACTTTTGCATCATGGAGTCCGTCTGCTCCATCTCCATCGACTCACTCATCACTCCCATCGGAGGGCCGGCAAACCCACCGAGCGACTTATCTCTTCTTGATTTACTCTTCACCTCAACTCTTCGCTCTTGAAAAATCCACCTATCCAATTTTCTAGTGAATAGCGGTGCCGGCGAGGTGGTCGAAAAGCTAAGGGCAACACTCTTCCATAATTCATCACTTTTTTGAGCGACCAATCCGGCAGTCACCAAGGAGATTTTCGCCTTTCCCCGTTTACGATCCAACCGTGCTCTAATATCATAAACCGGCTTCCAGCTGGCCCCTTTGATCAGATAACTTACCTCCAACTTCCCTTGTAAACTCTTCCATTTAGACGGATGCTCAACTAAAACAAAGAGATGAGTCATCCACTTGGCCTGTCTCAAATCCGTATAGTTTTGTAGTCTCTTTTGGATCAGTTTAATCTCCTGCTTATTATCCTCTATCTTTGTTTTAATTTTTTGAACTATCGAGAACTGCTGTTTGCGAATCACACCTATTTTAGTCATGGCACTATTTAGGATAGCTGGAGTTGCTGTAAATGACGGGAAGTTCTCAATAGAGGCTGGCAGGTGAAAATAGTTTAATTGATCATAAAAACTCATCTCTTTGTAGGCCAGCTGGGACTGTTGAATAAGATCTAATTTTTGCCCATAGAGTGTAAGTAACTTATCTTTTAATGATTTAACCTCTGGAGTGTAGGGAGCAAAATCATATAGATCCTCAATTACCACCTGTGAGATGCGGCCCTTGCCTCCACCGATCACTCGTACTCGAATGGAGTCCTTTTTGATCTTACCAGTGATCTCCTTAATATGTACCCAAGTGCTACCCTGCTCTGCCTTAACTACTTTAAGATCTAAAAGGCGGATAATTTTTGCTTGTTGAGCGTAAAGAGTTACCTGGTCTACTTGACTATCTACCACCTTGCCCTGTTTTAGGTAGTCCCTAACTGCCCCCTGTCCAGAGTCGGCCAACAGAGCAAATAAAAGGAGAGAGAGGGCCCCAAGCAAACGATATCGTATCATCAAAAACCTCTTAAAATATCTAGTTACTATCCTAATTTATAGTAGCTAGATCCGATGAAAACTTCCATCGGGTAATTTAAGGATACTAGAGTATTCCAGGAGGCTATTTAGAACAATCAAACTGTTGATACTAGAATTTAGACTCTTGGACACCACAGTGAGGCATGGCAGAGCTATATGGATTGTTCACTCTAGATAGTTTAGAGCTGTTTTGTATCCACTGCTTTTTAACCATTGGACAGGAGTAGACATTATAGTTACTGCCCAGATCATATTTTTTGACTAGATGAATTAGTGCCATCGAGACCAGGTGATAGAGCTGGTTATTGTGCTTACGTCCATTCGCCAGCTTAATCTCATCTAGTTTCTTTCCTGAAAATTCTAATCGACCTGCAATTTTAGGATCGCCAATCTGACTAATATTCTGCTTTACCGCCTTGGCCGCCATCTCCACCTTGGCCCCATCATATTTAAAAAATGACCAGTGTAATCCCTCATTGGCCTTTAAAACTGCAATAATCTCCTGGGCGGTCTTCTTGTCCAACCTCTCCCTCCCACTGGTCGCCGTGGAGTGCTTCTTCTGATCCATCTTCATCCCAGCATGTTGATTATGCCCCTCCATCCCCCAAACACGACTTGTGAGTGTAGTGGTCAATAGAGCGGTTACTGCAAATAGGTTAATAGTATTGATAATAGACATGGAAACTCCCCCAAATTAGTCACTGATAGATATTAAGTACCTTTGCACTTTATTACGAGCTAAAATATTTTTTGTGACAGCAACTTATCTTAAAATTCATATCAATCAAATCAAGTACTTACGAGCAGTTAACACTCCCCCTGCCGCACCCAGATCAATCGGTTACTGCAACCATATTTAATCATAACTATTTTAATCAAAATTGCCGATAAGAGCTGCATGAAAACTACCATTTACACCACTCTACAGCTACTTCTCCTCTCCCTACTACTTCTTAGTGCAACTGCCGCGATGGCCAGCCCACTGGAGGTACCAATTCACGCCTTTGATCTGCTAACGTATGATGGCAAGCCTGAGAGTATTATGCTAATGCAAGAGCAACAGCGGCGGCTGGAGCAGTTTGTAGATCAACACGGAGTGGAGAAGATTCTAGAAACTCCCCATGGTAGCAATTTTCTTACTCGCTACTCCAACCTAACTAACTTTCTAACTATTTCCGATATTTTTGACAGCTGTGTTGATCAGGAGCATCAAGATAAAAAAATCCACCTACGCCTACTCGACAGTGCTGCCCGCCAGCGCTACACCACAATCAAATGTAAGGGGGTCAAAGAGCGCTTCCAAGGGCTCAAAGATTTTGCCAAACTAATTATGGGCAAATCCCGCTTTATTAATGACCAAGTTTTGGCAAAAAAATTAAATCAACTCTCTAGTAAAAATACATTGAAAACCTATGCTCACTTTCTCTACCAATTTGAGAGTAAGAAGCAACTGCCAGAGCATGAGAAAAAAGATCTCTGCCCAGACTGTACCCCTACCCAGCAACAAGTAGTTATTACCAATCTACAACATGAGCTTAAGCAGCTGGTAAAGAGGGCCCCGCCCCAATACAGTCAAGCTGCCCTGACTGAGATAATCAACAAAAAAATCCACCGGTTAAACCAAGCACTAGAGGAAGCCAATGACTACATCTATGAAGATCCAGGAAGAATAAATCTCGGCTTTTGGGACTCCTCTGACCCAGTACTGGATGAGAGCCATGCTGCCTACAATCAGTATCGCACTCTCTTTGCACAAGAAGCATCAAGTGGGCCCGGTCTGCTACTTAATACAGATATTCTACGTGAACAGGCTGGAACTCTACGTGCCCAAGAGGAACTTGATGAGCACTCTACTTTGGGGCAAGAGACCACCTATACCTATCCTCCCCATCAACCGGTTGATACGAAACTTGTTAAATCAGGAATCAAAGAAGCCAAAGGGAGAATGCAGCAACAGATCCAAGCACTGGCCAAGATGGAACGTCAACCCCAGGCCGATGCCAAAAATGATATCAAGCGGTTGATTACCAGTAACCCAGCAGCTGCCGGAGAGCTATTAATCAATAATCCTGAATATGCTTGGCAGATGTGTGAAAGTATCAACTCCTTGGGAGAAGATATTGATGATAAGGAGTTCTGGGATCAGACTTTTTTTTGGGGCGGCATGGTTGTAGGCGGCGGCTTAATGCTGACCGGTATCGGCAGTGGTGTAGCGGCCTGGCTAATTGGCGGCAGTGTTACTGCTGGCGCCTTGGGAACAACAGCAGTAGTCGCGGCCGTCGGAGGCTTAGCATTAGGTGTGGCAGACACTACCTACTATGGCAATAGTGCCTATCAAAACTATCTGGAACAAGAGCGCTTTAAAAACTCCATGCTGGCCGGCACCGGTGATCCCAAACAGGTGGAGGAGATCGAGGAGGAGTTGGAAAAATTTAACTCTAACGTAACTATCGCCTCAATGGCCCTCGCCTTCTCCGCACTAGATCTGGCGGCACTTAAAAATGCTATCCACGTCGTCCACCTCAGTCGTCGTGTGGTGGTTGATGGCACCGCTGCAGCGGCAAATTTTGGCCGTAAAAAAGAGTTGGGAAGAATCAATCAACTGTTTGAAGAGATCTGGGCCAGCAAAAAGTTGACCAGCGCAATGAGACGTATCAAGAAAAAATTGGGCAGCAAACGCTTTGCCTCCCTACTACACTCTCTCTCAATGCTCTCTAACTCCATGCGAGTCAATCTACTTTCAAAGATTGCCAAACTGCGAGGAGAGTCACCACTAATTAACCAGGCACTGGCCGACTCTATTAACCAGGGATTAAAAAAGGGCTCAATCACAAGCAAGAAAGCGAAAGATTTGATTGGCCAACTTAAAAACAAGGGTGTCGCCTCTTTACACTTAAATAGTAGTGGGAAAGCAGTATTAGACGCTCCTGAAGCAGCATTTGCTGGCACTCCTCACTACTATAAGATGATGGCGAGCAGAGAGCAGGTACAAAGAGGAAAGGACTACCGCCTATTCGCCACTAAAGGGCTGCATGCACTCAAACGAGAGGCAAAGGAGCGGATGATGGTATATAATATTAATCACTATCCAGTCCGCTACTATGATGATCAGACCCATGCCATTGCCACCCACTATGCCAGCAAGACAACCAAGCCCAAACTAAAGATCAAAAAGGTGGTAGAAAAAGAAGTCCAAATGTCCAAAGACGCTGGTATTACCAAAGGTAGAGGGGTTCTCAAAAATGGCCAAAAGAGTGATCCCAGCTTAAGGGCCCGGCAGAAAGTAGAGGGATGGGTTGCTGAGTTTAAAAAATTCGCAGAGCCAGCAGATGCACTGTATAAAGAAGGACTCTCTTACCAACTGGCGGCCAGTAGATTGCGCCACCAGAGTAGAAGTGTTAGCAACTTCCCCACCACCATCAAGGTCAACTATCTGCAAGATGGCGTTGATCAGACCCGTAGCTTCCATGTTGCCAGTCGTAAGGAGTTGGCAACCCTAGCGCGTGAGTTTGATCATAAATCAGATAGTATTTTAGGAGGAATTCTCTCCCCTGGCAAACTTGGAAAACACTATGAACGGCAAGCACTGCTTGAGGCCAGACTGAAAGTAGTCAACGGTGAGTTAAAAGACCAGGCCGCAAATCTTGGAAGTAGTTTTGACCCTAAATTAAGAGCACAGATGGATGAGCTATCGACCCTGTTAGCAAAAGAGTCCCCCTATCTCGCCCCCTCCCGTTACCGCTTCAAACTGGCCCATCAAGAGTTTAAAGATGAGGCAAAAGCATTTGTCCAGGGCGTACGCAACTATAAGGGGAAGGAGTTTATTGAGAAACTCTCTACCGCGGAGAAACATCTGGGAGGTTATCTTGATCCAGGTATGGTCAAGCTGAAACGAGTGATTGCATTAGGTGGGGCGGGAACAATTGTCACCACTGGCAGCTCCACCGTGGGATATTTTGTTCAGATCATGCGCTCCAATCTAAACCAGACCTATGATCTAGTTCACCTGCCAGTACCTCCGACTGGACAACCAGATGGTGAATTTGACCGCTCTTTACGAAAATTGATTAAAAAGAAATATGGTCATAAATTTTTACGAGTCTATCTGACTGGAAATCAGGATTTGCTAGAGGAGGAGGACCAGGCTGGCCGTCGCTTCACCGCTCACCTTCGCAGTCTATTAAAAATGCGCCAACAGCATCGTAATGAGATCTATCGAGAGCAGCAGTTTGATCAGCTAATTGATCAATTTGCCAGCGACCAACTGGATCGAGCGAAACTCCCTGGACATCTACAGAGGTCTGACCGAGAGAAACAAGATGCTCTGGGGCTACCGACAGGACTCTTCCCACTCTAAGGTAGTTAGTCCAGTACTGGAAAGAGAATTGCAGTGTGCATCGCCTTTTGAAAAGTTTGCCAAAACTCTTTCGAGCGACGATTATCACTGCTGGGCAACTCCAAAGTATAGGTAGGAATTTGGCGCTCGTTCCCGGCCCAGTTTCCTAAACTGCCCGGAAAGTAAGGGTAGTTTTTTATTCGATATCCCTTGGCATTGGTACTCATTGATATCAATAATTGATTCACCGGAAGAGCTTTTTGATTGAGTGTATCTCCCGGCCCGTCATAATCAATATGAGTTAGTGGTGCATGAACCTGAATAATCTTTCCAGGTCGATAGCGCTTGATCAAATTAACCATAAAGAGGGTCTCCGGCTCACTTAATGAGTGTTTACCCGGAAAGCGCCGAGGATCACTATGGTAGCGAGTGCGCCATAATTTCAAGGCAGCAATTTTCCAATCTTTAGTGGGAAAGTTGCGATTAATATCCACTCCTCGTCTATTTGTCCGAGTTGGCTTCCTCTTAAAAAATGAGTCGGGATTTACAATTGGGGCGATTATCACCAGCTGCTCTTTAAAGCGTGGGAAGTTACGGGCCAAATCCACCATCAAGTCAAAACAGAACTTAGCAGGGGTTAGTTCATCACCATGGATGGAGCAGAGAACCATCGTTGCGTTTTTGGGAGTTTTGCGATGGGCCTTCTCATCTCCAAAAACCACCCACATCAGAGGATCACCCAAAACTGAGTTACGTACATGGAGCCACTGAAAGTTTT
The DNA here is from genome assembly GCA_018646675.1 of Bdellovibrionales bacterium. Lineage (GTDB taxonomy): Bacteria > Bdellovibrionota > Bacteriovoracia > Bacteriovoracales > Bacteriovoracaceae > JABGUH01. Next base: position 82,221 of record JABGUH010000044.1, on the reverse strand, counting down.
GACAGTAACTATGGCCCCATCCCCAATAGTAGAATTTCTTAGCGATTTTGCGACAATATTTTTTCACCGCAGAAGTATGATCTGTTCGGCGGCCAAATTTTTTCTGTTCCTGTTCCCGAACCTGCTCCTGTTCCTGTTCCTGTTCCTGTTCCTGTTCCTGTTCCTGTTCCCGAACCTGCTCCTGCTCCCGAACCTGTTCCTGCTCCTGCTCCTGTTCCCGAACCTGCTCCTGTTCCTGCTCCCGAACCTGTTCCTGTTCCTGTTTCTGCTCCTGCTCCTGCTCCTGTTTCTGTTCCTGTTCCTGCTCCTGTTCCTGTTCCCGAACCTGCTCCTGCTCCTGCTCCTGCTCCCGAACCTGTTTCTGCTCCTGCTCGTCCCCCCTATTGCCCCATTGCCCAGCACATGCTAGAACTAACAACAAGATCAAAATCTGTATCAGTAAATATGGAGTAAACACTCTTCTTAGCATTAAAATAGAAACTCTCCGCAATTTCAGGTTGAGATAATTTTAATGGATAAGTGTAATAATGTTAACTACTTTGTCATGATCAAACTAACGATATTAACTGAAAACGGCCAACGCTACTCCGCAAATCGCCTCGGCCACGAGGCGAATCAACTAGGCTTGGCCACCAAGCTCCACAACCCACTTGATGCTCTTACCCCCTTTACCATTAGAGATCAGGCACCCGGAATGGTGGCCCATAGAATAACTGGAATCTACTTTGATCAGAATGACCTGGCCTACTCCATCATGCGGCAGCAACAAGGGGATTTTATCTTCAACTCGCCACAAACTCTGACCATGTGGAGAGATAAAGGGATGCAGCTGGCCCAATTGGCGAACGATGAGATGAAGATTGTTCCCACTTTTGCGCTTAGGGGGGCCGTTGCCCCCGAACGACTTGACCAACTAGAATCAAACTGTGCCAACTTTCTCGACTCTCCCCCTGATCAGCTATCCTATGTAGTGAAAAGTGTCCGTGGCTGCCGAGGAATCGGAGTAAACCTACTTCATGGTCGCAACTCCCTCTACTCTTTTTTACAGACAATCTGGGCGATTAAAGATCAACGTTTTTTGATTCAACCCTATCTACCTGCCCAAAAAGAGTACCGTCTCTTTTTTGTTAGAAACCGTCTAGTAGCAGCACTCGTCAAGCAGTGCAATGGTAAAGATTTTCGCAACAATATGGGGCGTTCTGGGGCCACTGCCAATGCCCCAAAATCAACTCTTCCGGCCGAAATGGTCACCAAATCTCTTGCTGCCTTTGCCCGGACCAATGCGCTCTATGGAGCGTGTGATCTGCTACAGTACGGTGATCAGTACTACCTGCTGGAGATCAACCTAGTGCCTGGTTTTGAGCAGATGGAGACGCTTTCATCCTGTAATATTGCCAAGGAGATCTTGCTTGATGCCCTAGATCAGTATAAGAATCTAAACTAGTTAATTTATATATCTTATTCTGATAGGAAATAATTGTGATCTCACCGCTTTTTCAACAACTGCATGATGGCCTAAATGTTAAACTCTACCCAGTTGGTCCACTGCAGAGCAACTGCACCTTGATCTATGACGAGACGACAAAAGAGGCGATTCTAGTTGACCCAGGTGATGATCTCAACTTTATTCTGGAGCTGATTAACCACTATCAACTAAAGGTTATTACCCTACTTCACACCCATGCCCACTTTGACCATATTGGCTGTACAAAGAGGTTAAAAGAGCAGAGTGGTAGCAAGATTGTCATGCACCAAGAGGAGATTCAACTCTACTCAGAGATCGAGCAGCAGGGAGCGATGTTTGGCATGAACGTCGAAGGGCCGGGAGTTGTGGATGACACCATCACTCACAACTCTACAATTAAATTAGTAGCGAGGGAGATTATGAAGACCCTCCATACTCCCGGCCATACTAGAGGAGGATGTTCATTCTACCTAGACTCCTTTGACCCACCACTGGTAATTACCGGGGACACCCTCTTTCGCCTCTCGATTGGCCGCACCGACCTGCCAGGTGGTGACTATAGAACAATTATCAACTCAATTAAAGAGCACTTATTCTGCCTACCAGATGAGACCGTAGTGCTACCTGGCCATGGACCTACTACCACTATCAAAGATGAAAAATCTCATAACCCGTTTGTGAAGCAACAGTGACTACGATGAAGCTTACACCTCGACTCTTGATTCTAATTTTATTCCTCTCAATGGCACTAGCTAATCTAGAGCTTCGTGGGAATACTTTTAGCAACCAGTGCGGCCATCTAACAACTGAGTGCTCCTTTTATGAGTGCGTCGAAGATGAGCTAACATGCGGTAAGCGTGGTTACCCTCTAGGGTTCGCACTTAAGTACTGTCAGCGCTTTGAGAATTTTGCTTACCGCTTTAGTGATGCTGGCAAGGAGTGGATACAAAAAACAAGAGAGTGCTTAACGGAAACATTTGCTAAATTTGACCAACCCAATAGTTGCTCTTTCGTCAAAAAAGCCTCCTTTAAAAGCCACATCCTCTGTTATGTCGAGAGTGGATATTGTGATCTTAGTCGTGATGATAAAAGAGCGGTCAATCGAGTGGTGTGGCCATCGCTGTGGCGTCGGAGCGCAATCACTACCGGACTAAAGATAAAATCTATCTGTCGCCAGCGAAAATAATCAGGTAGTTAGAATACATTTAAGCTTCTAACCACTCAACTAATCGACCGTAATCAAAAATCTAGTAGTTATCCAAGTGCCATAAATTTTTTGCACCAGAGGCTAATCTGCAAATAGTGCAGAGCTTGGCCACTAACTGTTAATTCAGCTAGTTATCACCGTAAAGTTCTACTATATTTAACCGATTAGCTTGGAGAGGAGGATTCAAGTTAAAATGATACTCTAATGATGAAACGAAAGACAAAAATAACCATTACAAACGTTGCTAGAGAGCTACTAGTAATCTGCTTGATTACCCTTGGTGTTATAACTTTCGTATCCTGCGTCAGTGAGTCCTCGATTGCTCCCAAACCAGTCGCCGCAGCTGATTCTGATCCTGCTCCTGTGGCAGTAGCTTCTGGAACTATTACTGGTACAGTACGAAATGCCCAAGACGGTAGTGTGATTAGTGGAGTGCTAGTCTGGATTCAAGGAGCAGTTGCAACCTCTGCAACAACTGATGGTAGTGGAAATTATACTTTAAACCAGATCACTCCTGGATCAGTAACTGTTCTCGCCAGTAAAACTAACTATGCCAACGGTAGGCGAGATGCCACGGTAACGGATGCTACGACTACTAGCGGAGTGGATTTGGCACTAGTCGAGAACAGCTATGCAACCGGAAAGTTTATTATAACACTTGAGTGGGGAAGCACCCCACTCGATTTAGATCTTCATCTCTACATTCCTGATGTAACTGATGATAGTGGTACTCCATATGATAGTTGCTTATTTAATACCGCTGGAGTCTCTGGTAACACCTGCCATATCCGCTACGATCCCAATAAGGGTGATAATGACGGAACATTAAATAACCAGCCGTTTGCTGGTCTAGACAATGATGAAGCGAGTGGGTATGGACCTGAAACCATCGCGATCTGGCATGATGGTTCCGGTTCCAGTGTACCAAAGTCCAATAATACCTATCGCCTCTCAGTCCATAACAATAGTGCTGACCCAGACGGGGGGAATGACAGTAGTGTACTAGCTGGCAGTGGCGCTGTTATTAAAATCTATAATGAGGGTACCCTAATAGAGACAGTACCTGTCCCGAGCTCCTTTGTCAGCACTGGACTATGGTGGCATGTCTGCGATATGGATAATGGCACTTGGGACTGCTCGATGAGTGCGATTGGAGATCAACCAGTTGATAGTGATGGTACCTAATCTAAAACGGAACCGTCGTCCACCACTTCCAAAATATCGGTACACTTAATCCCACAAAAAATGAGCTATGAGAGTATTTCTGATAAGTAACTCCCCCACTGCTACCAGGTAGCTCAGTGGTGGTTCCACTCTGGGTACGCTCGGAGTAGCTATGGATCGAATAGAGCAGGTTCAAACGCATATACTTACGAAACTGCAAACCAATCCCCAGCTGAATTCCAGATCCACTATAAGTTATTGCTCCATCTCCGGGAATGTGGGACTGCTTGAGCGTCAGAGTATCAGAGAGCAGATAGGATGCCCAAAAGGCATACTTGCCACTGAGATTTTTTGCCCCAAAGTGCAAGCCAATACTAGTCTTATCCGCCTTAACGTCCTGCCAACTATCATCCAATGTAGTTCCACTCGCTTCACTGTATTCAAAACTACTCATCCCTTTGTAGTAGTCCAGTCCAAAAAATATATGATCAAAGGGAATAATGGTGCGAAACCCGACTCCAAAGTCAAAAGTGCCACCGGTGATAAAATCGTAACTAGCGGTTGAACTCTCGTAAGAGGTAGACCAGCTCCCCTTCTCAAGACCTAGATAGGGCTCCAGTAATACTCCGGCCCCTTGCGCCACCACCAAATAACCAGCGACAATCCAAGTCAGAACTACTCTATTTAGTAGAGAATACAGTGTATTCACGTAAGGGCCCTCCCCTAACTAGAATTATACGATATTCCTTTGAGGCACGCTATCCGGGGGATAAAGATGCCCCTACCTATATAAACATGCAAAAAATTTGGTGAAAATCAGTTAGAACTGATAGGAGATGCGTGAATAGACAACATCATTAGTGCGATATGCACTCCAGTAAGAGTCATCACTTTTGGCCTCAATCATCTCCAAAGAGAGGGAGAGCTTGAGCTGTTTGATCAACTGATAGTCTGCCTTGGCCGCCAACAGGCTGGCCTGATAGTCGAAATCGTAGCGCCAATCCATTGTGACAGTTGCCGCTTGTCGCTGATAGGAGAGATGTCCTCCCACTGCGCTCTGCCAGCGAGAGCGCTCACCATAGAAGTCATCACCGGTGGCCGGTTGCTGCTCTAACTGCTTAATCAAGCTTGCTCCTACCTGCCACCGACGGTGTTGCCAGCTCAGATCGGCCATCACAAAACGCTGTTTAAGATATTTGTGAGCGATAGTAAAAAATTGGGGATTAAAGGTTCGATCATTACGTTCCAGTCTAATTGGGTCAATCACTAATAGATCAGCTGAAACTTTGGCGTTAGGATCTACCACCATCACTGCCCCCTGAGCAGTAAATTTCCCAACACGTTGTTCACCATGCAACCCATAGATCAGTTGATGGTTAACCAATGGCTCCACCTCAACAATTACGCTCTCTTGTTGCTGATCGTAGTAAGCATCTCCGCGCATCCGCAAACGGTTTTCCGGCTTATAGAGTCCAAAACCACGAATATGGCCACTGGCCCAACGGTAGTCCAGCTTAATCCCTAAAGATTGCTGCCAAATTATATCACTAACCGAGGTTGGCCCAAGAGCATAGTAGATGGGTACCAAGTTATCATTTATCATGGTGGCCGATGGTGGTAACGAACTCCATCTTGAGTTAGTGGTAACTTTGCCATCTTCAATCGAGTGGCCAGGATTCATCTGTGGTATGTAGAGGTAGGAGAGAAAGAGGGAGAGTTTAAAGGGGCCAACCGGATAGTTCAGTTGTAGTCCTGTCAATCCCTCATGGGCAGAGTCCTGCAAATAAATTCCCTGCAAGGGATCAATCTCTCCTAGCAGCCAGAATTTTTCTAAGGGGTTCCAATTTAACTCCTTACGTCCCACCACCAGATCGATCTTCTTATTATCATTATATTGAATAAACAGCTCCGGAACGGCATAGACCAAGTCACCGGTATACTGATTATACTGAAGTTGGCCACTGAACTGCCTAAGCACAGGCCCAGAGTGGTTACGATACCCCATCGTCCAGATCATCCAGTTACTAACTGGACTTCCCACTTCATCACTAGCTATCGGTTGCTCTCTCTCACTCTGATTAATCAGTTGAGAACTCTCATAGCTAATAGAGTTGGTGGCGGCCCTCCCAATCGTTGTCACGACCAAAAACAGGATGGCGGTTGCCCTAATCAATGTAGTTAGCGCATCTTGCGCTCTTAAATTACTCATAATTGGTCACCACTATAATACAGCGCGTCAGCGATGGCCACCCAAAAGCTGACTTCATGAAAAAATGCCGCTATTTATTGCTAACCTCCTAAAGACCACAAAACCGTGTAATTAATAACACGTCGCAACAAACCCTTTCCATTTAGGCGCTAAATGAGTTAAAACAGGTATCAGATGATAAAAATAGCTCGCCTAATACCTACAGTTTTGCTTGCTTTGCTACTACTTGGTAATAGTAGTTGCGGCTACCTATCTGATCAAGCCAAAAGTGACCAACAGATTGTTGACTCTACCTCATTAACTGGATGCCAGCTCGACCCTGATAGCTTCACTCACATTTTACAGCGAGATCTAACCAAGCAGATTGAATGTCTAGAGAAGAACTTTATCCACTTTACCCGCTATGTAAAGCGGGAACATCAAGACTCCATCCACCAAGGAGAGATCTCCCGCTTTATCCGTAAATTTTTTGTTAACAATAGTGAGACCATTCTCCAAGCCTTAAACCTGATGTTTGAATTTAACATGCTCTTTTTAAGCGATCACACCCAAGGAGTCTCTCAAGATAACATTGACCCCCTATTTGAACTGTTACTGACTGTTAATCGAGAGGCGGTGGTCATTAGCAATATTCTGACTAAGATCAATCATAAAAACTTCTGGCAAAATCGTCACCGCTTTAAGCAGTCGATTAATCGCTTCTCCCAAGCGACGCTGAATATCATCTCCCTAGAGGGAAGATTGCCCACCCAAATTCAGATCCGACCCTTTTTAAGAAAGATCAAACAGCGACTCTCCTCCATCTCCTTTGATGTGGAGCGGGTAGAGTCCTTCCTCTTTGTTAAAAATATTTTACTAGGAGGGGATCGCGAGGTGATTACCTCCACTGAGATCCAAACTTTGGTTGGCAATGCTCCGAAGATTCTCACAATGGCATTTGACCTATTCTACCTCACCTCACAAAACTTTGATAGCGAAGCTGAGTACTTCCGTTTTATGGCCGATAAGGTGGATGAGTTCCGTACCATCTACTATAAAAGACCGGGTAACTCCCCGCTGTTCACCATGGAAGAGTTTATCACTGCTTCAGATATTTTTGCCTCCGATGAGTTCCGCCTTGGAGACTATCGAGAGAATCTGCTACTAGTCAAAGAGCGGATGTTTGGGCCCCCTGCTGATATATTTTTGATGGATGATTTAGAGGAGCTACTCAGTGTTACTCGGCTGCTACTCCGTAGTCTGCCGGATAATCTAAATATCGTAGTTCTACTGCGTAGTCTGAAGAACATCTTTGATGAAAGTACCATCAACTTTAAAATGGCAGAGTCTGCCCTCTTCTTAAAACAGTTGGTGCTCGGAGGATCTCGGGAGTTAATTACCCTCAAAGAGGTCAATACCCTCCTAACCAAATCACCTCAACTACTCAAAATTTTCAATCTAACTTCTCAAATGCGTCAGGCACCAGATACTCGCAAAAAGATGGCCTTGGCCCAACAAGCACTAACTCAATTGCAACCGTTGCTAGTCCCACTGCCTGCCGAGGCGATGCTGACTACCGTTAAAAGCCTACTACAATTTGCTGATGATTTGACTCATGGTGAGTATCAATTAATGGAGAAGCTAGAGGAGTTAAAAACTCTCAAGGTAACTTTTTTAGGGGGCGAAAGAGAGAGTATCAGTGTCAGCGACTTTCATAACGCAATTAACGTCACTAAATATTTGGTCACCACCCTTCCTGATGGGATGAACCTATCACAGCTAATCAGTGACTACCCCACCCTAGTAATTAATCGCAGTATCGACCTAGAATTTCTTGAGATGTTAAACACCTATAAGCGGGTGTTGGCCGGTGGAGAGAGTGGGGTGATTACAGTTGATGAGATCAAGCTACTACTAGAGCATCGCAAACCTTTAGAGCGACTTACCAACCGCTTGGCCAACCGGCCACCACTGTCGATTGATGATCGTAAATCCTTTATCTACTTCCTTAAAGTGATTGAGGATCTAACACCACTCATTTTCGACGGCCCCAAAGAGCAGGTAGCAACAACTATCAGTGATGTAGTAGCAACAATTAATGGTGATAGCTCTACTCCAGATATTATTAATGATGAGTTAAAAGAGAGCATTCATCAACTCAAAAAGAGTCTACTGGGTGGTGATCGAGATCAACTAACCTTTCAAGAGGTCAAGGATCTACTCTACATTACCGAAATCTTTTTGCGTGATATTCAGCAAGAGTTATCAATCATTCCCTTTTTAGCGCGGGTAGATACCATCTCTCGCCTCTCTTTGCGACCGGAACGCTGGAAGCCGCTACTCTTTATTAAGTCCCTCTTTTTGGGAGGAAAAAAAGAGAGTATCTCTTTTCAAGAGCTTCCCATGCTGCTGGATAAGGGAGTGGAGCTCTATGATATCTACCGAGATATCTATGGCACCCCCACAATTCTCAAGCTGGATGAGATTGGCCAAAAGATGGGAAGATACCTATTGCATCTTGATACTATCCTCTCTCTCTTCTACCAGACCGATGGTGAGCTACAGCTTCTGACCGCCAACGAGCTTACCCTAGCAGCGGAAGTTATCCTGGACCCGGCCGGTGCGGCAAGAATAAAGGCGATTATACCTACGATCAACGCCCTGAAGATAAGGCTGATCGGCGGAGAGAGTGAGAACTATACTTTAGATAACATTAAGCAGATTGTGGCGATGGTTAAAGAGGGAGCAGAACTACTCTACTTTAATGATATCACCTTTGAGCACTTTCGAGAGCGGATGGAAGATCCTACTCCAATTACTAGCTCCGAGTTGGGGTTAGACCAACTGATACTGGATGGATATGAACTGATTACCACTGATCGCCTCAACCAGCTAAAGCAAGATTTTGCTACCCAGCTAGAAGAGAACCGAACCTATCGTACTAAGGATGGGCTACAGTACCTGACCCAAGACAATGTGCGCCTAAAGTATGGCCTTCAAGAGCGATCACTCTTAACTTTTGCCCTGCAAAAGGTCTTCCGCAGCTATGGCCACCTCTCTGCCGGCGGAGGTTACTATGTCGCCAATCAAGAGGAGCTATTGCTGTTTATGGAGGATATGCGATCCTTTCTGGTCTATGCTGAGATGTCACCCATCTCCTACCCCTACTTTTCAAGCAATACCATTTTGTTAAGTGACCTCTTCCAGATAAACTCTAATGGTGACGGGTTGATCGACAAAGTGGAAGAGAGTGAGTATATCTCTTTAATCCTAACCGCCGTAACCGTCGGTGATCAACTCATCCCCATCATGAAGAAGCGCTGTGCGAATCTATCGACTGATAGTGTCTCTTTTGAAATCAGCTGTTACCGCCAGCACCTATTTGATATCCTTTTTAACAAGTTAGATATGGCCCCCTACTTCTCCAAACTCTACCGTTTTACTCTAACTGAATCTCCTAGTGATCTAATGGACTTCATTATCAATGTAGAGCGTTTTGCCAAGGAGCAACCGGGAGAGGAGGTTCCTCTTAGTAAGAAGGATCTCTACACCCTGTTAGGGAGTATGTTCAATATTGAGTCGGTCTTTATCTCTTTTGATCACAACCACGACAACATTCTTGATCCGATCGAGCTTGAGCGGGCCTTCCAAGTCTATCGAAACTCCATTATCAAGATTGCCGACCTAGAGCCAGACAGCGCTTTTACCAAATCGGTTTTCCTTTATATGATCAAGTATATGGAAATTCCCAGTAAGACCCAGCTGATCAACTTCCACTACAATCCCTGGATGAGCAAGAAGGTCTACGCCAAGCGACTAAATATTGCTGCGCTATTGAGATATTTAGTAACTGATGAAAAGCGCAAGCGAGCAAAAAAATCTGAGTTATCTGAGTTAGAAGATCAGACTACCGGCCTAGAGACCCCCTAAAATGGCAGCGGCCAAAAAAATCCGATAGAGTGCAAAGGGAAGTAAACCTACCCGCTCAATAAATTTCAAAAAGAAAATAATAGTCAGTATCCCCACCACCAGCGAGATAACCACCCCCCACAGTAGTGGGTAGAAGGAGAGCCCCGCTTGCTCACCTGACAGCTCAGGAAGTTTGGTAATAAATCCCCCTAAGATAATCGGTAGTGATAGCACAAAGGAGAAGCGGGTGGCCTCACTACGAGTTAGCCCCAACCAACGAGAGATAGTTAGCGTTGCCCCGCTACGACTGACTCCAGGAAAGACTGCCATCCCTTGAAATAGCCCAATCAGCAATGCATTTTTCCACATCAGCTGGCGCTCCATGGTCAACTTACCGGTGATCGCCCGAACTGGCGCAAAGAGATCGGCCAGCGACATTAAAACTGCAAAGATCATTAGGTTGATGGCGATAATCTCCACTCCCCGCCCCCAACTTGCGGCCAGATCCTTGACTGCTAGAGCGATAACAATGGTGGTGATGGTGGCAATGATCAAATTGAGTGCAAAAAAGGAGTTGGCATCCCTCTTACGGCCGGGATGAAGTAACTGAAAAGTACTGACCAGCAGTGAGCCAACTTCCCGGTGAAAGTAGATTACAACCGCTAAGGCAGTTCCCACATGCATCGCCAAATCAAAAGCGACACCCGGATCGATGATCCCCAGATACTTTGGCAGCAACGCTAGGTGGCCAGAGCTACTAATGGGTAGAAACTCTGCCAATCCCTGCACTACTCCATAGATCGTTGCATTTAGATAGTCCACGGCCTGTTCAATCTCCATTCCCACAAATAATTGGCACCACTATTGCCCAACTGATCATCATCACTATCAGTTATCCTATTAAAATCATGGGGTTTTGGCCAGTATGATAGCAGATCCCCCTACCATCTACCCAATATGCCATAGAATAGTCAGTAGAGTTAATGATTTAGGGCCAAATAGCCGAAAAAGAAGGGAAATATTTGCGTTTTACCAAACAAACCCTCTTTTTACTTTGGTTCCGGTTTGTTTAACGGAGAGAATTGCTATGAAAACAAGAAGCCTCCAGCCAGTGACCCCTAGCTTACTAAAGCGGCTGACCTGCTACCTAAGTGTCTGGGCCCTGTTGATGATATCTCCACTTCCACTGCTGGCCAATGCTCAGGCCAAGCCAGCGGCAAATCCCGAGAGCGACTGGGTGGGCAGTAGCTTGAAAATGTTAAAGGGATTTACTGGTGAATATATGCAGCACCAAAACCAGATGCACCAGATTCGCATGCAGGGAGCATCAATGGCCCAGGGTAGCAACCTACCTGCGCCCCAATTTGGCGCCAGCGCCAAGTACTTCCCCCACTGTAAGCTACCTCCCCAGTCGGCCCAAGTTCCTAACGGTCAGTGTGATGAGGCTTCCTCTCCCGGCCACGCCAATATGATGAAACATATGGCCGGTCAGGCCAAGGCGCATGCGGACTTTCATGAAAAACTAATGGCCAAAGGAGTCTCCGACCCCTATCCACATGGTATTACCTGTCTAAATAACGGTCTTAAAAAACAGCTCGATGCGATCCAGAATAAGCTCAACCAACTCAAAATGTTCGAAGGAACCATCGCCGCTCAAAAACAGAAATTTGAAAACGATGCCAAGCCCTTGCTGGATGCTATGAAAAAACTGACCCAAGAGTTGGATGGTGGAGATCCAAAATTAGTCGACCACTCCCAAGCATTTAAAGGGAATGGCTGTCCCGCAGTTCTACCTAGCGGAGCAATCACTCCCGGGGCCGGACTAACCCGTATTCAGCAGGCAATTACTGGTGATGGCAGAGGTGGCGCCACCTTACAAGCGTCAAGTAGCGATATGCTCGGAGGAAAGGCCAAGCGGTTGGAGCAAGACCTTAAAGATCAGATCGCCCGTATCCGTGCTGGGGTGAATAACAAGGGGATTAAGGGGTGGCAGGCCAGCTCACAATCTGCACCGTGGCAAAAAGGTGGACAAAAATTTGTCGACCTTGAGAAAACCATTGTTAACTATAGTCAAGGGGTAAACACAAATATGGCACGAATCAAAACGCAAGTTAGTAGTCTGATTGGTGACTATTACAAGCTACCTCCCCTTGATTCTCATTTTAACTCTCAAGTTTCAGACTTTACCAAGAGTGCTGAAAATTCACTACGTCAAAGTTATGTTGATAGTTGTGTCACCAGCAACAAAGAGGGGATGGTGGGCATGAGTGGCGGCGATATGGCCGGTCGGTTAGAGCAGAGAGGCAACAAGGGAGTTGGTAACTCAGTCTCAAGTTATCAGCAGCTATTCAAAGAGATTATGGCCAGTGGTCGTTCACTGGATGAGAAGCTAGCAGAGGTAAAGTTTTTAGAGTGTCGATTTGCCGGGATTAAAAATCGCGCTAAGTGTAAAGCACTTCCCGATAGTCAGAGGCCGAAGAACATTACCCTAAGGTTAAACCGTGAGTATAGTGGAAAAAGTTCCAGCTATGACTACTCCCCTTATGAACTCTACCAAACAATTGTTGGCAACTGTCAGCAGAATTATGAAGACAGTGGGCAAAGTGCTAACGTCGCTAAGGCGATAGAGTACATTAATGAAGCCAAAGAGATCGGTACGCGCTTTAACCAAGAGCTGGAAGAGCAGATTCTAGAAAGAGTGTTAAACTGTAATGGTGGAGTGACCGATGCCGGCAGCTGTAACGCTGCTAGCTTTAAACCTGAACTACCAAATTTCTGTATCTCCAAGGCCAAAAACTGCGCAACTAATGTTAAGAGCTGTCTGGCCAAAATTAACAATGAGATCAAACAACGTAAAAACATACGAAAAATCGCGGCAACAAAATATAACCAAGCGGTGCGATCCTACAGTAATTGGCAAAAAACCTTCTTTCAACAAAAGTTGAATATGGTGATGGCCGATGCCAACTTTTTCCAACAAAATTTTCCCGGCTCCCAATTTACAGTACCAGCAGACAGCAAGGGCGGGCTGGCAATCGCCGATCCCAAACTCGCCTCACCGACATTTAAAGGCGTGCGCGGCGAAGTGGATGATATTAAACTATTAGGTGGTGGCAAGTTTGAATTCCATCAGAACCTGCCCAACGCAATTGCCCAACTCCAAAAGATGTTAAAGGGTCAACAGGGGCAGATCAGTAAAACGGTTAAAAAGTATATTGGCGATCAAAAAGGGCTTATCGGAAAAAATAAGAGTAAGTGGGATACCTTTGCCCGCCAGTGTAAGAGTACTGCACGTAGCGCACTAAATAATTTCAAACGTCAGGAGGAGAAACGTCAAGAGAAGATGGCAGAGCAGCAGAAAGAGCAGCAGGAGCAGTTGGGTAAGAGGCAGGGATGGTGTAACCGCTATAAAATTTGGGCGCAAAACTCCAATCCACACCCTCTTTGCAATGGGGGATTTGGAGCATCACAGCTTACAGAAGATGCTATCAAATTTAATTTACATCAATTTGAACATACAGAGGGGGCCGTGTCGACACTAACACAAGCGCAGGAGATCTGTAAAAATGCACAAGACGACAGCGCAATTAAAGTTAGCGGGCCCAAGGACATTGATGAACTCTGTAAAGAAATCAGTAATTCCTCCCCTATCATAAAGAAGATCGATAGCGACGAAGCGAAGAGAAAGCTTAAAGCAATTGCCAAGTCAATTGATGATATTGATGACGATAAGATTGATGGTTGGTTGGATTTTACGAATGATAAAATTCCCACAATAGATGAGATCGGAAAATTTGCCTCCGTTAAAATTGCAGAAGAGTTTTTAAAGAAAATAGGACCTCTTAAAGAGACAATAAAAGGAAATAATCTTTATAAAGAAATGTCTTGCAAGAGTATTGAGGAACAAGAACCAATAGTAAAGGCAGCGGAGATATTGTTAGAAAAAGCTCAAGTAGCAGAAGTGGAAAATATAACAGGTGAAACAACAATAGCAGTAGCAGAAGCAAAAAAAAATCTCAGCGATGTAGACAAATATAAAGAAGCAAAGGAAAAGATAAACAACTATCTTTCAGTAATGCATAAGCTAAATGAGCTAAAAGTTAACCCTCCAACCTCCGCATTAGGGGAGATTCCAGGACTAGACTGCTCTGGACAGAGCAATGCTGGCCGCTGGGGGGAAGAAGATGTGTTGGATGAATCTCAAGGCGGAGGCTGGGAAAAACACCTTAACACGCTAATGCAATAACCAAAAGGTAACCGGTACCTTTTTGCGTAACGCTGCACAAACCAAAAGGTAACCGGTACCTTTTTGCGTAACGCTGCATAAGTCGAACTGACCCTCCTACGGCCCCAGATTCCAACTAGGTAGCACCTATAAGTGGCTGTAATCTTTTCATACTTTGACCCAAAAACTGTCTATAGCGCTACATTTTGCTATAGTGCGTCAATGCGCTTTTTTTTGACCACACTCTAACTTAAAAGAGAGTTAATAATGCTAAAAGTAATCACCACTCTAATGACAGCAGTTGTAATTTCCCAACTGATGATTTGCACCGTCTATGCCAACACAGAGATCGCATTTCCTCGCTTTGAAAAATTTCTAAAGCGACATGGAATTGCCAAGGATTACTCCCCCCAAAGTGCTATCAATCTCTCCAACCTAATTGACGAAAGAGTGGAGCAGGTCAATCAAGCTTTGAGTAATAATCAGCTAAAAGATGAGCACAAAGATCTAAAAAGAGTTAAAAAATTTCTACAGCAGGCAAGAACAAATATCGCTCGATCACTTAGTGTTAAGTATGGCACTGCCTCCCAAGAGGGTAACTACCACCTGGCCCAGCAGGTGCTATACACCATCCTTAGTGAGGATCAGAACATCAATAAGACACCACCGCTGAAACTGATCACCAGTAAGTACTGGTTACTAAAAAACCTACTGCTCAATGGCATTTTGCTCAAAGTTCCGTATCGTAGTGCCAGCAAGATGAAACTCCCCGTCGGAGCTGTTCAGGCGGAAAATGAGGCCAAGTTTTTAATGGATCCCAACAATAGATCAAAGTATATATCTCGTAGTGATTTGGCCCAGATGAATCATGAAGAGATCAGTAAGTTGGATATTAGTAGCAGTCATCCCGTCTGGCATACCACCGCTTACAGCAAGGCAAACTCCAATGGTTGGAACGATCAGGAGAGATGGGCCGAAAAACGGATCAGTAAAAAACTTAGCAAAAAGTCTGATCATTCAATTAAATACTCCATTGATCGGGCCCGTCGAGTCCTCTTCTTTGATAAAATTAAGATAAGTGCCACCTCTCCTAAGATTAACACTAGAGATGCTTATGGCGTAAGATGGAAGGTTAAATGGGGAGATGAGGTACAGCCTGAAGTGATAAATAACCGGCTATGGATGAAGCTGGGAGGCAAATATACTGATTTAGTCTATAGCAACCCCAAAGGGATGGAACATCTAGTTCTAATCTTAGGTGATCCCCAAAAAGAGCGCCAGAGTACTTGCGACCACCCTGTCACAGTCAAAGAGTTAACATCATGCCTGAGGGATTCAAGTTATAAATTTAACTTGTCGCCCTATATCACTTTCGCTGGAACCATTACTAAAGAGAACATTGACCGGGTTCTAAAAGAGCTACCCCGAGATGGTAAGAAGCGATACTCCAAAAAAGAGCTACTCGGACGGGAGTATCTTAGTTTCAAAGAGTCACTAGTCGAACTAAAAATTAAAAAAGCCGCCTTGCGTGGTGGCCCCGCGGCATTCAGTAGTGCCAGTGCCAAAATGGACCGCGTCGGTAGAGGGCTAATGATCTTCAATATGTGGATTGCCAACCGTGACGCTAAGGATGATAACAACCGTTCAGTTTTAGTCAAAGATTATCTCAATCAAGAGGGTAACTCTTTTCTCGAGTTTCAACACGACATGGGGGCCACACTAGGAAATGTTGTTAGTGGAGAGATAAACAACCTTCGAACAGGCTACTTCTTTTTGCGAAGAAGTATTACAAGAAAAAATCTCTACTTTACTCAACTAATCCTCTATCGCCCTAAAGCTTGGAAGAAGATCACTTTTGCTGATGCTCTATGGATGGCCCGTAAGATAAGCTTACTATCCGAGAGTAATATAAAAGAGATCGTTGCCCATAGCAACTGGCCGGACTTTGTACAGCAGGCGGCCAGCTATAAACTAATTGCTCGTCGTAATGCTATTGCTAGAAAAATGCACCTATCAGACCTGTTAGACAAAAAGAGAGCGACTAAACCCTCCATCACCATCCCCCTGCGAACGACAGAAGAGATTGCAACAGCAGCAAAGCACTACAATGTATCTGCAACAAATATTGAACGCGCATTACAAGAGGCAGGACTAAATGAGTATATCGACACTCCTCTATCCAAAGGAAATATTAGTCAATGCCAGAAAAGTATAATGATCAGTATCCTCTCACGAGAGAGTCATCCTTCAGGATTAGTTAACCGTATTCCTCGCAGTGGAGATGGCACCAAAAGTGACCGTGGATGTATCTATGATACTGAGTACCTATAGTTTCGAACTATGGCACTCAAATTTCTAAACCTGACCAGCGAATTCCTAAAACGAACATATAATAAGGGCAGCTAACCACCCTGTTTTGACGCACCCCCGCTACCAGAAAGAGCGTGGCACCTAATGGTAGAGACTACTTAAAGTAGTTCTGTTGTAGGTCTCCCTTAAGGTACTTCTCCAACTCACTTTTTAGATAGCGGTAGTTTTTCCCAACCTTGCGGGCCGGAACCATCCCCTCTCTAATCAGCTTCATCAAAGTTTTTCTAGATATCTTAAGATACTCTAAGACATCATCGGTGGTCATTACCTCTGGATATGATTTCATTTAAATATCCCCAAGTTGTTGATTGATACACTCAACTACCATTAAAGTTATACCATTTCAATTTTGATATCATTGCTATCGATAATTTATCAAAACTATCAGCTAATAACACTAAGATGGTAATACCTACTATCAATTACCCTTAACTACCATTAACGAGACAGATGTGCAATTAGCTACAAAAATTTGACAGAGAGAGAGGATATAGGGAATTATGTCGTCCACGATTTGTTGCTTAAGATAGCTATATAAATAAAAAAAATGGAGGTCACGATGTCTGATGCACTAGGAATGATTGAGACGAAGGGTTTTGTTGGAATGGTGGAGGCCGCTGATGCGATGGTCAAGGCCGCCAAAGTCGAACTAGTCGGTTATGAGAAAATTGGAGGTGGCTTCACCACTGCGATCGTCCGCGGAGATGTGGCCGCAGTTAAGGCAGCGACCGAAGCTGGTGCCAGAGCAGCAGAAAAAGTGGGGGAGCTAGTCTCTATTCACGTAATTCCAAGACCACACGAAAATGTTGATATTGCCCTACCCCTTGGACGTACTACCAGCAAGAAGAAGTAAGTCACCAGGGCCGCAGAATAGCGAGGAGTGAGAGATGCAAATAGGTCGTATTGTAGGCACAGTGGTGTCTACAGAAAAAGATGACAAATTAGAAGGTCTTAAATTTCTGTTAGTGAAGTATGTTGATGCTAACGGAGCTCCAACTGGCGGAATGGTAGTTGCGGTTGACTCAGTTGGGGCCGGAACGGGAGAGATCGTTTTGGTCGCCAGTGGCAGCAGTGCCCGGCTTACTCATATCACTGATGGTAAGCCTGTAGATGCAATCATTATGGCCATTGTTGACCAGCTAGAGATTGAAGGCGAGACAATATATACCAAGTAACTAGAGAGTGGGTGTGATGAATTTGAATGATAATCAGATTGACTCAATCGTTAGTAGGGTGGTGAGCAATCTGGGGCAGGATCGGGAACGGATTGATCGGCAGGATAGCCGATCAAGTCGCCATGGGCGCCCCCAGGGCCACCAAGCAGGAGGCGAGGGGGACAAACGGGAACAGGAACAGGCACGGAACTACGGCAGACGCGGCTCCTTTTCGACTATCGAAGATGCGATTGTTGCTTCCAAAAGAGCCTTTGCAGAGTTTTCAGCAGTTCCAGTTGAGACCAGAAAAAAGTTTATCCAGGCAATGCGTAAAATCTGCCAAGATAACATTAAAACCATTGCCAACATGGGACATGTGGAGACCGGACTTGGCCGCTACGAAGATAAGCTGGTTAAGAATCGAGTTGCCATCTTTGACACTCCTGGAGTTGAAGATTTGGAACCCACCGCATTTACCGGTGATAACGGTTTAACCATCTTAGAGCGTGCCCCTTGGGGAGTAATTGGCAGTATCACTCCCTGTACCAACCCAAGTGAAACCATTATCAGCAATAGCATTGGAATGTTGGCGGCCGGCAATAGTGTGGTCTTCAATCCTCACCCATCGGCGAAGAGGACCTCCGTTTATACCATTGACCTGTTGAACCAGGCGATAATGTCCGAGGGAGGGCCGGCCAACCTACTGGCCACGGTGGATCAACCAACTATCGCCTCTGCCGGAATTTTGATGAACCATCCCGATATCAAGTTACTAGTGGTGACCGGTGGGCCAGCAGTAGTCGCAGCGGCGATGAAAACAGGAAAAAGAGTGATCGGTGCAGGCCCTGGTAACCCGCCAGTAGTGGTAGATGAGACTGCTGATATTGAAAAGGCGGCGAAAGATATTGTTACCAGCGCCGGAACAGATAACAACATCATCTGCGTAATTGAAAAAGAGATTATCGTTACCGAAAAAGCGGCCAGTGCCCTGAAAAAAGCACTAGTCAAGCATGGGGCGTATGAGCTTAGTTCATACCAAGCCAAACGGTTGGAAAGTATTATCTTGGATGGAGATCACCCCAATAAAAAATGGGTGGGAAAGGATATTCAACTAATACTGAAAGAGATCGGATTGGATATCGATCAAAGTAAAAGAATTGCCATCACTGAGACTGGCCCAGATCACCCCTTTGCCACAGTGGAGATGCTATTACCGGTGCTCCCATTTATTCGGGTAAAAGATATTGATCAGGCGATTGAAGTCGCCTACCAACTGGAGGGTGGCTGCTTCCATACTGCGGTTATTCACTCCAAAAATATCGATCATATGCATCAGATGGCAAAAAGAATGAACACCTCAATTTTTGTTAAAAATGGCATGGCATTAGAGGGGCTGGGGCTGAATGGAGATGCACCTGCATCCTTTACCATCGCCTCCCCTACCGGTGAGGGAGTGACCAGTGCCAGACACTTCACCCGCACCAGACGTTGTGTCATCAGTGGACACTTTAGGATAAATTAGTGGAGCGAAAGAGGGCGATTGAAGCAATTAAAACTGCCGGCATTGTTGGTGCGGGCGGAGGTGGCTTCCCCACATTTATAAAGATGCAGTCCCAAGTCGAGACCATTATCTGTAATGGGAGTGAGTGTGAACCACTACTGGCGACCGACAAAGCGATCCTCTATCAAAACGCCGATAGAGTAATTGATGGTATCAAAGTTGCGATGAAGGCCACGGGCGCAAAAGAGGGAATCATCGCCATTAAGGGCCATTATCAGAATGTTATTAAAAAGGTAGAGGCAGCACTTGCTGGCATCTATGATATTCATATCCACCAACTAGAAAACTACTATCCGGCCGGCGATGAATTCCTAACAGTCTATGATGTAACAAAAAAACTTATTCCGGAAGGTGGGCTACCGCTGGACGTTGGGGTGGTCGTTTGTAATGCCCTTACCCTATCACAAATTTCCGATGCGATTGCAGGGAAGGTAGTTACCAATCGAGTTGTAACTATCAATGGTGAAATAGAAAAACCACAAGTATTAAAGGCTCCGATCGGTGCCAGCTACCGCCAGTTAATTAGTGCTTGCGGTGGCACAACGATTGACAACTATACCGTCCTTGATGGTGGCCCGATGATGGGGTCGATT
The DNA here is from genome assembly GCA_018646675.1 of Bdellovibrionales bacterium. Classification (GTDB taxonomy): domain Bacteria; phylum Bdellovibrionota; class Bacteriovoracia; order Bacteriovoracales; family Bacteriovoracaceae; genus JABGUH01. The sequence goes on along the minus strand of JABGUH010000044.1, from coordinate 62,385 downwards.
GTCGAAGATATTGACCGCGGTATTGCTAAAACCACCAGTGGTATTTTAGTCCTGCCCAACGACCATTTTGTGGTCAATATGAAGACTAAATCAATCACCCAAATGGTAAAACTTTCCAAGGCAGCATGTTGCCAATGTTTTAGATGTACCGATCTCTGCCCGCGCAATCTTTTGGGACATGATATCTATCCCCATCGCACCATGCGAACTATCGATTATAACCTGGCCGATCCGACTGAGCACATCACCTCCGCCTTTCTATGTAGCCAGTGCGGAGTTTGTGAAATGGTCGCCTGTGACTCGATGCTGCTCTCACCCAAAAAGATCTATGCTGAATATCGAAAGACCCTTGTGGCCCAAGGGGTAAAGTCACCTCATCGAAAAAATAACTTTTCAGTACGTGATGCCTTTGAAGATCGTAAAATATCTATTCCTACCATAATGAAAAAAATGGGGCTAGCAAAGTACACACTACCAGAGTTAGTAGTTAAAGATTTTTATAGTGATCGAGTCTCCATCCCCACCAACCGTCATATTGGAAAACCTGCAAAAGCAACCGTTACGATCGGTGATCAGGTAAAAATTGGGGATATGATTGCTCTATCAGCAGATGGTGGTTTAGGCAGTGTATATCACGCCTCGATTATCGGCGAGATAACAGATTGTGATCAAAGTTTTATTGAGATTACCGCATAGAGGGAGTTAGATGAAAGGTCCTGCACTAGGGATGATTGAGTTAAAATCGGTTGCCAGAGGAATCAAGGTAACTGATGGGATTTGCAAAAAAGCGTCCGTCGATATCATTCAGACATCTGCTGTCTGCCCAGGCAAATATATGATCCTCTTTAGCGGAGAAGTTGCTGACGTGGAAGAGGCTTTCCAGGAAGCGGCAGCGATCGGGCGCGATTTGGTGATAAATCAAATTATCCTGTCTCAACTACACCCCGATATTGTTCCCGCGATCAGCGGTACGACTAAAGTGGCAGAATTTAAGTCAGTGGGAGTGATCGAATCTTTCTCGATTTCTAGCTGTGTCATTGCGGCCGACATGGCGGCCAAAGCGTGTGACGTAAAAATGATCGAAATTCGCCTCGCCAATGGCTTGGGAGGCAAGGGGTACTTTGTCATGACTGGTGAGCAGTATGCGATTGAAGAGGCACTGTCGGTGGCCGCAGCACATATTAGAGAAGAGGGGATGCTGGCAGGCTGTGAGATAATTGAGAATCCTCATCCTGAATTGATTGAGAAAGGACTTTATTGGTAGGATATGAAACTGGCAAAAGTAATTGGGACGGTTGTCGCCACCGCTAAATACGAGACATTAAAATCGGAGAAGATTTTAATGATCCAACCCTTAAATGATGACCTGACCAAACAGGGTGGAGCGATCGCAGCAATGGATACCATTCAGGCGGGGCCAGCTGATCTAGTTTATTGGGTGTTATCGCGAGAAGCAGCGCTGGCACTGCCCCATAACTACTCCCCTATCGATGCCGCCATTGTAGGGATTGTCGATCAGATTAATAGTGAAAAGACACCGATCAGAAATAAGAAGAGAATATTTGTAAAGGAATAGCTAAAGATGATTTTGGCGCGAGTAAAAGGAAATATTGTTTCAGACCACAAGCTCCCTTGTTTTCGAGGGCATAAGATAATGATTGTACAACCGGTGGATGAAAATGGTGATGATCAAGGCTCACCATTTCTCTCTTGTGACACGGTAAAATCCGGGGCCGGAGATGTGGTCTTAGTAGAGCAGGAAGGAAACTGCGCGAGACAACTTTTAGGGACCAAGGAAGATCCATTTCACTCAGTAATTGTTGGAGTGGTCGACTGCGTGTCGATTAAAGAATAGGGGAATTCTATGCAAAATAGCGATATGGACAGACTGGTAGAGATGATCACCGAACGTGTTGCCGCCAGACTCGGTGATATGAATCTAGGAAATAGCTCCTCACCACCAACCAGTAACAACCACTGTACCCATGGACAAGAGTCTTGTCACTCCTGCGGCCAGTGTGTGGTTAGAAAGAGCGAAACGGTAAATAACATTATCAATCTAGGGGCCAGCCGGATTGGATCATCCAGTGGAGTAAGTTCACGAGTTAATCACAAGATGGCCTCCATGATCGACCACACCCTACTAAAACCTGACGCTAGCCGAGAGGAGTTACAAAAAATATGTGATGAAGCACGAGAGTATAGTTTTGCCACTGTTTGCGTAAATTCGGCGAACATCCCTTTTGCCGCAAGGCAGTTGAGGGGGTCAGGAGTTAAACCAATTGCTGTAGTCGGTTTCCCTTTAGGGGCCGGTACCCCTCAAGCAAAAGCGTTTGAGGCACGAGAGGCAGTCCGTAACGGTGCGGAAGAGATTGACATGGTAATCAACATTGGAGCGATCAAAAGCAAAGACTATCGAGGCGCCTATAACGACATCTGTGCCGTGGTTGAGGCCAGCAAACCTCATAAAGTAAAGGTGATTCTTGAGACCTCCAATCTAAACAATGAGGAAAAAATCGTCGCCTGCACACTTTCCAAAACGGCCGGTGCGGCATTCGTTAAGACCTCCACCGGCTTTGGCAAAGGTGGTGCGACCATCGATGATATTGAACTAATGAGAAAAATTGTTGGTGATGATATGGAGGTTAAAGCTTCCGGCGGAATTAGAACCAAAGAGGATGCTGATGCCATGGTTAAAGCGGGGGCCAACCGGATTGGAGCTTCGGCCAGTATCGCAATCGTCACTGGGAAAAAAACAAGAACTGGTACCTATTAAGGGAGTAAGATAATGACAACAAGTAATTTTGAACTAAGAACCCTGACCTTTATCGACAGCTTGCAACCACAGCTGGCCCAATTTATCGCCAAAGATAATCGGGTATATGATCCATCGGAATATGACTCCTCCCTCTTTATCGAGATCGCTCCAGCAATGGAGATCCACTCGATGATCGATATGGCACTAAAGGCAACCAATGCCCGCTTAAGTAGTGTGGTCACCGAACGCCACTTCGGTTTGATGCAGGTTCATCACCCGGATCAAGGAGAGGTGATGGAAGCGGGAAATGCGGTTTTAAGAGAGACTGGATTAAATGAGAATGATCGAGCAGAGGTTAAAATTTTAACTAATAAGATTATTCGTGGGGTCGAGCAGGATCACGCCATTATGTTCACCGGAACGACTAAAGGTAATATGGTGGTGGCCGGAGAGAGTGTCTTTATTATGGAGGCAACTCCCGCCGCCTACTTGACCATCGCCTGTAATGAAGCACTAAAGGCTGCCAACATTAAACTAGTGGATATTAAACCTTTCGGTGCAACAGGTCGCTTGATTATGACGGGCCCAGAGAGTGAGATTGATTCCGCTGCCGAAGCGGCAATTAATAGCTTGGACAAGTTAAATGAGATGCAAAAGAGTAAGGTAGGCACCCAGCTTGGATAGAAGAGAGACGTTTTTAAAAGATCAAATCATCAAGTACTGCTCCCGAATGGATCAGATGGGCTTTGTTGCCAACCATGACGGCAACATCTCGGTTAAATTTGATCAGCAGCTACTCTCTACTCCAACTGCTGAAGCTAAGTTTAATATCACTGGCGATATGATTCTGACTCTCTCCCCGTCAGGTAAAAAACTTAAGGGCGCAGGCAAACCATTTTCAGAGATCGCCCTACATGTCGCTTGCTATAACGCTAGAGATGAAATTAATGCGGTAATTCACGCCCACCCGACCTATGCCTCCGCTCGCGGATTGGTGGGCAAAGATTTTACTCCCTCCCTGCCGGAGGCGATCGTCTCTTTAGGAGATCGCATCCCAGTCACACCATTTGCCATGCCTGGAGATGCACAAAATGAACTGATCATCCATCAAACACTATCGAAAGTAGATGCTTTTATGATGAAGGGGAATGGAGTTATTGCTGTTGGTAAAACTTTAGAAGAGGCATACCTGCGACTAGAGTTAGTTGAGCACTTAATCAAAATGGACTTTGTCGCCCAAAAAATGGGAATCTCATACTCCCTTAAACAATCAGATATTAATCAGCTACTAGAGAAGAGGGCCAAGGCAGGTCTTGGCCCCCAAAATTACAGCTCCTCTCTACCACCGGCCCCAGATCAAGAGAACAAGCAAGTGATCAAAGATATTATTAGAGAAGAGATTAAACGAGCACTAACGGATTAACGATATGCGAACACCAATCATTGCTGGTAACTGGAAAATGCATCTGAACCGCTGCCAGACCGCCCAACTGGCCGGCGAGCTAAAGGTGGGACATAAGTGGCCAGGCCAGGTGGAAGTTGTTATCGCTCCCCCCTTCACATCTCTTGGAACAGCGGCAGAGGTCTTACAAGATACTCCCATCTCTTTGGCCGCCCAAAATGTTCACCCAAAAGATCAGGGGGCATTCACCGGTGAGATCTCCCCTGTTTTTTTAGTAGAGCTAGGGTGTGAATATGTAATTGTTGGCCACTCTGAACGTCGTGAATATTTTTTAGAGAGTGATGATTTTATTAACCAAAAGGTAAAAACACTATTGGCAAAAAACCTTAAACCGATCTTATGTGTCGGCGAGCGATTAGAGCATCGTGAACAGAACCAACACTATGACATTGTCGGAGAACAGGTAATCAATGGAGTGGCCCAGATAGAGTCTACGGAAATGGAGAAGATCGTCATCGCCTATGAGCCAGTATGGGCGATTGGTACTGGCAAAGTTGCCACCTCCGAACAGATAGATGAGATGCACCTTTTTATCAGAAAAGTCATTGAGAGGAGATTTAACAGTGATATTGCTGCTAAGGTTAGAATTCAGTACGGCGGCAGCGTAAAACCAGACAATGCTGCGGAGATTCTTGGTCTGCCCAATGTAGATGGTGCGCTAGTGGGTGGGGCCAGTCTTAAAACGAGTGATTTTTTGGCAATAGTTAAAGCCTGTTGATAGCAAACGCTACTCAAAAAGTTTTCCCTTGCCCGAGTCACACCCTTTGCATCCACCATCGGATGAGCAATCATCCATCACTCCCAACGCCTCTTTCATTCGTTTTAGCTCCTGTTTCTTCAGTCGGGCCCCATAACGAATAAGAGCAAATGAGACTGCCAAGGCGGCGATCGAGTCACTCCACCATAACTCAGGTCGTAGTACGCCAAGAAGGGCACCGATGAGCGAAATCGCAACAAACCGTCCAAACCAGCTCTCACCACTAAAGAGAGCTAGAGGATTTTTCTCCCCACTAGCATTTCGCTGCTCCAAAAAGATCAGCAGCGCAACAACTACAATTAATGTCATCAAGGGGGGATATGGCAGCTTGGGAGCTCTCTCTAGTGAGAGGTAGACGAAACTGGTAAGCAAGCAGACTAATCCAATTATTTGATACCATCTGGCCTTGGCAAGATGCAGCGAGATGGTAATAATCGCAAGCATTGCCAAATTAATGGATTGAGCAAAAGCAGCAACTGCCAACAGGGCCAGCGTAATTGCCAGATAAGCACTCTTCATCGCTTAGGATTTGGTCTGGACTAAATAGATGTCTTCTCCTACTGTTTGGTCCATCGCTACCTCTTGATCCTCATAGCTAACCACCAATGTCGGATACTTCTGCTGCACGCCCAAGACTACTCCCTTACGAATACCCAACTGCTGTAACTTAACCAGTTTTGAAGTGTCATCAGTCTTAAAGTAGGTAACTCGACCCGATTGACCAACGGCCAAATCAGATAGGGTCTTCACCTTCTGCTCAATTGTCGTCACCTGGTTTTTACAACACTCTCCTTGAGGAATCTCCCGGTCGTGAGGACAGTGAGTTGGATGTCCCAAGAGAGTACAGATACTCTCTTCAATCTCTGGATAGATCGCATGCTCAAACTCACAGGCGATCTCCTCCATCCTCTTATGATCCGTCTGCATGGCTGAAGCCAGTAAACTTTCGGCCAGACGATGCCGTCTAATTAGGCGAGTGGCCTCACGTGTTCCATTCTGAGTAAAAAGAACATCACTGCCATTAATGATAATTAGATCCTCTTTCTCCATACTGACCAACAGGTCATCATCCACCTCGATATGACACTGCTCTTTTATTTTTGCCAACGAGTGGTAATCCTTCTCGCCGGAAGTGTAGATCGCCTCTAGTACCTCTTCATATTTTCTATTCATATCACTCTCCTCACAAGTCTATCTATTATAAAGCCATTAAAATGTTACATTGAAATATTGAAAACTAAAGTTTAATACCGATCCCATCACGATGGCAAAGACAATAGTAAACGCACTAAAAGAGACGGCTATTTTCCAGCCTCGCTCTTTAACAATTACGATAACCGCATTGATGCATGGAACCAAAAAGGAGATTAGTAGTAGATTTATAATAATCTGAACGTTATTAAAAATCCCAGCATCGACAAACTGCTTAAGCAGAGCGACCCCTGCTTCACGACGAATAAAAGACATGATGAATACGCTAGTACTCTGAACTGGCAGACCAATCCAATCATTTAAAATCGGCTTGCAGATATTCTCAATAAAGGTAATACCACCCACTTGATCCAGAAGAAATACCGCAAAAGTGGCATAGAGAAAGACTGGAAGTGCCTCTTTAAGGAAAGCGTAACTCTGACGAAAAGCTGCCTTTACCGATAACAAGACGCTAGGAAAAACCAAGGGGGGAACTGACATTAAAAAGTTAGACTCCTGATGACGAAAGAGTTTATTACTAACAAATCCCACCAGAAGCATTCGCAGAAAGATAATTCCAAAGACGGCGAGGTAAGCTGAAGCTGGCATGGCGGCCAACAACACCATGATCATACCAAATAGCGGTGCACAGGGAATACCCAAAAGTAGTAGGGTCGCCATATTACGCTCACGATTGGTATCTAACAGACGAGTGGTAATAATCGCCATGGTGATACAGGAGAAGCCCATAATTAGCGGAATTACCCCTTTGCCACTCATTCCCATCTTCTTAAATAGACGATCAAATAGAATTGCCAAACGGGGAAGATAGCCCGATGACTCCAGCAGGTTAAAGCAGAAGTAAAAGGTTAGCAGTACCGGTCCAACCAAGCCTATCGGCAGGGTAATCCCCACACTAAGCAAGCCAAACTCTCCCACAATCATATCAGTTAAAAATGGGGTATTGATTGTGGCCAACCAACCCTCCACCATGGGATTTAGAATCTCTCCAAAAAATACCCCTTCGGTCCATCCGACTAACCACTCAGCACCGAAGCGCCCAACAATAAAAAACATTGCTGCAATAATAACAACCGCAATGGGAATTCCGGTTGTTAAGTTACGCGACCAAATGCCAAATTTCCCCTCCAGCGAAAGGGAGTATGATCTCTCCTTAGTCGTAACGACTTGGCCATAGATCTCTTCTGCCCGATTATGATAGATATCAAATAGGTAGTTACTGATCTCCCGACTAAATTGACTCTTCACACTGGAGATCAAACTATTCACTGTTTGGCGTTGCTCACTGGAAAATTTCTGCTCAAAATACTTAGTAGCAAATTTGTCGCCGACTAAAAGGGAGAGGGCCAACTGCTTCACTCCTACTCCAGCATCTGGTAACAACTTGGAGAACATACTAAGGTAGTTATCTAATACTTCAGGGTAGAGAACAGAGTGTGCTTCCGGAAGCTGGCCATCTAATAGATCACGTAACTGGTTTACCCCCATGCGCTCGATACCAATAGTGGTATGAACCTTTGTACCTAGTAGCTGCTCCAACTTGGGAAGATCAATCTCAATCCCCTGCAGTTGTGCCTGATCAATCATATTTACGTTGAAGATCATCGGTAATCCGAACTCACTACAATAAAGGAAGTGGGCCAGAGAAGCCTTGAGATTTTTGGCATCGGCGACAAAGATAATTTTATTTGCCCGCTCTTCAAAGAAGATCCGCTTGGCAATAAACTCACCATCACTGGCCGAACTAAAAAGCAGATCGCCAGGAACATTAAAAATAGGCTGCTTACTACCAGCAATTCGCCCATACTGCATCAATACTGAGGTTTCGGGGTAGCTCTTTTCGTAAGGGATATTTTTGGTCAATCCCTCCAATAGCGTCTCTTTACCTACGTTACCACCACCGATGAGGGCGATGGCATCACTTGATCCACCATCACGATCCCAAATAGTTTTTTTAACCACATCACTACTTTCATTTGACTTAAAGATAGACATAACTACCACCCCTTACGTACATGACAACTGAAGACCCCATTATTTGATACTCTGACCCCAAACCAGTCAAGCCAAGCAAAGATCACCCCCTAATTTAGCCATAATAAGTAGCCTAGAAATGATCTACTTAAACTCAATCCATTAGCACTCAACGTGACATTATTGAGACAAAGTGTACCCCAAGCCAGTATTTTAAGGGGAAATACCATTTTAGTCAATGATTTTTGAGATAAAATCCCATAGCAACCAGTGGCCAGCCTCAGGGCAATTGCATTAAACCCCCTCCCATTATCTTTGAATGTTAAACAAAACTGGAACTGGTACTGGTACGGGAGCGGGAACTGAAACTGAAACTGGAACTGGTACGGGAGCGGGAACTGAAACTGGAACAGGAACTGGAACAGGAACTGGAACAGGAACAGGAGCAGATTGATTTAGCAGGATGCAAGATCAACAAACATAAATTTGTATCATCGATAACATACGCCGAAAAAGCTTGATGACCAACCTCTCGCCATACTTTAGCAGTCCTATGAAAAAGTGCTCCCCCCATCAGTCGGCTGGCAGACTTAATTTTTAAACTGGTCAATTTGAGCGTTGGTGAACAGCACTGTTTTTTGTAAAAGATTTTCCCAACCCTATTTATCTGAACTTTAAGCCTTTAGTGCAATTGCCCTAGTGACGGTTACCTTTGGGGCCTGTAAATTTAGGGCAAATTTGCGCAGCGTTTCGCAAAATAGTACCGGTTACCTTTTGGGGGGGGTACGGAATATTCACAACTTACAGCAGAATTAGTTAGTAATAGAGAGAGCATAGTGGCCAATAGAACGGCTCCCATACTTTTAATCTCCCCATTAAATTTGAAGCGGTAAATATATTACTAAGCCTTACTTGTTAATATATTACTTGACAACCATGCTCCGCCTTAGAAAAAATTACCTCTTATTTAATTGTATTTAAAGATTAATGAGCCCCATGATGGTTTGGCCTCTAGCAATCGCTTTAATTAAGGAGGAATCTTAATGCGCAAACTAGCAATATCTAATTTACTCATCTCAATCACCATGTTGACCTTGGTATTAACAACCACAATCAAAGCCGAGACCACCGTGGCGGTTATCGACTCTGGTACTGACATTCAACACCAGGACATCGCAAATAATGTTTGGTTTAACCAGGATGAAATAGCTGACAACAACCGCGATGAAGATCGAAATGGATATCAAGATGATGTCAATGGATGGAACTTTGCTGAGAGTAACAATCAAATTATCGACTACTCCTATCTAGGAACATTTGACCAAGACGTCACCCGCTTCTTCATACTACAGGCAAAAATCTTGGAAGGGACCCATACCGAAGATGAGCTTAACTGGATGCGTGAAAAGATTAAAGATCAAGCCTTTATTAAGCAGCTACAAGTTTTTGGTAACTTTATCCATGGAACTCATGTCGCTGGAATTACCGTTGACAATAATCCCGCGGCCAAAGTTCTCTCAGTCAAATTGATGCCCACAGAGGTTAAACTACCCGGCCAAAGTCTAATTACCGCCCAAGAAGATAAGGGAGTGATTCGTACCTTGGTAAAAAAGGCACTTGGTGCCTTGGCCAAAGCACAGATGCAGATGATGGTAGAGGTTGCTACCTATGTTGGTGATCATGGGGCCAGAGTTGCCAATGGCTCTTTTGGCACTGGCTATACTGTTGCTGAAGGGATGGTAAAAACTATCTACAAAAAAATTATGCGAAAAGATCCTCCTGCAGAGTTAGTGCGTGACTACGCCTTACACTTTATCTCTACCCTACTCGCTGAGGGAAAGAAGATGATGGCAGCGGCCCCTAATACCCTCTTTGTCTTTGCCGCCGGCAACGAAGCAAATGATAATGACCTAAATCCTGGATCTCCGGCCAACATTGTCGCCGATAATCTGATCTCCGTCGCGGCCAGCTATCATGGAGAGAAGCTAGGGTCATTTTCCAACTACGGTGCCAACACTGTCCATATTGCAGCGCCAGGAGTGGTTATCAGCTCTGCCATGCCCGGAGAGGGACATATTATCCTCAGCGGAACCAGCCAAGCGGCCCCGATGGTCTCAAATGTGGCGACCTCAATCGTTGATGCCAACCCTAACCTGACTCCTAAAGAGGTTAAAGAGATCCTAATGGGGACTGTGGACTTAAAGGAGTTCTTACAAGGAAAGGTCAAGAGTGGTGGAACACTTAATGGAGAGCGAGCACTCCATGCGGCCGCCTTAACCAAATCAATGGAGATTACTCAGGCGATTAGTGCTGCTCGTACTCAGGTTGCCGATTTAGTAACTCAAAAAGGGGTCGGTACCCCCTATCGTAATGCACACCACTTTGTACTTCCTCTGATTAGTAACTTCCGTTAATTTAAACAAATTTTTACCCTAAATAGAAAAAGCCCTGGACCAAATACCGGGGCTTTTTCATCTTGACAGCCCCGTTTTTATGCGACAAAGTCTCACAACATGCAGTTTAATATTAATATATCCAGCTATTATTATAGAAAAAATTAAAGGAGTTTGTTATGAGTTTTAAGATCAAATGCTTAACATTGCTATTTTCCCTACTGCTAACAACTCTATTGGCATCTGCCATCGCAGCTGACAGTGGCCTTGCAGTATCGGGAGTAGTGGAGACAGAGTATAGCAGTATGAAAACGGGTGGTGTTAAGAGTAGTGATATTGTTGCTGCCACTGCCGCACTCTCCTTTGTTGGAGCAGTTGGACGCGACGGTGAGATGACCGTTGATCTACTATTTGAAGATGATGATACCCCACTTGATGTAGAGTCCGCCTTTATTACTGCTCCCCACGGTGCTTTCACACTAAAAGCGGGCCGCTTTTTTGTCCCCTTTGGAACCTTTGAGACAAATATGGTTTCAGACCCCATAACACTGGATATGGCTGAGACCAATGAAGCAGCGATTGAAGTTGACTATGCAGCGGGCCCAATCTCACTATCCTTTTTCATCTTTAATGGTGACAGTGCAGAAGCCAGTGCAGAAGATAAGGCTGACCAGTATGGAGCGTCGGTTAACTTTGAGCATGGTGAAGATGGCAAGTTAAAGATTGTCGCCGGTGCTGCCTACCTGAATAACTTTGCCGATACCGATGGAATGGCTGGAGCACTGGCCACTGATAACACCGTAGTTAAGTATCAGGCAGGGTACAACTTTCACTTCCAAGTGGCAGTTGGTGATTTTGGTTTGATCGGCGAGTATGTCGGGGCCAGCAAGAAGTTTGATGCTACTGACTATGCCAGTGGTGCCGCCAAGCCTAGTGCCACCCACCTTGAAGCCTACGCTACAGTTGGCAATCTAACCTTCGCCCTTGGAATGGATCAGACCAAAGAGGCAACTGACATTGGCTTGGCCGAAGATCGCACCCTTTTTGCTATCGGCTATCAGCATAATGATAGTGTTGCCATCGGCCTTGAATATATGCAAGCTGAGAACTACGATAAGACAAAGGATAGTGCGATCACCATACAGTTGGCAGCCGAGATCTAAAACCTAGTCTAGTAAATCAATCACCGCAAGGTGCTGGTAGCGTCTGGCCAACCCTAAAGGGGTCTCTTCTTTAAGATTGGTTAGATGACGATCAGCACCTTTTTTTATTAATAGCTCAACAACTTTAGTAAACCCCTCACGACTTGCGTAGTGCAGAGCGCTCATCCCCTCTCTATCCTGTTGATCAATTAGCGCACCATATTTTAGTAGTTGCTCTACCACCTTTTGATTCCCTTCAAAAGCAGCATCCATCAGTAAGGTGTAGTTTTCGCCATTAAATTTCAAATTAGGATTGGCCCCATGTTTTAGTAACATTGAGACCAGCTCTATCTCCCCAGCACTAGTCGCAATTAGTAACGGTGCCATGTGGGGAGCAGGAGCAAAATTTGCATCCGCTCCCGCCTTAAGCAACAGAGAGGTGCAGGCAATACAGTGGTTACTAATCGCACGAACAAGGTGAGTCGCCCCCTGGGGATCGATCCAATCCATTCCTCTTTTGGCCGAGTGGTGCTTGATAAAACTCTCCACCTCTAGCCGCTGCTTATTGACGGAGAGTTTAGATATCGGCAACGCGGCCTTTGAGGTAGTCAAAGAGCTGGCCGGCCCTTCGGCCAGCACCATTTTTTGATAATAAGAGTGCTGCCACAAACCCCATCCGACCACAATTATGGTCATGGTAATTAGCAACAACAGAGTAAATATCCGCTTATCTCTCACCTGCTACAACTACTTAACCGGCAGTAGTGGAGTATCGGCGGGAAAGAAAAACTTAGGGGTGTAGTTGAAACGACTCCCCGGAGTAAAAGTATCTACCATCTTAACCACCATCTTGTTTTGAATAATTTTGGCGGATGCGGCCCCCCAATCTTTCTGATGGAAGATTCCAAAATAGCGATCCCCCTCTCCAGTCGAGAGCATTCCGGCCAAGGCGGAGGTGTGATAGAGTGTTCCGGTCTTGGCCACCATCAGCTTGGCCAGACGAGGTGAGCGCAGTCGTTGCCGAAAGGTTCCCCCATCAGCTCCGGGCACTGCGACTAACTGCCAAATGTCGCGCCCCTGAGTATCGAGTAGCTCTCTTAGCTGCTCGACAATCTTAACTATTACGCGACAAGTGGCATAGTTATCAACTCGTCTCTCCTGCTGTCGACTATTCAGTCCAGAGCCGGTGTAGAGTTTAATTGATCGGTCATCCTGCTTAAATCCAACTCGCTGCGCTTGATAGTTGGGAAAGTGTTGCAGCATAAATTTATTAATAAATTTATCGAACTCCTGCTCTCCTCCCAACTGTCCAAAGATCTGATCGGCAACAAAGTTATTTGAGACGATATTCATAAATTTTAGATAGCGAGAGAGCAGAGATGAAAGGTGCAGATAACGCTCGGTCTTCGGATGATCTGCCAATGGATTACTCTGTGAGAACTCAACCTTACCCACCTTTAGCTCTAACAACTCTAGATCACGAACCATATGTAACTGATCAATCAGAGATGCCGGTAGTGAAGCGATAAAGCTGTTATAGGATGCCTTTAACTTATTCCAATTTGAGCGATCAAAAAAATCTTTTAGATTAACTCTGGTTCTTGACTTGGTTACAGTTAGAACCGTTCCCAAGTAGTCCTCCGCCGCAGCAAAGACCTTAATCCGCGAATCAAAAGTGATCCGCTTTAAGTTGGTAATCCCCCAGTTATTCAGTTGTGAGACCAAAAAGAAGATCTTTCTTTTGGCCAACAGAGGGTCATCTCCCCCTTGTAAATGTAGCTGGCCATCATGATAGTAGATATTTGTGGCAAAACGGTGTCCACTCCCCAGTTTACTAATCGCCCAGTAGCTAGTGATCAGTTTTGAGACCGATGCCAGCCGCACCTTGCGGTCAACTTCCGATCCTATAACTTCACCACTCCCCCCTCCAACGCAAAAACTCTGCTGTTGGGGATTAAATTGATAGTCGTGTAACAGTGAGGCCCAACTCTTCTCCAGCTTATCACCGACCCTACGATCTACCTCCGCTCCCGGATCTGCCCAAAGGGAGATGGTTATAAGTGTTGAAAAAATAGCCATGGCTAACAAGTAATTAACTGATTTCATTATGTTTATTCCAATATATGCTCACTATTCAAATCAACGCTTGCGTGGAGCGTTATTATATATAATTGTGTTCTACTAGAGTTTTTAAAAATATTCTAATAGTAAGGTGAAATGATGAAAAAAATTCAGCAACGACCATATCGCCACTAACTCTCTATAATTTTTTCAATAAATGATTGTCATTACCAAATCAGTTAACTAGATTGCCCTAGTTTTTATCCGCCAGTAAATTATAGGAATACTAGGCTTGATCCCAATAATTAGGAGGAGAGGTGCTCTCTACTTACCGCATATCACTACTTGTAACAATTATTACACTGATCAGTGCTTCAAATGCTCTGCTGGCAGGACCTTTAATGGAGCTGAACTTCAGGCAGAGCTTGGAGCTACGAACAGTGAATCCAACAATTAATGTTCTTCATCACTATAAGAACCTTACCATCCACAAATTTCCCACCCAAGATGGACATATAGACTTTTTCGAACATATCGGGCGGGCCGCAAGCCTCCCCCCAGGTGCCCCGGCCCAACTGAAAAAGTATCCAAAGATACTAAGACAACTAGAGAGGATCGCTGCAGTTACTTTGGCCGGTAAAAATAGATTGGCCAGCAGACTTTTCCGCCAGCTGATTAACGATCTTGGCAATACGACTACCCAGCTATCACTAAACCAGCTAAACCAATATATTACTAGAGTAACGGTGGAGCGAGTTGCCCCCTATATCATCTTCAAAGCACGCCAATTTCAGGCTGCCAAGAGCAGACTACAAGAGCTACAGCAGGATCTGAAAAGTAACCAATTGGTTGAAGCTCAACTAGTGCAGATCTCCTCACAACAGGAACTTGCATGGAATGATCAAATTTCAGAGGTTAAAAATAGCACACTCTATATCGAACAGAGCATGAATCGTTATCAAGAGAGTATTAGTGATCTTTTTCTTGAACTTCAAATAGCAGTTCAGATGGAGTCTCGGCTGTTTAATACGCTATCTAATGCCTCAAAGATTCGCCATGACGTAGCGATGGCAATAGTGAGAAATCTACGCTAATCACCCCTTAGCTTTCGTCCTGGAGTCCCTTCAACATTCCAGTCGCCCCACCTGCAATACAACCCGTTTTGGTTGCAACAATTACAGGCAGTGCAACTCCCATCACCGGGGTGGCCACTAGCGCAGTGGTAACTCCTGCTAGAATACCTAAACCGACCCCCAGTGTGACCTTAAGACCAAATACTGTTGCCGGCTGGGCCACATTGCGACTTTGTCTCGTTATCATCATGTTCACTCCATACTTATAAAAAGTGATCCGCAAGAACTAGTAGATAGTTACTAGCAGCTATTAACTAGTTTTACTCAGTAAGGCCTACCCAGTAGTAGCCGGCCAACATTCCTAATAGTGCAATTTCAAGTCCCATAATATTCTCCTCGCCTCGTTGGCAGTTTTTATAATTGAGATTTTATCTCAATTTGTTATTAGAGTCAAGTAGTAGATCGACCAATATGGTAAAAAACATAAGCTATTATTTTATTTATATGGTGATTAACTTACTTATCTTACAAGTGAACCTTGTAAAAACAGGCATTTAAGCAAAAAAGGGGGGGCAAGAGGTGTAATGTAACAGAAGTTTAAGATCTCTATTTATCAGTTATTCAGCACTAAATTTCTGTAACTGCTCCATCTGGGCCAATAGCATCTCACGTCCCTCATTGAGATAGCCAACCCGATCCTCCAAAGTGGCAATATTCCGCTTTAAGTTACGCTCACTTTTTTGAAGTTCAGCTACCGCGCTATCCTTTGACTTGATATGCTGGTCCACCTGTTTAAGTAGCCCCACCATCTCTTGTTCTCGGTTTTTAATATGATCCTTAAGCTGCTGATGCTCCTCTTGAACGGTCTTAAACTCACTGGCACGATCATCCAACTCCATCTTTAAATTATTAGTCTGATACTCTCCTTCCCGGATATCTCGCTGCAAACGATTGATCTCATCTAACAGGTTGTGGTTACTCTCAAAAGCAGTCTTGAGCTTTCGACCCATCTCACGCATCTCAACTCCCACCTCTGTCTCGTGGTCAGCAATAATTTTTCGTTTGGCAATATTGCTCTGGTGCATCGCCAATGCATGCTTAATTACCTGGCGTAGATCATCCTCTTTGGGATGGCCACTCAGGCAGAAAGCGATTGTGCTATCCTCAATTGCTTTGCCAATCGAGTAACCGCTATCATCATCGGCCATCAAGACCACAGTGGAGATCCGACTCTTATCTTTCAACTGATAGGCAAAATCAACCCCACTCATTCCCCCCGGCAGATAACTACGAACCAGGACAATCTCAATATCTGAATTCTGCTCAAACTCCTCTATCCCAGCCTCAAAACTATTAGCGGTATAGATGTTATATTGATAGGAGAGCTTATCGGCCACCATCGTTAAAAAGAGCTCATCATCATTGATCACTAGTACAGAATCTAGCCCCCCTTTCTTTAGATGAAATGTTGTCTCTAAACCACCAGTGATATCAGTGAGCCGATCTACTTTCAGCTCAAACCCCTCCATGGAGTCATAACTTTTAATCTCCTCACCGGCCAAAAACATAAAGCCGACTGCGGTAATATAGCGAGGGTCTAGTCCCATATCGATCGGGTTAAATACACGCTCTCTTGTCACCTCGTTATCCCAACTGTGATAGTTTTGCAGCTTACGCTTAAGGGTTTCAAACAGCAGGTGTGAACCTCCTCCAACAATTAAAAAATAATCGATATAAGATCCCTTCTCTAAAAGAGTCTCAATATCACCCACAACCTTAGTATGAATTTCATCGGCCAACATCTGGATGTGATCGGCCATAGCGGTAACAAAGCTTAATTTCTCCTTACCGGTATCAACAACGTAATCCTCCTTGGTCACCTTCTCAATCAACTTCTCTGGCGTAAGATTCAGGCGTTTGCCACTCTCAATATGGATATATTCAATCACCTCTCTTAAGATATGCGAAACAGCTCCCTTCGTTACCTGGGAGAATGCAATCATCGCCTCATTATCTATAATTGGTAACTTCATCCAGGTATCATGTCCAATATCGATAATGTAGACATTATGATGAACCTGCTCAAAACGACTGTAGAGAAGTGCAGTATAGGCACCAAAGGCGATATGTTTTAAACTAACAAATACCACATTTAAAACACGCTCACAGACCTCTCCCGTTACTACATTTTTTACCTTAATCGGTAGAGCACCATCTACCAGATGCTCGGTTAAGAAATCGGCTAATTTGACATCTCCTTCTAAATTAAGCAGCAAATTAGAGGGGGCCCCCAAACAGAGTCCAACCTGATTTAACATCTGTTTATTGTTACTCATCTCAATATCTATGAGAAATAGCCCCCCTAGGAGCATTAGTAAAATGTCATGTGGATCCCGCAAGGAATCTTCGGTGAAGGTACGCAATTCCGCTGAATTACTTGCCATTCCTCCAAGATAAAACCATTTTTTCCTGATCGGATCAAAGACTGAAAGATTACTGGCCCAGCCCTGATCTACTCCATCATTTAGTTGGACCCACTCCTGCTCCAACTCATCATCCATAGCTGCGCCGACAGTGGAACCCACTCCCACCACCACCTCTTGACAGCAGAATTTTGAAGAGCTGGTCCCAATCTCAACTCCAATTGGCATAAATAGATTAGTTATATCCATAGTTCAACCTATCTCGCTAAGTGATGCCACCCAAAATGAACTAGCAGATCACCATTTAAACTAGATACTAATATGTTAATAATTATAAACGATAGATGAATTATTCAGTATATTTTTTATCTAAAATATGTTGATCTTAGTAGCACAACTCAACTATCAAATGCAGTAGGTGATGTTATTAAGTTTAACCATCTCTTTCAAAGATCGATCTACCGACTGGGGAGGGCCGTCGCTCGCGGACACAAGGCGTTAGTGACAGTAAAAAAGCTCGGAAGTGTTATCCCTAATATACTCCAACAGACCAATATCTTGATGGGATTTATCCACTATGCCCAGTACCTCGCCCATCGGCTGGAGAGACGTAAGACCAGTCAGGTAGAGCAGAACATCCGCCAGCGCTGCCAGAAAATTATCCCACGCCAGATGGTGGAGGAGTTCACTCAACTGATTCTCACCACGACCACCAAAGGGGAGAACTCCACTCCTAAAATCCGCAGCTTCTTCTTCTCCCTGGGTAAAAATCTTACTCCAGAGAGTAAACGGGAGCTTTTACGCCTGATGGTCACCTTTACCCAGCTAGATGGGGTTATTGATGATCGAGATATGCAGATTTTAGAGCAAGCGGCAATGCCGATGTATCTCAGCCGCACTCAATGGGAACAAGAACTCGCCAGCCTAATCTCCAATTTAACCGTGATTGATCGTGAAACTCTCTACGATACCCTGGGGGTGACCCCAGAAGTGGGTCCCAAGGAGCTCCATCGCGCCTACCTGAACCTGGCCGCCAAGTTTCACCCTGATCGCTATGTTAACCACAATGAGGAGGCCCAGGAGAGTGCCAAAGAGAAATTTCAAGATGTAGTCCAAGCATACCAAAAATTGAAATAGTGTGTCATGAAGGGGGCAGATAGTTAAATAACTGCCTAGAATATATTGTCTTATTAATATCCCATTGCTATGCTGAGAAAAAGATTTACCCTTAGGCTCTCCTGAATATTTAGGGTAAAATAATGAGATATTGTCTCAGTAATACTAACTTTTGTTTGAGGTGAAAAATATGGAAGTCCTATTTGCGCTAATGTTTCTACCATTTATGGTTCTCGTTTTTGTCTTTGTTAAAAAGATAGTACAGAAGTGGTTTATAGATGGTGAAGAGCTTTCAAACCATGAGATAGCTCGTGCAGCAACTGGCCAAGAGAGAAGTGTCGACGGTCTACCTAGTAGTTTCGCCCGTAGTGAAGAGGCAAGATCAAGTAGTGAAGAGCGTATCTCTCTCTGGGTGGATAGGACATCTGCTTGGATCAAGTCTTGGTCAACCTACGATCGTGCATGGGCACCTGAATCAGGGGCCAGTAAAAATCTCTCACAGAAGGCAAGCGAGGCTGAGGGCCGTGAAATGGATCGCAAACTCAAGTGGATGCAGTCAGAGTATAATCGGCTGGAGATAGCACTTGAGCTAAAAAGTAAAATGATCAATGAGCGAACGGAGCAGATCGATGGCAGTGAACAGACGATGGCCAAGCTCCTAGCTGATCAGAAACTTGAGTCAGCCAAGTTAGAAGAGGAGATTCAAGCTAAGCAGGTGAAGTTAAAAGAGGATTTTAACACTACTCGTGAGCAGAACCAGACCCTACTTGAGCAGGAGATGAAAGATCGTCGTGATGAACTATTGGGTGAGCTACATCTACAGATTGAAAAAGAGAGATATGAACTTAGAAAATCTTTAAGTGAAGAGCAGCATCAAAAACGGGATAGCTCCGATTTTGTAACTCAAATCGATGATAAACTGCAAAATGAGTTGGAGAATATCGGACGGGTCTTTACCGGGTTGGCCAACGAGCAGATGAGCTTTAACGAGAAAGATCTTAAGATCCTGCTACAGAATAGCTACTTTAATATTATGAGTAGTGCTCAAGGTGATGAGCATCACCAACAAGAGAGGGGCGTTTCGTAAGCGCCCTTAAAACCTTCATCAAATAGTTATAAATTTCGAAGTAACCAAGTGAACTTGGTTACTTTTTTCGATTTCCAGTATTAGTAACTGGTTTCTTGGGTGCAGCAGTGGCCGGCTTACTATGAGGTGCCGCAGCTGGCTTGTTCTTTCCATCTGGCTTGCCTCCACCTAGCTTACTGTCTAACTTCAGAGTAAAGTTTTTTGAGGCAGCGGTCTTTAGAGCATTTTGAATTTTATTATCTGTAGAGTCCTCTCTTGGCCCCTTTTTAACATCACTGGCCGCTGGCCTTGGTGCTACTGGAGTTGCCATTTTTTCAGAGTGAGCAAGCGGTTTAACCGGAGCATTATTGACCTTCTTACTGGCAGCAACAGTTGGAGTCAAAACTGACGGTCTCTTCTCCTTACCCTTCTCCTTCTGGCCGTCAGATGCTTCCTGACTATTCTTCCAGTAACGATAACCTAAATAACCTCCAGCACCCAAAATTGAAGCCAGTAGAATTGGTCCATATATTCCAAGTCCAAGTCCCAACCCTAAGCTGATTCCCTTACTGGCCCCAGCGCCTTTTGCTGCCGCACCGGCATTAGCTTGTGTTACCGCCATCTAAAAACTCCTTCAACTCAACATTATAAAAAGATTAACTTAATGATTATCAAGTCTATTCGTTTCTAACCAAAATGTGAACTAAAAGCTTACCTTCTTTTGCTTGCTTTTTGAGCGAAGTTCACGATAGTTCATACGCTCTTTGGGCTTCGCATTCCCGACCAATTTTAATCCTGGCGCACCTGATGAGGTATAGGTACCACGAGAAGGACCGCCACCTGTTGCAACGGGTCGAGCAATCAAAATCCCTATCTGCTCTCTGATACTGTGCATCTCACTCAACATCCGCTGTTCGATCTGCTCGCTCTCCATTTTTTTAAGATTACGATTAAACAAGCTGACATGATTTGCCAACTCCTCAATCCCCTCTTTCAATATATAATTAGTTCGGGCCAACTCTCCTTCAACTGCTAAAAGATGATTGAAGACCGCCATCGGGAGTGCAAATATAACCGAAAGGATGAGAAAGTTAAAAGTGCCTCCCAAATAACTAGTAATCAACTCAAAAGAGCTAACCTTATCCGCACCAGAGGGCACCCAAATAGCAATTTCAGGCACAATTAGCGTGATTGAGAGTAGTGTTCCCAGAGCGCCGATAATAACAAGGAAAGTAGGAAGAATGTTGGACACTCTGGCCAATAGATGAAAAGAGGGCCAGTTCAAATTGCGCCATAACGTAGTCGGAGTGGCAAGTACTCTACTGGCCATCATTGCGATATTCAAAACGGCAGAATCACCTCCTACCTCAAGCTTACTTGTCTCTACAATACCATCCTTCAGGCCAGCAAGATGTTTTTTATAGGCCAATATATCATTGACCTTACCAGTCAGATTACTCTTCAACTGATACTGAACATAGGCGGTTCGTGCAATATCTGCTACTACTACCGAAAATTCTATCTGCTGCTCACCCATATGCTCATTATTAATAAACTGTCTGGCGCCCTGTTTTATCTGTTGAAAATACTTCCGATCCTGGCGACAAAAATGCAGGATGACCAACCTGACGACCACCATCAATGCAGTCAATAGCAAGACAAAAGGCAAAAAGATATATGCAAATACCACCTGGTTGATTTCAATAATATTTGCCAATTCACTTAGCATTGGACACCTTCCTTCATCACTCTATTACTTTAGAGGAGAGAATTGCTGATCCGAAGATGGATGCAGCGTCTGTACCTGATCTTTCTGCTTACTAACCATGCTGGCAGGAGCACGCTTTTTGCTAGTTGCCACTGGCAATACTTCTTCCTTTTTGCTATCAACAATCCCATTAAGACTAACAATTGGGTCAATACTGTTAATGCCCTGTTGGGCAACAAGTTCATTCACCAGCTTAAGATCTTTCTTGGTCAATTTAGAGCTAAAGCGAACCCGAAACTCAACTCGCCGTGAAGAGCCACAGTCATAACGACCGCACTTACTTACACTCGCCGGCTTCCTTGCTTTAGCGAGATCACCATCAACCTTGGCCAGAGCAGTAGTGAGATCAACTGGCTGAGTATGGCCAAAGCCACTGATCGAGGTTATCTGGTGCATAAAGTGGCGATGCTTAAGCTTAAAATCCTCTGAATTGAAGATAAAGTGATAGACACTGATTGCACGCTTGGCACTTAGCTCCATATTATAATTTTGCGCCGCCAGATTCTGGGTCTTAGGATCAATATACTGCTGATTAAAACGAGGATCAGAGTGCCCCGAAATCTCCAGTGACTCAACCTTGTTACGAATTTGTTCATTACTAAAAAGATATTTACTCATCTGGAGAATTGCAGCTTGAATATTATTCTTCATCGCCGGGCCAAGCTCAGCACTGTTACTAGCAAAACGGATCGCCCCAACATCGATAAAGGTGGCCACAATCATATTCTGGCTAGAGTCATATGACATTTTCGCCTTTGACTCACCTTCTCTAGTTAAAATTTCAGTTAACTGATCTCCCAACAGCTGAGAAGCGGAGTACTCCTTAGCGCTGGCTGGCGCTCGTTGCCCCTTTTGGGCCATGGTCAACTCTATCCGCTGTTGCAAATTGAGCATCACAAACTTGACCAGAACTAGTAGAAAACAGGTGAATGAGATCGTAACTACCACAAAGTAGAGATTATGGTTGCCATT
The DNA here is from genome assembly GCA_018646675.1 of Bdellovibrionales bacterium. Lineage (GTDB taxonomy): Bacteria > Bdellovibrionota > Bacteriovoracia > Bacteriovoracales > Bacteriovoracaceae > JABGUH01. The sequence continues at coordinate 40,208 of JABGUH010000044.1, read as the reverse complement.
TTTATTTAATATTTTATCCCTTGCCATTATAAATAGACCCCCCTTCAATGGATCTATTCGGTTAAGATGAGTAAAACTTGATCCAAATTGATCCAAATTTGATTTAAAATTAATCAATATTGTACTTAGTTAATGCATGGTTTAAGTGAAAAACTGACAAGCTTAGCAGGAGGCGAGGTCAACAAATTTAACAAAATCAAAAAGAAAAAACCCCTTGATAATTACGATGAATACCAAGGGGCCAAATTTATAATCTAACTCTTATCTATTACTGTCTGCCAAGCTCCTACCTAGAGGCCAGTTCTGCTTCAAGTGCCTCACGAGATTCTAACAACATATCATACTTCGCCTGTAACTCTTCCAGTGCTCCACTTTGCGCTTTCGCCTTCTGCTTCTCCATCTCAATCGCTTTATCAAGCTCGCCTCGTTTACGAGTTACCTCTTGATGGAAGGTCTTCTGAACGGCTTCAAGCTCAGTAACAGTAGCTTGCTTGCGTTGGTCATTCTCATCCAACATACGTTGACGATCTTCCTCATTCTGCTTACGTAGATCACCTTGCTCTTCCTGGAAGCGCTCACTCTGCTCCTTTAACTTCTCCTCTACATCATCTGTCTTACGCTTTAAGTCCTCTTTCATATCCTCTAATAGTCGCTTCTTCTCATCAGCAAACTTATCCTTCTCACTCTTCATCTTTTCAAAGTGATCTTTCTTCTCTTTCTCAATCTTCTCACGTAGCTCCTTCTTCTCTTTCTCTAGATCATCACGCATCTCTCGCTGCTCTTTCTCAATCTTATCAATGATACCGCCTTGCTCTTCCTCTTTTCTTTTGGCGATACGCTCAAACTCTTCAGTCTTCTCTTTAAGGTCCTTATCCATCTTCTCTTGATGCGCTTTTTGCTCTTGATCAAAACGAGCGCGTTCAGCTTCCATATCTGCTCTGGCCTTCAACTGATCAGCCTCGATCTGCTCTAACATCTCTCGCTTCTCTTGCTCTTTCTCCTCGGCCAATTTGGCAAAGTGTTGCCGCTGCTCTTCTCTTTGCGCTTCAAATTCACTATTCTGTGAGTCGCGCTGCTGCTCAAAATTTGTATTCTGCACCTCTCGTTTTTTACCAAATTCTGACTCCAGCTCCCTAAGCTCTACATCAAGAACAGTTCTGCGCTCTGCCACCTCTCTATCTAAGGCCGAACGCTCATCATCCATTTTAAGTAACATGGATTTTCTCTCATCGGAAACTTGGAACTCCATCCGCTTCACTTGCTCTTTCATCGCCTGCATAGAGTCAATCACAAATGCTTTCTTCTTGTTAAGAACAAATGATCTTCCTGAACGCTGGTCAAACATATCACAACCAGCTTTCAAGTTCTCCATCATAACTTCTCGCCGTAGCGGCTTCTCAATAAAGCGAGTCACCACTCCAGAGTTAATCGCCTTTTTCATTAACTCAGCATCATTACGTCCAGAAAGTAAGAAAACAGGTAGATCTAAATTACTCTTACTTACTCTCTCGGCCAACTCCAAGCCATTGCCAGCACTAATCAGCTGGTCAGTAACAACAACACAGATATCACTGTTTAATCCCAGAGACTTCATTGCCTCATCTGCACTCCTGGCAGTATAGACATTGTAGGTCTTACTAAACATCTGCTTTAAATTTTCAAGATTACTATCCTCTTTATCTACAAAGAGTACAGAATCCATTCCTTTTTTTCTAACCCGATTGACACGAGTAAAATCTTCGGTCACTTCTAACAGCGACTCTTTTTTGGCCTCAGCAGCAATTTTTAATTCACGTAATGACATCTCTAAGAAATTACGTTCCTCTTTCGCCTGCTGTAGATCCGCCTTAGTACGCTCTAGTTGCTCACGCAACTCGTCCCGGCCATGCATCTCCTGCTCAATTTCACGTTGACGAATATGTGCCGCATCTTCCGCTTCAGTTTTCAAACGTTCAAGGTGATCACGCAACTCTTCAGTCTGACTAACCTGCCCTTTTGCCTCACTCTCCACTTCAGCAACTTGATGAGCACGGCTATCCTGTTCACGCTTAACCTCACGCTTTAATCGTTGGACTTCCAAACCAGCTTTCTCCTGATCACTCCGAAATCCATCTCGCTCGGTCTTAACCTCATTGACAGTTCCCCGCCACTTCTTCTCAAGCTCCTCGCTCTCTTTTCCAACGGCCTCAATTCTCGCCTCAAGCTCTTTTACGTGGGCAGCATAACGTCTTCTTTCAACTTCAATATCAGCGACATGCTCCAGCTTGCTATCTGCATCCATCTGATGCTGTCTAGCCTCTTTCGCGGTATCGAGAACAGTCTTTAGCTTGCTATATGCCTCCCCTTTCTCCTCATCCGCATATCTTGCTTTGGTCTCGTTATAGTCTGTTGTTGTCTGGCGTAAAGTTGCCCGCAAAACATCTATATCGATCGGCTTTTTAAGATACTTATGAACATGGGCGCGGTTAATCGCATCCATGATGTTCTCTAAATTATTATAGTCGCTAGAGGTGACAATTCTGATTACATTGCGATCCTCTCTCCTGATGTTAGAGAAGAACTCAACAAAGGACTCATCACCTGAAGCACTGACATCTAAAATAACAGTGTTCGGCTTGAAGGTCTGAAATACCAGCTGGGCATCCTTGGTATTTTCAGCCGTTTTCACCTCACAATCTTGAGCGAGAGAGGACTCCAGCTCAGTTAAAAAAGCTCGATCCTCATCAACTACCAGTACCCTCGTCTGTTCTACACTCATCTTGACTCCTCCAAAACTCAAATATTTAAGTCTATTGCCTCATATTAACTATTAACTTACTAACTAAAGTTAGCTGATCAAATTCTGCGCAATTGTACCCATCTTCTGACTGTTGACAGAGGTGGGATATAGTTCAGTAAAAGGGGTTAATTTATTCACTGATTGATCTATATCCTTATCACTCTCTAGGACTCCTAAAATAGAGCACTCTACATCCAGATACTCTTTTACCAGCTTGATTAATATGTTGATAAACCCCAACTCTTTAGGAGTATTCACCATATTACCAATAATTTTAAACTTATATCCCTTCAAAATATTATAAAACTCCACTTTTAAACTATCACTGTCAGGTAGCTCTCTGACTACCTGATATAACTTAGCAAAGTTACCATCGACCTTTAATAATATATCCTTAATTTTATCACTTGATCTTAAGGCACGGTAGACGGCAGATTTTACAAAAGAGTAAGCATTCTGCAACGATGTAAACTGAGGAGTCAAAACGATCACCTTTATCTGAGCGTGATGGTATAGTGTTAATGAGTGATCCTCAACTCCGGCCCCTAGATCAACAATGCAAAAATCAGCTCCTAGCTTATCAATCTGATCAACCAAGGAGTTAGAGTAGATACTTGGTCGATCAATCTTATTGTTTCCCCCACTGATTAACTTCAAGTGAGAAAATTTGGTCTCAATTAACTCGCTACGCAGGTCCCGCTTCGATTCTGGTTGACGAAAATAGTCACGTATATCTTTAGGCAAACGGGTGATCCCCAGCAATGTATGACAGTCAGCACTACCAAAATCTGCATCAATTAGGGCCACTTCTTTTCCTAGCTTTGCTAAAATACAGGAGAGATTAACAGAAAAGATACTCTTTCCCACTCCCCCTTTGCCACCAGCAACCGCAACAGTCACTAATTCACTAACACTTTTTTTTTTTACAGTAATGGGAATAAAGGTAATTGCCGCCCGATCTGGCCGGCGGCCCTCTTCTCCCATACAACGAATCAGGGTACCCTCAAAATCCATTCGGCTACCCCGCTCAGGGTCAACTAGCACAAATTCAAATTTCTCGGTACGCCCCATATTGGCCAGGTGATCAGGTACCCCCCCCTGACAGTAGATCAAGATTCCGTTACTAGAGATGTTGAGCACCTTGTAACGTTCACCTTGGTACTCCAGCTCGACCTTAACAAAGTCAAGCCGGGTATTACTCCTACGATCAGAATCAGAAATTGAACTCAAACGCTCACTCCCTGGCCGGTGGCCGCCACACTTACTTAACGCATACTAGTTGCGTAGATCAATGCCCCTTTAGCAACTGCCATATGTGGATCATTGGCCACTCGCACATCCCCAATCTGCACTGGTAAGCGATAATTCTTTAACACCTTCTCAAACTTGCTCTTAAATCCTGCAGGTGCAGAGGTTCCCCCTGAAATTACCACTGGAATGTCCTCATTAATCTGAGGAAAGTTACTGGCGTTGGCCAAAATAGTTGAGAGAGTACTAAGCAGATTAGAGATCAACTCCTCATGGTAGACATGAAGTGCATTCTCAAGATTGCTAGTTGGAGCTTTACCTAAATTGAGCTCCTGCTCCTTAATCAACCGAACCTTGTTCATCGGCTCTTTAACGACACGTGAAACGCTTGCATCAATATAGTCACCACCACGATCAGTTCCAAAAACTACGATTGGCACTGATAGGAAGGAGAAACAGACATTACACATCCCTGCTCCCATACTAATCCCGATACCGGTATAGTTACTGGAAGCAAGTTCTGACAGAACTACCGCCGTCCCCTCTGTGATCCCTTTCGCCTTATATCCCATTCCCAGTAGATACTTCTTTAAAACTTGTTCATGAAAAATAAGGTTACTCTCTTGTCCAACAATTGGTGAAGGAATTGAAAAACAGCAGTGCTCCCCCAATGTTCCTGCACGGCCAATTACCGCCTCGATAATCTTTTTCTCCATTGGTAAAGAACGCTCATCATCTGGACGTAAAAGACCAGTCTGCATTGGGCGCAAAATTTCACCGTTAAACATATTGGCAAAAGTCTGGGCATCAAAGCCATAGATGGCCAACTCATCTCCAAGTTGAGAGAAGTGCATTCTATTCTTCTCTAGCATCTGCTTGGCAAAGTCAGAATAGGGCACAGTAAAGTAGGCATTTAGCTCTCGACGTGACTTCGGATCACTACTACGGTCAATAGAGATACCAACAATTCGACTGGTACCAACATCCAAGCCAACCATCGTTCCCACCGGGGCCTGCTTTTTCTCCCCTTTACCAGTCTTAGTGCTAGGGGCGATTGATCCTGCTGCCCCCTCACTGGCGGACGGCCCAGAGTCTGGTTGCTCCTTTCTTAAGCTAGATGGTAGCTCTAAGGAAGTATCCAGGTTTTCTAGTGAAGAGACCTTCTTCTCGGAAGCTTGTAGCTCAGTTACCCGCTCAAGCAGTTGATCCTCACTCTTGGGATTTGTTGCTGTTTTGATACCGCCAATCAATCTTTCCAAAATGTTGTCATCATCTTCAATCATTGCACACACTCCAGCTGTATTTCTGTTGTTATCGAATAAAATTATTGTTAACTACTTCTCTTTACTCTCACTACTCTTAGACTCCTTTGTCTCCTCGTTTTTTGAAGGTTTCTTAGGAGCACTCTCTACCGGCTTGGGGGTAGAGCTTTTAACTTCAATCTTATCAAAAGAGTAGTTGAATCTAGATGTATCTATAATAGTTAAATCATCAACGGTATGATCACTCAAAGTAAGATCAACTATCTCTTTACCAATGTTGGTATAGTAGTCTTTACGATACTCCAGCTCAGTCAGGTCTGCTTTGCGACCAACAAAGTACTTTTCGTGTACCTTCCCTTTGCCCCTTTTCTTAATATTGATTCCTTTGAGGCTACCCAAAGATAAGGTGTTAATAACTGAATCAGTAACTCGCCGACTAAAGTCAATGAATTCCTTCCCTGATTTGACCACCAATCCTGCGGCCCGTCCAGCAGAGTAGTAAGTCTGTAGATCAAAATCTGCCACGGAAAAGTTCCCCAGCATCTTATAGTCTACCTTTGGCCCTGTTGTCATAATATTACCTCCTATAACCTTATATCTTTCACATCGTTATATCGGTTCAACCTACTTCATACTCTCTCGTGCAGCACTATCAACTAAAGTATAGAATGGGTGACGGTCAATTGTTAAAATACTGACCACCATCTCCTCCTGTTCTAGTGAGTCCATTAGAATCTCACCATTTAGGTTTGCTCCACCACCAACAATTGCTAAAATATCCACCGATGTTGCATTATTGGTGCAATACTCCACTAAATTTTCCGTGACAAGGTTCTTAATATCCTTGTTGAGATCCCAACGAATATTCTGTAACAGGGGACCAACATCAAAATGCTGTTTTTTGTTATCTACTAAAATACTATCCCGCTTTAAATATTTAAGGCTCATCGCCTTGATATACTCAATATCGTCAGGCTCATCCAGATGGTCACTTTCCAGCTCATCTGATTCAATCTCGATCTCTTCCATTCCGCATTCGATCTGCTTAATCATCCAACCATAACTAACTCTCTCTAACTCATACTCTTTAAGCAGGCGTAAAATACGTTCATAGTAGCAGCACACTCCCAACTCACTCTCATGATAAAGTTCCACTCCCTCTTCTGGAGAGAGTACAAAAATTCTCAGTTTGTGATGAGAGATATCCACCACCATTCCCTTGCGAAATGATTTTTCAATTGTTCGCAAGTAGTCGATTAAAGCATTGCTGGCCGGAAGAAAATTGAAAGTGACATCTACATCCCGTTTAATCATCAATTTATCATTCTGTCGTAATGCATTGACTGGATGTTTTCCTGCGCCAAATTGGGCGACTACCTCTTTCAAAACTGCTAGCTTATCCCCATCCTCAAACAAGAAGTTAATCTCAGCACTTTTGTCACCCTTATCCATAAAATCAAAAAGAATTTTGGTCAAAAGTGCCTTGCCATTTTCAATGCTCCACCCCCAAGGGTGTGCTTTGGCTTCATCATAACTAAGAGTGAGTTGTGATGAGTCATAACCTACTGCCACCATCTCTCCCTCAACCTGATAGGTTAAGGGAGAGAGAGGATCAGATTCCGAATTGGCCATACTGGGAAAAAAGTTACGTCCGCTTGGACGGTAACCAACCCCCTCTTCAAGCTTTAAAGCCGAAACCTTGGTATAGAAGACCCCCGCATCCACAAAAATCTTTTTATCCGGCCTACTCATTAAAATTTAACCTTCTTTTGAGCTTTTTTAGTTCTTAGATCCCGATAGTTCTTCCGCTCTTTCGGTTTCATACTCTTATTGAGTTTAACTAGTTCTGGTGCACCGGTCGGATTAAAGTTACGTAATCTACCTCCGGCTCCACCCATGGCAACGCCACTGGCTTTCAACGCCTCAACTAAGCCCTTGACCTCATTGATCGCTTCAAGAATCTCAGTGTCATGAGCATCACCACTGCTAAGTGCAGCACCTTTTTTAGCGTGAATTTTTCTACCGGAAGCTAACAGTGCATCAAGATGGCTGATCTTATCTTTAGTACTCTTATATAGAGTTCCCGAAGTAAATTTACCGATCAGATCCTCAAATACAACTATGGTGTCATCGCCTCTACTACGACACTTTTCATGCAGCTTCATATAGTTTCGCAACACCATCTTTAATCCATCTTTGGAACCAGATGAATAGCTTAAAGAGAAGTCCTTGACCAACTCTTTTAACTCCGGATCTAAAACTAAGTATGATCTATCCATTATCTCATCTCCTAAATATGTTACCCCTAGTTGCTATCTTCTATTTAAAGACGAGGCACCTAGGCAGCCCCTCCTTCTTTTTTATCTTTATCTCCTCCACCCTCTTTTTTCTTATCCTCTTTCTTGTCCTCTTTTTTCTCAGCAAAATTCTGAACCTTGCCAACGTCTCCCTTCTTACTAGTTCCAGTGGTATCAGTAATGTCAGTAATAATTCGCTTTAGATCAAAGTTAGGATCAACATCAGCATCATGTTCCATGGCAATCTGATCACGGGCCAACAACATAAAACCAACGCAGTTGATATAACGTGGGTCTAATCCCAAGGAGGATGGATGGATAACCTTGTCATCACGAATCTCTTTCGGCCACTCAAAATAATTTCCAATCTCTTCCTTAATTGTATCAAAGAGCAGATGGGCACCACCACCAATTACCGTATAGTAATCAATCGAGTGACCTTTCTGAGAGAGAGCTGCAAAGTCATTAGTAACATGCTCGACAATATATTGGGCCATCTGAGTCGCCTCATGTTTGAGTAACTCACCAAAGTCGTAGACCCCTGCCCCCGGAACTTCTAATTCATAATTTTTCAATGGCAACTTCTCCATGATCCGTTGCTCAGGAATCTTAAATTTCTGTCCCGATGTTTCGAAGATAACCTTAGAAATATTTTTGGTGATCGTGAAGATACCTTCTGCAGTCGAGTCAGACAGGTTAATATCTGCCTCATTTTCTACGATTGGCAGCTTAATCCAAGTACCGTGTCCAATATCGATAACGTAGGTATTGTAAACCTGCATCTTATACTTACTAAAGAGAATCGCCATATAGGCACCGTAAGCCTGATACTGCATAACTGCGAAATCCAGCTCAATGTCAACTTCTTGGGTCTCATTAGTAGCAACATTTTTTGCCTTGACCTTGATAATCTTTCGATCACCATCTTTTTGTAAGTTCTCTTTCAAATAGGCAAAGAATTTATCAATAACATTCTCACCGTGGCGAACTGTAATACCAAATCCCAATCCGACCTTGCCAAGAGGGGCGAGTTTTCGCTCTATCCGATCATTATTAAGCAGAAAGAGTCCCGCTTTAATTGATAGATAGGCATCATCATAGTTTTGAATCAATCCCTTGCGAGTAAACCAGTTTGTCTTCTCTGAACATCTAGTCATCGCTCCAACGTAGCGCCAACTCTTGCGACGATCATCATAGATTGCCAAGTTTTTAATCCAACGATTGTCATTGGAGCGATTCATTAATCTCCAACTCTCTTCCATTGCACTAGTAAGTGCATCACCAGTAACTGATGAGAAGATGACCATTGAGTCATCACAACAATACTTAGATGTTGATGTTCCTAGTTCACCACCAATCGCCGTATACTTAGATAGATCTGCCATTCTAATACCCCCTCATTCTTTCAAATTCATGTTTTATAAAATTCGGTTTAACCTCATCTAAACTTTCAAAAGCGGCTGCAGCACAAGCGCTATCTAGCATCTTGATTGCTTTGCCGGGAAAAGATTGTTCTAACAAATTTCTTTCGGCTAACTCGACACATATTATTAGCGATTTATCGCTGATAACTACCTGATGGTGCTCCTCAAATACTCCTTTTATACCCCTTAATATATCCAGTGTCTGTTTAGCGGAAGGTTCATCTACTGTAACTAGTTGAAAACGCCGACAAAGTGCCTGGTCAGTTGCGATAAACTGATCAAACTCCTCTGGCGTTGTGGCACCAATACAGGGAAACTCTCCCCGGGCCAATACTGGCTTTAAAATATTTCCTGCTCCGGCGGCCCCCTCGGTTGCTCCTAAATTAAGCAGGGTATGAATCTCATCAATAAAGATAATCAAGCGATCAGCATTGCTGCGTACCTCATCAAGAATCTCTTCTAAACGCTGTTCGAACTCACCTCGATATTTTGTCTCAGAGACAAGCGAGTTGAGGTTCAAAGAGATTACTCTCTTATTAATGAAACGTTTGGGGCCATTACCGGCGGCCAACATCTGTGCCAGCCCTTCAACCACTGCGGTCTTTCCAACACCTGCGGCCCCTACCAGTAGAGGATTATTCGTCTCCATTTTAGAGAGAACTTTTAGACATTGAATAATCTCTTCGTTTCGTCCTACGACTGGCTTTAACTTACCCTCTTTCACTAATTTAGTTAGATCTGTCCCATACTTCTCAAGGTAGAGCAGCTCACTCTTCCCTAGATGGTGACGAATAACTTCAAAGATCGGAGCTATTTCAGGTGGCAGATTAGTCGTCGGCGACAATACAACGATAAAACTACCATCCTCCTGCAACCTAGAGTTCATAGACTTTATCATGGAGATCAACTCTACAAATTCAGATGAGTGCATACTCTCTTTTGTCAGATAGTAGTGAAAGTCTTCCAATAGATAGATGGTGTCACGCTTCCCCTCACTTTTAATATAGGAGAAGAGATCTAGTGGTGCAATTTTAGTCCGTGTAAGAACATCGTCATCATAATAGTAACGAGCTCCCCGTTGATCATCTCCTAAAACCTGCAAACCATCAGTAAATGTCCACAGAACGGACTTTTTATCTAGCTGTTTTGCCACCAGAACAAACTGAGCAATTAGCTCCCTTGAGTCTTGATAGCTAGCGATAAAAAAAGATTTACCACCAGAAAAGTAGTTGGCCAACGAGCGCCCACTCTCTCCTATCTCTTCAACGGTTGAACCACCCTTCCTAAGAACTTCAGGAAGATCAGGCCCTCTTGCCAAAGGAGCAGTTCTGCCTGCGTCGACCATATCCCGCTCAAAATCGAACCACTCTAACCTAAAACTAGCAATGATCCCCTTTTGATGTTTGGAATCAAGGTTGGCAAAGCTGGCAGTCATTAAAACTCTTAACTCCAAACGATAGTTACCAGGAAGATCGTGGGAGCTCATGCGGGGAACGTGGTGAATACTCCTCAAGGAGCGATCTCCCACGGTATAGTGTTTTTGCAAAGAGATATGATCTGCCGCATACTGGTCAACCAGCACCAACGTGAAAATTTTCACCACATTGCCAGCAATCAACTTATCAATATCAGCAGCGACTAACTCAAGTTGCTGGTGTTCAATCAAGTGACGTCCTTGATTTAGCGATACGATGTCATCAACAATTAATGTTGATAACTCCTCACTAGTCGCTGTCGTTGTCTCTAACTCGATCAACCGATCATCCCCAAAAATTTGAGTAAATCTAGGCCCTACATTATCAACACTTAGATCCACTGAAACCAAATCCCCAATAGTTACGACGAACCAAAATAAACTTCTATCTCGCAAGTAGTGAAGTGGCCCTCACTACGGTAGAAAATAAATCATTAAACTTTACTCTAATATTCTTATGCATTTAGGAGGTGAAGTCCAGCAATCAGATGGATAAAATGAATAAAATTAGGCAGATAACCGACAAAGCCACTCCACTACCCTCCTGCGCATTGCGCAATGGGTGGTCTGATTGTAAGCTCATAGCTCTAGATTATTTAGATCAAGAGTGTATTTTTAATGACTTTTGATGATAGATAAATATACTAAACAGTAGCTGAAGAACAGTTGATCCTAGGTAACATTTCTTCAAGGTAGTCTTCAAGTTGAATAACTTGTTTACCGACGAAGTTTTGTTGTGAAATATTATTGAAGTACTGATTTTAAATATATAGCTTATTAGTTGGGGCATTAATTATAATAATATAATATAAAAGGAGCGTGAGCGATGGTTGCAGGAGTAAGAGAGATTGAGTTAATTAAGGGCCCAGGCGGACGACTTATTGAAGCTGAGCAGTTAGCACCAGCAGCACCAGCGGCACCAGCGGCTCCCAAGGCAGCAGTAGCAGCTCCCAAAGCAGCAGCAGCGGCCCCCAAGGCAGCAGTAGCAGCTCCCAAAGCAGCAGTGGCAGCAGTGCCTAAAGCGGCAGTAGCAGTTCCCAAAGCAGTGGTCGCGGCCCCTGCAGCGGTTGCAGCAGCTCCCCATCACCACGTTGTTGCAGCAAAAACTGCAGGGCTAGGTTTAGGTTTGGGTAGCTGGGGACCAGTAATCGTCGTCGGCTTATTGGCCGCTGGAGGATATTACTACTGGAAAAATCATCACAAGACAGGTAGAGCTGCATAGTTAGGTGATAACCAGTTGTTGCTTGGTTGAAGTTAATTTTAGTTAACGATGAGGATATTTAGGTATGAATGCAGATAAAAGTAGTAATGGTGGTACACTTCTCGCAGCTGTCAGTTATATGGGGATTCTCTGTTTGATCCCTTTTATCATTGGTGGTCGTAATGAATTTACACTCTTTCACGCCCGTCAGGGGTTGATCCTATGGATTTGGGAAGTAATTGCCCTCGGTCTATTAGTTATACCGTTTGCTGGCCATCTTGCTTTCATTATCTCGGCCATCACATGCTTTGTTTTTAGCATTATGGGAATCTACCACGCAATTATGGGTAACTACTGGCAAATGCCATTTTTCTCCCGTTTTAGCAAAGAGCTCACTTAAGCTGATAAAGACCAGCTAACTATTTCAATTATTTGAGGGCCACCGTTTAGTGGCCCTTTTTTTGTGTAATTTTTCACTCACTCCCCCACTAGAGGCTTTACTCAAATATCTCCTTTAGGTATAAGTCCAACAATCTAATAAATAAATATTATAATGATTGCCAGCCTTGGGAGTTAATAAGCCTATGAAGAAACGACATTTTTTTTGCCAATTGCAGATGGTGACACTAATTGCTCTCCTCTCCTTCTCCTTTATCGCTACTACCCAAGCGGAGCAGACCCTAGATATTGTCACTCACAATCTAAAACTCAACCTGATCCCAAGCGCGAAAACGATTAGCGTTATTGATGAGTTGGAACTAGGCTTTCGACCAGAAACAGTCACCATCCCCATCTCAATCAGCTCCTTGAAAATATCTATCCAAGGTGTGGCGATTAGCTATCAGCGGGAAAGTGGCACTGATAACAGCAACAATTCGGTCCAGACCATTCGCCCACTCTACCCCTCTAAGGATCAACTCAAAAATGGTAGTGTCAAAATCAGCTACCTATTTGCCCCCAAAGATGAAGATTATAACTCCGGTGGAATGGGCCACAATAATATCAGCAATGAGATTAGCGCCACGATCTCTTCGGTTGGAGTTTACCTCGCGCCACTTAGTGCTTGGTACCCCATGGTGGGCGAGGATTTCGCTCGCTTCAATATAGAGTTACGACTTCCTGCCGCCTGGTCCTCAATGACTAGCGGTAACCTCAAGCACTCTGTTTTAGATCCTACACGCGGTGATAAGATTGAGGTATGGGAGAACCTTGATCCCACCGAGCCGATTCACCTGATTGCGAATAACTTTAAAATTAAAGAGGAGTTCTACCGCGGAGTTCTGCTACAAACCTACTTCCACCCCGAATTGGCTGAACACAGTGACTCCTACCTAACAAAACTACGAGAGTATTTGGACATCTATGTGGGATACTTTGGAGTCTACCCCTATCAAAAATTTGCAGTAGTGAGTAACTTCTTCTCTACTGGCTACGGTATGGCCGGTTACACACTATTAGATAAGAATATTATTCCCTACCACTTCATCGTCGATACCTCTTTAGGACACGAATTACTCCATAACTACTGGGGCAACTCCGTTTATGTGGACTGGAAGAGAGGTAATTGGTGTGAAGGGTTGACTGTTTTTCAAGCAGACTACCTTTATGAAGAGATTAAAGGTGCGAAACAGGCGATGGAGTACCGTCTGAACAGTTTACGGCAATATCAAAATTCAGTCACCATTAGTAATGTCTTTCCAGTCCGGCAATTTGTCTCACGTTTTAACTCCTCATCACGAGCAATTGGTTATGGGAAGGTGATGATGATTTTTCATATGTTAAAACAGGAGATTGGCACAATAGCATTTGATGACTCACTTAAAGAGCTGGCACTCAATCGCCGCTACCTAAATAACTCCTGGGAAGATCTCCAAGCTATTTTTGAACGACATCATGGAGACTCATTGAACTACTTTTTTCAGCAGTGGATTGAGCGTACCGAGAACCTTAAGCTTACGGCCTCCCTTGAGAATGCCCCTGCCGGCAAGGTTAAACTTAGAATCAAGCAACACACCGCCAAACCATTTACTGCGACAATCCCACTCCAGCTAACTTATAGCAGTGGCGCGAACTCCACCATTAAGGTTAAGATCTCTCAAAAAAATCAATTATTCCAAGTACCAACTGATGGGAAAGTCACCCAGGTAGTAATTGATCCATACTTCAATCTGATGCGCGATCTAACTGATGGAGAGAATCCATCCACTCTCAGCCGTTTTTGGGGCGGGCAACAGTTTCGTTACGTGACAACGTTTCCCACCAGTAAAATGCTACAAGCAGCACTGACAAAAGCCCAGGAGGCTCATCAGAGCGGAGCAGATCCCAGTGAAACCATATTTGCTTCAACCACTGAGTTAGCTCAACTCAAATTAGACCGCAATATCTTGCTGGTAGTTGATCAACATCAGTTAGCGACGCCGTTACTTCAAAAGCTGCTAATCCAAAGCAGACAATTTACAGTTCGAGATGGGAAGGTGATTATTAAAAGTAGCGGCCAGGAGTTTGAGCTAGATAAACATAGTGCTCTTCTAGCGTTAAACTACCAGGGAGAACAGGTAACACTTCTGCTCTCTCCAACCCAGGAAGCAGCAGCGACAGTTTTAGGCAAGCTTCCCCACTACGGAAAATATAGCTTTCTAATTTTTAATCTGGAAGGGCGTAAGCAGGCCGGCGGCATCTGGAGCATTGTCAGGTAAAGTCAGTCCAAACCTCTTCTTTAAATGGCTTCCATGTTCCCTGCCAACTGTTCAGTGCTGCGGAACGGATAGTCCCCGACTTGGGATGTAACTCTAAAATTGTATAGTTGAGGCGGGCAACACTCTCATGTAAACCTGCATCGATCGACGGAATTGGATTCCAAGTACCAGTATTGAAGTAGTAGCGGTTGCCACGAAACTTTCTCCACTCGTATAGATGAGTATGACCAATAATCACAGTATGTAAGTTGGGGCGCTTGCGAAATATCCGTTTGGCAATTTTGCCATACTTGGGGTAGATGGTAACCTGTTTTAATAACTTCAATGAGGTCTTAAAATTTCGATTCTGCTTGGTATATTGCGCAAAACTAGTCTGAATAATATGTCCCACCACGATCAATGCCATTTTTAAAAAGAAGGTAAAATCGTGAAAGAGACACCACTTCACATATGATGCCATCGGCCGCACCTTGTCCAGATAGGGGCGATCTTTTTTCAATTTAGGAAGTGCCAAAATACAAAATAGAGTTCCCCAGGGTAGGTTTAAAATCGTCTTACCATTGGGACCATCCATAAAAAGACGATTCGCTGGCACCATATTGATCGCTTCATACTGATGTCCATGCTCAACATAGACACCATGCTGCTCCCATACGAAACTGTAATCCAGCTTATATCCAAGCATGTCGTTTAAGTGTTCTTGTGCCTCTGGAAAGGACATACCAATATCATGGTTTCCAATCACGTAGGATATTTTCTTATTGGGTCGAGAGAGGAATGTCTTGATCGCATTAAAGAAGAGAGTGTGTCCTGCCGCTATCCGGTCTAATGTCGCACAGACAATCTGAGCATCAATTACATGGTTGAAGACACCTTCAACATCAACTTGAATCAGATTGAAGATATCACCATTTAAAACCAAGTGAATGCTCTCCCAATAGTAGGATTCACTGCTGTAGTAATCTAAAAATTCATAGAAGCGACTATCTTCAAAAAAATCCTCTAATATATTAAGATGACCATTTTTAAAATACTTCCCACGGCCAAGATGTAAATCACTAATTACCAATAGAATCACTAAAATACCTCTAAAAGATTTCCATCTATGCGGAGTGAACCTCACTTGCCAGGCAGACTTGTCCCCGCCCTCGATACTTTGCTTGATACATCATACGATCTGCTAAATAGATGACATCCTCTTTAGAGGACGACATAGAAGAGCACTCAGCGATTCCAATCGAAACCGATATATGCATCTTTTTAGCTCCTATAATATTAAATGGATGGCCCTTGATAATTCCCAACAGCCTCTCTCCTGCGACTTTCGCTGCTTGAATATTTTTGCCTTGAAGCAGTACTACAAACTCATCCCCACCATAACGATAGATACTATCGTGACGACGTAAATTATTCTTCAGCAGCCTGCCCAAATCATTTAGTATTTGTGTCCCCACCAAGTGTCCATGATCATCATTGACATTTTTAAAATGGTCAACATCAATAAAAAGCACTGCAAAAGGAAAACTACTTTTCAAATAACGACTAACTGCTTGATCCAAGTCCTCATGTAACTTCCTAACGTTGAATAACCCTGTAACTTCATCTGCATAGATCAGCTGAGAGTAATCTAGCAATTGTTCATTTTTTATCGCCTCCAACAAAAAAGTACGCAAGTAACGTCCAAGCTCAACATCATCACTTTGTTGCGTATCACCAGCACGCTCTTTTAAGCCTCCAGTAATAACCGCCCATATTTGCTGCCCATTAATTAAGCCTAAAAAGATTACTAGATATGAACGTCCATCCTGTCTCTTTTCAAACATCCAGCGCTCACTACCATCATAAGCAGTGTATACCGCTCGAAACATCTCCATTACCGGCACAGATTGAGCGCCGTGCTCGATTCTACGGTTCCACAAAACACTCTGTTCTTGCTCAGTAATACTTAGAACTATCTCAACCAGTTTTCCATCTTTATCGTGGATTAGTTGATTGAGCTCTTCCAATAACACTGCCAGTGAATCCCAAGAGGTACCCTGAAAAAAGAAATCAAATAGAGATTTATGCCACATTATATTCTCTGCTGGGATTGAGCCTATTGCTCAATACCGGGATTAACGGTCACTCATTCTTCGAATAATTTCATCATCTCCCAAAGGAGTCACCTCATCTTCCAACATATCCACTGACCCTCTCAATGTCTTCATCACACGATCCAACCGTTGAGAAACTTGCTCTTTTTCCGCCAAAGCCTTCTGTTTATGAATCTCCATCGTCTCCATATTGAACTCCATGGCATCAATATGACGTTTCAAGGAGATGATCTTCTTATCTCGGCTTTCAATCTGAGCAGCAGTATCAAACTGGAGTAACTCTAACTGATTCTCTAGCTCCTGCTCTCGCTTTTTAACTTGAGAAACATCGATTCTCAACTTAGAGTTCAATCGTTCAACTTCACTATCAAAGCGCTTAATCTTCTCTTCATAGATCAACTTGCGATCCATCTCCACACGCAATTTATCTTGGAGGTCATCTAATTGAGAATGGTACCGTTTTTTCAAAATGGCTAGCTCAATTTTTACCTCATCCAACTCGGCACGATATCCCAGCGCACTACGTTTTTCCTCACGAGTCTCAACTCTTGCCGTATCCAACTCGACTAAGAGCCCTTCACGCTCCTCTCTTAAGTTATTGATGGTAATTGAAGAGCGGAATAGCTCATCGGAGTCTACTCTTACCGCAGCAGTGGAGATGGAACTCTCCTTATCATCTCCCTTATCACGATCATAACGAAACTCTTGTTGACTACTGTCACCACTAGCTACAGAGTCTTCCAGACCTTCGATTGGTGATAGATCCACATCCATCTGGAGTGTCTCATCCTCATCAGTTTTTGCCATTAGATCATCGGTACTTGTTGCTAGATCTGTATCACCACTTATCTCCAAAGGTTCTGCATCATCGGCCAGGGCAGAGACATTACTACTCATCGCCTCCAACATTGCAATATCAAGTTCCTGCTCAACACCTTCACCGATCTGTCCCTTAAGTCTCTCTTGCTCTTTTAATGCCTGTTCTTGTTGAAGTTCACCACGCTCATCGAGCCCAAGATCACTCTGTTTGAGATCGCCTAACTCAAAATCCCCTCCCTCTTTATTCTCTGCTAAGCTATCTGCAAATAGTTCCGCTTGAGCTAGGGAGCTGTCGCTATCGGCCTCTAAACTACTATCAAGGCCAGCATCACTCTCCTCAGGTAGTGCCCTCACTCCTGTTAGCAGATCCAAGTCTGGAATAACTCGTGTAGCATCAATACTCTCATCATGGGCAAAGCCCTCAAGTGACCCATAGGAGATGTCTTCAAAGTCCTCTCTGACAACACCGACTGGAGGCTCCTCAGCTACTAGCTTTAGATCTACTCCTTGATCCTCGATCTCATCAATTGACTCCCGCACTTCCACCAAGGCGCTTAATAGTCGCTCTTCCCCCTCTACTTCAGCATCAAAAACACTTTTATTGGCAATTTCAGCGCTCTTTCTCTCTATCTCTTGTAGCGCCAACAGCCGAGACTCCTCTTCGGCCACCAACCGCTCCTCCTGCTCATGAGCATCTAGTCGCGCTTTGGCATCGGCCAAAACCTGGGTCTGCTCAGATGCCTGACGACATGCCATCTGGGCCAGCTCTCGGGCCCGCTCCTGTTCCGCTTGGCGATACTGACCTTCAAATAACTCCCGTGCCTCATTCTCACTGGAGACAAGGGGCACTGATCGAGGCGAAGAGGTGCCCTTATTATACTGCTCTTGCTGCTGCTCCTGACTCTCTCGCTCATCGCGCTGCTCGCGCAGTTCCGCAATATTTGTAATCTCTCCACCAAGCATACTCTCCGGCTCACTTCTTGTGGCAGCAGTAACTGGGGCATCACTAATCCAACCTGTTGAGTCTTCCGATTGCTTGGGGCCAGGTAGATCAACGCTCTCGCTAATCCACTTCTGACGTCCACCTGTACTATCCTCAAACTGACGGTTAGTTGCGCTAGAAAACATTCGATCTAGTACATCATCAGTCATCTCATTATCACTAGATAAATTGAACTCTTCCTCTTCAACTAAGCTACTCTCAACATCTCCGCTCTCCTCTGCCACACTATCAAAAGCGAGACCTTCATCCGCACCAGCATCAAGAGAGATACCTTCATCAACAACAGCATCAAGTGCGACACCTTCATCCGTGCCAACATCAAGAGTGACACTTTGATCAGGAGCAGAATCTACGCTATCTTTAAACTCATTTTCAAAATCTGCCGCTTGATCCGACTCACCTTCAAAAAGATCTATCCCACTATCAACAGCTTCCGACATAAAATTATCATCAGTTGCAAAATCATCACCCTGATCAACGCCTAGATCAACACTATCATCGGCAGCAAGCTCAACCCTGTCATTAGTCGCAGGTTCAACACCAGCATCAACAGAAAGATCTACCCCATCGTCAAAAGCAAGATCAACTTCTCCCTCGGTGCTACCTTCAACTGAATCAACTACTCCAGCACTATCTAACTCTACTTTACTAGTGACCAGAGGAGTGCTCTCCACCTCTAGATTATCACTACTGCCTGGCCCTAACTCCAATGCAAATTCATCATCTTCTATAACAGGAGCTGGGGCCGGAGTGCTCTCTACATCTTTCTTTACAATATTTGCAGCATTTGCACTATCAGCTACGGCTTCGGTCGGTGCTAAATCAGGTAACCCCTCACTAACACTAAACTGATCAGCCTCTCCAAAGAGGTCCGACGAGTCGAATGGATCATCACCTAAATTTTCTGAAGTACTCTCCTGTAGTGGCGCAACATCGCTGGCCGCATCTTCTGCCTTCTGATTTATATTACTATCTAGATTTAGTGCAAATTCATCACTACCATCTGGACGACTCTCACGAGCAAGCTCACCGATAAAGGTATCACTGAAACTACGCGAGGAGTTAGTATCCTCATCCATCAAGTCGTCAACCCGAAATATATCACTCTGGTCAAACTTGTCACTACTACTTACTTCTGGGCCACTAGCTGGTGGTCCATCCCACTTAGGAGTCTCACTTTTAGCACTGACACTTTTGGCGGCAAACAGATCCTGGTAGTCATCCACTGCCTCCTCTACAACCTCCATATTAATCGGCTTAACGTAGTAACCATCCATTGCAGCTTTAGTGTGCTGATGCTCCTTCATTTTAGCGGGTGTCCAGTCCGAAACGATCAGAGTTCTCATCACGTTACTGCTGGTTAAAAATAGACTATTAATTCGCTCTCCCCACTCCTCACCCAAATCATAGTCAACAAATAGCAGCACCTCTTCACTGCTATTAACCTCCCGTTGAATTTGGTCAAACTCTGCTGTAAACACCACAGAGTGATTGGTTAGAGTTTGGGAGAGTTCCCCCACAGATTGATCTTTTGAACAGAAGATAATTTTCATTCAACACACCTCGCTATTACTAAGAATATCACGGAGATAAAAAACTTAACATTGGTGGAAAATGTATCCCACAGTAATAACCGACTCAAAAAAGAGGACAAATCCTAGAAAAAGATAGTAGAATTCCTGTCTGCTCCAAATCGCAGTTACCTAAACTTGTATTATTTAGCGAGGGTTTAATAGAGTGAAAAACATTTTAATAGCAGTATTGGCAGTATTATCGCTAATATACCCGATGTTTCAGCTGGCCGCACCGGCCCCTCCCATAACAAATCTGCTGCCAGCCTCCCTACTTCTGACTGATCCACTCTTCTCTCACCATATTCTAATTGCAGAGAAGTCGACTCATAAACTCCACCTTTTCCAGCGCAATCCCCAGGGGAGTATTCAACTTCTACACTCCTACCAAATGGCTTCGGGCAAAATTGCCGGCGATAAAAGTGCCCAGGGGGATCACCGTACACCGGAAGGAATATACCAATTTACCAGCTTTATCCCTCATGAAAGTCTAATTAAGATGTTTGGAAAGAAGAAAGGAGAGATCTACGGGATCGGCTCTTTTGTTATCAACTACCCCAACCCAGTGGACCACCGTCTACATAAAGGAGGCAGTGGCATCTGGCTCCACTCGACTAATGATGAAACCAGGATTGAGAAGGGGTTAGACTCTAGGGGTTGTCTGGTGGTTGCCAACCAAGACCTGATTGATATCTCTAAATATATTGAACTAAAGAAAACTCCGCTAATTGTAGTGCAGGATATGCACTATCTAAGTAGAGATAGCTGGTATCGCAATCGAGCTCAACTGTTGAATCTGGTCAATCAATGGATAGATAGTTGGCAACAGGAGAAGTTCTCCAGCTATATCAACTTTTACCACCCACAAAAGTTTCACGACCGCTTTCGAGGTAACTACCAGCAGTTCTCCAAATATAAACGCACTCTATTTCAACGCTCAGGTCAACCAACGATCAGAATCGATAATATCTCAATATTTCAAACATTAAACTATGCCACCATCACTTTTCGTCAGCACTACAGCTCACGCTCCATCAATGATAGTGGAAAGAAGACGCTCTACCTGGAAAAAAATGCATCATATCAGTGGAAAATTGTCTCCGAAATCTGGAGTAAACTTAATCACGAAGGTAGGGAAGATCAGCAGCTGGTATTTCACCCCTCAATGAGATTTTTCTCATCCGAGAAGGACACCCCCGCTTCTCCCCTCTCCCAAAACACCAAGTAGATGACGAGATAATGTTAAAAAAACTACTCCCCTCTAAAATGTCTATCGTCGTCTATCGGGAACGTAAAAACCCCCAGATGTTTTATATCGCCCCAACTCTCCCTATTTTTTTTCTAGTTATCATGCCTACCGTGGGACTAGTCTCTCTATTTTTACTCCTGGCCGGAGTGCGCTACTTCCACACATTAAGAAATGAAATTATCTCGATGGTGCCAGAGCAGGTCAGCCGGCTGCAACATGAGAAAAAAGAGTTACAAGAGAGTTTTGACCATTCACAACAATTAAATATCCAGCTCCAAAAAAAGATTTCCTCAACCTCCCAAAGTAGTGACCAAGTGATATTCCCCCTGTTTAAAATTCCCTTGGCCCACAAGGATCTATCCTTAACAAATGTTGTAAGCTTTGAAGGTTTTGAGATAACGACCAAGAGTGGTATTGCCAAGTTGAACTTTCGAATTGTTAATACATCTGAAGGTGCCCAAAAGATTGCAGGGCGAATTTTTGTTTTACTGCAACAGTTAAACAAGATCACTGTTCATCCTCCCAACAGTATGGCAAATGAGCAGCAGCAAATATACTATACATCCGGAGAGTCATTTGCTGCCACCCGTTTTCGTCCAGTTGAGATCAGGATGCCAATCAAGCAACTTGTATCTAATCTAAAGTTCACAATCTTAATTTTCTCTCGAACAGGAGATCTCATTAGCAAAAAAGAGTTTGTTCACCAATATGGCCCCGAAACCTCTAATGTGGAGTCTGCCCAATGATCCCAAACACCCAAGATCTCACTCAACAGAACTTCTCAATTGTCGGGGGCAACAGCCAACTGGAGGGAACTTTCCACTTTAAGGGAGAGACCCGTATCTTCTCTCAAATCAAAGGAGAGATTATAATGACTGATTATGCCCTACTCTCCCTGGAGCGTACGGCAGTAATGGAGGGAGAGATAAAGTGTCAAGACCTTAACATCGCAGGGTGCTTTAAGGGAAAGATTGAAGCCAGTGGAAATGTTACAGTCCACCCCTCGGCCAGTGTTGAGGGAACGATTGCCTCAGCAAACCTGATGATCGCACCTGGAGCGGTTGTCAATATTGACGCACAAACTTTGGAAGAGGATCAAGATCAAAAATAGTTAAGACCACCTTAACGTCAGGCTTGATTTTTATCGCCCCCAACATGGCAGAAAATGGTTTGATGCCAAATTGAGGTTGATTGATCGTATGCTCTAATCGTAGTTGTCCATTCTGCCCAAATAGTACCAGATCTACCTGCTGCTGATGACCATTAACTGCTAATATCCCCTGCAGATCAAATCCATCGTCAGTTGCAGTGATTGCAGAAGATTCAAAGGTTATTTTCCCTTTGGGATCACTAAATATTTTGCTGCTGATATTTTGGCATATTTCTAAGCACTCCTTCTCACTTAAGACACTATCTAATTCAACCCCATCTTTAACCACCGCTTCAACAACGATCGAGTGCAAATCAAAAGTGGCGGTAATTTTCCTTGAGGCTTCAATAAAATCTACAGTGAAATTGTCAACTCGCAGCTTTAGATCGTGGCCAAGATAGGAGATTAATCCCTCTTTATAGGTAAAGATATGACAACTTGCTTGTTTGGTGGAAATTTTAACCGCTTCACACATCTAAAAACTCTTTTGATATTTTTTAATCAGCAGTAAGGTCAGCAAAATACCACTGATCCCGATAAGATAGGTAGCGAGAGAGGAGATCCCAAAGGCAGCTGGTATATATCCAACCATCAGAGCAAATAACCCAACAAATAGGGAGTATGGAAGCTGAGTTTTTACATGATCAATATGATCACAAGAGCTAGAGATCGAACTCATAATAGTCGTATCTGAGATGGGTGAACAGTGGTCCCCTAAAATCGAGCCATCCAAAATACTGGCCAAGGTTAAAATAGTTGTAAGGGAGTAGACTCCCCCATCCAACTCAAATGCCACTGGCGTAATTGTGGGAATCAGAATGCTCATGGTTCCCCAACTGGTACCGGTCGCGAATGCAGTCACCGCAGAGAGAAGAAAGACAAAAAATGGAAAGTAGAGTGGAGATGAGTGACTAGAGAGCGTCTCCGCCAAAAATTTCCCCGTTTCAAGATTGTCACACACTGATTTTAATGACCAGGCAAGTACTAATATCAATACCGGCAACAGACTGCTCTTTAAACCAGATACGACTGTTGTAAGTAGGGAGCTAAATTTAAGCTTGGAAACCACCAGGGCCAGGAATGCTGCCAATCCTACTCCCGCTCCTCCTGCCATCAGTAATATAGTAATGCCATTTTGAGAAGATTGTAGCACCTTCATCCAAGAGCTAATCTGAAATAGCTCCAGTAAACCTAACTGTGCGCCCCCACCATCAATCCATAGCCCTGTAAAAACAAACAGCAATAAAAATAGCAATGGGATTATTGCAGTCTGGGCCGCTGGGCGAATCCCCTCGGCTTCCTGAGATAGTTGAAAAGCAGATGAGGGTGAGTTCGTGGCACTAGGTGATTGCAGCTGCCCCGTCTCCTTGGCCCTCCTCTCTGCGGCCCGCATCGGGCCAAAGTCAACCTTTAGTAAGATTGTAGCAAAGACAAAAAATAGCATAAAGATGCAGTAGTAACGAAATGAGATCGCATCAAAGAACATGCTATAGCCATCCTTTCCAAAATTCAGCTCCTTGGAGATATTTGAAAAGAGACCAACTTCAAAACCAATCCAAGTACTAACGATTGAAATTCCAGCGACCGGAGCACTAGTGGCATCCACCAAGAAGGCCAACTTCTCCCTTGATATTTTGAACTTATCAGTTAACGGCCGACTGGTACTACCAACAATCATGGTATTTGCATAATCATCAATAAAAATAAGCAGACCTAGCACGGCAGGAACCAACTGAGCCTTTAGTCTAGAGTTAACCCAGTTTGCAAGAATAATAATCACTCCCCGCACCCCTCCTGAAGAGATTAAAATGGAGATCAAAACTAGGATGGATGAGACAAATCCCAATATTTCTAAATTTATCGGATCAGAAAAAGCACTCCACGGAATAAGAAAAGTATTGCTAATTGTTGAAATAAATGGGCCTGGAGAGCTGCGAAAGATAAATTCAGTTAATACCACACCGGTGAATGCCGAAGCTCCCAGACTAATCGTTAGGTTATGAGTCAAAAAGGCTAAACAGATTGCCATCAAAGGCGGTGTGATACTATACCAAGGGTGAGTTGACCCAACCGGATGAAGATAGAAAAATAGCAGATGAATGGCCAAAAACAGCAAAAAAGTCGAAATATACTTTAACTGCTTACTCATAGTAGCTCATTAGAAATTTGAGTTTAGCCATCTACAACTTAGTGGAAGAGAACTTCGTCAGATGGAAATTACCAACCATCGAGGGTGACACTAGATATTACTTACTAGTACTATCCCCAGGGTAGGTCGAATTTTCAAGCTCAAGAATGTTCGTGATGCCATCTCCATCAGAGTCCATTGCTGCCAGCTCCTCATCAGAATCGCTATCATCATAATCCAAGCCAAATTGATTGAGATCGTATTCATCATCCAAATGGCAGAGAGTACACTGAGCAATTACAGAGTCAGCAATCACAGGAAAGGATCTGGTCAGTGACCGCAATTCGCTGGGATAGGCAAACAGGTTAGAGGAGACAAGAATTAGTGTAAATGTGAGTAAGATGTATGTTTTCATGGGGGCAAATTAGTCCCAATCAGTACCATAGTCAAGAGAGAGTGAAAAAAGATTGAAAAAAGTGCCGGCAGATCTATGGGATTTAGTGCCCCTGATCTTTGTAACGCACATAGTCCCACAGGCGCCTGCTGGGGGCCGCAGCGCTGTCAGTAGTTCGTCAACCTATGGGAAAATTATTATCCCCTAATTTATTGACTCAACTTTAACCAGGGTAGTGGTATTATGTAAGATAACATGTGGTTCAATATACCACCCAAAAATGGGATCAACTTATGTGTTTAAAGCTCTCTACCACTTTTCTTATCATGATCTTGAGTAACTCTTTAATGGCGACTGGCTGGGATTTTGATATTAATAAGTGGTTGCGGCCAATAGATAATATCCTCCGATTTGGCAAGTTAGAGCAAGGTGGTAACAACGGAGGAATAGTTAAGACTTTTTCAAAGCAGAACTGTTTAGATAAATTTGTTGAAAGCCAGAAGAACTCAGGCAGTAGTGGTGTTCAGAGTGCCATCTATCTAAGTGGAGCTGGAATGTCTAAGAGTGAGATCGTGAACCCACAATCTATCCCTGGCCATGATATTTCCAACGACCGATATTTTAAATTCTTTCCCGGTATTGCCTACCAGCGAGGAAGGCGCTGGAATAGTTATAACCCAGCTCTGGCACCCCACCTGAGTAATGTCTGCTCAAAATATTGGCAGGTACAAAATATTGAACTGGTAAAATGGAGTGGGAAACTGTGCCGTCGAGTGAGATTAGGTATGAAAGCAAAGTACTACTACCACCTGCTCTACTGCCAAGATGACCTCAATATCTATACAGATTTTTCAAATACCAAGATGGAATTAGTGAAGTATATCCGCTGTAGATAGCAACCCTAGCTTACTATGGCAACATAACACGCTGAAATTATGTGGATACTGTCGAAAAAAAACTCCTCGGCCCCCAATGTCCTGTCGTCCGCCAGACATTTTCTCGTAGTAGATTGCTAAATACTTGTTATGTAAACTGATAAAGGCTATTTTGAAGATAATTTTATAGTATAACAGTTTAACTCTGATGGAATATTAGCGCCATGACAAGCAGCAAAGCGATTATCAATATAGATGTAAATGACACCATATATGAAAGGGCAATTGAGCCCACTTTGACCTTATTAGATTTTCTACGCATAGAACTAGGGCTCAGCGGGACCAAAAAGGGGTGTGATAACGGTGAGTGTGGTTGTTGCACTATTCACCTCGATGGCCGCCCCGTACTGGCTTGTCTTATTTTGGCAGCAGAGGCTCAAGGTTCGAAAGTAGTTACGATTGAAGGAGTTGCAAATGGTGAGCAGCTCCATTCTCTACAGAGTGCAATGGTGGAAGAGGGTGCAATTCAATGTGGCTTCTGTACACCTGCAATGGTGATGAATGGTGTGGCGCTACTGAAAAATAATAGTCGGCCCAACCAAGAGGAGATTAAGGAGTGTATCTCCGGAACAATCTGTAGATGTACCGGGTATACCAAAATAGAAAAGGCAATTACATCAGCTTCCAAGGAGATGTTAAAGTGAGTGATGATTCTACAACCATAGGAAAATCGGTCCCTCTGATTCACTCTCTTGACAAGGTCACAGGCCGTGCAAAATTCACTGATGATCTACAACTGTCTAGTCCACTAATCGTTAAAATTTTTCGATCGGTTCATCCCAGCGCTAATATTAAAGCCATCGACATCCAAAAGGTAGAAGAGCTGGCCGGTGTTAGAGCAGTCCTGCTGGGAAGAGATATTCCCAATACGTTTGGTGTATTGCCAATCAGTAAAGATGAGCCCGCGTTGGCGATTGATCGTGTACGCTATGTTGGTGAGGGAGTGGTGGCCATCGCCTGTGAGTCTGAGGAGATAGCAACTAAAGCACTCTCACTGATTAAAGTTGACTATGAAATTACCACCCCCTGCTTCTCCCCTGAGAAGGCACTGCTTGCTACTGATACCCCGATCCATCCGGAGTTGAAAAAAGGGTCAAATCTGCATAAACAGGTATTGCAAAATTTTGGAGACATTGATCGAGGGTTTAGCGAGGCAGATGAGGTGGTGGAAGAAAAATTTGATTTTCCATCTATCAACCACGCCTTTACTGAGCCCCATGCCACCCAAGTCGCAATTGATACTCGAGGAGAGATAACCGTTTACTCCGCCACCCAGGTACCTCACTACCTGCACCGAGCGATCTCTGATGTTCTGGAGATCCCGATGCATAAAATAAGAGTGGTCAAGCCACACCTCGGAGGTGGTTTTGGTGGTAAAAGTGACCCCTTCCCTCACGAAATTATCGCCGCCAAATTAGCGATGATCACCGGCAGAAATACTAAAATTGTCTTCTCACGCGAGGAGGTATTTTTCTGCCACCATGGACGCCATCCGTCCAAAATATCGATGAAAATAGGAGTGAGTCGAGAGAAGGGCATAACAGCACTTGATGGTAACATGTTAATTGATGGTGGGGCCTATGGAAGCTTTGGAGTCGTTACCACTTACTACAACGGCGTACTACTGCAAGGCCCAATCAAGGTTCCCAACTACCGATTTGAGTGCAATCGGGTCTATACCAATAAACCCATGTGTGGAGCAATGCGAGGTCATGGTGGGGTAAATCCCCGTTACGCTTCTGAGGTACTAATTGATATGGCATGTGATCGACTAAAAATTGATCCTTGTGAATTTCGCCTGAATAATTTTTTGCAACCAAACTCTCTAACCACTAATGAATTTCGCATCACCTCAATGGGGATAGAGCAAAATCTCAAACAGGCAATGACGAGATCTGACTGGAGTAACAAATATCGAAAACTTCCTTTCGGCAAAGGGATTGGTGTTGCCTGTGGTTTTTTTATTAGCGGTAGTGCCCTACCCATCCATTGGAATCAGATGCCTCAATCAACTGTTCGCCTGACCATTGATTACGATGGTGGAGTCTCTCTCTACTCTGGCGCATCCGATATTGGCCAGGGGAGCGACACCATGCTGGCCCAAGTTGCGGCCGAAGTATTAGGACTACCGATTGATATGATTAAAGTGATCTCTGCGGATACCCGAACATGTCCGATTGACTACGGAAGCTATAGCTCCCGGGTAACTTTTATGGCCGGGAACGCCTCTAAGAATGCAGCGATTAGAATGCGGAAAATTTTGGTCCATGCAGCTTGCCAACTACTTGAAATTAGCGAACCAAATTATCAAACCCCGACCAAGAGTGATGACTTCTATCGGCAAGGTGATCAGAAACCCGACTTTGAATCATCATATCTAGGGGCCAACCCCGACTATCGTGATGGCTTTAAATTCAGAGGGGAGCTAATCACTGCTCCCAATGGAAAGAGCGTTCCATATATGGATGTAGTAAGAAAGGCGCTAGATTTTACCGGAGCACTTCAAACTAAAGGTGTCTACATCTCCCCTAAAATGGGCGGTAACTTTAAGGGATCAGGGGCCGGTCTAAGCCCAGCTTACAGTACAACAGTATTTATCACTGAAGTTACCATTGAGCCCCAAACCGGGTTTATCAAAGTTGATAAAGTGACCTGTGCCCATGACTGTGGCAAAGCACTAAATCCCCTATCGGTAGAGGGGCAGCTCGAAGGTTCGATCCATATGGGACTTGGCCAAGCGTTGATGGAGGAAGTTATCCATCACAAAGGGGCAGTACAGAATCCATCCTTTTTGGATTATAAAATCCCTTCCCCTTTTGAAATGCCGGAAGTTGATCTAATCTACCCAGATAGTGATGAATCAGAAGGCCCTTTTGGTGGTAAAGAGGTAGGAGAAGGGGCATTGGCCCCCTTTATTCCCTCCATCGCTAATGCGATCTATGATGCAGTTGGTGTTAGAGTCAATAATTTGCCAATCACTCCAGATAAAATTTTAACGGCAATTAAAGAGGGAGGTCCGAGATGTTAACCCACTCCCCCAAAACAGTAGATGAGCTATTCCTAATTACCAATAAGATCAAGGGCAGTTATCTTTTTCATGCCGGCGGAACTGACCTGGTACCATATTTAAAGAGTTCATCTGATATACCTAACAATATTATTTTTTTAAATAGAGTTACAAGTATCAGTGAGATAACCGTTCATGCAGACTCTCTATCTATCGGATCAATGGTCACCTTAGATCAGTTGGCAAATAATCCTTTGATAAATAAGAACTGCTCAACTCTAGCAGATGCCGCCCGATTGATCGCCTCACCCCAGATTCGCTGCAAAGGAACCGTTGGTGGTAATATTTTAGTTGATAACCGCTGTCACTTCTATAATCAAAGCCCTTTTAACCGTGGAAGTCATGGGGAGTGCTTTAAGGCTGGAGGTAGTAGCTGCCAACTGGTTCCCAGTACCAAAAGTAGTGACCACCCAACCTGTCGAGCACGCTCCGTTTCCGATTTAGTTCCCACTCTGCTTATTTTGAATGCATCTTTAGTGGTCAGAAGCGCAGATTTGGAACGCAAAATCTCTGTGCGTGATTTTTTTAAGGATGATGGCATCACCAGGAATACTCTTAAGGTAGAGGAGATAGTTGTATCGATTGAGATTCCCGATCAAGAGTGCTCCTTTGTAAAATATCGAAAACTTAGAATACGAAATGCCATCGATTTTCCCGCACTAGGTGTTGCGGTTGGGATAAAGAAGAGTCGTGACCTCTCTGTGGCGATTACGGGGGTTAATACCGCGCCACTTTTTCACTCTTACCAACTTAGTGATTTTTCAGATTTTGAGCAGATGGTTGCCCATGCCTGTAGTGAAGGTAAAAAGAGGATTAAACCTCTAAAGCAAGATGCTTTTCCTCCTGCCTACAAGAAGCTGATGGTTGATCAGTTTATTCGATCTATGATCAGTGAATATTAGAGTGCGAAGAGACTCCTCGATTGATTATGCTCGCCCAAATCGCTCGGTAAACTCAGGTAAAATAGTATCCATCGATTTAAAGAAGTGATTCATCTCCTCTTCATTCCCAATTGAGACTCGAACATACTCTGGCATCTCATAGGTACTTAAAGGACGAATGATCACTCCGAGATCCAACAATTTATCAAACATCCATTGACATGCCTCTGCACAAGAGTTTTTAAAAGAGATGAAGTTAGCAATGGAGTTGATCGGCTTAAAACCATTGTTAGTAAGATAGCTAAAAGTTAACTCATACATTGCCCTGTTATTCTTAACGGTTCGCTCCAGATGAGGAGAGTCCTTCAAGGCACCGAGCGCCCCCCTTTGAGCAATAATATTTGGCTCAAAAGGTAACTTCACTTTATTTAAGTTATCAATTAAATTTTGGTGTGCAAAGCCATAACCACAGCGAATCCCGGCCAAGCCATAAGCTTTAGAGAAGGTACGAAGTGTTATAACATTATCATAGCGATAGTCCATCGAGTCTGGATAGTCATCAAATTCCCGAGCAAACTCAAAATATGCCTCATCTAAAATGACCAATACATGTTCTGGAACATAGTTCATCAGATAATCGAATTCATCCCTTGTGATATAGGTTCCAGTGGGATTATTGGGGTTAGCAATATAGACAACTTTTGTTTTCTCGGTAATTTTTGATGCCATCGCCTTCACATCGTACCGGTAGTCAGAGGTTAACGGCACTGTCATCAGAGTGGCACCAACACTACGAGCGAGAATGTAAAAACCAATAAAGGTATTTTCAGAGGTTACAATCTCTTCGTAGGGGCGAACAAAGGCTCGCATTATATAGGCCATTATCCCTTCACTGCCATTTCCAAGAATTATGTTCTCTGCTTTTAACTTATATAACTTCGAGAGGGCCTCCTTAAGTTTGAAGGCATGCATATCGGGATAGTGGTTGACCTCCCATAGATCATGAGTCATTTTTCGAATAGCAAAAGGAGAGGGCCCCAGTGGATTTTCATTACTGCCCAGTTTAGAGATATGAGTCAGACCGCGCTCACGGGCCAATTCAGTGGCAGGCTTCCCTGCTTGGTAGACATTGAGTTTTTGAATGTATTCAGGAACTAGATTTCGTCTATTTACAGTTTTAGAATCCATAAATTATTTCGGCCCTTTGCTGGAGTACAATTTGTATAAACTATTCAAGGAACTATATTTGATTGCAGATTGTCGCTAATCAATTTAGATATTATGTAGCTCTTACTCAGACTGTCAAATAAAGATATTAATCTGGTCCATAGCGCCCCACGACATTACCACTAACCAGTTCATTCCTGTCATTTCACCTAAACATGACTCCCGCTCTCTCCATCTCTTTTCAAAAACGTCCTCTTTGGCTGCCGCTATTATAAAGCGATTAGTTGCAGTATACTACCTGTGATCATCCACCTTTCCTAATCATCTTCAGCATAAATAGCACTTTCGGGCGAGTTTTCTCGTAGCTCAAATTTTTTACCACAGATATAGACAATCCATAGAACTGGAACTCCGATTAAAGTTGTAAATATGAAAAACCACTGATATCCCACAGCATCGACCATGCTGCCAGAGTATCCCCCCAGCACCTTTGGCAGAAGTGTCATCAGTGAGGTAAAGATGGCATACTGAACTGCAGTAAAGGAGATATCGGTTAAACTTGAGAGAAATGCGACAAAAGCCGCACTGGCCAGACCAGCGGCCAAATTATCTGCAGCAATAACTCCATATAGCATAAAACTACTTTGTCCCACACTGGCCAGTAGCATAAAGAGGAGATTAGTACCGGCCGCCAAAACAGCTCCCCACCATAACATTCTAATCACCCCAAACCGAGTGGTAAATACTCCACCTAAAAAACCACCCAGTAGGGACATAAAAACACCGAAGGTTTTAACTGCAGAGGCGATCTGAGTCTTAGTAAATCCTAGATCCTGGTAGAAGACATTTGAGATAACCCCTAATACAATATCAGATATTCGATAGAGACCGATTAGACAGAGAAGTGACCAGGCCAGTGATCTACCATAGCGGTCGAAAAAGTTTTTGACTGGATCAATGTAGCCCTCGTTAATCATCGCAGTGTTTACCACTCCAGACTTACCAATTGCTAGGGCGGCAAGCCCTGCAACAGAGATTGCAACTGCAAGTCTAATCGTTCCGACTAGAAAACTGGCCAGTGGTTTATTACCGAACAGTTCAGCTAAATATTTTTTGGTCATCATCGTCAGATCAGCACTTAGAGTAAATGTTGCAATCAAGCAGCCTGCGATAACTAGGAAGAGTAGAAAAAAGTTAAAATAATCCTTAGTACGATGCTCTCTTTTTGAAGACTCAACTTCAGGCTCTGGACTGGCCAGAGTCGTGGCCACTCCAATTAACATACAGGCGGCCATAATAAAATAGGTGTACATCCAAGCGGTGTGGGAATAATTTTCTATGCTAGAGCCAAAATAATCAGCTAGATAGAGTGAACCAGCACCCGCAACAATCATCCCAATTCGATAACCGGCAATATAGGTTGAAGCTAATATGGCTTGTAAATCACTCTCTGCCGACTCAATTCGAAAAGCGTCAATCGCAATATCCTGTGTAGCAGAAGAGAAACCCAGCAAAACTGCGGCCAATGCCATAGAGGTCAAGCCACTTGCGGCGGGGTCCACTAGTGCCATCCAAGAGATGGCGGTAATAATCGAGAATTGGGAGATCAATAGCCAGCTACGCCTTCGGCCTAACAATTTGGTAAGAATCGGAATCGGCAGTTTATCCACCAGTGGTGACCAGATAAATTTAAACGAATAGCCAAGAGCGGCCCAGGAAAAATAGGTAACTGCCGAACGGGCGACCCCAGCTTCACGCAACCAAAGTGACAGTGATGAAAAAATCAGCAGAATGGGCAGACCAGCAGAAAACCCTAAAAACAACATAATAATTGATCTTTTGTCCAGAAATAGTTCTAAGCTATCCCCCCAGGATCTTTTCGCGATCGTCGTCACACTCTTTCCCTTGTCAATGTTGGTCTAAGCAAAATCGTATCAGAGATAATACTGAATGGCGATCCCACCATGCCACCAATAGAGAGACAAAAGGTGACATCGATTGAGTAATCCAGTTTTGAAATAGTCACTCTAGATTAGCTGTTTATCAACACAGCCTATTGGTTGGAGAGACAGGCCCTTAAGGGATTGATCCACCCTCCCGACAGGACCCTCTTCTCTAACCCGGCGGTAGTGGTGCTAGTGTCAATAATTATCTGGCGAATTTCGTAGGGGGTTAAGCTCTTATTTTGTCCCCAAAGAACAGCGGCCAGACCTGCCACAACTGGTGCAGCATGAGATGTACCAACCACACCGCGATAGAGATGTACCTCGGGATGGAAGTGAGTTGTCATCAAGGAGTGTCCAGTCGTTCCCCCTGGTGCCGCAACATCAACAGATTGTTGTCCATAATTTGAGTAGCCAGTCATAACTCCCGCCAGATTGGTGGCCGCTACGGTGATAATATTGTCATTTGGGTAACAGGAGGGGTATTCCGGATAGATATCAAGATCCATTCCATTCATCCCATCATTGCCACCATTTCCAGATGGGGCAATAATCATCACCCCTCTATCCTGCGCATACTTTACCGCCTGTTTAAACATTTTGTCATACTCTACAGGCAAGAGATCGTGAGCGATTGAGGATGAGAGATTAATAATCATCGGAACAGAGTTAGAGACCGACAGATCAGTAGCATACTTAATCGCCTCAATGGCACTGGTTACAAAGGAGCTACCAAAGGTATCCATTATTTTCAATGGGAGAATTTTAGCTTTTCGTGCAATCCCACTAACTGATGAGGCAGATAGACCAGCAATATAAGTTCCATGGCCATAGTCATCAAGAGGGAATGGGTCACTATGAACAAAATCCCACCCATGAATATCATCAATTTTTCCATTATTATCATTATCAATATTATCCCCAGGTATCTCCATGGTATTAAGCCAGATATTGGGTCTTAGGTGAGGATGATTATATTGAACACCAGAATCGATTACGGCAATGACAACCCCCTCTCCTTCGCCACACTGCCAAAGTTTTTGAGCATTAAGGGCAACTAGGTGGTCAAACTGCTTAAACTCTTCCGGGCCAATAACAGGAACCTCGGTTACTCCTAGAAATGGAGCATTGCTGGTTACTCCGAACTTCATCCTATGGTAACCACAATCATTCGATGGATTTTGAACCCTTAGAATTATGTCGTACTTTCCAGTTAACTTCGGCTTAAATATAAATTTTGAATTTTTGTAGACGAAAACAGTCGTCGGCTCATCGAGAGAGACAAGTGTCCACTCATATAGATACTCCACATGCTGAGCATCTGCAATCACCGCCTGAAAGATGGCGATCTGATCTTGAAGATCCACTGTTTTAGAGTCACTATCCAGACGCTTGATTGATACACCATTAATCCCCATGCCCTCGCAAGCAATCTCTAGAGAGTGGCCAGTGGACGTGGTCATTATCAATAGCCCTAAGGCCAACAGTCGTAGAATTATCATAAATGCCTCCGAATTTATAAAATTCAGATAGCAAGTGATAGCTTGATTGTCTGTGACTACAGTAATTATTGTAAAATTAACAAGATGTTATACAATTTTGAACACAACAGAGGGGCATATATTATGTAAAATGGGTGCAGCGCTGCGCATCATTGGTCGCACAACTAATACTGCCAACTGCTAATCGTGACCTGAATCGAGTTAGGAAGGAGTTGCAACTGACTCAATTTGGGGATTGATCTTAACCTCAACCCTCTCGCCAAACTCTTGCCACTCTTCTATCCGTTGATCTCTCTCCTGCTGCTCAACTACGCTCATACCTACCTTCTCCACAAATGCTTATAATATTACTCCAGTTCAACTATTTCCCAACAAGAGTGTTCCGTTGATACCCAATAGACCAGAAAATTCAGGACCAAAGTCTCAACGCTGTAGCAAAAGCAGTGAACAGGAAATCTGGCAAAGAAGATAATTTGCGGACTACAGATCGTATCTGCACTTGGGCAGACTAATTGTCCTCAATCTCTCCAATTGGCCTGACAGTGATACTCATCGGCTTCATTCGAAAAGTAAGGCGACGATTTATTTGGTCTCCCTTGGATGAGAACGCTTCAAATAATTTTGCTTGGCGGTTGGAGTAGATAAACTCAACTCTGCCTTTGGCCCATTGATAGTTGTTGTGAATATGTTGCTTAATCTCTTCTAGATTTTGTAAGGCACGGCCACGATTATAATCCTCGTCTCGATCTAAAACTCCTGGTGCCCAGACCACCTCAAATTTAGCATCACTGACCAATGAGAACATATCCATAATAGAGTTCAAGTACCCCTCTCCATAACTGGTTAATTCTGGTTGATTTTTACGGTAGAAGTACTTCTGGGCCATATGAATATCAACTCCACCGTGGTTAATATCTATTCTGCTTTCAGTAGGCTTGTTCAACTTGACAAAAATATCATTACGCATATTTTTGAGTACTGAGTCTTTAGCTAATATACTGGCGACGGCACGCCCACTATTCTTAGGCATAACTGGAGATTTAAACTTTATCCGTAGACTAAAGCGTTTAATGCTGTACTTAAGCTTATCAGGTACAAAGCTAACTGATCCGGCAGTAACCAGATCCGAAGACCAAGATAACTCATTAATTATATAATTTTGCAGCGTCATTGCCTGCTTCAGCATAAAGTGTTCGGCACTGATGATCTTCCCCATCCGGTCACGCACCGCTTTGGTCATACTATGGCCAGTGATGTGGAAGTGCGAAATTGATAACTGTTTTAAGTAGTAGTTGATTTTAGCTAATGTTGGAAGATACTTGCGACGCATCTGAGGTGTATCGACACCATAGACGACTTCACCTGGTAGTTGTAGTGTCAACTCGTTCAAGCCAGGGTCAATATTTACTGCATTGGAGCCAAATTGTTCCGTTAATAGTAGCACCATCTGACTAAATAGTTTGCGATCAGATTTAGGATTGCCTGCAATATTAATGGAGCACTTATTTAACTCCTTATTCTTCTCCAGCCAAAAACGTTGAGAGAGAAGACGATTTTTTTCACGTAGCACCTGATCTTGAGAATATGCTAGTGCCATGGGGTCAAAAAGATGATGGGTACGAGATAGACGACGGTTCTCTTGATTGACATTACCAAGCCTAGAGCTAACCGTTTTAAGTTGTCCCTGCAAGCGCTGCCGATCATCCGTCAGCATCTCCAACTTAACGATTCGATCCGTAAGTGTCTTATTCTCTACTTTGGTTTGAGTCGCTAGCTTCTGGGCCGCATCTAGCATACCATTAAGTTTGGCAATCTGCTGCTGCTGCTGCTCAAGACGAGCACTATCTGCTTTTCTAGCTATTTTTTCTAATTTAAGCTCTTTGGTTAGTTGACGAGTTTTAAGATAGAAGTTGAAATCCTGTTCTGAGTTAATACCTGACGCTGTTTTAGAGCGTGATAGCTCATCATTGGAGGACGCCGGGGATCTCTTGGTAGTAAAATCCATTGCCTGATTACGTAGTTCACTCTGTTTTTCAGCAAAATTATCATATGCACCAGGATCATCAAAAGGTGCGACCACAACTTTATTCTGTGATTTTACTTCGGGAAGCACCTCTTTTTGCTGCCTAATAATATCTTCCTGGAGAAGAGGCTTATCCAAAATTGCAACTGGGGAGAGAGCTGGTTTGTCCACCGCTACGATTGGGGCAGTAATTTTTTGCGGCTTAAGGGCTTCAACGGGAGCAGGTTTCAATATGTGTCCATTATCTTCTACTTGTGCAATCCTGATCTTTCTCTTTTTTATCTTTGATCCACTCTTGAGTGGAATATAAATTTCCGTACCAGTTATCAACATCTGAACATCTAAATTTGGATTGGCCTTCGATATTTCACGCCATTTAAGGTGGGTACCATAGAATTTCATGGAGATGGCCATTAAGTCATCTCCCCTTCTGATGGTATATGTAGTGAAACTGTCACTACTGGCCCGAGAATCACTGACTGGAGCAGCAATACCGACCAACATGATAATCGTTATAGACAGTAGTACATATTTAGATAACAAACCATTCCCCCTGTTTGGAGATATACTCATCTACTCAACATATCGGAAAACATAAAATATTATTTAGCCCTTTTTATGCTCTGTTAATAACTTAAGAAGAACGGTTGGGTAAGTTTTAGGAGAGAGGGCAACAAACAAGGACGGGAGTAGACTCTGTCGATCCTACTTATGATAATCAGTGATAACTAATATTGGAAAGCGACACCAAGGTTGATACCGATAGTATAGGAGGAGACATAGTCGCCACTGCGAGAAAGGATCGGTTGTTGATCGCCCTTAATGTTGAGTTTAACGGTCCCCTTTAGGTTCTTCCACCACGGATAGCGATAGTTGTGACCAAAAGATGGGGTCTCACCCCAATATTTGCCAATAAAGTTTAAATCAACAATCATCTTCTCTCCCACTTCCCAAGAGTAGACACTAAAATCACTAATGGCACTGCCCAACATAATTGAACTCTCAAGGGAGATTGATGATTTTGCAACATATGGAAAGTACCACTTTGCCCCAATCGTCGCCAGAAGAGTTTTTTCTGGTAGATAAAGTGTCATCACCTTATCAGAGTCCGTCGGTTGATAAAATGTCAGCTGCTGTAAACCTGCTAAAACGGTTAAGGTCGTACTATAAAAACTATCATTATCTAAATAAAAAGTTCTGGTGGCACTCAACCTTCCATCCAGATGGCGGCCGCTGACCTCACCCGTATCTCCAGTTGCAATAGAGGTGTACTCCAGAGGAACAGGTGAAAATTCGGTATTTAACTCCATATAGAGGCCCCAAAACTGCTGATAGCGAA
Organism: Bdellovibrionales bacterium; assembly: GCA_018646675.1. Taxonomy (GTDB): domain Bacteria; phylum Bdellovibrionota; class Bacteriovoracia; order Bacteriovoracales; family Bacteriovoracaceae; genus JABGUH01. The sequence continues at coordinate 2,563 of JABGUH010000044.1, read as the reverse complement.
GCCAAAGCACCCCACTTAAGCTCTCCATATAGAGAAAATTATAATTATTAGTAGAGATATCTTGAACATTATAATTATTTGCCAAACCTGAAGCAATTTCAAAATATATTTTGGGTGATGGATAGATAGTAAACTCAAGATGGCGATGCTCAACCTTTCCATTTAAACGAGTTAGCTTAATTGGTAATCGGTTAACACCACGTTTGCCAGTAACTAAAAATGAACTTGCTTCCCCTTTATTTAGAATTGCTTGGCTTCCAACCTCCACTTTTTTTAAATCAGTAAATACTCCTTGAAAGTGAAGTTCAGTATCTCTTGCCGCATCCAAAAATTTGGCATACTTCAAGGTCAACTCTCCTTGAGAGCCATCTCGAAGGGACTTAAAAATTTTGGGGACCCCTAGTATTAGATCAAATTTAATTGCAGTTCCATTTTCGCGAAGAATATTCAGTTGATGTTTCGTCTTACCTTTCATGATGGGAATATGTAGTTGAGCACTTGTGACTTCTACTCCATCCATTTGAAGTGTAGTGTTTAGTGATAGTGAAAATGGAATTTTAATATATGGTGAAGAGGGGCCATCATCGTTAACTAGAAATGGCTTAATACTATTAAGTCCGGGTTTACCACCTGCAATTATAATACTAGGAAGTGCCACCGAAAACTCTTCCGAATCACACTTAACATTAACCTCCATAAGTTGAAGTGGATTTTGTGCAATTGCAACGTTTTCGTCGATAAGCAATTTGATTGGAGGGGTCTGCTGGCCAGAGATGGTACAGTTAGAAGCATCCAGTGGGCGTAGCAGTCGCCCCTGATAGAGTAGACCATCACTGCTTAGTTTAAAATTGTGAGAGAGAGTTGATGGGATATGAAAAAAAACAGCTTGAGTTAGATCTGGTTCTAACTTAAATGTGCGCTGCTCTTCAGGATAGAATAGCCCAAAGCTAATCCTACTAATCAGTCCTGTATTGACATTTAAAAAATGACTTTGGGCGGTCGAGAAAGAACCATGGGGAGGAACGGTATCAAGGTCACAACTAATCTCTACTAGCTCAGAGGTAGTAGCAATCTTCATTTTGAATTCACCATCTACGTTGGTGGAGGCACGCTCTCCAGTACGACTGACAATTGTCACACCACCGATACCGTGCTCTTCGCCATCAAACACACCATTACGGTTTAAATCCTGGAAAACTTTGCCGGTTATGTAGAAAGTATTGCTTAATTTACTGGCCAAGGCTTTACCGGGGATGACAAAAAAGAGAGTGCCCATCACGCACCACATGATTGTCACAACAGTAGTATTAGAAAGTAGCTTTAGCAGAGAAGCACCCTTAACTCCCAATCTCACCTCATCTCCAATATCTGAGAATTATGTAACTCATTCTAATACTATAGTATAATTCCGAGCAGTTATCTCACCCTAAACAATTTTGCCGTTATAGGGGGACATCGCCAATAGTTGGCGATTATACTCAACTACCCCAACCTTCGCCCGGACTTCAACATCCCAGCTAACCAGCTGAAATGAGTTTAAATTTCAGACATACCCGACCTATACCCTCGGAGTTGTAGTAAAATATTAGGAAGATGTTAACAGAGCAACAATAAATTTAAGTGCATCATTAAATTTTATTTATGAATTACCGATATGTTAGTTGAGGTATAGAAGGGAAAAAGATGAGAGAAGGGAAAACTCTTTCAAAAGTAAACAGAGGTAGTACTATCTACTGGTACTCTCGGCTGTTATCCTCTCTCCTTTTGCTTACTATTTTTTCTGCCGTCTCCTGTATTGATGCAACCAAGGTAGAACAAGCAGATGATCCTGCTGCCAGCGTTGGTGCCAGCACTGTAGGTAGCACCACGATCACACTCACATCAGGTAACAATCAAGCGACGATACCTGACAATAACTTTCACCAAAATCTAGTCGTTCAACTTTCGGGAAGTCAGATAAGTGGTGTGCCAGTTAAGTTCGCACTATCATCAGAGTCAACGGCAACGGCAGTACTATCAAGTTATGTAATCATGAGTAGTGGTAGCGGTTATGCAGCCGTTACAGTTACTGCTGGATCTACGCTAGGCAATATTGTTATCAATGTATCACTTCCAACTCTAGGAATAACCTCATCCTCCTCCTTCAACCTAACAGTTAGCGAAATTGGCTTAATCTCAAAATGGCAACTAGAACAGGTTAACCCCAATCAGACGATTGTAGTCGGTGCTCCTTTTCAAGTTCTGATAAAAGCGATGTATCCACCTGATCCCACTGATCCAAGCCAACTGGCAGTTGAGACAAACTATACTGGGGATAAGCAACTTCAATTTTCCACCAACGCAGCAGCGGCCCCAAGTGGAGATAACGCCCAGCTGCCGGCGGATGGTCTCTACTCCTTTATCAATGGGGTGGGTACTACGCGAGTTATTGTCAAATCTGGTGTTTGCCTAGCTAAATTAAGCAGCATTCTGGTTATCCTTGATCACCTCATTTCCATCTTTAAATTTAACTCCAGTTATCACTTTTGCCAGGTAATTGAAGCCACGTAGGCGCTTCCATTTT